>NZ_JAFBIQ010000009.1 GCF_021531315.1 Oscillibacter valericigenes | reverse complement strand
TATGTGTATTGGTCATGCGGAATGGGGAACGGGATAGTTGCCACGCCGTATTCCGGGTGGCTGGGATTACTCAAAATTGCTTGAATCATCATTTGTGTTTTCCTCCAATCCGTTGATTTTGTTCATTCTGGTCCGCAGACAGGTCCCGTCCGCGCCCCAGCAGAGAAAGCCATGGCGAGGGTAAGGGCAGCCGTCACATTCCGGGGAGCGGCTGCAAACAGGCACCGGCAGCGGCTCCTGCTGAAAGCCGGGGAAGTGCGGGAGAATGAGTTTGAAGTGGATCGTGCCATGAATTTCCATCATCTTTTCCTCCTGTTAAAATAAAAAGACCGAGCAAAAATGCTCGGCCCGCGTGGATACTTATTTCATTGTCATGGTGCCCCGCTCCGGAGTGTCCCGCTGCCGCGGCACATTCGAGGGCAGTAGTCCGCTGATCTGGTCCATCAGCTCCGCCAGCTCCCGATCCCGTCCGCACGAAAGGGTTTCGTCCTGCTCGCGGACGAACGCCAGCGCGCGGTAGATCTCCGCAAGCTGCTCCGGCTCAAAAAGAGCGCCTTTTTGAACAAGCCCGCCGCGCACGGTGAAGTCCCGCTTGGCGGCGTCGTAGTCGTCCTGGAAATAGTGCCCGTGATGGACGCCTTTGCGGTCGAAGTCCCACTCCCAAGTCACGAATTGCACGCCGCGTTCGGTGGGGTGGCCCGCCAGCACTGCGTCACCGAAGTCAGCAAGGATGCGGTAGTCACCAGTGAGATCGGTCGCCTTGAGCTGAGGTGCGTATTCCAGAATCGCCATGTATTCCGAAGTCATTTTAGCGGTGTCGATCACCGCCTGCAAAGCGTCCTGCGCGCCGAGGGCATCGACACGCTCCTGCCGGTACAACACGCTGCCCTTGCCGGATACGCGGCAGAGACGCCCTTTTTCCCAGCAGACGGGCAGGTGGTGATCCTCAATCGGCTCCACCGTGAAACCGTTCTGTCGCAGCCGGGTGGCGGTTTCTTCAAGGAAACGGAACTGCGTGGTTTCGTTCTGATCATTCATTGTGAAGTCCTCCTCGTAAGCAAAAAATAGGCCGGAGCATCCTGAAATGCTCCGGCCGGGTGATGGATTAGGCAGAGACGCCCTTTTTGACGTCGGGAAATGAAAAAGGGCGCCTTTTTGATGGCTTCGACGAAACCAACAAACAGACGCCCGAAAGATCGTATGAAATTTTGAGGAAAGAACGCTCTAATCTGCGCCCGCAAAAAGGGCGCTTCTTTGAATTCTGCCCTTGAAATCGCAAAAGGGGGAGTTCAAATCTCCCCGGTTACCAAAATAACGCGAAAATATCTTTTTTTCTGAGTGCGGAATTTGAAATAAAAAAAGGCGGCAACCCTTTGGTATTCTAAGCGTTTCGCTTAAAATATCCGAATTGTTGCCACCTTATGGCGCAGTGGGAGGGATTCGAACCCTCGTGCCGCTTTTGACGGCAACACGATTTCCAGTCGTGCTCGTTATGACCACTTCGATACCACTGCGTATCTTGGTGCTCAACAGCAAGCATCATTATACCAAAACTGAGCGTGAAGTCAATACCCAATTTCCGCAATTTTCAAGAAAAATCCTGCGGTCACGCGGAGGGCTTTCCGCGAAAGCCTGTCGGCCCGAGTGGCGGGACAGCTCATAAATTCCCCGCGTCTTGGCATACTAAGGAAAAATCGGAACACAGGGAGACTTTGTATGGACACCAAACGCATCGGCGCGCAAACGCTGCGCTTTTACCACCCGCCGCGCGTGGAGAGCTTCGCCAACATCGGCGCGAAGCTGGAGGGGCAGGGACCGCTGGCGGACGATTTCGACGAGCTGAGCGAGGATTCCTTCTTCGGTGAGGCGACCTGGGAGAAGGGCGAGGCATATATGCAGCGGCGCGCACTCTCCCGCGCGCTGGAGAAGGCGACACTCAAGCCGCAGGAGCTTGACCTTATTTTTGCGGGCGACCTGCTCAACCAGTGCATCGGCACCTCCTTCGCCCTGCGGGACTTCGGTGTGCCGCTGTGCGGGGTGTACGGCGCGTGCTCGACGATGGGGGAGAGCCTTGCCCTCGCCGCCATGAGCATCGACGGCGGCTTCGCCCGCCGCGCCGCGGCGATGACCTCCTCGCACTTCTGCACCGCCGAGCGGCAGTACCGTATGCCTGTACCCTACGGCTCTCAGCGCACGCCGACCGCGCAATGGACGGCCACGGCGGCGGGCTGCTGCATTTTGTCAAACGAGGGCAAAGGGCCTGCCGTGACGCACGCGGTGATCGGAAGGATCGTGGATCGCGGCATCACCGACGCGAACAACATGGGCGCGGCGATGGCACCGGCGGCATACGACACGCTCCGCGCGCTCTTTTCTGACACGCAGACCACGCCCGCCGACTACGACCTCGTCGTGACCGGCGACCTCGGACGACTGGGGCATGAGATCGTCACGGACTTTTTTGCCCGCGACGGCGTGGACATGACAAAAAACTACAAGGACTGCGGGCTGCTGCTCTACGACCTTGCGCGGCAGGATATGCACATGGGCGGCAGCGGCTGCGGCTGCTCCGCGGCGACGCTCTGCGGCTATCTGCTGCGCGGGATGCGCGAGGGAAAATGGAACAGGCTCGTCTTTGCGCCGACCGGCGCGCTGCTCTCGCCGACCTCGAGTATGCAGGGAGAGAGCATTCCGGGCGTGTGTCACGCTGTCATTCTGGAAAACATCGGGGAGGAAAACTGATGGATTATCTCAATGCCTTTCTCTGCGGCGGGCTGCTGTGCGCCGTTGGGCAGATCTTGATCGACAAAACGGCGCTCACGCCGGCGCGCATCCTCACAGGCTATGTCGTTGCAGGCGTACTGCTCACGGCGCTCGGCATCTACGAGCCGATCGTCAAATGGGGCGGCGCGGGCGCGACCGTGCCGCTCACGGGCTTCGGCTACTCACTTGCAAACGGCGTCAGGAAGGCCGTCGCGGAGCAGGGCTGGCTGGGCGTGATGACCGGCGGGCTCTCCGCCACCGCCGGCGGCATCGCCGCGGCGGTGTGCTTTGCGGTGGTGATGGCGCTCCTCTTCCGCCCCGGCGACAAGCGATGAAAAGCAAGCGCCCGTTCCTTTTGGGAACGGGCGCTTGCTTGCTGTTTTACGGCTCCTGTATGCCTCGCGGCAGGCGGACGGTGATCTCCGTGCCCCTGCCCACCTCGCTTTTGAGCGTGACCGTGCCATGGTGATAGGCTGCGGCGTGCTTGACGATGGAGAGTCCCAGCCCCGTGCCGCCACTTTCCTTGGAGTGGCTTTTATCCACGCGGTAAAAGCGCTCAAAGACACGGCCTTGATGCTCCGATGGGATGCCGATGCCCGTGTCGCGCACGGTGAGGCGGGCGTTTTCACCCTCGGCGGCGACGCGCAGCTCCACGCGCCCGCCATCAACATTGTACTTGATGGCGTTGTCGCAGAGGTTGTAGATGACCTCGTAGAGCAGCCGCCGCACGCCGACCATGCTTACGCTCTCGCCGCTCACGGTGATGCGCACATTTTTCTGCTCGGCCGCTGTGCGGAGATTTTCCGCCGCCTCCTGCGCGAGCGGGAGGAGCTCGACCGTTTCGGCCGGCAGTTCGCCGCCCTCGTCGAGCTCGGAGAGGCGGATGATGTCACCGATGAGCGTGACAAGACGCTGCGCCTCGGCGCGGATATGGCCGACGAAGCGGGGGATGTCCTCGCTTTTGACCATGCCGTTTTCCAGCAGCTCGGCGCTGCCGATGATGCCCTGTAACGGCGTTTTCAGCTCGTGCGACACATTCGCCGTGAACTCGCGGCGGCGGCTCTCGGCGAAAGCCTGCGCGGTCATGTCGAAGGCCAGCAGCACCGCGCCGACCACCTTGCCGTCCGACTCGATGCGGCTGAGGTCGAATTGATATTCGCGCCCGCTGCGCTCGGCGCGAACCTCGCTGTGCCCGTCGGTCATCGCCATGCGGAGGGCGAGACTCATGGAGCGCTCGCGGTCCACGGTGAGAAAGTCCTGCCCGACGCACGCGCCTGTTACGCCGAAGAGCATTTGAGCGGCGGGGTTGATGCTCAGCACCACGCCCTTGTCGTCGAGCAGCACGAGGCCCTCGTTCATGCCGGCGGTGATCTGCGTAAATTCGTCCGTTTTCTGACGCAGCTCGGCAAGCTGGGCGTCGATCTGCCGGCGCTGGCGGTCGATGCGCCGCAGGAGGGGCGAGAGCTCCTCGTAGGCGTCATTTTCCAGCGGGTGCTCCAAGTCGAGCGCGTTGAGCGGCTCGACGATGCGCTTGGAAAGGCGGCTGGCCAGCACGCCGGAGAGCCCCAGCATCAGCAGCACGACCAGCAGGATCGGCTGGAGCGCGCCGAGCAGCAGCGCACCCATCGTGGCGCGGCTGGCGGAGATGCGCAGCACAGTGCCGTCGCCAAGGCGCAGGGCGCTGTATATGGTTTTTTGAAGAAGCGTCGCGCTGTAACGGCTGGAGATACCGGAGCCGCTCTCAATCGCCTCGCGCACCTCTTCGCGCTCTAAGTGATTCTCCATCGACGCGGCGTCCGTGCGCGTATCGTAGAGCACTGTGCCGTCGGCAGCGATGAGCGTGACGCGGAAGCGGTCGGACTTGACCTTTTCCAGATACACCGTGCCGTCCAACTCTACGGCGGCCGCGGCGATGCTCAGCTCGTCGCCGAGCTGACGCTCCTGCATGGTCTCAAAGAAGCTGTAAAAGCAGCCCATGACGAGCAGCACGCTGCAAATGAGCACTGTGACGCCGGCGGTGAGGATGGAGCGGAAGATCTTTTTTGTCATTTCTCCGCCGCCTCCCATCGATAGCCCACGCCGCGCACCGTCTCGATGTGCGCGCCGCTCTCGGCGAGCTTTTGGCGCAGGGTGCGGATGTGCATATCCACCGTGCGCGTTTCGCCGCAGTAATCCATGCCCCAGACCTTTTCCATCAGCTGATCGCGCGTGAAGACCATGCCGGAATGGGAGAGGAAGAGCCGCAGCAGCTCAAATTCCTTATAGGTCAGCTCCACGCGCGCGCCGTCAACAGTGACGGTGTGTCCGGCAGGATCAAGCAGGAGAGAGCCGCTGCGCAGCACGCTCTCCGCGGAGGTGGGGGCACTGCGGCGCAGCACGGCCTTGACGCAGGAGACAAACTCCATCACGCCGAAGGGCTTGGTGAGGTAGTAGTCTGCGCCGAGGTCGAGGCCCTGAATTTTGTCGTATTCCGCGCCCTTGGCGGTCGCCATCACGACAGGAAGGCGCGCGAAGCGCTCGCTCGCGCGAAGGCGGCGCAGCAGCTCGATGCCGTCCGTGCCGGGAAGCATCACATCGAGCACGACCAGCTCCGGCGCGGCCTCCCTTTGCAGCGCCGCCCAGAAGGCATCGCCGTCGGCAAAGCCGCGCGCTTCAAAGCCGGTCGAAGTGAGCGCGTACACCTCAATGTCGCGGATGCTCGCGTCATCCTCCACGCACCAGATCATTTTTCTTCCCCCTTATGAACGCCTGTGACGGAGAAGATCACCCACTCGGCGATGTTCGTCGCATGGTCTCCGATGCGTTCAAAATATTTGGCGATCATCAGCAGGTCGAGCGCGTATTCGCCCACGGCGGGATCTTGCGCGATCCTGCCGATCAGGCGCTCCTTGACCTGCGTAAAATAGTCGTCCACAGCGTCGTCCGCTGCGATGACCTGCTCTGCCAATATTGTATCACATTTCACGTATGCGTCAACGCTTTCCGTCACCATGCGAATGGTGGCGCGCGCCATTTCACGCAGCAGGTCGTTGTCCTCCGACTGGTGGCCGCGGAGAAAGCCGATGATCTCGGCGATGTCCTCGGCCTGATCGCCGATGCGCTCCATGTCCGTGATCATCTTGAGCGCCGCGGAGATCTGCCGCAGGTCGCGCGCGACCGGCTGCTGCTGCAAAAGGAGCTTGAGGCAGAGGTTTTCGATGTCGCGCTCCTTCTGGTCGATCTCACTGTCGAGCGGCGCAATGCTTGCGGCAAGACCCTTGTCGTTCTCCGTGAGCGCACGGCTCGCGCGGGCGATGACCTCCTCGCACAGTGCGCCCATCTCGATCATTTCGTGGTTGAGCCGCGAGAGCTGCTCGTCAAATTTATTTCGCATCAGCCGAACCTCCCCGTGATGTAGTCCTCGGTCCGCTTGTCGGCGGGCGTAGAGAAGAGCTGCTCTGTTTTGCTGAATTCCACCAGCTCGCCGAGCAGGAAAAAGGCGGTGTTGTCGGAAATGCGCGCCGCCTGCTGCATATTGTGCGTCACCATGACGACGGTGTAGCGGTCCTTCAGCTCGCTGACAAGATCCTCGATCTTTGCCGTCGAGATGGGATCGAGGGCGCTGGTGGACTCGTCCATGAGCAGCACCTCGGGTTCGACGGCGAGCGCGCGGGCGATGCAAAGCCGCTGCTGCTGGCCGCCGGAGAGACCGAGCGCGCTTTTTTTCAGGCGGTCCTTGACCTCGTCCCAAATGGCGGCGGCGCGCAGCGAGCTCTCCACGATCTCGTCGAGCTTCGCGCGACTGCGCACGCCGTGCGTGCGCGGGCCGTAGGCGATGTTGTCGTAAATGCTCATGGGGAAGGGATTGGCCTTTTGAAAGACCATGCCGATGCGCTTTCTAAGCCATGTCACATCGACGCTCGGTGCGTAAATATTCTCACCGCGAAAGTCCGCCTCGCCTGTGATCTTCACACCGGGGATGAGGTCGTTCATGCGGTCGAGCGTGCGCAGGAAGGTCGATTTGCCGCAGCCGGACGGGCCGATGAAGGCCGTGATCTCGTGCGCGGGAATGGCGATGGAAATATCCTTGAGCGCGTGGTTCGGCCCGTACCAGAGGTTCAGGGCTTTTGTTTCAATGATGGGAGCTTCCATTTTATGGGGTCCCTCCGTTCTTTTTGAGCCTGCGGCCCGTGAGTGCCGCGGTGAGATTGATGACGAGCGTGAGCAGCATCAAAACGCTCGCGATGGAAAAGGCGACATCCGTGCGCCCGCGGTCGTTCGCGTAGACATAGAGCGCGACCGTCAGCGTGGCGGAGGACGAGTGCAGCGCGGTGAGAAAATCGTTGAGCACCAGCCCGAAACCCGCGGTATAGAGAAGCGCCGCGCTCTCACCCACGATGCGCCCGACCGCCAGGATGCAGCCGGTCACGATGCCGTCCACGGCGTTCGGCAGAACGACCGTGCGCACCATGCGCCACTTGCCCGCACCGAGCGCCAGCGCGCCCTCGCGGTAGGACTGAGGCACGGTCTTCAAGCTCTCCTGCGTCGTGCGGACGATGGTGGGCAATATCATCACCACGAGCGTCAGGCTGCCCGCGAGCACGCCCGCCTGCAAATTCATCTTCTGCACAAAAAAGAGCATACCGACGAGGCCGAAGATGATGGAGGGAATGCCCGTGAGGGTTTCGGTGGCAAATTCGATGAGCTCGACGACCCTGCGGTTTGCGGCGTACTCGGTGAGGTAGATGGCGGCACCCACGCCGAGCGGCAGGACGATGACCATGGCGAGGAGAATGATATAGAGCGTGTTGAGGATGTTCGGCAGGATGCCGATGGTGTCCTTGAGATAGCTGGTCGTGCCGGTGAGGAAATCCCAGGTCACGCTGCCCGCGCCGCGATAGAAGATGTAGCCGATGAGGAAAACGAGCAGCGTGCAGGTGAGCAGCGCACTCAGCCAAACGAGCGCGCGCATGGCGAGATCATAGGCGCGGCGGCGCGGGGGAAGCTTTCGTTCCATTTTCAGTCCTCCTTCCGCTTTTTGATGAAGCGGTTGAGCACCACATTGATGAGCATGATGAAGAGAAAGAGCACCAGCGCGATGGAGTAGAGCGCCTGCTGGTAGAGGCTGCCCACCTGCGCGTAGGCCATGCCGGAGACGATGCCGGTGGTGAGAAAGCGCACGGGCGTGAAGAGTCCCGGCATATTGGAGACATTGCCCGCGACCATGATGATGGCCATGGCCTCGCCGATGGCGCGGCCCACGCCGAGCACCACAGCCGTCGCCACGCCGCTGCGCGCGGCGGGCAGAACGACGCGGAAGCTCGTTTCCAGCTCCGTCGCGCCGAGCGCGAGCGAGGCCTCCTCGTATTCATGCGGCACGGCGCGCAGCGCCGTTTCCGATATATTGATGATGGACGGGAGGATCATCACCGCCAGCACGAGGATCGCCGCGAGCAGACACGCACCCGAGCTGAGGGAAAAGGTTTTCTGAATGGCGGGGACGAGCACGATCATGCCGACGAGGCCGTAGACCACCGAGGGGATGCCCGCGAGCAGCTGCACCGCCGTGCGGAGGATGGCCGCAAGCCGCGGCGGGGCGACGCGGGCGAGAAATACCGCCGTCAGCAGTCCCACCGGAACGCCGATGAGGATGGCACCCGCCGTGCCGTAAACAGAGGTCAGGATGAAAGCAAGGATGCCGTACTGTGCGCCGGTGGTGGTGTTGGTGGGATCCCAGACCCTGCCCAGCAGGAATTGAAACAGGCCGATCTCGCGGATGGCGGGGATGCCCGAGAGAATGAGATAGATGCTGATGAGCAGCACAAAGGCCACAGCCACCACGCCGCAGAGCAGAAAGAGCAGGTGCAGGAGAGCTTCCATTGTTTTGCGCGCGCCGATGTGATGCGGCGGCGCGGCGGAGGGCCTTGCGCCCTCTGCCGCCGGAGAGATGTATTCAGCCGCCATGGTGTTTACTTCGCGACAGGCACCGCGCCCGCGGCCTTGATGAGGTCGTTCACGGCAGGGGAGGTGGCATAGTCAAAGAAGGCCTGCGCCGCAGGGGAGAGGGTCGCGTCGGTCTTGGTCACGAGCACAAAGGGGCGCTGGATGGCGTAGCTGCCGTCGAGGACGGTCGCCTCGGTGCAGGCGACGCCGCCAACCGTCACGGCCTTGGCGGTGTCCTTGCCCTCGACCGCGGAGAGGGAGGCATAGCCGATGGCGTTGGTGTTGCCCGCGACGGCCTCAATGACGCCGCCGGTGGAGGTCAGCTCCTGATCGAGCTTGCAGGCATCCTTGGTGCCGGTGATGGACTCGAAGCCGTCGCGCGTGCCGCTGCCCGCCTCACGGCCGATGCAGGAGATCTTGCCGACCTCGCCGCCGACCTCGCTCCAGTCGGTGATCTCACCGGTGAAGATCTTGGCGATCTGCTCGACGGAGAGATCCTCGACCTTGCTGCCCGCGTTGACGATGACGGCAATGCCGTCGAGGGCGACCACGGTCTCGGTCAGGCCGCCGGACTTCTCCTCGTCCTTGAGGGCGCGGGAGGAAAGCCCGATGTCGGCGCTGCCGTTGCCGGCAGCCTCGATGCCCGCACCGGAGCCGGTGGGGTCGTAGGTGACGCTCACGCCGCTGTTGTCGGCCATGAACTGCTCGCTGAGCGCGCCGATGACCTTCTCCATCGAGGTCGAGCCGTTGGTGGATACGCTGCCGCTGAGCTTTTCCTCGGCCTGCTGGGGCCGGTCGGGGGTCGTGGGAGCATCGGGAGTGGTCGTCTTGCTGCCGCAGCCGGCGAGCAGCGAAAGGCTCATCACAGCGGTGAGCACAAGTGCAAGGGCCTTTTTCATCGTTCATTCCTCGTTTCGATTTTTGATTTTGGACTTTCTTCGTTCCACAGCTCACAGCATACCGAAGCACTGTAAAATGCGAAAGCCGCCTTTTGTAAAATCGCGGTAAAATGGGAAACAGCGCAAAAAGAAGGGCATTTCAATGCGCTCTCGCGCTCAAAAGCGGTCAGGCGGGCAATTTTAAGAGAAAATTAAAACAATTCCTCTTTTCCTTTTAAGGCGGCGGTGGTAGAGTAGACGCAGAAAAGCCCGATGGGACGCTGCACAGAGGATGGGGAGGAAGACCATGCACAATATTCTTGTCTGCGATGACGACCGCGATATCGTCGCCGCGCTGAAAATTTATCTCTCCGGCGGGGACTACCGCATTTTCGAGGCCTACAACGGCGCGGAGGCGGTCGAGACCGTGCGGAAAAACGACATCCACCTCGTCCTCATGGACATCATGATGCCGGGGCTCGACGGCATCGCCGCGACCGCCGCCATCCGCCGCGAGAGCAACGCGCCCATCATTCTGCTCACCGCCAAGAGCGAGAGCAGCGACAAGGTGCTGGGGCTGAATGTCGGCGCGGACGATTATATCACGAAGCCCTTCGACACCGTCGAGGTGCTCGCCCGCGTGAAGTCGCAGCTGCGGCGCTATACGCTGCTCGGGGCAAAGCCGGAGACCGCGCCGGAGCGCGGCGTCTATACGGTCGGCGGCGTGACGCTCAACGAGGAAGCAAAGAGCGTGACGGTGGACGGCGAGAGCGTCAGCCTCACGCCGCTGGAGTTCAACATTTTGCAGCTCCTCATCAAATCGCCCGGACGCATCTACTCCAGCAGCCAGATCTATGAACTGGTGTGGAACGAAAACGCCCTCGGCGCGGAAACCAGCGTAGCGGTACACATTCGTCACCTGCGCCAGAAGATCGAGATCGACCCGTCCGAGCCGCGCTATCTGAAGGTGGTGTGGGGGCTCGGCTACAAGATGGAGGACATTCGCCATGAAGCATAACGACTGGGCCGGAGGCTTCTGGGCCAAGGCGGCGGCCTTTTTCCTTGCCGTCGCGCTCGTGCCGGTGCTTTTGAGCTACGGCGCGGCGCTCGCATTTAATTACAGCGGCGATCTGCGCGGAGACTTTTATGAAAGCAGCATCTGCTCGAGCGCGGTCTACCGCGAGATGAGCCATGTTTACGACAGCTACCACTATTATGCAGAGAACGGGCAGGCGGAGGTGCTGGCGAAGGTGCTGGCGAAGTATGACAGATGGTATCCTGCCGACGACCGCTCCACGAACATCCGCTTTTCGATCGAGGACGAGGCGGGCACCATCCTCTTCGATAACCACCGCACAGGCGATATTCCCGTGACGGGCTGGTGGGGCGAGATGGCGCAGGACGGTGTTGTGTTCCGCAGCTACATCGCCGCGGACTATCCCGCGCAGGACAGCGTCTATCGGGCGCGGGACTTCTACGGCGCGATGACGCGCCTTGCGCCGCACGCAGCGGCGGTCGTGATCGCCTGTGCAGCCGCGGAGCTGTTCCTCTTCATCTTCCTCGCCCGCGCCGCGGGGCGCAGGCCGGGGCGCGAGGAGGCGGTCGCCGGCTGGCAGGAGAAGCTCCCCTTTGATCTCTATGCGCTGCTCCTTCTCGGCGGAGGCGGTTTGCTTGTCGCCGCCGCAGTGGAGAGCGTGGAGTACCGCCTTGACCGCTTCGATCCGATCGTGCTCGCCCTTTTGATTGCCTTTGCCGCGCTCGCCTATGCGCTTTTCCTTGCGTTCTGGACGACGCTCTGCGCCCGCGTGAAGCTCGGAAAATGGTGGGAGAATACGGTCTGCTGCTGGCTCCTTCGGCTCTGCCGCCGTTTTTTGCGGTGGTGCTGGCGCGGCACGAAGACGCTTGGCGGCGCGCTGGCGGGCTTTGTGCGCGGCATTCCGCTCGTGTGGCGCACGGCGGTGGGCTGCTGCGCGGTGAGCGCGCTGCTCATCGCCTTTGAGAGCAACCACGCGGCGGGGCCGCTGCTACTGACGCTGCTCGTCCTCTCTGTCGCTGCCTGCCTCTTTTCCATGCAGCTGCGGCGGCTGCAAAGGGGCGGCGAGGCCCTCGCCGCGGGCGACCTCACCTCGCAGGTCGATACCTCGCGGATGTACTTCGACCTCCGCCGCCACGGCGAAAACCTCAACGCCATCAGCCGCGGCATGAGCATCGCGGTGGAGCAGCGGCTCAAGAGCGAGCGGCTCAAAACCGAGCTCATCACCAATGTCTCGCACGACATCAAAACGCCGCTCACAAGCATCATCAACTATGTTGATCTTCTCCAACGCGAGCACACGAGCGAGCAGGAGCGGGAATACCTCGCGGCACTTGACCGACAGGCGCATAAGCTCAAAAAGCTGACGGTGGATCTCGTCGAGATGTCCAAGGCGTCGACGGGCAACATCCCCTGCCACCTCGCGCGGCGCAGCGTGCGCGAGCTCATTGACCAGACGGTGGGCGAGTACGCCGAGCGGCTCTCCGCCGCACGGCTCGAGCCGGTGGTGACGCTGCCGGACGAGGAGCTCTACTGCCTGTGCGACGGTGCGCTGATGTGGCGTGTGCTGGATAACCTGCTCTCCAACGCCTGCAAGTACGCCTGCGAGGGTACGCGGCTCTATATCGGCGCAAAGCGCGAGGGGGAGAGGGTGGCGTTCTCATTCAAGAACATCTCGCGCGACGCGCTCAACATCGACCCCGACGAACTGATGGAGCGCTTTGTGCGCGGCGACAGCTCGCGCACGACCGAGGGCAGCGGGCTGGGGCTGAACATCGCAAGGAGCCTTGTGGAGCTGCAAAAGGGCAGCTTTTCCATCGCCATCGACGGCGACCTCTTCAAGGTCGGCTTTGCCCTGCCGCGCACGGAGTAACGATTTCGACATAAAGTCTTAAAAAAGGCTTAAAGAAAATCAAAGCACAAAACAAAAGACCGCCTGCTATGCTTGGCTTATCCCAAGTGAGAGGCGGTCTTTTCCTATGCTCGATACATGGATCGTGATTTTGACGCTGCTTTTGAAGGCAGCAAGCCTGTGGTTCCTCGCCGTGGCGCTCTTCGCGCTGAAAAAGCCAAGACCCTATGCGCGCTGCGCGCCGCGCACGCGCTTTGCCTGCCTCGTCGCCGCGCGGAACGAGGAGGCCGTCATCGGCGCGCTGGTAGAGAGCCTGAGGGAACAGGACTACCCCAATGCGCTCTATGATATTTTCGTGATCCCCAACAACTGCACCGACAACACCGAGGCCGCGGCGCTCACAGCGGGCGCGAAGATATTCCGCTGCTTTGAGCCGGTCTGCTGCAAGGGCGACGCACTGCACGAGGCGGTCGCATGGCTGCTGCCGCGCGGCTACGATGCCTTCTGCGTCTTTGACGCGGACAATGTCGCCGACGCGCAGTTCCTTGCGCGCATGAACGACGCCTTCTGCGCGGGCGCGCAGGTCTGCAAGGGAGCAATGCGCGTGAAAAATCCATACGATTCGTGGCTCTCGGGCTGCTACGGGCTGTACTTCACGCTCTTTGACACCTTCTTCTCCCGCGCCCGCATGAGCTGCGGCCTCTCCTCCAAGCTCGTCGGCACGGGCTTTGCCGTCCACCGCGCGGTGCTCGAGCGCTTCGGCGGCTGGAACACCTCGACCATCGCCGAGGACGCGGAGTTTGCCGCGCTGTGCGCGGCAAACGGCGTGCGCGTCTGCTTTGTGCCGAACGCGCTGACCTACGACGAGGCGCCGAACGACTTCGAGGTATCGCTCCGCCAGCGCCGCCGCTGGTGCAGCGGCATCATGGACGCTGCGGTGAAAATGGACGCGGCGCTCGCCGCTGCCCTGCGGGGAAGCGCGCCGCTGCGCGCGCTCGATTCGCTGCTGATCGTCAACGCACCGTTTTTGCAGGCGCTCATGCTCCTGCCGCTGACGCTCACGCTCATCTCCGCGCTCATGGGAGGAACACTGCCGTCCCTCGTGCTGAGCGGTGCGCTCTCGCTTGCCGCGAGCACGCTGGGGCTGATGGCCTTTGCCGCGCTGCTTGCCGTCCTCGGTGGCTACCGCGACCGGCGCATCATACGGACGATCATGGGGTTCCCGCTCTTCATGGCGGCCTGGCTGCCGATCCAGATCGTCTCGCTCGTCAGCCGCACAAGGAGCTGGCAGCCCATCGTCCACAGCCGCGCTCTCAGCGTGGAGAGCGCGCGGGCCGCGTGACGATCTTTACACGAATTTAACCAAAGTTCACAAAATGTTTGTTGCAAATTTCTGTCCTTTTTGTATAATATCTTTTATAGATATTTCTACGGACTCTTACGCAGAACAAAGAACAGAGAGGTGCAGCATGAGAAAATATGTGCCCAGTTACAGCGGTACGCTGCGCAGCCATGGGCTGACGCTGCCGCATTGCATCAGCGAGTGCAGCGGCATCCGCATCTTCGGAAAGCGCATCAAGTCGATCGCGTTTTCTACGGACGCCGCCATCATCAAGAATATCAATGCCGACGCGATCATCGCGGTCTATCCCTTTACGCCGCAGGCGTCCATTTCACAGGCGGTCATCAATGTGGCCGATGTGCCGGTGTTCGTCGGCGTCGGCGGCGGCTACACCAACGGCAGCCGCAGTGTGCGCCTTGCCATGCAGGCGGAGCATCAGGGCGCTTACGGCGTGGTCGTCAACGCGCCGATGCCCAACGAGGTCATCGCAGAAATCAAGTCTGTGGTGGATATTCCGGTCATCGCCACGGTCGTCTCCGACCGCTCGGACATCAAGGGCCGCATCGAAGCGGGGACGGACATCTTCAACGTCTCCGGCGCGGCGGAGACCGCGAACATCGTCCGCCACATTCGCGAGCAGTACCCCCACGCGGCGATCATCGCCACCGGCGGGCCGACGGAGGAGAGCATTTTGGAGACCATCCGCGCCGGCGCGAATGCCATCACCATCACGCCGCCGACCACCGGAGAGCTGTTCGCAGGCATCATGCACGACTACCGCGAGAAGAAGCTGTAAAAAATAAGGTTACATAACAAAGGAAACGACCTATGCTCCACATTCCGAGCGCCCCGACCGCGGCGCTTTCCATCCTGCCCTTTTCTGAGGCCATGGCGCGCAGCGGACAGTCCGGCGGCTACGACGCGGCTAAGTGGCTCTATGTGCCGGATTTCTACACCGAATACCGTTATATCCTCGGCACGCGCGGACAAAGGCCGCTCGTGTGCATCGGCATCAACCCTTCGACCGCCGAGCCGGAGCACCTCGACCCAACGCTCCGATCGGTCGAGCGCGTGGCGAAAAGCAACGGCTACGACAGCTTTCTCATGTTCAATGTCTACGCCCAGCGCGCGACGCGCCCGGACGACATGGAGCGCGCGCGCAACGAGCAGCTGCATTGCGCGAATATGGAGGCCTTCGACTACATCCTCTCCCTCTCCGACCGTCCCGCTGTATGGGCGGCGTGGGGCAACATCATCGAGAAAAGAGCCTACCTCAAGGATTGCCTTGCCGACATGCTTGCCATCGGTGAGCGGCGCGGCGCGCAGTGGTACACGGCGGGACGGCGCTCGGTCAAGGGACATCCGCACCACCCGCTCTACCTCAGGGCGGGCAGCCCGCTGGAGGTGTTCGACATCCGCGCGTACTGCGAAAGCTGCCTGTAAGCGCCGGTGCAGCGTGTATTTGGGTTTCAAACAAAGGAAGAGAGCCGTTCTCCGCGGAGAACGGCTCTCTTCTTGTTCAGAAGTGGAAGCCCTTTGGCATCCACTTGCGGGATTTGTAGTAGATGAGGAAGGCGATGCTTGTGAGCGCCCATGAGACGGGATAGATGATGGCGATGGTTACGTTGGAGTTGTGCGAGAAGACATAGCCCCAAAGGTAGAGCAGACGCACACCGCAGGTAAAGACCATGGTGATGAGCGCGGGGATCACCGCGTCGCCCACGCCGCGCATGACGGACGAGAGGACCTCGACGAGCGTGAAGATCACATAGAACGGGGCGATATACAGCGCGACCTGTGCGCCGATGGCAATGACAAAGGGATCGTCGCCGACAAAGAGGTGCATCATCGGATAGCGGATGGTAAGGGTGATCACAGAGAACACGGCGGAGATGCTCAGGTGGATCAGCAGGCCCTTGTGGATCGTTTCGTGTACGCGCTCACGGTTGCCCGCGCCGAAGTTCTGCCCCACATAGGTCATGATGGAGATGCCGATGGCGTTGGAGATGGGCCAGTAGTAGTCGTCAAAGCGGTTGAAGGCCGTCCAGCCCGCCACGGAGTCGGTGCCGAGCATATTGATGGCGACCTGCAAAACGAGGTTGGCGATGCCGTACATCGCGCTCTGAATGGCGGCGGGGATGCCGATGTGGAGCATCCGACGCAGGATGCTGCGGTCGATCTCCTCGCGGTCATAGAGCAGCCGCTGCTCGATAGGAAGCCGCCGCAGGGCGCGCACGACCAGTGCCGCGCACACGACCTGCGAAAGGGCGGTCGCGGCGGCCGCGCCCTCGATGCCCCAGTGGAGGACAAGGACGAAGAAGAGGTCGAGCGCGATATTCGCCACGACGCAGACGAACAGGTAGTAAAGCGGACGCTTGGAGTCGCCCATTGCGCGCAGGATGCCGCTGCCCATGTTGTAGATCATGGTCGGCACCATGCCAAGGAAGAAGATGCGCAGATAGGAGGCGGAGGCGTCGAGCGTTTCGGGCGTGGTCTGCATCCACATGAGAAGCTGCCGCGCCGAGGTGACGCCGACGATGGTGAGGATAAGGCCGCAGACCACCGAAAGGAGCATAGCGGTGCAGATGCTGCGGCGCACGCGCTGCGTGTCCCGCGCGCCGAAGTGCTGCGCGACGATGACGCTCGCGCCGGACGAGAGTGCAACGAAAGCGTTGACGAGCAGGTTCGAGATACGGGCCGACGAGCCGCCGACCGAGGCGAGCGCGGCCTTGCCGAGTGCGCGGCCGACAATGACGGCATCGGCGGTGTTGTAGAGCTGCTGGAGCAGCGAGCCGAGCATGATCGGCAGCGCGAAGAGCAGCATCCCCTTCCAGATGCAGCCCTCTGTGATGGGATTGCGGGCAGCGGCCGTATTTTCCATAGGGAATCAAACTCCTTATCATCAAACATAGACCGAATGGATCATGGTGAATGAGATTATAGCGGATTCCTATAAAAATGCAAGAGGGATTTCGTGAAAAAAGCAGAAAATGCAAATGCTAACGCCACATAAGGAAGTAATTTGAAAAACACATCAAAATAAAACTTTATGGGCGTTGCAAAGGCTGAAAGACAGCGTAGAAGGCAGAAATGCTTTTTACGCTGTCTTACTTTATGCCAAAATCCAAATCGCACATTCGTCATCTTGATAATCTCCTGCTACAATGTAGGTGAAAAGGAGGTTGAGCTTATGCGAAAGCAAAAATATTACATAGCGATTGATGATTATGAGCGCTGCGTTATTATCGACAGTCTTAACAATTTGAGAAACAAACTCATTGCAGACGGGAGATATACAGATGCGGTTGATGAACTTATTATCAAATTTGCTCACGCACCAATTAAGAAATTCAGAATTAAGATGATGGAGGTTTAAGATTATGGAAAAGACAATTTTTGAGCAAATGGGCGGTACATATGAACAGCAGGGAGATTATCTTATTCCCTGTTTGAAATTACCCGCCGAAAAGGAAGAAAGATATATAGGTGTTTGGGGACGGCGACATTTGCGGTACATTCGCCAGCATAGAAAAGTGTTATATTCAACATTGCTAACAAGTGGCAAAATAAATACCTATCTTGCCGATGTTGAAGAACAGGCTCAAGTACTTTTTGACCGCCTTATGAAGAAACGAGCAAAGCGTGAGGGCATTACCGAAAAACTGAAAGCCGAAAACCCTATGTTATGGGTCGGTAGAATGAACGCTCTGCGAGATGCGGTCACGGATACTGTCAATACAGAAATAATCTACATATAAAGCTAATCAAAATGCTACATTTTGTAATATCGAGGGGTAAGGTATAAACACCTTGCCCCTCGATATTTGTGTGTCGAAAACAGCTTGAATTAAGGCTTCTTTCTGCCCTAAATGTCTACTTCTTATTTGGATAATAAACGAGATGATATTCTTTATCGAGTAATGTTGATTAAAAAGAGACAATTGAAACATTAATAACAGCCAACATCTTATACGGCTCTGAAATATTCAAGCCATTTATTCACAACTTCTTGCGAATAATAGAGATATTATTAAGCAAAATAGTTGACAAAATGCTTATTTGCTTATATACTATAATAGTATTAGTGAAATCATTTTCATGCTTACAGGAGGTGTGTAGTTTGCGAGTAAGCTACAAAAAGCTATGGATACTACTGATTGAAAAAGAAATATCTCCTGCTACGCTACGCAAAGACCTTAATATTGCTACCGGAACAATGACCAAGCTGAGGAGAAATGAAGAAGTTGCGCTTTCAGTTTTGTTAAGAATATGCGAATATCTTGACTGCAATATAGGCGATATTTGTGATGCCGTAAAAACTAATGATGAATAATGACTTGATTTGACAAAATCGTTATCGAGGGAGAAAACAGGGATATGGAAAGTAATAATCAAATACGTTTTTGTTCTTATTGCGGAACCAAACTAGATGATGGAGCGAGATTTTGCAAAGGATGTGGTAAGGCTGTGGTGCAAACCACTCAAGCCACATCAGAATCCAACACAAAAGGCGAGCCTTCTAATGAAGTGTTTTCACATGAACCAAATACCGAAAGAAAAACTGTCTATGAAGGCAAATTACATAAGTGTCCGAATTGCGGTGAGTTGTTAGACGCTTTTAGAAGTCATTGCCCTTCTTGTGGATATGAAATCCGTGATGCACATTCTTCAGGCTCTGTCAGAGAATTGGCACAAAAGCTTGAAAGAATTGAAGCTGAACAAATGGCTCCTATAGAGGAAAAGAAATCTCTTATGAAGATGGTCTTTGGCAAGGACTTCAAAGAAGAGAATGAGGTAGAAGAAGCTCAAGAACGCTTTGATGAACACAAACGGCAACAGAAGGCAAACCTGATTATCAATTTCTCTGTTCCCAATACCCGAGAAGATATTTTAGAGTTTATGATTTTGGCTTCATCTAATATCGATGTCAAAAAAGGAATAGATGATGAAGTAACAAAAGCCTGGATATCAAAACTTGATCAGGTGTATGAAAAGGCAAAACTATTACTGGGCAGTGGTCCTTCCTTCACACAAATAAAATATATTTACGATCGTAAAAAGGCACAAATAAAAAACAGGAAATTCAAGGGCTTAGCAACCGCCTGTTTTATTGTGGGCGGATATATACTCTTAATGTCCTTTATCTTCTTCATGGCTGAAAACCCAGCGGTAGCAATCATTTTACTCTTAGTTGGCATTGCTTTGCTGGCTGGTGGAGTTAAATGTATTTCCACTTACAACAAAAACGATAAACTGAATTCATAAGGAGGAGTTCAAATGGCTTTTTTTGATAAAAACAAAAGAACTGGCGGATTTATGGATGAAATCCGTTGTGATGAACCATCATATGATTAGCTCCTATTAGGAAAACACACTGTCAAAGGGGTATGTAGCGGGGGTTAGCCCGCTACTGCGGGTTTTGTGGTGTTGATTTCAATGTATTCTGCTATGCGTCTAAATTCGTCCGCAAACTTAAATCTCACACTAATGTTTCCATTCTCATAAACCTTGATATGGTCGATCAGCTCAACGAGAAGTTCCCGGGAAAGTTGGTCGATATTTTGATGTTTTGTAAAGGCCACCAGTGCGGGATGCTCACTCTTTACTCCGTTTGCCAGTTCCGCTCGTTCAGCGTTCAGCCGGGCCAGCACATCCGTAAGAGCGATAATCTGTCGTTCATAATCGGCTTTCATATCCCGGTAGTCCTGCTGGGTAATTTCCCCGTCTTTCCAGTCTTGATAAAGGGACTGCTTGTAGCGGCTGATTTTTGCCAGTTCCCGCTCTTTCGCAGCAATCAGTTCTTCCAAACGGATGGACTGGCTCTTTTTGACCGGGGCGGTGTTAATACGGGAAATCATTTCCGAGTATGAAACAGCCAGATGGACTTGCTGTTGTACCGCAAAGAGGATAGCGGCCTCCAGACGGTTATGCTTGATTGAGTGCATTGTGCAGGCTGTCCGGGAGCGGTTCTTGTAGGTGGAGCAGGCATAGTACACATTATTGTTGTTGCCTACGCTCCGGGTAATTGCCCGCCCGCAGTCAGCACATTTCAGAAAACCGCTGAACAGGTGGACTTCCCGGCCTTTTGGAGAAGTACGGGTATCCCGCTGTAAAAGGGCCTGTACCTTATCAAAGGTTTCATAATCAATGATTGCCTCATGCGTACCAGCTACTTCCACCCATTCTTCACGGGGAACGCTTTCAACCTCGTGTACCTTATAGCTTTTTACCCGACTGCGGCCCTGTGCCAAATCCCCAGTATAGGTGGGGTTCGTCAGAATGGAGTGGATCATGCGGGCTCCCCACATAGGATCGTCATATCCTCTTGTTGAAACGGGTATGCCCTTTTGCAGTTTATAAGCCGAGGGGCTGGGTACGCCGTGTTCATTCAGATACAAAGCGATGGCCCGTTTCGATGTCCCTTTTAGGAACAAAGAGAAAATAAGTTTGACGATTTCAGCGGCATCGGGATCGATGATCAACTGGTGCTTGTCCTTTGGGTGCTTCACATATCCATAAGGAGCAAATGCGCCGATGTACTGACCGTTGCGCCGCTTGTAATCAAATACCTGGCGAATCTTCTTTGAGGTCTGGTAGCAGTATTGATCGTTCATTACATTCGTAATCGGGACGATAATACTGGAAACGCTGTCCGGGTTGAGATAGCTGTCCACATTTTCAGCAAGACTGATAAAACGGACACCCATCTGCACAAACAGGTTATCAATCAGACTTCCCGCATCGCTGTAATTTCTTGCAAAACGGGAAAGGTCTTTTACTACCACGCAGTTTATTTTCCCGCTCATTACATCGGAAAGGAGCCGTTGAAAATTCTCCCGGTTGGCATCCGTCCCCGTGTGTCCATCGTCTACATATTCGGAAACACTTTCAAATTCTCCGATATGCTTCTGGTAAAAGTCATTGAGCAGATCACGCTGGTTGATGACGCTGTTGCTGTCGTCCTTTCCCTTTTTCAAGTCCTCCTTGGAAAGCCGGATGTATTCGCCCAGCCGCCAGCGGCGGACGGTATAAGAGGGAGAGAAACTCTGTTGCAATCCTCTGTTTTTTGTTCGTGCCATTGTTCCTCCTTCCCTATCACATTACATCTATATTATACCTCTGCCCGGGCGGGACAACAAGGATGCCTCCGCTTCGGGACACTTTGTCTCGAAGTAGAAACGGGCCATAACCGAAGTTACAGCCCGCTTTTTTGCCGGAGCAGGAAGTCCGTCAGCGTGTCCTGCAAGGACGGCCCGCTTTCCGCAAATTCAATTTTTACACCGATCCCACCGATGCAAAAGCAGTATGGATTTTCTACCGCCTGCAAAAACAGGGCGATCCGCTCCTCCCGGGGGAGAGAGGTGTCAAAGGTCATACCGCTCACATCCGGCAGGGACTCGGGAGCCACTGCGCCGATGTCAACGCTTTTCATTTGTTCCAGTTCCTTTGCCGTTAATCTCACGGTAAAACCTCCTTATCAAAAATAGGATACGCCTCCCGCATATCGTGGGGAAACGCAAGAGGGCAGCACCTAAACGATGCTACCCTCTTGCCTCACTCCATGTAAGTATAAAATAGAGAACGCCGCTCCCATTTTCTTGCCCTGTCCAAAGACAACCATACTCGGAGCGGCGTTCCCTCGCAGATAAGAGGGCGGCCCGGGGGGACAGGCGGCCAGCCTGTCCTATGCCGGATCGTGGCCGTGGGTTGGCCCGGCCCAGTTGCGGCGTTGGTGTTGTTCGCTCGTTCTTCCAAAGAAAAAGTCACAGCGCACCCGCCGCCCGGCTCCCCAGACTATGCCCGGGGCCGCCACTGTTTATCTGCGGAAAGAAGAATATCTCCTTTCATAAACCGAGACATTTTTTCATCATTTCCAAGTGGGGAAAATGAAAAAATCAAAAAGTTTTTTTCATACGCTCAAGGCCACGCTTGATCGACTGGCGGACAGACTCCTCATGTACGCCCTCGGCCTCGGCAATTTCCTTGATGCTCTTTCCAAGAATGATGTGGGCATCAATCCTGCGGCCCTGGATCTCCGGCAAAGAGTTGAGGGCGTTCCACAGACGGATGAACAGCTCCATGCGCTCCAGAAGCTCCTGGGGCGTTGGCTCATGCAGGCAGGCGGAATATTCGATCCCGTCATCGCAGTCCAGAGAATACTGCGCCTTATGCCGGGAGAGCCGCCGCTGGTAGGCCATTTCGTGCCGGGCATCGGACACAAACACTTCGGCTACCTCGTCAGAAACCTCGATAAACTGATCCTGTGTGTACCAATAATAAAAATCCTTCAGATTGATTGTAGTCATAAATAAACCTCCGTTTCGGTGTTGGGTGGATGAGTGACCGAAACGGGGTTCGGCGGGGAGCGGCACCCCGGGGAGCCGCCCCGCGCCTCGGGACAATTTGTCTCGAAGTACAAAAAAGCGCCCGCACAGCATGACGCTATGCAGACGCATGAAATTACATTATCATAATTGTACTGATATATTGTACCTTCATAGCCAGACTGTCCCGGAGGGGGAGCTACGCTTTTTTTAGCTGGTGAAGGTCATGGGAATTGTGAGAAAGTAAGATGGACACGGCGACACCCTCCTATGGGCCGCCGTGGGGTTACTGAATATCCAAAGAGAAACGGCGGCTCTGAAAATCAAAGCCGCCGTTTCAAATGGGCGTGTCAAATTGTCTGCTCTACGACAGCTTTTTTTCTTTTGCCGTCGTCCGGCAGATAGATGGTTTGTTTAGTTATGGCTTGCATTACCTATGGGCTGATTTCCAGACATTCCGGCCTGTGTATGCTCGTCAAATTCCTCTTGACTGTATTTCTCAATGCCAGTTAATGTTCCGTGATGTTCGCTGTTCAAGTGGCCGTAATCACGAACGGTATAAATGTCTATTGTGCCAACACCACTTCCAAGCGTTCTCATTTCGCCTCGGAATTTTCCGCTGGTGAGGCTTTCACCATTAGAAGTGAGAACATCCCGGAAATAGCGGACTTCCTCACCATTGAAATACCACTGATCTTTTTCGGCATCATAGGTTACTCCAAATGCCTCATACTCTGCAACGAGCTTTGCAGTTTCGCTATCTTCAAGCGGCGTTCCTGCCATAGCAACGGATGTGCTGTTTTTCAACGCCTCAATATCCCGTGCGTCAAATTCCTGCTGGGTAAACTCTTTTAAGCCAATCAGTTTACCCGCCGGATCAACGGAGCCGTCAGCCGCTTTTGAAAAGCTCTCTAAATCCCGTACAGCATACACATCTACTGTGCCGTTCTCATTTAGAAAATCAATACCGGCGGTTTCGTTGTTACTGATGGGATAATAGTCCTCAAACCAGCGAACCAAATTCCCGTTATAGGTAAGTTCATCTTTGACCGCGTCATAGGTCATCCCGTATTGTTCATAAGGTGCAAACATTTTTTCTTTGTCTGCGGCGGAGAGTGCCGAGCTGTCCTCGCTGTTTCCCAGCGCCTCAGAACCGCCAAGAGGTTGACTGATTTCTTCCTTGATAACGGGATTACCTTGTTCCTGGCTGTTCTGTGGTGTCGTACTGCATCCAGCCAAACAGCCTAACAAGAGCATGGACGCAGCGCATAATGCCATTCTTCTCATAGTGTTTACCAATCCTTTCTTTGAATGTACCCCAAGTATAGCAAAGCATTTTGGGATACCTTTGGGATTAGTTTGTGATTTATGTGTAGTTAAAAAAAGCGGCAGGTTGTTCACCTGCCGCTGATTGTCCGCTAAATCGTGAAGAAGAATTTAACACCGTTTTCTGTGTTGCAAGCCTCACAATAGCTGTTATGTTGTTGTAAAATTCTTTGAACCATATAAAGCCCTAAGCCGCTACCGCCTGTTCTTCTACTGCGGGATTGCTCCATACGATAAAAAGCGTCAAACAATTTGGGAATATCATCTTCTGGTATATGTGTACCTGTGTTCTCTACGGAGAACAAAAAGCGTCCGTTGGTATTTTGTAAAATAATATCAACGCTTGCTCCATGCGGCGAATACTTTACAGCATTTGAAATCAAATTGGAAAACACCTTTTCAATCAGTAATTTGTTCCCATTGATAAAAGCGGGAGACTGTATATCAAGATGTATTTGCAGCTCTTTTGTTGCCACTAAATCATCAATCTCCCTCAAATAGCCATGTATCATGGGAGCGCAATCAAAATGCTCCATTTTGAAATCGACATTGGTTTCCAGCCTTGAAATCGTTAATATTTCCTGCACCATCGTTTCAAGCGTAGCTGCAACTTCCAAGGATCGGGCAAGATACTTTTCGTGGTCTTTATATGCCCCTATACCCAATAGCATCCCCTCTAATTGACCCTTGATAATGGTGATAGGGGTTTTCAGTTCATGGGAAGCGGAAGAAAAGAAATCCTGTTGTGCCCGTTCCAGCGCCTTTTGATGTTCAATATCCTTTTGGAGCTGGAGATTTGCACTTTGCAACTCCTCCAAGGTAGCAGATAGTTTCCGGGACAGCGTATTCAAGCTATTCTCCAGTACACCCAGCTCGTCAGAACGGCGTTCCTCAAGTTGCCATTCCAGCCGCATATCAGACATTTCTTTAGAAATCCGACTGATTTTTAATACCGGGTTTGTAATAATACGAGAATACACCCAAGCAGTTGCCAACGATACAAGGAGAATAACGCAAAACAAAATCGGTAATACGCTTACAAATGATTGCCGCAGTTCTGCGATTTGAGAGGCTTCTCCATAAACTGTTAAAATATATTGGCTATTATCATCTGCAAATGAGAAGTAATAGCTGTTGGATATAATCGGCGCACTTTCATAAGATGCTCCGCCAAGAGCCTCCCCGGTGATCCCATCGTTAAAGCTATTTTGGTTAGACGGTGTTTCCACCAGAACACCATCAGCAGTATAAAGCTCCACCATGCTAATTGTCGTGTTTTGAAGAAACTGATCAAAAAGTCCGCCGCTATCCTGCATACGGATATGTTCTAATTCATAAATAAAGTCGCTTGTCTGTTCATCTAATGCCGCATTGAGATTGTTAGAATAGGTTTGAGGCATATACCAAGCCAAAACGCCATAGACAAGAAAGCTCACGCAGAGCAAAACTGCCACAGTCAGAATAAAGACTTTAGCAAACAGACTGCCTTTAATTCTCTTTATCAACTTTATATCCCACCCCTCTGATCGTTTGAATGAAATCTATTCCCAATTTTTTTCGTAGATTTTTGATATGGGTATCAACAACACGCTCGTCCCCATAAAAATCATATCGCCACAGCTTATCCAACAAGTTCTGCCGGGTCAATATCCGGCCCTGATGGGTCAGCAGTTCCCGCAGTATTTCAAATTCCTTTTGTGTCAGTTCAAAATTAGCTCCGTCCACGGTGGCGGTGTAGCTGTCACAGTTCAAAAGCAAATTGCCATAAGTAATGATTTGATACTTTTCATCTGTTTCCCGGTTACTGCGCCGAAGTACAGCCGCAATTTTGCGGAGCAGGACAGGCATAGAAAACGGTTTTGTGATGTAGTCATCCACCTGCAAATCCAATCCTTTAATCTGATCTTCTTCTCCGCTTAATGCGGTTAGCATAATGATAGGAACATCAGATTGCTTGCGTATCAATTCACAGACACCGTAACCGTCAATTTTGGGGAGCATAATGTCCAATACAATCAAGTCATATCGTTGGCCTGCAAATAAAGAGAGTGCCTCGACACCATCATTTGCAACAGCTACTTCATATCCTGCTTCTTGTAAAAAATTCTGTAAAAGTTCTTGAATATCAAAATCGTCCTCAACGACTAAAATCCTTTGCATGGTAACACCTCCAAAGATAGCGTATCATAGATTTTTGTGATTAAAGTGTAGTTTTCAAATTTTCTTTCTGTTATTATACCTTGGCCGTGTAACATCGGCAACCTTGTCAGCGGACAATAAAATACTACCAAAACATAAAACTGTGTTTCGTTCTCATAGTCAAACCCGAAATGTAAAATAATATAGGGGTGATATGAGAATGTACCAAGACACCAGGCGGCTTGACTTCCACGCATTAGGCCGGGAGATCAAGCGCAAAAGAGAAGCCAAAGGCTGGACACAGGAATACCTTGCACAGCTCGTAGATCGTACCCCTCGTTCCATCATGTATTTTGAGAACCGGGGCCAGCATCCGAGCCTGAACACCTTTTACCAAATCGTCACCCTGTTGGACATTTCCGTAGACCAATTCTTTTATCCTGACAGGCAGAACGGCGAAAGCGACTGCCGCCAGCATATTGACAGGCTACTCAATACAATGGACGAAAAGGAATTGACGGTCATGGAGGCCACAGCAGAGGGACTACAAAAAGCCAGAGAAACGGAGGTCAAGTAAGAGGGCCTTCGTTTTTCTCGTTTTTAGGGGGCTTTTCGGGGGTGCCGCTAAATGGCAAGCAATTCGGGTGTGGCCACACTCCGAAATTTTTGCTGGCCGCAGGCCCGCAAAAATGCTTGTTGGGGAGCTCCCCAAACCCGCTGGACTTCGGGACAAATTGTCCCAAAGTTCCGGCGCTATGCGCCTGTTGTCTGCGGCCTGTCGCTATCGCTCCTGGGCCTTATTTTCCCGCCCGTCTGTCACGCCGAGCAGATGATCTATGTTCGCTTTGACCGCCACAGCCTGCCGCATATCCGCCTGGGCCTTGCGGTATTCCGCATAGAGGGCTTTTTTCTTTCCCGCCAATTCCTGGCGGGACTTTTTCATATCCGCCATCTTTGGCAATTTTGCACCGTCCAAAAGCTCATTCATAGTGGCCCGGGCCGCCCGGTAAGCGGCAAGCTCCGCCTCATGCTCCGACAGATATTTTTTACTGTACCGGGCCGCCTTGTAACCGTCAAACACAGGCCGGGTTTTTGCGTAGTCCACAGTAGCCGCCATGAGCCCGGAGGTCTTTTCCAGCTCCGCCTCCGTTTGCCGCAATTCCTCGGACAGCGTGTGAAAACGCTCTACTGCCTTTTCTGTACTGGCCGCCAGCGCCTCATAGTCCATCAAATCATTTTCCCGCAGGTACTGGAGCGCAGCAGCCATCTGTTTCAGATTGTAAACCTTGGCCCACCGTTCATAGGCCGGGCCCTTGCCCTGTGCCATGCGCTCTTGAATGTCTATAATCAGATTAACACGCCGGGCAGGAGCCGGAGCCTCCTGCGGGAGCTCCGGGATCGGACGCTCCCCGGCAATCATAGCCCGGATGTCCTCGGGATCAAAACCATCCCCGAGGGTAGATGCCCGCAGGCGGGTGGGCTTATCCTGTCCGGGAGCAAGAAAGGAGATCACACCGCCACGGCCATGCTTTACCAGAAAGCCGGTCTCCTCCATGAGCCTCAGAAACGCCGGAAAATCGGCGGGCTGTTTTTTCAGAGCCTCCACGATGGCCAGCCGCACCCGCTGTTTTGCAGAGGGCGGCTTTTCCCCAATCCACTGGCCATAATGGAGATACCGGCCCTTGCTGTGCTGTTTTGGATTTTGGATCACAGAGAGGTCATGCTCAACGCACACCCGGTCAGAGAGCCGCCGCAGAGCAAAGCTGGAGCCGATAAAATTATGGAACTTCCGGGAGCGGTCAAAGGCCGTTGAATTGAAATAAATGTGATTGTGGAGGTGGCTCTTGTCTGTGTGGGTGCAGACAAAAAACTGATACTTTCCCTTTGTCCAGCGCATGGCTGTTTCATAGCCAATCTGGTTGGCCTCCTCTGCTGTTACTTCGCCGGGTGGGAACGCCTGCCGGATTTGAAAAAACAGGGCTCCACGCTCTACGGCCCGGCCCATTTCCGCCTGGTACTGGCTCTTTACCAGCAGAAACTCAGCGGGAGCCGTGGCCGGATCGCAGAGGTATGAGGACAGGGCTCCCAGCTTTTTCGGATTAAGCCCATAGTTAAAGCGTTCCTCCATTGTCTGGACAGCGCCTTTCCCAGCCGCCACCTTGTAGGGCCGGATATAAGTTGTAGCCGTGAGCACACCTCCTTCCAAAAGAAAACGGCGGCTGTCCGTCCAGCCGCCGCAGGGGGCTTCGGGACAAATTGTCCCAAAGCGTCATCCTGTGATAAAACTCTTTAGCGAGTAGTTGAGACTGTCCAGCTTGTCAATGAGCCACTCCGCCACAGCAGGCAGGCCGAAGGGCGAAACAGCAAAGGCGATCACAAGCCCCTGTATGCCCCAGCGATCCCCCGTGAATAAAGCAAACAGGGCTCCGATCAGACAGAGAAAGGACAGGGCGCAGAACACCCATGACGCAAAGGAAAAAGCAAAATTCAATACTGCCACAAGGAGCGTGAGGGCCAGAACAAAGGGGGCCGCTAAAAGTTTCAGAATGATCCGCATCGCTTGATACCTCCTTGAAAAGTGTGGTTTATGGTTCCTTACATGATAATTATACCTCTGTCCGGGAGGGACAACAAGGATGCCTCCGGCTTTCAGCACCTCGGGACAAATTGTCCCGAAGTAGTGAAAACCGGGGAGCGGCATACGCCACTCCCCGGCAGGATCAGAGCTCCACCAATGCGGAGAGCTTTTTCAGCAGATCGGACAGCGGCCCCCACAGGGCGGCATAGTCCCGTTGCAAAGCGGCGATCTCCTCGGGGTAAATCCCGCCGTAGGTGTTGGTCTGGATCGCCACTTGATTGAGGTTGTTTGAGCACCGCCGCTGGAGCGATACCAACTCCCGGACGGGCGAGAGGTCAACATGGAGCACATAGCCATTGAGGGCCATTTTCCGCATATAGGCCCCCATATTGCGGATGCCCGACTCGGCCATGCGTTGTTGAATAAGGGCCTGCTCCTCCTCGGACACCATCACATGGAGATGGATCGGGCGGCGGCGTTTCTTTGTCATCGTTCCTCCCGTTCCCGGCTCCGGCGCTTGTGGGGCGGTTCCTTAACCTTATCCAGCTCCTTTTCCTCCGGGGGTGGGGCCTGGTTATTGAGAACACCGTCCAGCATATTGTAATTGTGCTCGGTGGCGATCTCCGCACTTTTCATCGGGTTATATCTTTCTTCCATACAAATCCTCCTATCGGTCGCCCCGGTCGGGGGCCTTTTTCTTATGGATGGGATCGCCCTGGCTGGCTTCGGCCAGAGCTCCGGCCTCTTTCATCTGCTGGGCAATCGAGAGGGGCCTGTCATCGTTTTTTCGGGATAATTCAGAAATGACGGGGGCAGGACGGAGCTCATAGTCAGACGCCTCCTTTTCGGTCAGCGGTCTTGTATAAGTCAGATGACCCCATGCCAGAAATGCGCCGCCCTCCACCGGGATGCGGCGGTCATAGTTGACGATCTCATCCGGGGCATTGTGGGGCGGTTTGGGGAATGTCCCGATGTCCACAGGCCGCTGGGTAGAGTAATATTTGTAAAGGCCGGGGGCCTCGGTCTGCACGATCCCCGCATAGTAAAGCCGCTGATAGTCCTTTACCCGGTCTGAAAAATCCTGTTCCATAGCGGCCAGATCGTTGCCGTAATGTCCCCATTCATACTGCCGCTGGCCGTTCTTATGAAGAAAATAGATATGTTTCCGAACAATGAAGCAGTTTATGTGACTCCGCCGGAACAGATAGATGAAACCCAAGAAATCTGCGTTGTTGATTACCTGATACCGAGAAGTAATGAGCGTATATTTGATTATACCAAGGTACGCCGTTTCGGTGAAGATAATTTCACAGTGAAAATCGGTGGGACAACATACGAAGTATCTACACATTTTAATCCAAAGGGTAGACAGTGTTTATTGGAACAATTCAAAGAATTGATACTGTCCGAACATTTAATTTAACAATCGCACCATAGAAAAAGATAACGGGGCATACTACAATAATTGTGCCTTTGCTATGCCCTGTTGTCGGAAAGGAGAAATGATTTATGACAACAGCAAACAATATTAACGGGCAGACAGAAGAAAAAATCACAGCGTTGTACTGTAGATTATCTGTTGATGATGACAAGAAAGACGCCGAGTCAAATTCCATAACCAATCAAAAGCAAATACTGTTAGATTACTGCCAAAAGCAGGGCTTTACAAACACGATGTTCTTTGTAGATGACGGTATTTCCGGCACAAGTTTTGAGCGAGGCGGTTTTCAGCAGATGCAGAAAATGGTGGAGGAAGGCAAAATATGCAGGGTTATTGTAAAAGACCTCTCCCGTTTCGGTCGAGAAATGGTTGAAGCAGGCAGACTTACTCAGATTGTATATCCCTCTTTGGGTGTTACCTTTATCTCGCTCCACGAGAATGTAAACAGCACCACCGGCGAGGGTATGGAAATGCTGCCGTTTTACAACATATTCAACGAGTGGTATGCGGCACAAACCTCTAAGAAAATCCGTGCGGTATGGCAATCGAAAGCGGAAAACGGAAAGCGTGTCTCACCGACTGTTCCTTTTGGATATGTGAAAGACCCCGGTGATAAAGAGAAATGGCTGATTGATGAACCCGCTGCCGAAGTGGTACGCCAAATCTATGCTTTATGTCTTGCAGGGCGAGGACCGTCACAAATTGCAAGACAGTTGGAGAAAGAGAAAATCCTTGTTCCCTCTGCCTACTATGAATTTGTCGGCAGAAGCCACTCACAGAAAGTACCAACTAATCCGTGTAGTTGGGATCAGGCAACGGTTGTAGGTATTCTTGAAAATCGACAGTATACGGGTTGTGCCGTGAACTTCAAAAGCACTACGGTCAGCTACAAGGTTCATAAGAAAATCCATAATGCCACAGAAGATTACCAAATCATACCGAATATGCAGGAGCCGATAATATCCGAAGAACAATGGCTAAGGGTGCAGGAACTTCGCAAACACCGCCGAAGACCGACAGCAACGGGAAGAACAAGCTTGTTTTCGGGATTGGTATACTGTGCAGATTGCGGTGCAAAAATGCACTTCGCCGCCGCTAAAAGTTTAACTCGAAATCAAGAACACTTCCGCTGTTCCAACTATAAGTCGGGGCGTGGCAGTTGTACTGTTCACTTTATCCGAGATGTGGTGCTTGAAAAAATTGTGTTTGAAGCAATCAGCAGCTTAGCGGATTTTGTGAAATGTCACGAATCCGTATTTCTGTATATACTTGCAAAGAAAACCAATGCTATGCGACAGAAAGAACATAAAAGACTTGAGCAGGCGGTGGAACAAGGCACAAAGAGAATTGTCGAAATCGACAGGCTGATTGAAAAGGTTTTCGAGCAGAATGCCATCGGCGTACTTTCCGATGAACGCTTTTCTAAAATGCTTCAAAGCTATGAGAAAGAGCAGAAAGCATTAACGCAGGAGGTTGCCGACAGCAGGCAGACCTTAGAGGAAGCCAAGCAGAAAGCAACGGATTTAAGGCTTTTACTCCGTACTCTGCGTGAAATGACCGAAATTAACGAACTCACGCCGACACTTGTAAATTCTCTGATTGAGCGTATCGAAGTCCATAACAACGACAAATCAAGCGGTCATTGTTATGTAAAGGTAGATATTTACTTTACTGCGGTTGGTATGATAGATATTCCAACCGAACAGGAAATACTTGCTATGATGGAGGAAATACGGGCAAACCCGCAAGACTTCCGCTTTGTAGCATAAGAAAAAAGAATACGGTGTAACCCATTTTACTGAGTTACACCGTACCCTACATAAAAACTTCCTTATCTGGCATCGGCAAACGCATTTTCTGCTTTTTTTCGATGCCGTTCATTCCAGCTCAAAGGCGCCGGTGTAGAGCTGATAATAGGTGCCTTTTTCGGCGATGAGCTTTTCATGGCTGCCGCGCTCGATGATGCGCCCGTGATCGAGCACCATGATGACATCGGAGTTCTTGACGGTGGAGAGGCGGTGGGCGATGACGAACACCGTGCGCCCCTCCATGAGCTGATCCATGCCGCGCTGGACGATGGCTTCGGTGCGCGTGTCGATGGAACTGGTGGCCTCGTCGAGGATCATCACCGGAGGGTCGGCGACCGCCGCTCGGGCGATGGCGATGAGCTGGCGCTGGCCCTGCGAGAGGTTCGCGCCGTTGTTTTGAAGCTCGGTATCATAGCCCTGCGGCAGGCGCGTGATGAAGTCGTCCGCACCCGCGAGCCGTGCCGCCGCGCGGCACTCCTCGTCCGTCGCGTCGAGGCGGCCGTAGCGGATATTCTCCATCACCGTGCCGGTGAAGAGGTTGGTCTCCTGTAAGACCAAGCCGAGCGAGCGGCGCAGGTCCGCCTTTTTGATTTTATTGATGTTGATGCCGTCGTAGCGGATCTTGCCGTCGGCAATGTCGTAAAAGCGGTTGATGAGGTTGGTGATGGTCGTCTTGCCCGCGCCGGTCGCGCCGACGAAAGCGACCTTCTGGCCCGGCTCGGCGTAGACGGAGACATCGTGCAGCACCTCCTTGCCCTCGGTGTAGGCAAAGTCCACATCGGCGAGGCGCACATCGCCGCGCAGGGCGGTGTAGGTGAGTGTGCCGTCACTGTGCGGGTGCTTCCACGCCCATTGACCTGTGCGCTGCTCGGATTCCGTCACCGTGCCGTCGGGTGCGATGTCGGCGTTCACGAGCGTCACATAGCCCTCGTCGGTCTCCGGCTTTTCATCGATGAGGGAGAATACGCGCTGCGCGCCCGCGCCCGCCATGACGACGGCGTTGATCTGCTGCGAGAGCTGATTTACGTTGCCGGTGAACTGGCGCGTCATGTTGAGGAAGGGCACGAGGATGGAGATGTCCAGCGCTTTGCCGGAGAAGGACAGGTTCGGCAGCCCGATGAGGAGGAACACGCCGCCGATGAGCGCGAGCGTCACATAGAGGATATTGCCGATGTTGCCGATGATGGGGCCGAGGACGCTGGCATAGGCCTGCGCGCGGAAGCTATCCTCAAAGAGTGCGTCGTTGAGGCGGTCGAACTCCTCGATGCTCCGCTGCTCGTGGCAGAAGACCTTGACGACCTTCTGACCCGCCATTCGCTCTTGAATGAAGCCCTCGGTGGCGGCGACCGCCCTCTGCTGGCGGACGAAGTATTTTGCGCTGCCGCCGCCGACCTTCTTCGTGACGAATACCATGGCGATGATGCCGAGCACGAGCACCAGCGTCAGCCAGAGGCTGAAGTAGAGCATGATGGAAAAGACCACGAGCACGACCGCGCCGGACTGGATGAGTGCGGGCAGCGCCTGCGAGACAAGCTGGCGGAGCGTGTCGATGTCGTTCGTATAGTGGCTCATGATGTCGCCATGCTGGTGTGTGTCAAAGTAGCGGATGGGGAGAGACTGCATCCCGCCGAACATCTCGCAGCGGAGCTTGTGCAAAAAGCCCTGCGTCATATACGCCATGAGCTGTGTATAGAGCAGCATCGAGAGGATGGAGAGCGCGTAGAGCGTGACGAGCAGCGTGAGATAGGGAACGATCTCCGCCTTCGCGGCGGCCCAGTCACGGCTGAGGTACCACTTTTGAATGATTTGAATGATATTTTGCGTAAAGAGGGAGGGGATAGAGGATACGATGGAGGAAAAGAGGATGCAGACGAAGGTAACGGGGGCGAGCACGGGGTAGTAGGAAAAGAGCTTTTTCACCGTGCGCTTCAAGGCGGCGGGGCCGAGATCGCGCCGCATGGGCTCGGCGTGCGGATTCATTTTACGCATTCTCGTCGCCTCCGTTCGTTTGGGATTCGTAGACCTCGCGGTAAATTTCCGAGGTCTTGAGCAATTCTTCGTGTGTGCCGGAGGCGGCGATGCTGCCGCCGTCCATCACGAGGATGAGGTCGGCGTCCTGCACGCTTGCCACGCGCTGGGCGATGATGAGCTTGGTGGTTTCGGGGATATAGGACTTAAAGCCCTCGCGGATGAGCGCGTCGGTGCGCGTATCGACCGCGCTGGTCGAGTCGTCCAAAATCAGGATATTCGGCCGTTTGAGCAGCGCGCGGGCGATGCACAGGCGTTGCTTCTGCCCGCCGGAGACATTCGTGCCGCCCTGCTCGATGTGGGTGTCATAGCCGTCGGGGAAGGCGCGGATGAAGTCATCCGCCTGCGCGAGGCGGCAGGCCTCCTCAATCTCCTCGTCGGTGGCGTTCTCATTGCCCCAGCGGAGGTTTTCGCGGATCGTGCCGGAGAAGAGCTCGTTCTTTTGCAGCACCATGCTCACGGCGCTGCGCAGCACATCGAGGTCATATTCGCGCACGTCCACGCCGCCGACCCTCACGCTGCCCTCGCTCACGTCATAGAGGCGCGGGATGAGCTGCACAAGCGTCGACTTGCTTGAACCTGTGCCGCCTAAGATACCGACGGTCTGCCCCGAGGCGATGTGCAGGTCGATGCTCTCCAGCGCGTATTTCTCTGCGTCGGCGGAGTATTTGAAGCGCACGCCGTCGAAGTCGATGGAGCCGTCGGCAACGGACATGACTGGCGCGGCGGGATCGGCGATGGCGCTCTGCTCCTGCAAGACCTCGCAGATGCGCTTGACGGACTCGGCGGACATGGTGAGCATGACATAGATCATCGAGACCATCATCAGCGACATGAGCACCTGAATACCGTAGGTGAGCATGGCCGAGAGCTGGCCGACGTCGATGGTCGTGCCGCCGTTGGTGATGATGAGCTTGGAGCCGACATAGAGTACGAATACCATGTTGAAGTAGACGCACAGCTGCATGAGAGGGGAGTTGAGCGCGACCACGCGCTCGGCGTGGGTAAAGTCGCCGCGAATGTCGTCGCTCGCGGCGGTGAATTTCTTCGTTTCATAGCCCTCGCGCGCAAAGCCCTTCACGACGCGCATCGCGCGGACGTTTTCCTCCACGGACTCGTTGAGCTTATCGTACTTGCGGAACACCGCACGGAAGGCAGGCATGGCCTCGCGCGCGATGAAGAGCAGCCCGATGACCAGCGCGGGCACGATGACCACGAAGGTCAGCGCGAGCCTTCCGCCCATGATAAACGCCATGATGATAGAGAAAATCATCATCAGCGGGGCGCGCACGGCGATGCGGATGCACATCATATAGGCCATCTGCACATTCTGAATGTCGGTGGTCATGCGCGTGACGAGAGAGGCAGAGGAGAACTTGTCGATATTCTCAAACGAAAAGTCCTGCACCCTGGTAAAAAGATCGTGGCGCACATTTTTGGCAAAGCCCGAAGCGGCCTTGGAGCCGGTGAAGCCCGCCGCGCCGCCGCACACCAGTGAGATCAGCGCCAGCAGCACCAGCACGAGGCCCACGCGCACGATGCCGCCAAGCTCCGCACCCGCCTTGACCTCATTGATGAGGTTTGCCGTTTGGAAGGGAATGATGACGTCGATGGCGACCTCGGCTAAAATGAGCACAAGCGTCCAGATCGTCGGGGCTTTATATTCGCGGATACATTTTGTGAGCTGTCGGATCATTCGGCATCACATCCTCTCCCGCACGGGGCAAGCTCCCGCGCGTCGTTCATATTTTTTGCGTTTTCCAGCATCACATCGGTGATGCGTAAGAATTCCGCGACCTCACGCTCGCTCAGCCCGCGGCAGAGCGCCGTGAACACGCGATCGTCGAAAACACCGATGGCGTGATGCAGCTCGTGCGCCTTCTCGGTGGCGGAGACGACCTTGCAGCGGTGGTCCTTTTCGCTGGTGCGGCAGGTGACAAAGCCTTTTTTCTCCAGCTTTTTCAGAAGCTCGGTCATCGTCGGATGCGTGACATGCGCCGCTGTCTCCAGCGCCTTCTGCGTCACCTCGCCCGCGCCCTCGCGCTCCAGCCGGCCCAGCTCGCCGAGCACGCCGACCTGCGTACCGGTCAGGCCCGTTTCGCGCACATATTCGTCCATCTGACGGCGCATGGTTTTTTGCAGGATCGCAAAGCGCAGTCCCCTGGGGACGGATCGTTTGCACATGGTTCCTCACCTCGGAAATAAAATTGCGTCGCATACGACCTATTGACCTGCGTATTGTAGCCGAAACATTTTTTATTGTCAAGCGGGAAATGAAAATGACACAAAAAGTTCACAAAAAAGCGCCCGCCATAAGGCGGGCGGGGGAGCTTATTTCCAAACGGCAAGGGCATCGCGGCTGCGCTGGATCCGGCGCAGCAGCAGATCCATCACGGCGTAGACCGCAGCGATGAGCACGGGGTAGCCGAGCAGGTGGCTGCCGAAGCGCTCAAAGAGCTTGAGGGGGTTGCCCTCGTCGGCACGCAGGAGGAACATGAAGTTCGTGCCGAAGGTGCGGTTGAAGAAGTAGATCGGCACGGCCATCACCATGAGCAGGGCAAAGCAGCGCGGAAAGTCGCGCGGCTGCGGCTCCATGTCGCCGCAGAGGGTCAGCACGAGGGGATAGAGCGCGAGCAGGAAATGCACGGAAAAGCTGTGGAAGACCATGAAATTCAGCGGGGGGAGCGCGTTCCAGGTCGGGAACAGCAGCGCCGCGCAGGCGGCGGGCAGGCAGATGAAATAGAGGAAGGTGTCGAGCAGCCTCGGCCGCCGCCACGCATGGAGGGCGATGAGAAAAATGTTGATCGAGCACAGGTGCAGCGGCAGATAGTCGAGGGTGTAGTTGCCGCCGACGCGCAGGCCGAGGTCCTTGAGCATCTCGTCCGCGATCAGCAGCACCGCGACGATCTGCTGCCAGCGCCAGCGTCCGTTCTGGTCGAGTCGGCGATAGCCGCGGCAGAGCGCGGCGGCAAGCAGGATGAACGAGGCGAGCACAGTGAGGTGAAAGGGGCCGAAGTGCGCCCAGCCGAGACCGGGGGCAACGGTTTCAACAGTCTCCAGAAAATATGTCATAGGGGAAAAACCTTTCTTTGCGGAATCAAAACAGGATGGAAAAAGTGTAACACGCCGCGGCAAAAAACGCAAGGGCGCTTGTGCAGTCTTAAAGAAAATGCTATAATTCTTAAAGATCAGGATACCTTTTTGCCGCACTCCGGTGCGTTTACGGAAAAGAGGACAGAGAATGAACGCTTTGCTTCCCGAGCACCGCGCGTGGGCGCAGGGACCGCGCATCGTCGCCATCGGCGGCGGCACGGGCCTTTCCACCATGCTGCGTGGCCTTAAAAAATACACGAAGAACCTCACCGCCATCGTCACCGTGTCGGATGACGGGGGCGGCAGCGGGATGCTGCGGCGGGACATCGGGATGCTCCCGCCCGGCGACATCCGCCACTGTATGGAGTCGCTGGCGAACACCGAACCTGTTATGCAGCAGCTTTTGAGCTACCGCTTTGAGAGCGGCACGCTGCGCGGGCAGTGCTTCGGTAATCTCCTGCTTGCGGCGCTCAACGGCGTGACCGGCTCGTTTGAGGAGGCGGTGCGCAGCATGGGGCAGGTGCTTGCCATCAGCGGCACGGTCATTCCCGTCACGACGACGGATGTGCGTTTGGCGGCGACCTTTGAAAACGGCGCCTATGTCGTCGGCGAGAGCAGCATTTTCGGCTTTAAAAAGCAGCAGGACTGCCGCATCGACCATGTTGAGCTGCTGCCCGCGCACCCGAAAGCGCTGCCTGCGGCGCTCGACGCCATCGCGGCGGCGGACCTCATTCTCCTCGGCCCAGGGAGCCTGTATACGAGCATCATTCCGAACCTGCTGGTGGATGGTGTGGCGGAGGCCATCGCCGCGTCCGACGCGCAGAAAATATATGTGTGCAACATCATGACACAGGACGGCGAGACCGAGGGCTGCACCGCCGCCGATCACCTTGCGGCGCTGCTGCGCCACGGCAAGGGAGATATGGTGGAGCTGTGCCTTGCCAACTCCTCGCCTATCCCGCCCGAGCTGGCCGAGCGCTACCGCGCCGAGGGCGCGGAGGCGCTGACGATCGACCGCGCGCGCATCGCGCAAATGGGCGTCGAGCTGATCGAGCGCCCGCTCGCCTCCGCCGCGGGCGATTTTGCCCGTCACGATCCTGACGCGCTGGCCGGCGCGGTCATGGACATCTATCGTGCGCGTGCGGTGCGCATCTACGGCGACGACAGCTACCGGATCGAAAAGTGAGCAGGGGAGAGCGGCCGCCTTGTTGATCATTAGGATCTCGTTGACGAGTTCCGGCGGATAGTCCGCCGCGGTCTTGTCCCGCGAGCGGCACACGGTGCAAAGGGCTCACTGGTACTTGACCTTCTGGAAAAGAAAGGTAAGATGCTTGTTGAGAACATATAAAAAACGTGGGCAGAAAAAAGAAACATTTTTATATGTTCAACAATAAGGAGGAAGAATATGGAAAACAGAGGTAAACTGAAAGCGATGTTTATCATCCCGTCTGTGATCGGCGTCATTCTCTTTATGATCCCGGTCAAAAACGCGGCGGGTGAGTGGACGGTCACAGTCAAGATCATCGCGGACATCATTGCCGGTGCGATCGGCGGGTTCCTGCCGATCCTGAGCGTGGCGATCGTGACGATCTCCGCCGTGATGACGCTCGTGGCGCTGGCAAAGCCCAAGTTCATCATGGAAAGTCCCGTACTTAACAGCTGCTTCATCTGCGGTCCGTTTTGGATCGTCGTGCGCGTGCTGGGTGCGGTCTTCGCGTGGATCACATTTCTTGAGCTGGGCGCCGACAAGGGGAGCGGCATCCTCTATGCCATCTCCAGCGCCGATCAGGGCGGCTTCGTGCTCTATGATCTGATCGGTACACTGGTCATCATCAATGTGATCGCGTCCTTCCTGCTGCCGCTGCTGACCGACTTCGGTCTGCTCGAGTATGTCGGCGCGCTGGCGACGAAGCTCATGCGCCCGCTCTTCAAGGTCCCCGGCCGCGCCGCGGTCGACTGCGTGACCTCGTGGATCGGCGACGGCACGCTCGGTGTCATGCTCACCCTCAACCAGTATGAGGGCGGCTACTATACCGCCAAGGAAGCGAGCATCATTGCGACGCTCTTCTCCGCTGTTTCCATCACCTTTGCGCTGGTCGTGCTCGATCAGGTCGGGATGGTGCAGTACTTCGGTGTTTACTACCTGCTCATCTGCTTCGTCGGCATCATCTGCGCGCTGATCTGCCCGCTGCTGTGGCCCCTGCACAAAAAGCCCGAGACCTATGTGATCGAGGGCAAAGCTGCGCCCGAGACCATCCCCGAGGGCTACAAGAGCTCCAGCGAGTACGGCATGGAGCTTGCGCTCGAGCGCGTTTCCCACTTCCCCGGCATCGGCGGGTTCCTTCAGAACGGCGCAAAGAACGCCTGTAATATGTGGTTCGGCATCCTGCCCACCGTTATGTGCATCGGCACCATTGCGCTGATCTGCGCCAACTATACCAACATCTTCCAAATCCTCGGCACGCCTTTCCTGCCCCTGCTCAAGCTGCTGCAGGTGCCGGATGCCTCCGCTGCCGCTTCCACGATGATCATCGGCTTTACCGATATGTTCACCCCGTCCATCCTGATCGCGGGCGCCGGTGCGTGCGACATGACCCGCTTCATCGTCGCGGTCGTCTCCGTCACGCAGGTACTCTACCTCTCTGAGGTCGGCGGACTGATCCTCGGCTCCAAGCTGCCGATCAACATCGGCGAGCTGTTCGTGATCTTCCTGGAGCGCACGATCATCAGCCTGCTGATCGTCTGCCCCATCGCGCACCTTCTGTTCTAAGAAGAACGCACAGGAAAAACGCATAGAGTATCAAAAAGCTCTCTCCAGAAAAGAGCCGGAGCGCCGTACCGGCCGCTTCGGCTCTTTTCTCCTTCCCGCGGAAGGGTGCAGACCCTCCCGCGGCAGATTGCAGGCGGGAGGGCGGAAAAAGGAAACGACCATGGATATTGCAAAGAACGATGATATTTTGGAAAAGAGCGGTTATCTTCTGCTTGACCGCGCGACGCTGATCGAAAACTACTGCAAGCTCCAACGCCATGTCGGGCCGGAGGTCACACTGATCCCGGTCATCAAGGGCAACTGCTACGGCTACGGCGCCGAGGAGATCACCGATGTGCTGGTGAACGACTGCAAGGTGCGCGTAATCGGCGTGGGCGCTCTGTGCGAAGGGACCGCAATGCGCCGCCGCGGCGTGGACTGCGACCTGATGCTGCTCGGCGGCATCGCGCCGCAGCAGTATCACATCGCGCTGCATAACGACATCATCATTTCGATCTTCCGACCGGAGTGCGCCCTTGCCTACGAAGAGCTCTGCGCGGCGGAGGGGCGTGTCGGCCGCATTCAGATCAAGATCGAGACCGGTATGAACCGTTTGGGTGTCCGGCCGGGCGAGGATCTCGCGGCGCTGCTCACGACGCTTGCCGCCTGTCCGCACCTCTCCGTGTGCGGCGTGTACTCGCACTTTGCTACGGCAACGAACTGTGTGAACGACGCCTTCACCATCGAGCAGCACGACCGCTTTACGCGGGGCCTGCGGCAGATCGAGGCGGCGGGCATCCGCGCGCAGTATGTCCACTGCTGCAACAGCGCGGCGGTGACCTGGTTCAAGGAGGCTTTCCACAACAGTGTGCGCGTCGGCGGCATCCTCTACGGGCATCTCGTGATGGAGGACGGCGTTGAGCCGGTCGACATTCAGGAGATCATCACTCTGCGCGCCTATATCACAAACCTCCACACCATGCCCGCGGGCGAGAGCATCGGCTATCCGCAGAAGTTCCGCAGCGGCACCGACCTGCAGCTCGCCACGCTCTCCGTCGGCTTTGCCGACGGGATCCCGGTGGACTATGCCAGAGGGCAGGGGCCCATCCTTGTACATGGCCGGCGCACCCGCTTTCTTGAGCTGTGCATGGACCAGTCCATCATCGATGTGACCGGCATTCCCTGCAAGGTGGGGGACGAGGTGACGCTCATTGGGCAGGACGGTGACGAGCGCATCAGCGTTTACAGCATTGAAAAGCGCACAGGGCGCACCTTCGATGCGCTGCTGACCTTCATCAGCGACCGCATCGCGCGCATCTGCCGCTGAAAAACGCGCGCAGATGTAGCGGTATCCGCTCCAATAGCAAAAAAGACTGACCCTTGACCGCTTCCGTGTTCAGCAGTCAAGGGTCAGTCTGCGTGGGTCTTGGGTTCTGCCATGGTTGGTACCTCTGCTTTCGTTTGGGTCTTGGCATCGGGGATTGCTCTTTTGGATACTGCTCTCTATGTAAACACATCGCTGTGCGATGTATCCCGTGAATGACGGTGCATTTTGAGAGAGAAACTTGGAACGAAACCTTGGATGCCAACTGCCGCAGAAATAGGGGAGAGCTTCACCGTGTATCCAACTCGCCTTTCTTTCTGTACCTAAATAATAGCAGAATTTCCGCGGCAAAACAATCCGCAGACTGCACGAATCGGCGGCAGGTATTGCTGTGCAAACCTCTGATTTTAAGCATTCCGACCCTCTTTTTATTGACTCTGATGGTCTTTGTAGTGTATAATAAATATATTGTGAGGCTTTGAGCGCCCATGCTGTCCGCTTCTTTGGCGCGTCATGGGAAAGGCCGATCGGTTTGCACAGAATTACATATTATGACGCAAGACCAGGAGGGGCCGCGGCACGGCGCTCTCCTGCTTTTTTGTCCGAAAGCGCCCAACCGATCTCCCGCCTCTTGACAGCCTACACAATTTTCGTATAATGGCAATGAACATCGTTCCCATCGCGTTTACCAAAAGGAGAAAGACCATGAAAGTCAAACGAAATACTCTGCTGCTTCTCGCCTGCCTCGTGTGGAGCGCGGCGGGCTTCAACATTCTTCGCATCGGGCTCACAGCCTATCCCGACTATCGCGGCGCGGTGAATTATCTGCTCTCCGCGCTGGTCTTTACCGTGTTCCAGCTCTTCATCTTCGGGCGACTCGTGAAAAAGCACACGACAAGGATCAGCGCCTATGAGGAGGAACTGCATTTCTTTCTCAAATTCTTCGATGTCAAATCCTTCGCCATCATGGCGGTGATGATGAGCGGCGGCATCGCTCTGCGCTCGAGCGGGCTGGCTCCTGAGCGCTTCATCGCGTTTTTCTACACAGGTCTCGGCGCCTCACTGCTGCTGGCGGGGCTGCTGTTTGGCTGTCACTTCGGCAAAGCGACGGTCGCCGCAAAAAAAGAGCGCGCCTAAGGGAGGATGAAAAAATGAGAAATTATCAGAAGCTTTTGCCGGGGATCGGCGTATGCCTTGCCATCGCCATTCCTTCCTGGCTGCTGGGCAAGATGGTGCCGGTGATCGGCGGCCCGGTGTTTTCCATCGTTATCGGCATGGTCGTCGCCCTGATCTGGACACCGGGCGCGGCCTGCAAGCCGGGCGTGGCGTTTACCTCCAAGAAAATTTTGCAGACCGCTGTGGTGCTGCTTGGCTTCGGGCTGAACCTGAGCGTGGTGCTGCAAACCGGCAGGCAGTCGCTGCCCATCATCGTCTGCACCATCGCCACCTCACTGCTGGTGGCCTACGCGCTGCATAAGCTGCTGCACATCGACGCCAACATCAGCACGCTCATCGGCGTGGGCTCCTCCATCTGCGGCGGAAGCGCCGTCGCCGCCACCGCGCCGGTGATCCACGCGGACGACGAGGAGGTGGCGCAGGCCATCTCCGTCATCTTCTTTTTCAATGTGCTCGCGGCGCTGCTCTTCCCGCTGCTGGGGCAGGCAATCGGCTTTGACACTTCCTCCGGCGAGGCCTTCGGCATCTTCGCCGGCACGGCGGTGAACGACACCTCCTCCGTCACGGCGGCGGCCTCCACCTGGGACAGTATGTGGGCGCTGGGCAGCCAGACGCTGGATAAGGCTGTGACCGTCAAGCTCACGCGCACGCTGGCAATCATTCCCATCACGCTGGTGCTCTCGCTGGTGCAGGCAAAGAAAGCCGGGGGTGGACAGGGCGGCTTCCGGCTGAAAAATGCCTTCCCCATGTTCATTTTGTGGTTCATCTGTGCGTCGGTAGTCACCACCGTCTGCACCTCGCTCGGCGTGCCCGCGGCGATATTCAAGCCGCTCAAGGAGCTGAGCAAGTTTTTCATCGTCATGGCCATGGCCGCCATCGGACTGAACAGCAACATCGTAAAGCTGGTGAAAAGCGGCGGCAAGCCGCTGCTGCTGGGCGGATGCTGCTGGGCGGGCATCACTGCCGTCAGCCTGCTGATGCAGCGCGTCATGGGCATCTGGTAAGGGAGGCGGCTGTGCGGCAATATTTAGAAAGGCCGCCGTTGGGATGAGGCCGCCGCCTTGCCCCGGGACAGCAGCGTGGCGCTGCTGGATGTCCGCACTGATGGCGAATATCAGCATGGCTGCCTGGAGGGCTTCCGAGAACGATCTGCGGGAGCATCTGGACGGGCCGGCCTCCGGCAAGATGGTATGGCAGAGCGCCTATCCCCGTGAAATGGAGAAAGTTTGAATACGAATGCCAAGCGGGAGAGCTGATGGACACACCAGCTCTCCCGCCTTTCCGCCTTACCTGTGCGCCTCGGAGGAAAGCTCGACACGCTGCTTTCGGAGGCAGAGACCGTAAAAGGCGACGGCAAGGAGCTGCACGGAAACGGAAACGATCACAAGCCATACAAGGCTTGTGTCATAAAGCGCGCCGAGCAGCCAGCTGCCGAGGAACCACGCGATACCGAAGCCCGTTTCAAAAATACCGAAGCCCGTGCTTCGCATGGCGGAGGGCACGATCTTGCTGACAGCGGCCTTCATAATGCTCTCCTGCGCGCCCATGCCGATGCCCCAGAGAACGATGCCGACGCCCATGAGCGCGGCACTCCCGCTAAGGAAAACAAAGAAGGAAAAGAACGCGCTGCACAGGGTGGAGAGCATCAGGGCCTTGAGTCCGATCTTATCAAAGAGCCAGCCGAAAAAGAGTGCCGCAAAGGCGTCCACCGCCATAGCCGCCGCGTAGAGCAGGCTCAGGGCCGAGGCGGGAAACATCTGCATCTTTGCCGCGTGGAGCGTGATGAGAGTAAAGTCGGCAAAGCCGAAGGCGAAGAGGCAAATGGCGATCATATACAGCACAAAGGACTTCTGCGTGTGAAACGCCGTCGATGCGTCTGTTTCTTTTTCAAACAGCTCGGGGTGCGGGTATCGGAACTTGGCAAGCACCACCAGCGCAATGGTGATGAGCGCCGGAATGCCGAGGACGGCAAAGCAGAGGCGGTAGGTGGAAAAGAGATCGCCGCTCCCCTTCACGGCGGCGATGACAAAGAGGATGACGGGGCCCAAAAAGGCGCCCAACTGGTCCAAAAACTCCTGATAGGCAAAGCCCTTTCCTGTTCCGATCTCGCTGGCGGCAAAGCTCACAAGCGTATTTTTCGCCGGCTTTTTAATGGCCTTGCCGACACGCTCCAAGATCACAAGACCGCAGGCGATGAGCCAGCCGTTTTCGGGAATGAGCGCCAGCGCCGGGATCGCCAGCACCTGCAGTGCGTAGCCCGTGATGACCAGCGTCCAGTACTTTTTCGTTCTGTCGGCAAAGATGCCGGAGAGGAGCCGCAGCGAATAGCCGCACAGCTCCCCCACACCGGAGACGAAGCCGATGGTCGCGCCGGACGCTCCCGCCAGGTTCAGATATTCGCCGAGCACGCTCCGCGCGCCCTCATGCGTCATATCTGAGAACAGGCTGACGACCCCCATCAGCGTAATAAAGGCCACCGCTCCGCGCAGATGCTTCTTATTTCCCATATTCATTAGCATTCTCCTGCCCTTCTGCACAGCTGAGACGCAAAGTATCCTTGTGAATTATACTACATCCTCGTGTGAAATACGATCTCACCGACGACCCTGAACAGCGCTTTCCTTTTGGCACATATAGGAAAATACCCGAAAGCAACTGCTTTCGGGTATTTTTGCATGGATTTTAACGCTTGGAGAACTGGGGAGCACGACGAGCTGCTTTGAGACCGTACTGCTGATTTTCCTTCGTTGAATTACCATTTGTTTTCAAGGACTATGCATATTTATCTTGATATTTAGCCCTTTGTTTAGCCCTTTTATGAAGAGTTTTCTATGGTGAGACATCCTGCCGCTTCGGGGCAAAGGCGCTGTTGATTGTTGCCGCAATATCCTCGGGACGATTATATTTGACCTTTGCGTAGATATCAAGCGTCTCCTTGATATTTTCATGTCCAGCCAGATACTGCACCGTCTTCGGGTCCACATTGGCATAAATCAAATTGGTGATGTAGGTACGGCGCAGCTGGTGAGTCTTGACTTGAAAATCCATGCTGTAGATGACTGTATTGTTATGGGTGGCGCGCTGACCCAAAACAGGGGTGACGGTGCGCTTCAGCTTCTCTCCGTTTTCAAGATAACGGGTATAGGTGCGCGGCTTGGTGGAGCGAACCGTGACGTACTTCCACAGGCGTGCAAATTGCGTGTAGGACAGCGGGCCTCCGTCGATGCTGCTGGCGAAAACATACTCGGAGGTCGATTTCAACTTGACTTCTTTCAGGCACTCGACGAGCTGCGGCGGTATGGGGATATTCCGGCGTGCAGCCTTTGTCTTTAGCTGATCTGATATGACGGGGCGGTTGTGCTCGGTATGCCATGCGCGGCAGACCTTAATCGTTGGCGTCTTCCCGTCAAGATCGATGCTGTCCCATTTCAAAGCAAGTGTTTCCTCCCGGCGCAGGCCGGCATATAGACCAATCATGACAAACGGATAGGGAGGCAGGCCGCGAATCGCATCCAGCAGGATTTTTACCTGCTCGTCTGTCAAAGCTGTCGTTTCCTTCGGTGGTTTTCCACCTTTGGGGTTTAAATCTGCGGCAGGGTTGTCCTGGATGATGCGGCTTTTGACCGCGGCCTCGAAAATCAGCTTGTAGAGCATCTGAACAGATTGATAGACCGACTGCGACAGCTTCGATGCCGGGAGAATGGCCAGATTGATATCATCCGGCGTCACATCTGCCATGAGCTTATCCCCCAGCGGCTTGATAATATGCTGTTTCACCTTGGAGCGGTAATCCGCGAGGGTCGTTGCCCTAATGTTGGCCGTCTTCATTGTCAGCCACTTTTCGCAGTAATCGGCAACCGTTGGATTTTCAAGCCGGAAGGTTGCTTCCGCGATCTGCCGCAGAGCCTCGGCTTTCTTCGCCTCCAGCTCCTCGGGGGATTTCGCACGGAGCGAAACCCGCTTTCCATCCGCATCGACAATTCGCGTTCGGTAATAGGTATAGCCGTTGATTACATCGATGCTATACTGGGGCGTTTGCTTTTTCGGGCGGCCCATCAGTCAAGTTCTCCCTGTTGACCGCTTTCCAGCATCCGCTTGACCTCCTTATCGAAGTCGGAGGAGATTCGCTGCGTTTTGTTGAACTCGGCATATTCGGTTTCCGCTTTCTTCTTTGCGGCCTGAGCGGGAATGCGCCCCTTGTCCGGAAGTATTTTATATCTGCGAAAGGTCAGAAACTCATTTACGCTGGCGGCAAATTCCTCCATCGTGAAGGTGTTTTCCCGCTCGATCAGGTCTTCGATGTAGTCGAAATAGCCAGTGACGGCGCGCTCCAGCTGACGGATCTGTTTTTCCTCGAGATAGTTTTTCGCGACGGAGACATCTGACTTTAAAATGCGTCCATCCGGCGCGTGCTTCCATGTCATCAGCCCCATGTTGTCTTTGCTCCGGTCAGCGTGGGAGTAGACGATCTCGGCCGCAGTCTGACCGACAATGGCATAGTGAAATTTGTTCTGCACCATGGCGTAGAAATCATGTGTGATCTGGGAATTGCGGTCATAGTCGATGCTGCACTCGGCGAAAATATCTGTGATCTGCTGCCAGATGCGGCGCTCGCTGGCACGGATTGAGCGAACGCGCTCAAGCAGCTCACGGAAGTAATCTTTTCCGAAAGCGGTCTTTCCCTGTTTGAGACGATCATCGTCCAACGCAAAGCCCTTTGTCATGTACTCCTTCAAAACGCCGGTGGCCCAGATACGGAACTGCGTTGCGCGGTGGGAGTTGACGCGATAGCCGACAGAAATAATGGCATCCAGATTATAAAACTGTGTGTCCTTGGTTTGCGTTTTTCCTTCAATCGCACCGTGCGGAGTGGTTGTTGCAAATTTTGCAACAACCACTTCCTCCTGAAGTTCACCCTCCGCAAAGATGTTCTTCAGATGTCGGCTGATGGAGGATTTGTCCACGCCGAACAACTCGCCCATGGCTTTTTGCGTGAGCCAAATGGTTTCGTCCTTGACAACAGCGTTGATTGAAATATCTTCTTCCGCTGTGCGATACACCAAAAATTCAAACTGATTATCCATTTCAACAATCCTCCCTTGTCACGGCTCGGAGGAAATGGTAGAATGATTCCGAGCCGTGTATGAGTGTTTCCCTTGTGCATTGCTTTCCGCCGCTCCAGAGTATCAGTCTGGAGCGGCATTTTCATTTTGAGCTGTCCGGTGTTCCACCGGCGGCTCTTATTTTTTTTGCTTCCTCAATGTCATCCGGAAGCATACTTGTGCCAGGCATTGCGAGCTTTAGTGTGTCTGAATTGTTTTCAATGAATGAGGTGACATAGCGGATTCTGGCGGGGTAATCCTCGTCCGGCATTCTCGGGTCAAAGCAGAGCTTTTCCAAATAGGCTGTGTGCTCCTGCTCAGCTTCTGCAATTTGTCGGTTGACTTCTTCTTGACTAAGAATCTTGCGGCTTTTTTTACGCTTCGCAGATTCAATTTCGCCTTTAAGAGCCGACGGGGTTGTCCCTAAATTTTCTGCAATTAGCTCCAAGGTTTCTTCCTGAACTCTATTCTCAATCTCTGCTGTATTCAGAAGGACGGAAACAGGAACATCCAATGCTATAGCTATCTTTTTGACTTGATCGATTTTCGGTTGTTTCGTAACGCCTCGTTCATATTGCTGCAACGTAATTGTAGGTATACCAGCCGAAGCGGCCAAATCCTTTTGCTTTATTCCGCGCTCTAATCGAATCTGCCTAATTTTACTTCCAATGGTCATTCTGAAAATCACCCCTTTTTTATGATACACGATAGGCAATTCAAAGTCAATGCAAAAGCATTAAAACAAATGTAAATTATACCTTGACACATTTGAACGAATGTTGTATTATGTGAACGGGCATTAGTTCAAATGTTTAATTGAAGAGGTGAGTAGATTGAAGATTCAAAGACAGAAACTCGAAATTGCAATGGCGCGGGCATGTATGAACGCAGATGACCTTCGGAAAGCAGCAGAAATGCCGCGTCCAACGCTCAACAATGCAATTTCAGGTCGTGGCGTAAGTCCGAAAACGGCTGGCCGCATTGCTCGCGCGCTGGGCATTGATGTGACGGAACTGGTGGAGGTGTGTGATAGTGACTGATCTGATTACCCGCCAACAGCTCGCCGAGCAAATTCCGTGTGCGTTGTCGGTCATCGACGAGGCACGGGCCGCAGGGCGGCTGGCATACATCCAGTTGCGGCCTGGGGGCAAGGTATTCTTCCGGCAGGAGCACATCGACGCATGGCTTGCCCGCTGCACGCACCCGGCAAAGCCGCTGAACGCTGTTGCAACAACCTACCGCAAGCCCAGACAGAAAGGACGGTGACGCAGATGGCATACTATCGAACCTGCCCTCACTGCGGTGCCAACCTCGACCCCGGCGAGGTCTGCGAGGACTGCCGCACAACAGAAAGAGACGCCCACCAGCCGACCAAGCAGTGTGAGCGTCCCTATACAAACCGACCGCCGAAGCGGACTGTCAGCCCTATTTTACATAAGACAGGCTGCGCAGTCAACGCCTCCGGCAAATTTTGAGGAGGAAATTTTGATGGAAAAGTTAACTTGTGAAAAGACCCGCGCCGCTTATCTGCTGTCCGATGAGATTTTCGGTGCTTTTCGTGGCGCACAGCTTGCGAATCATCTGCTCAACAGTGCGATGGACTTCCGTCTCGATGACGAGGAAATCGATGACACAGACCAATATGTCCTGCGTGCCACCTTCAAGGAGCTTATCTGGCGCATGGACATTCTGAGCCATTACCTGTCTGAGGTCACGAGTGACCTGTATCTGCTCGATACCGCAGCGCGGGAGTACACGCCCGGCAAAGCTGCTCTCAAGGCCACGTCCCCGAAAGCCCGTCCCCAGTCCGACGCTGAAATCCTTGCACGGGTGAAAGAGATCGTTGCCGAGCTTGGCTCTGCCGCACAGCAGCGTGTGCTGGAAACCTCCGGCGAAGATCCTAAGGCAAAGGAGGTGCAGCACGATGAAGCATGATCTGTTGATCTATGCTGGCGACAACCTTGCAAACGCCTTTGACGAACACAAAGTGATTCGTCTCAACGGAATTTCTGTTGCTGAGGCAGAAAGCCTCGCAGCTATTCTTTTGAGTCATGATGTTTCTGTCGGTCTGCTTCCGTACGAGGAGGACTGACCCATGGCTGAGAAACGAATGTTTGCGCGAAAAATCATTGACAGCGATGCCTTTCTTGAAATGCCGCTTTCGGCACAAGCGCTTTATTTTCACCTCAATATGCGTGCCGATGATGATGGTTTTGTCAACAATCCAAAGCGTATCACAGACTATGTGAACGCGTCGGTCGATGACTTGAAGATTCTCTTGACAAAGCGGTTTGTCATCGGATTTGAGTCTGGAGTCATCGTCATTCGACACTGGAAAATCCACAACACTATCAAAAGCGACCGGTATCGCCTTACCGACTATCAGGAAGAGCTTGCAAGGCTCCTGATTGAGCCATCGAAAGCATACTCGGAGGCTCCTCTGACACCTCAACTTAGCCAAGCTGAGCAAATGGTTCCAAATCGGTTCCAATCTGGTTCCACTTTGGAACCACAGATAAGAATAGGAAAGATTAGTATAGGTTTAGATGAGAAAAAGAGAGAAGAGAGGGAGAATAGGGGCGCGGGGGAAGGAAAACCGCCAGTTTCGGATTTGACCAAGCAATCCGGCGCTGCCGCGCCCACTCCCGCAGGGGCGGCTACGCGCCACAAGCACGGCGCGCACGGCTGGGTGCGGCTTACCGAGGAGGAATACGCCCGGCTGATCGACGATCTCGGCGAAGAGGAGTTGACACGCTGCATCGACTACATAGACGAGTCCGCGCAAAGCACCGGGAATAAAAACCGATGGAAGGACTGGAATCTGGTCATTCGCAGATGCAGCCGCGACCATTGGGGCATCCGAAACGGCAGCGGCAATGGAGAACGGCGCGGCTTTGGCAGGAACGCTATGGACGAGTTGCAGCAGCTTCATCAGATGTACGAATCGTGGGAGGGGGAGCAAGATGGGTACTCAAATGATACCGCCCCTTACTTCGCTGGGGAAATGATCTCGACAAGGAAACTCCCGACAGTTAAGCGAGAAATACTCTGCCCCAAGGTAATACCATGTCAAAAACACCATGCATGGAGGCACATATTCAGATGACAGGACCTTTCCAAAATGCCATTCGGGGACCTCCCGTAGGATAATCTATCCGCCATCTGCGGTCATCCGGTGCACCGCCCTTCTTCATTACGCGTCATAGTCAGCGCGTTCCTCCTTCGTCAGCCCAGGATGACCGCAGAGGGTTATAAATTCAAGAATTCAAGGCAGGTGAAACAAAACATGGCAAAAGATGTGTTCTCTCATGCTTTTGCTCAAAGTGCTACGAACAGAGATCGCGCAGTCGCAACCTTTGGAAAAGCATATAAAAAAGCAGCATCCAAGGATACTGACCCCTACGGCTTGCTTCGAGCAGCCCTTCGATGGGGTTCAGCACAGGCAGCTGCAGCGCCACCGGTACAGAAGCCAATGGACGCTGCGCGCGCTAGGGTAAAGGCCTTGCTTGCGCAGCCCCCACAGGAAAACGCCAACGCAGCAAATGCTCGTGAGCTGATGCACGGCCTCCTTCACAAAGAGCAATAAATCCGAAAGCCCCCTCGCAGGATTTTACCGTCCTGTCGAGGGGGTTTTTCTATTTTCCGGCGCTTTCGCGTTTACGTGGCGCTGTGGCGCTTTTTGTGGCTTGGGTGTGCGTCTACCCTCCCACGATGCAAAGGGCGTGTTGCAACTCGCCTACGGCGGCGAGAGGGGCTTTTTATTCGCCCTCCGTCCTCTCTCGTTTGCCGAATGCACAGAAATGATCTCCAAAGACCAACAATCCGTGAACTTGACCGCAAGAGTATTTGTTCGCCCATGCCGCCCATGTTGCATAGCAGCAACTTTCGCATCGTACCACGGGAACGGCATCAATTGTCGGCGCATTTTCGATATCTGGTACCGTGAAATACGGCGTTGCGTTGCGACTTAGCCTTGCGCTGAGTTTATCGGCGTCAATCAGTCTCATGCTCATTACTTCCTTCCATCCTCGCCCCACAGTGTGGGCAGTAGTTCGACAGAACAAACTTGTCGTTGCAGTCGTAAACAGCTTCCTCTTTGCAGGCAGAGCAGATATATCCGCCGATCGGGTCGCGTCCTGCAACTGCGGGATTCCATCCGGTCATTTCGCTTTCATAAACAGGCATCCACAACCCGTGCACCACAGGCGCGGCATCGACGGCGGGCTGTGCTTTGACAAAAGCTCTTATATTCTCGTCAAGCATACCAAATTTGTTCGTGCCATGGCAATCAATGCGAAGCAGTAACGCTTCACGTTCAATGTATTCAGGCATCAATTTCACCCTCCTCCATTTTTGCGCCGCAATGAGGACAGTACAGAGAGACAGCCTCCGGCTCGTCCCACTCCCAGCCGCAGGCGGAGCAACGGTTATAACCGTAGTCGTCCTCAATCCATTCCCCGTGTGTCACAGGGGCAACATCAGAGGCTGGGGTAGCGGCAACAATTTCCATAGCCGCCGCTCCATCAGAGCCGCTTTCCCACTTCGTTTCCATCACCTTTTGCACCACAACGCTACGCTTGATGTAATCCATTGTCAGTCCTCCTTAGAAATCCCATGTGTCCCGTGCTGGAACAAACTCAATGATCGTTCCCTCCGGCACAGGGTCGCAGGGCTCGCCGTCAAAGGCGTTGCCTTGCTTCGTGCAGATGTCTGCCGGTCTGCTCCGGCGCGGGTCGACATCGACATAGAGCCGACCATCGCACTCGTAGACGGGGCGACCCCAGCTGTCGCGGCCTCTGTGTTCCAGCCGCAACACTGGCGCGGCGCAGAACTCCTCGTAGCTCATGTGGCCCTCCGCTTTCATCGCGGCACTGGCAGCGGCCAGCTCCTCGGGCGTCCAAGATTTACTCACAGGTATTGTCTCCCTTCTTCATCGTCCACGGTGAAATGATAGCCCTCGGTCAAAAGCACAGTCCCTTTGATTGGCGCGTGGATCATGACGGTACGGCGACCGATGTAATCCGCTGGAATTTCACCGCGCTCGACCATATCCCGAAAGTACGGGCAATCATTCCAGCGGTCGGTGTACTGCTCACGCGCCCACGCTGCGGCGGAGTAGTGCCTCCTCATGCGCCAGTTCTCCGGCGCGGCGGCGATAGCCCATGCGGTCAGCGGAGTTATGATGTCCATCATGTCCTCCAAGGCCTCCTGCATTCCGCAGGCATCACAGATATGGACCGTTGCCCTGCGGCTCAGTGCGTTGCGGGTGACGCTCTCCGCATCCATCGTCATCTTCCCGCAGCGGGGGCAGGCAAAACGCCCGCCCTGCTGCTTCTCTGCAAAACGCTCGATCAGCGTCCTGGCTTCGTTCTCGTTCATACAGACGCTCCTTTCACTCAATGGCAGCTTCGATGCTGCTGATGACTTCCTCCAGGTTATCTACGGCTTCGGAGAGGTTGTCGCAGGCCTCGTCTGCCTTTTCATAGCGTTCGCTCTCCTGCATATTCTCAGGGATATTGTCGCGGTACTCTTCCTCCTCGGCCTGGAGATCTTCGAGACTGCCCTTCAGCTCCTCCAACTGGTCGATGATGCTTTGCAGGCTCTTTCTGCGGATTTTGTTCATGGTCAAACCTCCTCATTCGGTCGTGGCTCGCACAAAGCCACCGGCATATTCTTCAATTCTGGACGGGTGCAGGTTATCTTCTATCAGCGCCGCAGAAATATCATGTGGCCTGTTAGTCCAAAGGGCAAGCACCTCTCGCCCCCAATCGACAATCCAGCGGTTCAGCCGATCTTTTCTCATTACAGCTGTAACGCCCACACAAATTGCCACAGGTACGCGACCATGTTTTTTCATAATTTCATCGAAGCGGTCACGGACATTAGTGCTGGATAGGTCTTTATTCGCAGCCTTCACTTGCCGCAGCAGCTTAAGCTTAGCTTCACGACCACCATCTCCATTCGCCTTGCGAATTTCCTTAGCAATCTCTCTGTCTAACATCGTTATTACCTCCTTGCCCTCGTAACCTCCGGGGCGGGTGGTGATTTAGCAGCAGTAGAAGCGAAGCTCGCCGTTGACCAGCTCATACATGAAGCAGGCACAGTCAAAGCGGACATAGTTCCAATCGGTGGCCTCGTACACGGGCGCGCGGTCAAAGGTGCCAGACTTGCGAAGGCGGCGGTGCTTGTTGACCTCGTAGGTGTTGACCTCGTGCAGAATGCGGATCTTCTCGGGATCGAAGCCGCACTCGTCAGCGATAAACGCCTTGGCCTCCTCGTCGGTCATCGCCTTGCCGTATTTGGCAAGCTCCTCGTAACGCTTCTGTTCCATGTTCGTGCCGGCACCATCGCTGGGCTTCCATTCAAGCTCACGGTCCAGCTCGGCGGTCAGCTCATCGATCCGCTTTTCACGGTCGGCCATATCCTTCTTGTACTGCCGCTCGCTCTCCAGAAGCAAGCTATTCAGGCGGTCGATCTCGGCGGCTCTGGCCTTGCAGAGCTTCCTCGCCCCGCCGTCTTTGACGAAAGCCTTACAAAAGGCGTCCTTGTCACCGTCGAAGTCGTAATAGGCTTCTTCGATCTTGGCGTACTCTTTGGCGGTCGGCTCGAAGCCGGTTCGGTCAATAAATTCGGACATCATCATTTTGCGTTCCTCCTTGATTTTTCTGCCTTACTCGGTTATAATCAAGGCGGCGGGAGTAAGGCTTCCCGCTCGCCTTTCGGGGTGTTGTGAGCGGCGTTCTTTGCGGGGCGGCCGCTCACTTTTTTACTTACCCATGATTCGCTTCACGCTGGCTCTGAGTTCTTCAAGCGTCTCGCACTTCTCAATGAGTTCGAGGATCGCTCTCAGCAGAGCCTCCGCGACCTGCATCTCGTTCATTCACCTCACCGTCCTTTCGTAAGAGGCTTTTCCTCTGCCTTACGAGTATTATTATAAAGGATTTCCTTTCAGATGTCAATGGTTTTCTTTAATGTTTTCCTGTATATTTGAAGCTTTTTATTTGACATTAGAAAGGTTTTCGTTTATATTATGTTCAGGAGGTGTGCACATGGATATTTCAACAAAGATCAAGCTCGCGGAAACCTATGCAAAAATGAGCGAAGCCGAACTTGCTCGCAAAATGGGGACGACTTCACAGGCCTTCGGTCAGCGCATCAAGACTGGAAAGTTCTCTTCTGCCGATCTCGACGCGATTGCTTCCGCGCTTGGAGCGGAATTTGTTTGTTATTTCAAATTTCCCGATGGGACAGAGATATAAAAATAGCAGGCGTCAGAGCGGCGCCTGCTATTTCTTCATTTATGCCCGGCACGATGGCGGAGTTGCTGTGCTACATAGGGCGAATCTCTTTTGCTTCGGGTGAGCAGGTCACTTATATCGCAGTCGAGGGCCTCACAAAGCAGGTCCAGATGCTCAAGGCTGATTCGTGTGGCGATTTCATGGTAGAGGTCGTTGATCGTACCAGCCCTGATCCCGGTCATCCTTGCTATGTCTGCCTGGGTCAGCCGCTTCTCACCCAAGAGCTTTGATAGCTGAATTCTGATCATTGCGCGTTTACGACCTTAGACAAGAAGGACACGAAATCACTTAGAGTAATTGCAGCATGAAGATCGATCGGGTTGTCCTCCATCCAGCCCAACGCAACTGCTGTTTTTATCCCGGATTCCGCCCAGTGACCAGTTATGTCCATATGCCTGATGCCGTACTCTTGCGGCTCAACAAAGCGAGCGAAGATCATAATCATCTGCGCGCGGGTCAGAGGACTGTCTGGGGCAAACCTGCTATTTCCGCATCCGGAGAATATTCCATCCTCAGTGAGCGAATCTATTTCCTTCCGATAGGCAATGTTCTCTGTGTCGGAATAAAAGGCCGGCGTCTTTGGAGAAGTGCCAGCGGTTGCTTCGCGATCCAAAATCCCATAGAGATAGCCGGTTGCTTCCGCGCGGGAGATAATCTTGCCTTCTGGAATATATTTCGGCAATACTTGGCACAACTCAGCTGCTGCAGAAGTGTTGATCTCGGCGGTGCCACAACGCAACGGAGTTCTTGTGGGTTTATTATTTTGCGCCGGTGAAGTTGTCCCACTGCTGTGATGTCTGGAAGACGATGAAGGCGGCGTTGTTGGCACCGGCGGATCGGACTGGGAGTCATTGCCGGAATCCTCCTCCGGCGGATCGGGCAACGAAACCCGGCTAAGGGCGAATGCCAACGCAATCGGCTGGCCGTTGGCTTCGCTCGGAGTTGCAAATGCCATAGTTGGAGAATTTCCGGCATAGCGCTGCGAGGCGTCATCAAGATACCAGCCTGCGGCGTTCATCTCTGCGGCGGCGAGTTCGCTTTCATAAAGCGTCAGGTAGTCCCCAGCGGTGTCAAGTGCTGTGAGGCCATTCGCTGCATATAAGTCTGCACCCGCAATTTCTGCGGAGTTGCCATAGATTTTACACCGCTGGATCTCGGCGGTACCTGCGCTCCATACTCCGCCGCCGTACTGTCCAGCAGAGCAGCTGGTGATCGTGCAATCGGCAATGGAGATGTCTCCATCCGAGCCGATTCCTCCCCCATATCGTGAAGCGTACCCCTGAGCGAAAGAGCAGCCTATGATTTCAGCGGCGGTATCGGAACAAAAGAGCTGTCCGCCCATGCCGGAATTGCCGCCATAAAAGGTGCAGTCTACCAATCGCAGCGGTCCTGCCGCGTAGACGCTGCCTCCAGCATTTTCAGCACCGCCATTGGAAAAAGAGCAGTCCGTAATATTGACAGAGCCGAGCGCGTAAATGGAGCCGCCGCATTCAGACGCAGCCCCTGTCATAAAGACACAGTTATCCGCGTGGACTGCGGCATCGGTTCCCGCATAGATGTGACCGCCCTTTTCTGCGCGGCCTTCCTCGAAGTGGCAGTTTGAAAAAGTAGCATTACCAGCTTCAACGAGACAGGCGCTTTTCCCCGAACTCTCATTCGGGTGTTGAAATCTCACTGTCTGGAAATAAGAGGTGCCCCCGCTCTGGACAAATGAAAGGCCGCTGCTCTGACCGCCACAAAATACAAGATTCGCAAAAGAGACAGACTGCCCATCTGGAAAATCCGGCGATATTGAAAGGACAACGCTTGTCCCTTCGGCTCCGGCGAGGAACACGGTCTTGTCAACGCTTCCTAAGCTTACTTCCTCCTGGATATCTATATCCTTGGCAATGTAGATCATATCCCCATTGACTGCTGCAGCTATAGCCTCCTCAAGCTCTGGCAGAGAATTCACTGTCACCTCGGCTTCGACGGCATTTGCGGGAATAGCGCCCAAAGCGGAAACCATAAGCATCACAGCCAAAATTGCAGAGAACAGTTTTGATGATTTCTTCATGATATTTCGCTCCTTTCTATTTTTGATAAATGCCCGGTGCAACTGTTCCAATATCCCCTCCTACTACAAGGTGATACGAATTCGTTCATATAAAGCATACTGAGCCGGAGCGGATAAGTACAGGCAAAGCAGGTGGGTAAACTCATTTTTTCCACCTGCGGATTGTGGAATCATCGGCTGGACAGAGAGAATCATCCCCCTGCTGTACAGTCTTGATGACCTCAGACGCATAGTGCTTGTACGGGATCAAGCTGTCTGGGATCTCAGCATGGATCTGTCTACACACCGGGCAGCGCAGGCGCCGGATCAGAAAGATGCGAGGCTTGCCGTCTGCTCCTATGGCCTTCCTTTTCCGGTGATCGTAGCCGGACATCAGAACACCGCATTCAGGACACATAGGCGCGTCTTTGTTCCTCACCACATAAACACCCTTGCCAATGTCTAAAGATACCGTGTAGTGCGTTGCAACAAGCATAAAAGCCCTCCTTTCGTGCAAAGAGCATATCGCACGAAAGGAGGACTGCGGGAAAGCGCAAGATCACCCACCCGGTTTGCCTGTTCCAAAGCGTTCCGAGCTGGTATCATGACGCCAGAGGTGCAAGGTACTGTGAAGAGGGGGCGGCCCTTTGCCGCGGGCTCGCCGACCCCGATTTTCGCGTAGTTGCCGGAGCGAAAAATTGTCATTTCCGTTCCGCTTTGCGTTGGAAAAATCGGTTAAATATCAGCTGCTTTTGGTATTGTTTTGGCGAAAGGGACGGGGAATATGGCTGTTGACGATTACATGTCTACGAGGGAAGCTGCGGAGCAGTGGGGTATGACCATGGCAAGCGTGCTTCGCCTGTGTAACCTCGGCAGGGTCGCTGGTGCCGGAAAGGTCGGCCATGCCTGGATCATTCCCAAAGATGCAGGTCGGCCATGTGACGCCAGGATAACAACAGGAAAATGGATCGGATATTACTCGCGCCATCGGCGCAATCGGAAATATTAAAGCGGCAACTGCTCTCATGGCAGCTGCCGCTTAGATTATCATATCACCTATTGTTTGCCGGACAGACACGTCCAGCACCGTCGCCAGCTCTGTCGTGCTTACCTCCGTTTCCTCGGCAATGACATCAATAGCTTCAGACATGGCGCTCATCCTTCCTTGCGCAGTCCAGCCGGCTTGACTGTCTGCGCAAATTGTGATATGGTTGTAATATAGTATCGATAGTGCAAAACCATATCGCCTGAGGGCGCAAGACCTGACTGTTGCAGCAGTCGGGTCTTTTTTTATGTCCGAATGCGGGACTCACCAGAATTGCACTGGAGCATCGCCCGGAGGCGGTGATGTTATGCTATATTGTGGGTGGACCGATAGTCCAAATAATTATGGGGGTATTGATTATGAAGCAAAAGAACGGTGAATCAAATTCCGCAGCGTACAAAAGCAGAACGAAGCCCGCGCAGTATATTGTGGTTGTCAAGCTTGACGGAAGTACACAAAAAGCGGAAAGCATTGAACATGAGGGAATCATCTATGACCGCACCGATCATGTTGAATTTGACCTTGATTCCGTGCCGGATTATGTTAGAGACAGACTTGCTGCGGCGACATTGGAATGCTACAGAGAATTCATTAAAAAGCCGGGAGCAATAGAGCTGCTTGACAAGAAAATACGAGAGAGAAAGGCAGCTAAAAATTAGCCCTTTTTTTAGCCCTTTTCTCGCAATTTAGCCCAGTTTTAGCCCATTCTAAAAGGGCTGTTGCAGGTCAAAACAAACCAGATCAAGCAAAAAGAAAAAAGCCAGAAACCATTGCAGTTTCTGGCTTTTCTTGAAAAATCAGCGCTTGGAGAACTGCGGCGCGCGACGGGCAGCCTTGAGGCCGTACTTCTTGCGCTCCTTCATACGAGGATCGCGGGTGAGGAAGCCGGCCTTCTTGAGAATGGCGCGGTACTCGGGATTGACGAGCAGCAGGGCGCGGGAAACGCCGTGACGCAGAGCGCCGGCCTGACCGGACACGCCGCCGCCCTCGACGGTGGCAACAATGTCGACCTTGCCGAGGGTCTCGGTGGCGACCAGGGGCTGACGGACGACCATCTTGAGGGTCTCGAGACCGAAATACTCGTCGATGTCGCGGCCGTTGATGGTGATGGCGCCGGTGCCGTTCTCAAAAAGATGCACGCGGGCAACGGAGGACTTTCTGCGGCCGGTGCCGTAGAGGTAAGGCTTTTTAGACTGATACATTCTTCTTTATCCTCCTTTACTTGACTTCCCAGACTTCGGGCTTCTGAGCCTGCTGCTCATGGGCCTCGCCGGCATAGATGTGCAGGCGCTTGAGGGAGTCCTTGGTGACGGTGTTGCGGGGCATCATGCCGCGGACTGCGACGCGCATCGCAAGCTCGGGCTTTTCCTGCATGAGGATGCGGTACTTGGTCTCCTTGAGGCCGCCGACCCAGCCGGAGTGAGTACGATAATACTTCTGCTCCATCTTGTTGCCGGTGAGAACGGCCTTGGACGCGTTGATGATGATGACGTTGTCGCCGCAGTCGGCGTGCGGGGTGTAGGTGACCTTGAGCTTGCCGCGCAGCAGATCGGCTGCCACGACCGCGGTCTTGCCCATGGGCTTGCCGGCAGCGTCGATGACGTACCACTTACGCTCGATGTTGCCCTTGTTCGCCATAAAAGTGGACATGGTGTGTTTCCTCCGTTTCAATCTATCATGTATGCTTTCGCTTTACATTTTCTCTGTTCCCTGTTAAAATCGGAACAAGGCTATTTATAGCACTTCCCGGCGAGTGTGTCAACACCAATTTGATTTAGAATATATAATACTCTCGAAATCTCATTTTTTCTTCGATTTGCTCTCGTTTTCGAAGATGGCAAATTGAAATTTTCACTTTTTCTTTCGGAGGGACACCCGACCATGCAGGAAATTTTAGGCCTCGTGCGCCGCTGCGTCGAGGATTACGACATGATCCAGGCGGGCGATACCGTTGCCGTCGGCGTTTCGGGCGGCAAGGATTCGCTGCTCACGCTCACCGCGCTCGCGCGCCTGAGCCGCTTTTACCCCGAGCCGTTCCGCGTTGTCGCCATGACGATCGAGGCCGGCACGCCGGGCATGAGCTTCGACGGCGTGGCGGACTACTGCCGCGGCCTCGGCGTGGAGTATATCCGCGCACAGGTGCCGATCTACGAGGTCGTGTTTTTGGAGCGCAAGGAGAAAAATCCCTGCTCGCTGTGCGCGAAGCTGCGCCGCGGCGCGCTCTCGACCGCGATGAACGAGCACAGCATCAAAAAAATCGCGCTCGGCCACCACTACGATGACGCGGTTGAAACCATGCTCATGAGCCTCATCTTCGAGGGGCGCATCGGCTGCTTTCAGCCCGTGACCTATCTGAGCCGCACGGATGTCACGCAGCTCCGCCCGCTGCTCTATGTTAAGGAGCGGCAGATCGTGAATGCCGCAAAGCGGCTCTCGCTCCCCATCGTCGAGAATCCCTGCCCCGCCAACGGCGAAACACGCCGGCAGGAGGTCAAGGAGCTGATCGCCTCGCTGGAGGGGCGCTACCCCGACCTCAAGCAGAAGATCTTCGGCGCGATGCAGCGCTACCCGCTCTACGGCTGGGGGATCGGCGGCGAAGAGCAGTGAAAAGCCGCCCATTAGGCGGCCTTTCCAACTTTATGTAAGCTAAACAAACAGCATTTGCAGCAGCAACAGCAGCACCAGTCCGGGTACACCGAGAATGCCGACCGTGACGGCGTTGAAGAAGTTCAGCCCCAGCGAAAAGCCGGTGAGCGGCGCGGTCAGCCCCAGCAAAAAGAGCGCGAGAAAGCCCAGCGCCGTGTTGAGCAGCACCTTCGCCGCGAGCTTCAGCGGTGCGGCGAACAGCCGCAGCACCGAAAAGAACAGAAAGGCGCAGAGGATAACGACGCCTATTTTATCTGTCAGACCCATACCGTCGCCCCCTCCGAGTAGATCTTGGCCGCGGCGATGCCGCCGCGCTCCTTGACGAGCCGCAGCAGATAGTTGTAGCGTGACTGGAGCGCGTTGAGTTCAAAGATGCAGGCGTCCACCAGCTCAGGCTCGGTGGTGTTGTCAAAGCGGGTATAGGCCTGTGCGAGCGCGAAGCGCGTGTCGCTCAGCTCGGTGAAAAGCTCCTGCAGCTTCGGGTCGCTTGCGACCGGCTGCTGCAACAGATTGATCTTACGCATATTTTTCAACTCCCCTAACAGTTTACGGAGAGTATGGACGATTATGCCAAAACTTAAACCACGGGAGAGAAAACGCATGAGCGAACAGGAACGCTATATGGCGCAGGCGCTCGCACTCGCGCGCGAGGCCGCGGCGGCGGGCGAGGTGCCGGTCGGCTGCGTGATCGTGCGCGGCGGCGAGATCGTCGGCTGCGGACGCAACCGCCGTGAGGAGAAGCAGTCCACCGCCTCCCACGCTGAAATGGAGGCAATCGAGATGGCGAACGCCGCCGTCGGCTCGTGGCGGCTGGACGACTGCACGCTCTATGTCACCCTTGAGCCCTGCCCGATGTGCGCGGGCGCGATCCTCAACGCCCGCATCCCGCGCGTGTACTACGGCGCGCGCGACCGCGCGATGGGTTCCTGCGGCGGTGTGCTGAATCTCTACATGGAGCCCTTTGCCAACACCCCCGCGCTCGTCGGCGGGGTCCTCGCAGACGAATGCCGCGCTGTGCTGGAGGACTTTTTCCGCGGTCTTCGCGCGGAAAAGCAGGAAATCGGGGCGACGGGGGAGGATTTGAAGATTTAATACTTTTTTAACAACTGTCGCGAACTTTATTAAAACTCGGCCGTTATCTTAATACTTGCAAGAGACAATAGCTTCTTTTCATCCAATCTTCCAATCAATAGGAAAAAACGGCTGCGAGAGCAGCCGTTTTTTCCGTTTTCGTATCCTTTGTCTCAGCCCTCGAAGTCGCCCGCCGCCTTTCGGTAGGCAAGGAGCAGCAAGGCCGCACCGACGCAGGCGGCAAGGCCGTCATAGCGGCGCGCGAGCATCATGTCCACACAGCAGGCCGCCGCGAGCGTGACCGCCATGTGCGCAGCGGTGGCAAAGCTGCGCGGAGCGCCGCAGCGGTAGGCGAAGGCCGCAAGGTAGAGGGACGCAAGGCAGAGTGCGGCAAGCAGCAGCAGCTCAGGATAGAAGTGCGTGAGCACACTCTCGCGCGCGTTGGCGCGGTAAGTGACGATGAGCTGCACCACGAGATAGCAGGTCGGCACCAGCAGCGCGACCGGCGCGAACGCGCCGCTGCGCCGCTGCGCGACGAGCGCATAGAGCATTGCTGCACCGGAGCAGGCGAGAAACACAGACAATATTAAATTCAGCCCTGATGCGCCCCCGCTCACGAGCCGCAGCGCAGCGGAGACAGGCAGCAGAAGACCGCCCGCGACCGCGGCGGTCAGCATGAACTGGTCGTCAAAGCGGAAGATGCGGCCGAAATCAGCCGTCACGGCGTCCCGCGCGGGCAGCGCGCGCGATAAAAGCAAAAACACGGCTGCCGCCGTAAGCAGCACGGCGGGCAGGTACGGAGGGCCGCCGGTCGGCAGGCCGTCGGCATCCAGATTTTTTTCCAGCTCAAGAAAGCGCGCGGCGGGCGCGGCAAGAAGAAAAAGCAGCGTTGCAAGACGGTCGGAGGTCTTCATAAGGGGCATCCTTTCGTGAGAAAAATGATCTGTTGCCGCCATTGTAGCACGGGCAAGGCGATTTGTCCACGCATTTTGCGCCGCCGTGCATCTTTGGGACAGCCCTTCATATAGTAAGGGGGAACGATCCTGCAAGGGAGGAATGACAAAATGAAAAACGCCTTGCGCATCAGCATGGTGCTGATCGCTGTTCTCTTTCTTTTCGCGTGGGGCTTTGCGCCCGCGCGGCAGGGAGGCGATACGGTCTCGCCCCACGGCGCGGCCTCGAACGGCTCGCAGCGGCCCGACGCCGCGGTGCCCGACAGCACGCGCACGCTGCGCGTGCTGCACGGCGGCAGCGTCGAGGAGATGCCGATGGACGAATACCTGCTCGGCGTTCTGCGCGCCGAGATGCCCGCCTCCTTCGAGCCGGAGGCGCTCAAGGCACAGGCAATCGCCGCGCGGACCTACACGCTCTACAAGATGGCGCAGGGGCCGATCGCGCGTCATCCCGACGCGGACGCCTGCGACGACATCACCTGCTGCAAGGCCTACGAGACCGCCGCGGAGGCGGCGGTCGGCTGGGGACCGGGCGCGCGCCGGTATGAGCAAAAGCTCGCGCGCGCCGTGGCGGAAACGGACGGCGAGGTGATCGTTTACGACGGGACGCCGGTGCTGGCAGTCTTTTTCTCCTCTGCCGCGGGACACACGCAGGGAGCGGGCGAGGTCTGGCAGACGGACCTTCCGTATCTCCAAAGCGTCGAAAGCCCCGAGGACGACAGTCTTGTCCCCAACTACTACTCCGTTGTGACCTTCACCGCGCAGGAGTTCCGCGACCGCTTTTGCGCCGTCTATCCCGCCGCAAAGCTCAGCGGGGACGCAAGCGGCTTTCTCACAGATGTCGAGCGCAACGACGCAGGCTTTGTCTCCACGCTGCGCGTCGGCGGCGTCAGCGTGCGCGGCAACGAGCTGCGCACCATCCTCGGCCTGCGCTCGCCGTCCTTCACCGTTGAGGCCGACAGCGGCAGTCTGACCTTCCATGTTACGGGTTACGGTCACGGCGTCGGTATGAGCCAGTACGGCGCGAACGCGATGGCAAAGGAGGGCTGCTCCTGCGAGGAGATCCTGGAGCACTACTTCACCGGCGCGCAGGTCGTGCAGTGGCAGGGCTGACAAGGGGATTGCAAAAAAACGCGGAATTTGCTATACTGTGATAAGGAAAAAACCGAACGACGGGAGGTGCGGAATATGACGCGGAAAAGAAGACTGATGTCGCTGCTGCTCGGTGTGCTGCTGCTCTGCACGCTTCTGCCGCCGCGCGCGCTTGCCGCACCCACGCTGTACTTCACCGCCGTGAACGACCGTATGTGCGACCTCAGCGACGACACGATGCCCTTCTGGCAGTACGGCATCCTTTATGTCGCCGGCGCGACGATGGATGCGCCGGACGACCTCGGCATCCGCTATTCCTACAATCAGGAGAAATCCGTCGCCATTCTCTATAAGGGTCAGCGCGTGCTCTACTGCGACCTGACCATCGGTTCGATGGAGAACAATCGCACCGGCGAGCGTTACGCCGGCACGCCCATTCTGCGCAATGGCATGGTGTTCTTTCCCATCAGTGCGCTGACGAAGATGTTTGACCTCAAATATTCCAGCACCAGGATCACCTACGGCTACCTGCTGCGCATCCGAAATGACAATGCCGTGCTTTCGGATGAAGCCTTCCTCGATGCGGCGACCGACCCCATCCAAAGGCGCTACGCACAGTATGAGCGCGCGCATACCGCGGCCTCTGCAACACAGGAAACGCCGATCCAATCCGAGACACCCGCGCACCGCGACGATCTGACGGTCTATCTGCTGCTGCCCGCTGCGGACGAAACGGCGCTCACGCAGATGCTTTCGACGCTGGAGGGCAATCGCAGCCACGCTACGCTGCTGCTCACGCCGGAACAGCTCGCAGACATGGGCGACGGTGTGCGCCGCGCCGCAGGAACAGGCAACGCGGTCGCGCTGCGCGTGAGCGCGGAAACCTCGGCGGAGGCCATCGCGCAGATCGAGCGGGGCAACGACGCACTTTGGCGCGCCGCGAGCCTGCGCACACGGCTCGTCTATCTGGAAAACGCGGACAGGGCGCTGCGCGCGGCGGTCGCCGACGCGGGCTACTGCCCCATCACGGTGAACGCCTCCGACTTCACGCGCAGCGGCTCTCACTGGGCGGATACGGCGCTCAAATGGGGCGGCCGCTCGGCAAGCGTGCGGCTCTACCTCGGCGCGGAGAGCGCGATCCCTGCCGCACTCACTGCGGCGCTCAGCCGCCTGCGTTCGGAGAGCTGCACCATCTCGGCGCTCAATGAGGTGACGGCGTAGCGGCGCAAGCTTTACAAAAAGTTTAGGAATAAGCCCAAAAAACGATTATAATAAGAAAAACTGACCGATCATACACAAACGGAGGAAACTGCCATGGCGCGCAATATCCTTGTGGTAGAAGACGACAACAACATTTCCGACCTTATCAGGATGTATCTTGAGAAGGAGGGCTTTGAGGTCCGCCTCGCCGCCGATGGCGGCAGAGCTGTGGAGGAATTCAAGGCCAGGGAGCCCGATCTCGTGCTGCTCGATGTGATGCTGCCTGTGCTCGACGGCTGGGGCGTGTGTGCCAAGATCCGCGAGAGCTCGAAGTGCCCCATCATCATGCTCACTGCCAAGGGTGAGGTCAACGACCGCATCCACGGCCTTGAGATGGGCGCGGACGACTATCTCGTCAAGCCCTTCGAGATGAAGGAGCTCATCGCGCGCATCAACGCCGTGCTCCGCCGCACGGAGATCCCCGAGGACACAAAAAAACGGCTGGTATTCGATAAGCTCATCATCGACCTCGACTCCTACGAGCTGATCGTGAACGGCAAAAAGATCGACACGCCGCCTAAGGAGCTGGAGCTGCTCTATCACCTTGCCGCGACGCCCAACCGCGTCTACACGCGCAACCAGCTGCTCGACGAGGTGTGGGGCTTCGACTACTTCGGCGACAGCCGCACCGTGGACGTACACATCAAGCGCCTGCGCGAGAAGGTGGAGAACGTCTCCGACCAATGGGAGCTCAAGACCGTATGGGGCGTGGGCTACAAGTTTGAAGTGAAAAAGCCGTGAAGAACAAAAAATGGGCGCTCCCACAGAAGTTTCGGACGATCTACTGGCAGAATTTCGCGCTGACGGCGGGCATCGTCATGCTGACGCTCGTGCTGCTCGGCGCGTCGTTCTTCGCGCTCAGCTATGCCTACGCGCTTGAAGAGCGCAGCGACGAGATGTCGCAGAAGGCGGGCGTGGTGGCGCGCCTTGTCGCCTCCTATGCCGCCAGCGGCGATGTGCGCGATATGCGCGAGATGGCGGGCGTGGCCGCGTCGATGACCGATGTGGAGTTCTTGGTGTGCAGCATCGAGGGAAACGTCCTGCTGACAACGGACGAGAGCCTCGTCGACCGCGTGCTGACCGTGCCCTCGGATACGATGGGCACGCTGCTCTCCGACGCGCAATACAGCGCCCGCACCTCGCTCGGCGGGATCTACGAGGACAAGCGCTTTGTCGTCGGCGTTCCCATCGAGTCTGAGATATGGACGGTCGGCGCGGTGTTCGCCGTGACCGAAACGGGCCGGCTGACGACGATGTGGCGGGCCTTTTTTGCCATGTTCCTGATGACGAGCGTCATCGTGCTGCTGCTCTCCTTCGTCGCCTCGGCGTGGGTGAGTATGCGCCAATCACGTCCCATTCACGAGATGGCCGCAGCCACGCGCAGCTTTGCCGAGGGAAATTTCGACACCCGCATGCACGACTACGGCGCGGGTGAGATCGGTGAGCTGGCGAGTGCCTTCAACGCGATGGCGGATTCCTTGCAGGAGACCGAGCGTCAGCGGCGCGAGTTCATCGCCAACATCTCGCACGAGCTGAAAACGCCGATGACGAGCATCGCCGGCTACACCGACGGCATTCTGGACGGGACGATCCCGCCCAAAAAGGAAAAGGAATACCTGCGCATCATCTCTGACGAGAGCCGGCGGCTCAGCCGCCTCGTGCGCCGGATGCTTGAGGTCTCGCAGCTCCAATCGCGCGACCTGATGCGCAGCAAGGCGCCCTTCGACGTGTGCGAGAGTATGCGTCGGGTGCTCATCTCGATGGAAAAGAAGATCACCGACCGCGGACTGGATGTCGAGGCCGATATTCCCGACGAGCCCGTCACTGTGCTCGGCGACAACGACCTCATCACGCAGGTCATCTACAACCTGCTGGAGAATGCGACGAAGTTTGCCCGCGAGGGCTCGACGCTCTATCTCGGTCTCGCGGTGACGAACGGCAGAGCCGTCGTCTCCGTGCGCAACGAGGGCGACACCATCCCAGCCGAGGAGATCCCCCTGCTCTTTGAGCGCTTCCACAAGAGCGACAAGTCCCGCAGCGAGGATAAGGACGGCGTGGGCCTCGGGCTCTACATTGTCAAAACCATTTTGGAACAGCACCACGAGCACATCGCCGTGACGAGCGAGAACGGCATCACGACCTTTGCCTTCACGCTCTCGCTCGCGAATACCATCGTCCCCCAGCCGTGATACAGGAGTTTTTTCATGGATCAGAACCGACCGGACAACTTCATCACACAGCACGAACCGGATGAGGTCGTGCTGGAGTATGTCGCCGAGCCGAAGCCCTATGTCGCCTACTATGTGCAGCCCTGTCCTCTGCCCGGAAAGAGGGTGGAGCCGCCCGCGCAGACACCCGCCAAGCCGCGGCGCAGATGGCGCAAAGCGCTGAAGGTCCTCCTGCTCTGCCTCGCCTCGCTCCTTGTGCTCTTCACGGGACTCGTTGTCCTGTGGTGGCTCGGTCTGCTGCCGGATGGCTTCTACGACGATCCCTACGATAATGACTACGGCTATTACTATTACTATGACGCTTCTGAGGAAAGCGCCGCGCCGGAGCTGCCGGTCGTATCGGCGGCCGACGGTGTGCGCCTCGTCTATGAGGACGGCCATGGCGACACGCTGAGCGTTCAGGACATCTACCGCAAGGTCAACCCCTCGACCGTCACGGTGGTCACGGAGCTTCAGCGCGGCGCCTCCATCGGCACGGGCGTTATCATGACCTCCGACGGCTACGTCATCACCAACGCGCACGTCGTCGCCGGCGGCACGGACTGCTGCATCGTCCTCGCGGATGGCGCGATCTATGACGCCGCCCTCGTCGGCTATGATATGGAGCAGGATCTCGCCGTCATCAAGGCACAGGATACCAAGGGCCTCGCGGCAAAGGGCCTTCCCGCCGCGGAGTTCGGCGATTCCGATGCACTGAGCGTCGGCGATCCGGTGTACGCCATCGGCAATCCCCTTGGGGTAGAGCTGCGTGGTACACTGACCGACGGCATCATCTCCGCCATCAACCGCGACGTCGAGATGGAGGGCGTGATGATGACGCTCATCCAGACCAACGCCGCGCTCAACAACGGCAACTCCGGTGGCCCACTCATCAATCAGTACGGACAGGTCATCGGCATCAATGTGATGAAGATGGGCAGAAGCGTCTACTCCACCGCAAGCGTGGAGGGGCTCGGCTTTGCCATCCCCATCTCGTCGAGCGCCTATGTGATCAACGACATCCTCCGCTGCGGCGAGGTGCAGGGCGAGCCGATGCTCGGCATCTCGGTCGACCGCACGCCCGCGTATCTCCCCGACGGCCGACAGGCGCTGCGCGTTTACAGCATCGACCTCGGCCATGCCGGTGACAAGGCGGGGCTGGAGGTGGACGATCTGATCTATGAGGCAGACGGCGTGCGTACGGAGACCTCGAGCGATCTGCTGCGGATGCGCCACCGTCATATCGCGGGAGAGGAAATGCTTCTCAAGGTCTTCCGCGGCGGGGAGTATCTGGAGATCACCGTCACACTCGAAGCAAAGAAATGAGGCAGGCATGAAAAAGGAAAACCGTCAGTTTCCGCTCGCCATGATCCTGCTCGCCGTCGTTTCGGCGGTGTGCTGGAAGGGGCTGCGGGCCATCGACAACAAGCTGAAAGAAGCGATGGAGAAGTCTCGGAAATGAGACTTCTCCATTTTCACTCTATGGGCTGCCTGCCGAAATTTCCGCTTGCCCCGCTTCCTCACCTGTGCTATAATAGCATGGTCATGCGGGCCTTTGGCCGTGTCGGCGCGAGGAAGGCGCGGCTGTCTGCGCCCGGTGCCATCAAAAATAACAGAACATGCGCCTGTGATGGAATTGGTAGACATGCGAGATTTAGGTGATGTCACCTCAGTGTAGGGTTTATCGCCAGTACAAGCTCTTAAAACTTAATATGCGGGTATGGTGGAATTGGTTGACACGCAGGATTTAGGTTCCTGTGCCGCAAGGCGTGTGGGTTCAAGTCCCACTACCCGTACCAACCGGAGGTGTACTTTAAGCTGCACCTCCGGTTAATTCTTTCATGCTATAATCTTGTTTTTACCGAAAGTGAACATAGAGAGACAATTCCATCTGCCCCAATCTTTCTATACTCAGTGCATCACAACACAATATAGCAACACAAGTCCTTGAAAAAACGCCATATATGGGGTATAATTATGCAAAACGAACTCTGAGGAGCACTTGAAAATATGACAAAGACGATGGCGGCGTTTTATGAACTTCCTCCCTGGTTTGAAAAATTGAATCAACTTCAACGACAGATGAATCTGCTGACACGTCCCCAAATGGAAATGCAGGCAAATTATGCAACATTGACAAAAACAATCATCGCCGTGTTTGATTTGCCTGCAATCCGTGACCTTAACAAAGTGATCAGAGTTTTTTGATAGCCAGTCTATGGCCGCTATATATCGCACTCAAGAGATCATCTCCAAGATGGATACTTCTGGAATAACATCTGCTCTTCAACAGTACCAAACTGTTATGGATGCTATTTTTCCAATGGATATGCAGACACAACTCAGCGAGCGTCTACAAGAATGGTCTCGTATTATGTCCAAGGCTATATGTCAAATCAAGCCATTTGCAGCGTGTCGATGATGACCAGCACCGTGTCGGGGTGCTCAGCGAGGAACGCGCAGAGCTGTTCCTCCAGACCCTTTCCAAGAGTGTCACTGTTGGTGGTGAAGTGGACGCTGGCGGGGGCGTCCTCTGTGATTTCGAACAGACGGTTCTGGATGCGGAGGGTGGAGTCCTCCAGGCAGAGATAGAGCGTGGCGCCCTGCTTCACACCCATGCCCCAGACGGGATCGCCCTTCGCCACCGTGACGGCCAGCCACAGCGCCAGCCACGATTTGCCGATCTTCGGCGCGCCCGCCAGCAGGTGCAGTCCCTGGGGGAGCAAATCGTCGACCACGAAGGAGACCGGTTCGTAAGCGGTGCTTTGCAGCGTGTCCGCGTCAATGGTTTGCAGTCGTTTGATTTGAGACATAAAAAAACATCCGGATAAAAGAATAAGGGCAGAGACCTCGCTGCAGTCGAGGCTCTAACCCTTTCACTTGATTATTCTGTATTTTTTGATAGAATGAGAATATCGCAGGACAGCTGTAAAACGGATATAGGACAGGGGGCGGGCTTTTGAAGATCGGGACGGATCAGTATAACACATTTGACACCATGACAATGGACTGCTGGAATGACCGTGTGTACTACGAGGGAAAGGAGTTTCCGGCAGGACAGTTTGCGGCGGAGATCTTGAACTTTGCCGGTGTGATCCACGATCCTCTGCTGGAGCGTATCACTGTGCTGACGGCGCTTGTGGACGATTTGAGCACAGTCGAAAAGAGCAAGCGCCATGATATTGCGGCACAACTGAAACCGCTGCTGCATGACACGGTTTCCTGGCTGTATACTTGCCCGCCGTTTTGCTATTGCGAAAGCCAAGGTACGTATGAGGATCTTGAACATGCTTTGAGCGAGGAACGGCTCGATCGGGACTATGAGGAAAAGGAGGAGCATCTTCCGTACTTGACGCTTTCCTTTTGCGAGCCGATCCTGAGAATCCTGGTGGCGATCTATAATTTTTGCCTGCTCATCCGCACATTCGAGATGAAATATCTGCACAGATCAAAGCAGCGCAATGCAGACGCCTTCGCAAAGGCGGCGCATGAGTGCTTTGATGAGGATGACAGCTTTCTGATCCTGCTGGAGCAAATGCCGTTTGGCGGGGTGGAAGAATTCTTCTCCTATCCAAGAGTTATCACAGGATTCAATTATTTTCAGGATGAGAACAATGAAGAAAAATGGAAAACCGCGCAGCGCGTGATTTGCAAGGGTGCCATCGACTTTTATGTGTTCGACCTGATGAACGGATTGCACCACGGCCACGCGCCCAGCCAGTGCCAAGGCTGTGGAAAATATTTTCTGACCACCAACGGCCACATCCCAAAATACTGCGACGGCATCGCCCCGCAGGACAGCCGCTACACCTGCCGGCAGTACGGCGCGATGATGCACCAGAAGGAGCAGAATAAACAGCACCCGGTCTATCGCCTGTTCAATACCCGAACCGGGACAATCCGCAAGCATCACTGGCGGGGCAAAATCTCCGACGAACTAAGACGGGAGGCGCTCTATCTGGCGGGGAGCTGCCGGGACAAGGCGCTGCTGGACGCGGCAAGGCGATTTGATCCCGCCTACGGAACGAAGCTGCTGACCTATGCGACGCCCGTGATGGAAGCGGCGCTGTCCGATTATGCCGCGCGGTATTCTTCCTCTCTGTCCATTCCCATCAGCCGGTGCAATCAACTGCGCAGGGTGGCATACCTCGGTGTGGAGGGATGTGACGCATCTGATGCTGAGTTGGTCAAGGTGGTGTGCGGAGAACTGAATGTATCTGCCAAGGTAGCTGGAGCATTGATAAAAGAATACCGGACGCTGTTTTGCGCTCGGCAGTTAGGTGACGAGGTGTTCTCCGTCAGCTGTGGCGGCGATCCCGCCGTTGCCTGTGACCGCCTGATGCGTTGGACGCTGCTGATGCAGCGGATGGAGGAGGTGCTGACGCCCAGAGAGCTGAATCTGGTGCGAAGCTACCTTGGCATCGGTCAGCCGGACGAGGTTGGCATGACCTTTCAGGAGCTGGCGATCTATCTCAACTACAACGGCCCCAGCGGAGCGGAGAAGATGTACAAGGCTGCGCTGCGGAAACTGAAAAAGGACTTGCACGGCGGGGCCTACGGCCGGTGGCTCTCCGCTCAGAAGGCCATCCGTGCCGCCAAGGCGGAAGTGGAGCAGGCCGCGGGGCATCACGCAACGCCGCAGAGAACATGGTGGGAGGAGCAAGCACTGGCAGATCGGTTTGCCTGCGAGGTCGCAGCACTGATCCGTGTTTACGAGGTGCTCAGCGGATCTTAATCAAAAATTATTTAATTTCAAATGCAATAAATCGTCCTTTTCGTGCATTACACAAATGACAGGAGAAAAAAGCCCATGCTCAGTATGCTGATGACAACCGAATATGCGCCGGCAGAGGATCGACACGAGCTGCAGCAGTTGTTGGTTCACATTGCCGGCGGTGAGCGCGACGCGCTGGCGGAACTGTATCAGTGCACGAGATCGGCTGTATACGGCCTTGCGCTGTCGTACCTCAAAAACGCGCAGGACGCGCAGGATCTCACACAGGACGTCTATGTGCAGGTGTGGGACTGCGCGGCGCAGTACCGGTCCACCGGCTCGCCCATGGGCTGGCTGCTGGCCGTGTGCCGAAACCTGTGCCTGATGCGCCTGCGGCGGGAGGAGAGCCACGCCACGCTCAGCGAGGAGGAATGGGACGCCATTCCCGCGCAGGAGTGCGGACTGGACGCCGACGAGCGCGCACTGCTGCAAGGTGCATTGGCAAGCCTCGCTGACGAAGAGCGGCGCATCGTGCTGCTCCACGCGGTCACGGGCATGAAGCATCGGGAGATCGCGGCGCTGCTGGAGCTGCCGCTTCCCACCGTCCTGTCAAAATATCACAGAGCATTGAAAAAGATGCGGATTTTTCTGGAAGGAGATGACGCCCGATGACCAATGAAAAAATGGAGCAGCGTTTGGCTGCGGCGCTTGAAAAGACCGCGCCGGACGATGCGCACGGCGTTCTCTCCCGCTGTGAAGAGCGGAAAGGAACGGTAATCAACATGACAACGAAAAAAGCAGCAAAGAGAAGATGGACATCGCTCATCGCCGCCTGCCTTGCGGTGGCGCTGCTCGGCGGCGGAGGCGTGTTCTACCAGCGGGCGAACGCGGTGGCGTCCGTGGTGTCGCTGGATGTGAACCCGAGTATTGAACTGAAGGTAAATCGGAGCGAAAAGGTGCTCTCCTGCACCCCGCTCAATGAGGATGCCAAGTCGATCCTTGCGGATATGGGCAACGGCGCAGACCTCAAGGGCGCGAAGCTCGATGTGGCGGTAAACGCCATCGTGGGAAGTCTTGTGCGCAACGGCTATCTCAGCAGCATTTCCTCTGCCATCATGATCTCGGTGGAGGACAAGGATACATCGCGTGCGGAAAAGCTCCAGCGCGAGCTGACGAGCGCCGTGGACGGCGTTTTGCAGACGAGCGCGGCAAAGGCGGCGGTCCTGACGCAGACGCTGACGCAGGACGCGGGGCGGGAGCAGCAGGCGCGGGAAAACAACATTTCCACCGGAAAGGCGGCGCTGGTGAACCGTGTCCTCGCCATCAATTCCACGCTCAAGTTCGATGAGCTGGCGGCGCTCTCCGTGGAGGAACTCAAGGATCTCGCCGAGGCGGGCGCGCCCGCTATGCCCATCGGCAAGGCTGCCGCCGCTTACGCCGCGGAGCAGTACGCCGGAACGGCGGCACTGGATTCCGTCACAGCGGAGGTCGACCCGGAGCTGGACGAGTATCTCGCCTACTACGAGGTGGAGCTGCACACGGCATGGGGCGAGTTCGAGTATCTGGTGGACGCTTACACGGGAAAGGTGATCAGCGGACAGAAGGACCTGCCGTCCACCGTTTCCGCTCGGAATGACGCGGTAAAGCCCTCTCAGCCCGTCAGCCCGCCTGCCCAGTCCTCCCAGCCTGTCCAGCCGTCCGGCAGCGCGGACATCGGTCATGCCAAGGCGAAGTCCATCGCCCTAAACCACGCGGGCGTGAGTGAGAGCAAGGCGTATGACATGGACATTGAGCTGGACGACGAGGACGGTATGTTCATCTACGAGGTCGAGTTCAAGTCCGGCGGTATGGAGTACAGCTATGAGATCAACGCCGCCACCGGCGCGATCCTCTGGTGCGAGGTGGAGATGGACGACTGAGAGAAACGGCTGCGCGATAAATGAAGCCTGCGGCGCGGCTCCGCAACAGCGCGTTGCTTGCCCCGCCGACCGGCCCTGCGTTATAATGGGCCCGAGGTGATGATCGTATGGATACCAAAAATGTGATTTTAGAGCTCAGGACAAAGATGGGGCTGTCGCAGGACGAGCTTGCGGAAAAGGTATTTGTGACCCGTCAGGCGGTCTCCCGTTGGGAAAACGGCGAAACAACGCCGAATACGGAAACGCTGAAGCTGCTCTCAAAGCTCTTTGATGTCTCCATCAATACGCTGCTCGGCTCACCGAGACAGCTTATCTGCCAATGCTGCGGGATGCCCCTTGCGGACGGCGACATCAGCAGGGAGACGGACGGCCTTTTCAACGAAGAATATTGCAAATGGTGCTATGCCGACGGCGAATATATGTACCACGATTTAGACGATCTGATTGAGGTCTGTGTGCGGAACATGGCCAGCGAGGAATTTCCCGCCGAGCAGGCGCGGGCCTATTTGCGGGACACGCTGCCCAAGCTCAATTATTGGAAGCGGTATGAAAACCTTGGCGGCGCGGAAGCGTTTGAGAAATACAAGCAAGCGCTGATGGACGAATTCAACGATCTGCACATTGACGGGATGCCCAAGGTGGAAAAGCTCAACGCGCTTGTAGGCAAGTACATCAACCTTGCATACCGCCTTCCCAACGGGGATACCGTCAAATTCCTTGACGACCGGGCAACCTATCTCGGCAACCAGCTGGAATGTGAATTTGGCGGAGATCGATGTTTCGGCATAGCCGCGAATATGGAGTTTCTGCTGGTCTGCACCTATGAGGAAAACGGCAAAAACCCGGAGCTGGTCGTTTACAAGAAGAGATAAGGCACTCACAAGCAAACCAAAGTCCTCGGATCGCTGCACCGCAGCGGGCCGAGGACTTTTGCTGTCTGCACAGCCATATGTACAGGATCGGAAAGCGCTTACGGCAGAAATTCGTTCACAGACGAAGGGTGACTTGAAACACAGTGCCGTCCTCCGCGGAGCTGGACACGGAAATTTCTCCGCCGAGCTTTTCCGCCATTTCCTTCGTGATGGCAAGGCCAAGGCCGAAGCTGCCATACTCGTTTTTTCGGCTCTTGTCGCCGCGGTAAAAGCGGTCGAAAACGTGGGGGAGATCTTCCTCCGGGATACTGCTGCCGAAGTTCTGAACGGAGAGCCGCGCCCGCCGCTTGTCCCGCATGAGCGTCAGCCGTACCCGCCCGCCTGCTGGCTCATATTTCAGGGCGTTTTCCAGCAGGCTGCTGACGATGCGCCGCAAATAGTCCGGATTGCTCCGCAGCATACATTCCCCGGGGAGCGCTGTTTCCAGCGTGACGCGTTTCTCATAGGCGAGGGATTCCATCTCCAGCGCCGCCTTTGTTGCGATGGCGGCAAGGTCGACGGGCTGCATGGAAAGCGCTGTGTCCGGCCGCTCTACATCAGAGAGAGTGAGCATTTGGGAGATGAGCTGTTGCATCCGCTTGGCGGCCTCCTGCGTGCCGTCCACCCAGCGGCGGACGCTGCCCACCGGCATTTCCGGGTTCTCTGATAGAATGGCGTTGTTTGCCAAAATGACGGACAGGGGCGTTTTCAAATCGTGGGAGGCGTCCGCGATGAACTGCTTTTCCCGCTGCATGGCCTCCTCCATCGGCCTTGCGGCAAGGGCGGAGAGCTTGACGCTGACGGCGAAAAACAGCAGCATGGCCCCCAGCCAGATCCCCAGCAGCACCGGCGCGGAGTTCAACATGGAACGGGTGATGTAATCCGTGGAGGCGATGGCGATGCGGCAGGGGGCGCTCCCGCTGCGATAGTAGATGACGCCGCTTTGGCGCAGGGTGCCGAAGTCCTCCTTTTGGGAAACGATGGCGCTCAAAAGCCTGCGCAGCTCCGCCTCCGTATAGGAGTTGTTGGGCGACAGGACGGAATACTCGCCGCTCTCCGGGGAGTAGAACACCGTGAGGATGTTCTTCTCCCGCGCAAAGCCGTCCCGCCCCGGCTTTTCCTCCGGCGGCTCGCCCTTCGGCGGCTGCGAGAAGCCTTGCAGGGGCGCCACCACCTGCTCCATGGTCACGCGCAGACTGTTGTAGTAGTCGTTCACCATATAAATAGCGACTGCCGCCACCATGACGGTCAGAATGATGCCGATGAGCAGCATGTTGAACTGTACAAAGCGTTTCCGATAGGGACTCATGGCGCGACCTCCAAGCGGTAGCCGATCTTTTGTAGGTTCCTGATACTGACCTTGGAGCCGAGATACCGCAGCTTTTTGCGCAGGAAAGAGATGTAGGCCTCTACATTGTTGTCCGTCGCCTCAGAATCCAGCCCCCACGCGCGGCTGATGAGAAGGTCCTTAGAGTAGGTCATGCTCGGTTCAGAGAGCATCAGCCGCGCCAGCGCGAATTCCTTGGGGCTGAGCTGCACGTCCCGGCTGCCCCGGCGGAGGGTGACGGCGTTCAGGTCAAGGGTCAGGTCCTGAAAGGAAATTTCGTTCAGCACCATCGTGCCCTTCCGGCGGGTCATGGCGCCGACTCTGGCCAGCAGCTCCTCCGGGTCAAAGGGCTTGGTGAGGTAGTCGTCCGCCCCGGCGTTCAGCCCGGCCACCTTGTCGGGGACGGTGGTGCGGGCGGTGAGCATCAGCACAGGGGTCTGCGCGCCCTCGCTTCGCAGCTGCCGCAGAACGGTGAGCCCGTCCAGCTTTGGCAGCATGATGTCCAGCAGGATCAGGTCATAGGCGCCGAGGCGGATATAATCCAGCGCGGACTGCCCGTCCGCCACCCGATCCGTGTTGTGCCCCGCCTTGCGGAGAATATGCTCCACAGCCTCCGCCAAGGCGGTTTCGTCCTCTACGATCAGAATATTCAACGGAAAGCCCTCCTTTTTTGGTTCATTTTATCATTGTACACGGAAATCTGAAAGAGTTCTGAAAAAAGTTTTGCGCCGTCTTTCAGTATTTTTTCAGAAGTACATGGATAATAGGGGGCAGTAAAACCAAAAGGAGGCATCACAATGGAAACCTATCAAGCCGTATTCAAACGGAAAGAAGTAAAATACCTGCTGACGGAGGCGCAGCTTGCCGCCCTGCGTCCGGCGCTGGAAACCAACATGGAACCGGACGCCTTTGCCCACAGCAGCATTTCCAATCTCTATTACGACACGCCGGACTTTCGGATGCTCCGCCGCTCGCAGGAAAAGCCCGCCTATAAGGAAAAGCTCCGCCTGCGCGGCTACGGCGTGCCGGACGAGGAGACGCAGGTGTTTCCGGAGATCAAAAAGAAGGCGGAGGGGATCGTCTATAAGCGCCGGGTGCGTATGCCCTACGGCGACGCGATCCACTACTTATCCCGCCGCCGTCCCGGCGGGGACGGGCAGATCTTTCAAGAGCTGAACTGGATGCTCATCTCCTACGGCAGCCTTGCGCCACGGATTTTTCTCAGCTATGAGCGGGATTCGTGGAGGGGGAGGGAGGACTCTTCGCTGCGGCTGACACTGGACCGTGAGATCCTTTGGCGCACCGAGGCGCTGGATCTGCGGCGTGGGGCGTGGGGCGAACCGCTGCTGGAGCCGGGGCAGGTGCTCATGGAGGTAAAAATATCCAACGCCGCCCCGCTGTGGCTGGCGGAGGCCCTTTCGGAAAACGGGATTTTCCCGATCTCGTTTTCCAAATGCGGCAGAGCCTTTGAAACCCTCTGCAAAAATTACATCAACGAAATGGAGATGAAACGATATGCTTGACGGGATCTTCGCGTCCCTTTATACGACCTCGGTGACGGCGCCGGTATTTCTCGCCGTCTGCCTGCTCTCGGTGGCACTGGGCCTTGGCATCGCGCTGGTCTATCGGAAAATCAGCGGGGAGGGCGGCACCATGATCTCGGCGCTGACCGTTCTGCCCTTTCTGGTGCAGCTGGTCATCCTGCTGGTCAACGGCAATCTCGGCGCAGGCGTGGCGGTGGCGGGTGCCTTCAGTCTGGTGCGGTTCCGCTCGGCTCCCGGTTCCGCCCGGGACATCATGGCCATCTTCCTCGCCATGACGGTGGGGCTGTGCTGCGGCATGGGCTACTGCACGTTAGCGGTGCTGGCGGCGGTGGTGACCTGTATCCTTCTTCTGCTGCAAGGGAGACAGGCGGCGGACGCCGATGCGCGGGACATCCGGGTGACGATCCCGGAAAATCTGGACTACAACGACCTGTTTTCCGACCTTTTCGCGGAGCACACCACAGCTTCCCGGCTGCTGCGGGTCAAAACCGTGAACATGGGTAGCCTGTACAGCCTCCACTATCGGGTCACGCTGAAGGACGCGGGCAAAGAAAAAGAATTGCTGGACGCCATGCGCTGCCGCAACGGAAATCTGGAGATCGCCTGCGGCATTCCCGCAGAGGGCAGACAGGGGGATATGTTATGAAACAATCAGCAATCATTCTTGCGCTGGCGCTTGCCTTGAGTCTGCTCTCGGGCTGCGCCGCTAACCAAAAAGAGAATACCGCAACCGTCAGCGGCACGGAAATTCAATTCAGCGACAGTAAGGTTACAACTGCCTCCACAGATGGCGTGACCATCGACGGGACGGCCCTGACCATCACCGCTCCCGGCACCTATGTGCTTTCCGGCAGCTGCACCGACGGCAGCGTAAAAGTGGAAAAGGGCGTGGACGGCGTGACGCTGGTGTTGAACGGGCTGACCCTCACCTCGGAGACTACCGCCCCTATCCTCTGCGGCAAGGACAGCGCCGTTACCATCGAGGCGGCAAGTGGAACGGAGAGCACACTATCCGATATGGAAAGCAACAACGATGAGACCGGCAGCGCTGACGCGGAAAATGCCGTTATCAAGTGCAAGGATGGCTCCCAGGTGGTGCTCTGCGGCACGGGGATGCTGAACCTTCAGGCGAACAGCAAGAACGGCATCAAGTCCGGGGCCACAACGGCGGACGGCGAGGCGTCCCTGACCATCCGGGAGCTGACGCTGAACGTCGACGCGCCGGTGAACGACGCGGTGAACGCGGAGGCGGCGCTGGAGGTGGAGAGCGGCGTCCTCACCCTCTCGGCGGGGGATGACGCGCTGCACTGCGATTACACCCTGAACATCGGCGCGGAGGGGACGGACGGCCCCAATGTGACCATCACCTCTTGCAGCGAGGGATTAGAGGGCGCTGCCGTCAATGTCTTTTCCGGCAATGTGAGCATCCAGTCCACGGACGACTGCATCAACGCCGCCAACGCCGACCTGACGGATTTTACCTATGCACTGAACATCTCCGGCGGAACCATCACGGCCCGCTCCGACAGCGGCGACGGCTTCGATTCCAACGGCGATCTGACAATCTCCGGCGGCCATGTGACCATCTGGACCGCTAACGCCGCCGACAACGAGCCCTTGGACGCGGACGGCACGGTGACCGTCTCCTGCGGCACGGTGCTGGCGGCGGGCGGCAGCAGCGGCATGGGGATGAATCTCGCAGCTAACCAGCCCTGCGTGATTTTCGGCGGGGATACGGCGGGAAGGCTTGGCGGGCATACCCCGCCCGAACAGCCCAACGGCGAAGAACAGCCCAACGGCAATGGACAGCCTGACGGATCCCAGCAGCCCAACGGCGAAACATGGCCTGCGCGGGGCGGCTTTCCCGGCGGCGTGTCGCTGCTGGCGCAGGGAAGCGCCTTTACCGTTGCGGACAGCAACGGAACAGCCCTCTATACGGGGGAGGCGGGCTGCGACGCATCCTTTGTATTCTTCTCATCTTGCGACCTTTCGGAGGGAGGAAGCTATACGCTTTCCTCTGGTGAGACCCAGACGGAGAGTGCCGCCCAGACCGGCACAGTAAGCGCTGGCATGGGCAATATGGGCGGCCCCGGCGGGCAGAAGCCGGACGGCGCGCCGCCTTCCGGCGGCTTCAACGGTCCAAAGCCGGAGGGCAGTACCCCGCGGGCAAAGCCGGAGGGCGAGAATATCCCCAATAACAGCAGCGATGCCAAGGCATAAAGACGCGCGGAAAGAGCACGCCGAAGCTCTATGATGGCTGCACACATAGACTGTGCAGGCGAGCGTGAAATCTCTTTTAGCTCAAGTGATATATAAGCTTTTCGGATGATGCACCCGACTTGGATTTACAAAAGGCGTATTTACGGCAATGTATTTCTGTGTTAAAATTATAATTTAACAGAGGTGAATTGCTTTCATGGAAAAGAGAGTTTGTATTCTGATGGGCAGTCCGCGGAAAGACGGCAACACCATGCACCTGCTAAAGCCGTTCATGGACGAACTGCGGCAGGGCGGCTGTGCCTGCGAGCTGATCTGGCTGTACGAAAAGGAGATTCAGCCCTGCTGCGCCTGTTGCTGCTGCCAAAATGACCACGCCGCCTTCGGCTGCGCGCTCGACGACGATATGCAGGGGATCGCCGAGAGCGTCCTGCGCAGCGACTTGCTGGTGCTGGCGACGCCGATCTACTCGTGGTATTGCACGCCGCCCATGAAGGCTGCTCTGGACCGGCTGGTCTACGGTATGAACAAGTACTACGGCGAGCGGAAGGGGAGCGCGCTGTGGGAGGGTAAGCGGGTCGCCCTGCTGACGACCTGCGGCTATCCGATCGAGAAGGGTGCAGACCTGTGGGAGAGCGGCGTCAGGCGCTACTGCAAGCATTCGCAGCTCCGCTACATGGGCATGCTGGCGGAGCACGACCCGGGCTATCGGAGCGTATTTATGGGCGAGGAGAAGGCGGCGCGTGCAGGAGCATTCGCGCAAGAATTGCTGCGCTCTTTTGAATGTTGACCTTACGGACTTACCCTTGTGCTTGGCGAGGTGTTGTCAACGATCGTCCATTTTCCGCTTCTCGCATCCTGCGTCAGATAGAAGTATTGCTCCATGCAGCCGTCGTCTAAAAATGTTTTTGTATGGTCGTACTCCACATAGTATTTCGCCAAAACCACGACAAAATGCTCTGATAGATAGTCGTCCGTCCAGCCTCTTGATCCGGCGAGCTCGCTGCCGGCGTACATCTTGACAACGCGCGCGGTTTCGTCCTCGTCCACTTTGATCTCATCGATGCGCACGCAGATCGTATATACCTTGTCGGCTTGCCCCTCGATCGCGCTTTGGACGGTTTGCGTCGGATCGGCAGAGGGCTTTTGAAACCAACGGTCAAACAGCCCAAGCTCATGCGCCGTAAAACCGCAAAGTGCCAATACGGCGACGATTGCGGCGATCAGAATGACGAGCTTTTTAGAGCTTGCCTTCGATGTGTGCGGGCACTCGTAGGAGAGAGCTTCCGTGACATACCTGTCATCCAGCTCGCTCATGGCCTCGGTAAACTGCCTTGCGTTCATATAAGCACCTCTCTTTCGATCAGATATTGCCTCAGCTTTCTACGGATACGGCTCAGCCGGACGGAGACGTTTTTCTCGCTCAGTCCCACGAATACGGCGATGTCCGTATAGCTGTCGGCAAACCAGTAGCGGCGCATGAAGATGACGCGGTTTTCAGCGCTCAGCGTGTCCAGAAAAACTTCAATGATGCGGGATAGCTCTTTGGCTTCGATCTCCGCTTCCACCGTGTTGGGGCTCGCGATGCGATCTTCGATCTCTTCCATTGCTGCCGTGCAGCGGCTGCTCCGTTTGGCGGCGTCCTTCCTGTAATAGGCGTTCAGGGAAATGTTTCGGACGATTTTACAAAGGTAGGTCAGCAGCGGGTCGGGCTTTGCAGGGGGGATCGCGTTCCACACGCCTAAATAAGCGTCGTTGACACATTCCTCCGCGTCCTGTCGGCTGCTCAGAATGTTGTACGATAACTTGTGGCAAACTTTTCCGTATTTCGCATCCAGCTCTCGGATCGCCTGCTCGGAACGCTCGAAAAATAGTTCTATGATTTTTTCATCGTCTATCATCACACCGCCTCCTTTCCGGCTTCACCCATATACTACGGTTTTCGCGGCAAATCCTACGGTAAAACGCAATTATTTTCAAAAGTATATCATATTTTGGGGGCGGGTGAAATGAGTTATCCGAAGGTGCTTTTGCGCAGCGTATATTCTTGAAGAACAACGAGAGTCATCTTCTGCCGCGGCAGAAGATGACTCTTTTGCTTCGTTATGCTGTTTATTGAGATTTCCTTTTATCTGCGAAGCTCCTCATCCGCGTAATCGCTGTATTCATCCATGGCGAGGCGCTGCTTTTTGCGGCGATCGATGGCTTCGCCGACATCGCACCAGCTTCCTACGATCAGGCAGACGAGCGCGCAGAACGCAAGACCTGCGGCCACGAGCTTCAATACCAGACGAGCGGTCTTTCCCATAGCGGTTACCCCCCTTGTAATGTGATACCGTCATTATACACGGCTTGCCCACCGTTTTCAACCATGATTTTCTGCCCGCGGCCGCGCCGCCTTGTCGGCGTGCGGGGCGAGTCATTATTGCAGGGCTCAGGTGCTCACCGCGCTCGCAGGCATTGAAAAGCGCCTGAAAATCCCGCTCAAAGGCGTCGATCTCTCCGTTGGTGATGCGGTAGACCGATGTTTTGATCGTCACATTACGCTGTGTGATGTGACCTTTCACTTGTCGGAAACTCGGTTATTTTCGGTTGGAGCAGAGGGCCGCGAAACCGACTTGGTGCAAGCCGATTTCAAGCGGAGGCCTATAACCGTACTTCGGTCTCCAAAAAGTTTTTTCGCGCCGAGCGCCGTGCCGGATCAATGTTGGTACCCCCATCATTAAACACAGGCAGGCATAAGAGATAACAAAAAGAATAACGGTTTCCCCTCTATGACTTTAAACGCAAACGGGAAACAGAGCAGTCAGTCTTTTTGGCAAAAACGCCCCGCGCGACGGAAAAAATGACTATCAGAACTCGAAGGTCTCCCGCCCATTGACCGCGTCCAGCGCGAGCTGCGCGCGGGAAAGCTCGTCGGCAGTCTTCTCGTAGTCCGCCTCCACAGCCGCGATGTCGTAGTTCGTGTAGGTGTAGTCAATGATGTTCGACTGCCGGCCGTACTGCTCCTCGACGCGCTCCTTGGGCAGCCGGCTTTTCATCTCAAGGAGCTTGGCCTTGCGCTTTGTGAGCTGCGGGATGTAGACCAGCAGCTCGTCGATGGTCATATCAAAGCCGTCCACCGCCTGTGTGGTGTTGAAGCGGTTGATGGCGTGCTTGAGGGTGCGGATCTTCCCCTCCAGCTCCGCAAGACGCGCCTGCGTCTCGGCATAGTCGTAGGCGGGACGCACGGACGCGACATCCTCGCCCATCGCGGCGCGGAAGTCGCGGCTGCGCGTTTCCTTGTCGAGCAGCGCGGCGTACTCATCGTTCAGCTTTTTCAGCAGCTTGTTTGCCTCGGCAGAGGTGTATTTCATATTGTTTCCCCCTTCTTTCATTGCGGCCCACTGTCAGCCCGGCAGACGGTCGAGAGAGCCGCAAATCTTCTCAAACGCATCATACCATAGAGCGGGTACGTTTGCAATAAAATGCGACGAAAGAGACGGCGCAACGGTGCAAAAACGGAGCCAAGACGGCTCCGCTTTTGCTGTTTATCAGTGTTCACGCGGCAGTTTTTCCGCTGCTGCCGTCTGCCGCCGCTCGCTTCGCTTCATGGCAATAAAGCGTGGGAGATCTATCCAAACATCGTGCGGAAACGCGCTTGTGCGGCGCGGCCCGCGTCGGTCAGGCCGTCACGGTCGCCGAGCAGATAGGCGACGATGCGGGAGAACATATCGAGGTCGTAGCTGTCGGTGAGCGAGGCGCGGTAGGCGCTCAGCCTTTCGAGCGCGCGGTCCTGCTCGGCAGCGTCGTATTGACCCAGCCAGTTGAGGAAGCTGCCGCCGCTGCTCATCGCCTCTTTCAGCCTGCCGCCGTCCAGAGCGTCAGGGCGGAGGACATTGTTTTTCGCCAGCAGCGCGGTCAGATCGGCATAATAAGCGGGGCTGCCCGTGCTGCAATCGCCGCTCATGCTGCCCTCTAACATGCGTCGCGTGCCGCCGTCCGAGAGGCAGACGATATAGGGGCCGTCCAAAACCGTGTCGCCGTCTAAAACAGCCCAGCCGTCCTCATCGACCTCTGTGCCGCCCGCGAGCAGGATCTTTTCCGGCTTTTGCGCGTGGTAATGCTGGCTGAAGCAATAAACCTCCAGAGTCAGACCCTCATAGCGGGTCTCCGCACCGAGGAAGGAGACGTCTGTGTACCAGTCGTCGTACTGCGCGGCGCTGCCCGCAAGGGTGTCGTACCGCTGCCGAACAAGCTGTTTTGCCCGCGCAGCGACCTCAGCGGGAACGCTCGGATTGGCAAGCGTCGCGTCGGCGACGTGGTCGGTGTGGCTGCGGTCTGGCTTATAGAGCAGCAGGCTTTCACCGTCGAAATAGAGATAGCGCGTGAAGTTGACCCCATCGCCGGGAGCGTCGCCCGCAGACAAGCCGCAGAAGAGGAGCGAACGGCTGGCGGGAGCGGCGGATGTGTAGTCCCACCAGTTCAGCTCCGGCCACGCGGCGGTGATGACGCTCTTGAGGTCGACGCCGTAGAGCTGACCGCCGCGCTTGTAGTAGATCGCGGGGAAATCGGAGCTGTTGACGATCTCACACACGCCGTCGCCGTCCATGTCCATCTGCGTGAGCCAGTCAAGGGCATCGGAGGGGATGCGGCGGTCGGCAATGCGCTGCGCCTTCCCGGCAAGGGGAATGGTCATCCACGGCTCCCGCGCGGGCAGGATGTCCGCGAGCGGCGTCGGGTCGACGGCCTCAAGGTCCGGCAGCGTCGTAGGCGGGGAATGAAGGGTGTTGATGCACGCCATCAGCGCGGGACTGTCGAGCCAGAGCGTCGGGCGGTCGCTGGGATAGCTGGAGGAGAGCGCCGGCTCAAAGGTGGGATGCAGGAGCCGCACGCAGTCGAAGCCGCAGAGGAAGATGTATTGTGTACCGTCCCGCAGATTCACCGTGAGCGTGTAGTATGTGCTGTCACCGTAGCCCTGTTGTGTGTAAAGCTCCGCTTCGGTGAGGGCGTTGAGAGCGGGCACGAGCTGCGCCGAAAGCGCGGTCAGCTCCGCATCGACGAGGAAGCGCGAGCTGCTGCCGTCGCGGAATTGCAGGTTGAGAATGTCCTCTGCGCGCAGAGCTTGCGCCCAGTGCAGAAATTCGTCGACGACGCTGCGCTCGGCCTCTGTCAGATTGTCGGAGAGCGCGGGACGGAGCAGCTGGTGCAGGAATTGCGTCAGTTCCGCGTTATTCACGACGGCGACGGATGTTTTGTAGAGGTGCGTCTCACCTTCAACCTCAACCTCTTTGGGGGCGATCAGCGCAATTTGCCCGCTCTCGTGCAGCCCAAAGCCGTAGTTTGCGCGTCCGTCGTTGAAGCCGAGCGTATAAAGCGTTTTCTCGTCGGAGTCCGTGAACGGAGAAAGCTCCTCCATGCGGATGCTCCGCACCACACGGGCAAACTCTGCCTGCGGTTCAAGTGCGTTCAGGCTTGCTTCCCCATCAGCCATCCATGAAGCGCCGGTCGCATTGTCCCCGTCGAAGCCTGCCGCCCAGTCGAGGAACTTGAGACAGGCTTGCGCATCTTCGGTAGAAAAGCCCGCGTCGTACCACTCCTGCGTGACCTCAGGCGGCGTATCCGGCGCGCCGGTGAAGCTCACCGCGCACACGAGCGCCGCGAGCGCGACGGCGGCGAACACCGCCGCAGTCTTCGCCTGCCGGTTCTCCGCAATGCGGGTGACGCGCTCCTTGAGACTCTTTTTACCGCCGGTCATGGTCGTCGCGCCGAGCAGTGGGTTCTGCGGCTTGGCGCACACGGGCACGAGCGAGAGCAGGGCTTTTCCGTAGGCGGTGCGCTCGTCCGCGCCGAGCGCGCGGAGCGTCCCCTCGTCGCAGGCAAGCTCGCCGTCCTCGCGCGAGAGCACCGCTGCGAGCCACACGAGCGGGTCGAACCAGTAGACGGTCAGACACAGACCGCGCAGCAGCGACCACAGCGGGTCTAAGTGCCGCGCGTGGGTCTGCTCGTGCGCGAGCACGAAGCGCAGCGTTTCGGGCGAGGCGGTCGCTGCGTTGTTGAGATAGATGGCGGGGCGCAGCACGCCGAAGAGGCACGGCGAGGGCAGCGCGGGCACGAGGTAGACCGGATAACGGCAGCCCTCGACGCTGTAAGGCGTGCGCGCCTTGCGCAGCGCGCGGGCAAAGCGCAGATTGGTGAAAAGAAACCACGCACCCACGATCAGCATACCGGCGTACCAGACATAGGTGAGCGCTTCGGAGAGCGCGACGGCGCGGTAGGTCGGTGTCACGAGGGAATATTCGTCGGCAGGGGCGCTCTGCGCCGCGTCGGCGGGCGGAGACTGAGACTCACCCTGCGGCGCATTGCCGTCTGCAAGCTGCGCGGGGCGGCGCTCCGTACCGTCCTGCGTGTACAGGATGGGCGTTTCCAGCCGCTTTTCCACGGCGGCCTGCACCGGCTCGGCGGCGGAGAGCACATTGTGCGCCAGCGTGCCGACATTCAGCGGTACAAGCAGCCGCACGAGCACCAGCGCCCAGAGCACGTACTGCATACGGCGCGAGATGGTGCGGCGGAACAGCCGCCGCAGTGCCAGCAGCGCAAGGATCAAAACAGAGGAAGTGAGCAGAATTTCTTTCATTTTGTGTTCCCTCCCGCTTGCTCCAAAATGGCGGACAGCTCGTCGATGTCCTCGCGCGTGAGCGCGCGGCCCTCGACCATGGCGCTCATCATCAGCCCAAGGCTCCCGCCGTAGACCTTGCCAAGGAAGCTCTCGGTCTCGGCGCGGGCGGCGTCGCCCTGTTTGACAGCGGGGTAAAACTGCTTGGCGCGTACGCCCTCCTCGTGGCGCACCGCGCCCTTGGCCTCCAGCCGCGAGAGCATGGTAATGACGGTGTGCTTTTCCCAGCCGGTTTCCTCTCGCAGGGTGGTGGTGAGCTGTGTGATGGTCTGCGGCGCACTATCCCAGAGACGGTGCATCAGCTTCCACTCCGCGTCGGTCAGATTGCAGGACACAGGACATTCCTCCTTTCGGTATACGGCTGTATACCTATTTGAGCACAGCATAGCAGAAAGGTAAACACTTGTCAACCAAAATTGCGAAAAATATACAGGATAGCCGCCTCCTGCGGGACAAGCTCGCAAGCTGCCTGAAAGACATTTGAAAGACATAATGTTCTCTCATTATCTCAAAAGGGCGTACCACCTTGAAACCATTGATATACAAGGGGTTTCAAGGTGGTACGCCGCAGTCTAAGGTGCACCTTGAAACGGTCTTGGGTGAACGTCAGGCACGGAAAATGCCTGTGACGGCAGACT
>NZ_JAFBIQ010000099.1 GCF_021531315.1 Oscillibacter valericigenes | reverse complement strand
CTGATGGTGACGAGGGACAGGGACATGACCAACGCCAGCACCAGTGCGAGTAACTTTTTCATATAATGTTACTCTCCTTTCTGAAATTTCCGTTTTCGGTTCTGCGCCATTGCATATTCTTGCAGTTTTGTGCCGCTATTCCGCCACTTTATTCATCCGCGCGGCTCCTGCTCGGAAACACGCTTTTGTGCAAAGTGGAGAAAAGTTGCAAAAACGGCTCAAATAGGCGATAACGTAGCCCCATGGAAATCGGAAAGTGAGGAGGGGAAAATGCCGTAAAATCAAGTGTTTTGAGAGGCGGCATACAAAATCAGGTAGACGGAAAGGTAGACGGCGGCAGTTTCGAAAATCCCGCAAGCCCTTGCGCCCCAGGCGTTTCAGCGGGTAGCCATCGGGTAGACATCGCTGTTTTGTTCAAAAAGTGCT
>NZ_JAFBIQ010000098.1 GCF_021531315.1 Oscillibacter valericigenes | reverse complement strand
ATCGCAGCTTGTCACGTCCTTCTTCGGCTCCTGATGCCAAGGCATTCCCCTTGCGCTCTTTATAGCTTGACCTGCGGCGTCGCAAGCTGCGCATCGCTCGCCCGTCCTCGCCAGCCTTTCGGCTTGCGACGCCAGTCTTGCTCTCTCCGCTGCTCCGCCTTTTCCTCAAAAATCTTCCGATTTTTGAGGAGTTGGACGAAAGCTGCGGTTTACGCTCCCTTGCAACTCCGTGTCTTAGAGATCTTGGTTCTCTTGAATTATGCAGGCAATTTAACAGGATTTTTTGAAATTGTAATCGTTACCCATCTATACGATGTTCCACAATTAAAACTTTTCATTCCTTCAAACGCTTCCGCTTGAAAGACCTCTCTGTTGCCTTGCTTATCACTTTCATCTTTCATTGTTCAGTTTTCAAGGTACAAGCTCTGACT
>NZ_JAFBIQ010000097.1 GCF_021531315.1 Oscillibacter valericigenes | reverse complement strand
ACTTCACCGTGCGCAGTGGACTTGTTCAAAAAGACGCCCTTTTTGAGCCGGAGCAGCTTGCGGAGATCTACCATGCGCTAAGGTTCGTCCGCGAGCAGGATGAAACGATTTCCTTCGGACGGGATCAGGAACTGGCGGAGCTCATGGAACAGGTCGGTGGACTGCTGCCCCCGAATGTTCCGCGGCAGCGGGATGTGCCGGAACAGATTGGCATGACAATGAAATAAGCACGCGCACAGGCCGGACAGAAATGTCCGGCATTTTATATTTTACGAGGAGGAAAAGATGATGGAAATTTACGGCACGATTCAATTCAGACTCATTCTTCCGCACTTCCCCGGCTTTCAGCAGGAGCCGCTGCCGGAGCCTGTTTGCAGCCATTCCCCGGATTGCAAGGACTGTCCCTATCCCCGCCACGGTTTTCTCTGCTGGGGCGCGGACGGGACCTGCCTGCGGAGCCGAATGAATGAGATCAACGAGA
>NZ_JAFBIQ010000096.1 GCF_021531315.1 Oscillibacter valericigenes | reverse complement strand
TCTGAGAGCTGACAATATCGAGGCATTTTCCAAGGAAAGGAACGACGAATATGTTGGCAGAGCTGAGGAATACAAAGCAGCAAAGTCGGCATTGCTTGAAGGATTGGGACTTGAGCATTTGTTTGACCATAGCCATGAACTGACTCCGAAAGAGAAAGAAATATGGATGCTGTTCGATAGGGTTGATGTAGCAGAGCTTCTTGCAAGGGATGCTTTTGCCAAGGGTGCTTATATGCTCGGCGCTGAGGATAGAGAGATTATGCTGAAATAAAAAAAGACCTGCTTCGGCGGGTCTAAATTACATAGAATCATTGAGTCTGAAAAACCTTTGAAATTCTTAATAATTCTGGTTGAAAAATTCATTTTGAAATGATATATAAAACAGACTGAAATCTGTGTCTAAGGACACCCGCACCCTCACACGAGAATGAATAGGATTTCCTATCATTTCGCATCACGAGAAGTTACATAGTGACATTTACTTGCACTTGCA
>NZ_JAFBIQ010000095.1 GCF_021531315.1 Oscillibacter valericigenes | reverse complement strand
CTGAAAGAGAGAAAGCATGAGCAGATGCAGCAGCGCATGAAAGCCGGTCTTGCATGGCATGGATGGGGCTCTGTGGAAGAACAGAATACATGGTTCGTTTTCACGACGGAATTTGGCGATCACTACTGCCCGCAAACCGTATACGATCACTTCAAGAGGATAGCAAGACAGATTGGCGCGGAGAAAGCCAATGTTCACAGTCTGCGTCATACCTACGCCGTTCTATGCCTTCAAAATGGGGACGATATAAAAACCGTGCAGTCCAATTTAGGACACGCAACTGCTGCCTTTACCCTTGATGTTTACGGCCATGTTTCGGAAAAAATGAGGCAGGACAGCGCAAACCGCATGGAAGCATATCTTCAAAGAACGGTCTTCGGGAGGCAGGCGTGAACCGGATAAAGGGTCAAATAAAGGGTAGAATGAAAAAAGAAGTCCCAAAACTCTATGGTTTCAAGACTTCTTTTGGTACGCCGTGAGGGATTCGAACCCCCGGC
>NZ_JAFBIQ010000094.1 GCF_021531315.1 Oscillibacter valericigenes | reverse complement strand
TGCTGGACAACGGCGAGTTTGAAACGGTTACAACCTCTCTGCCGCGTTCGTTCAGCTTGGATGATATAAGAGAACTGTATCATCTCCGTTGGGGCGTGGAAACGGCCTTCCGTGACTGGAAATATACGCTTGGCCTTGTCAATCTGCATGGCAAATCGGACGCGTTCGCGGAACAGGAAACTTACGCCAGCCTGATTGCGTTCAACTTTGCAAGCCGCGTCTGTAATGAAGTCGTTGTCCGTCAGCCGAAAAACGGCGTTTACGCCTACAAGGTGAATTTCAAAATGGCGGTCATGCTCTGCAAGGAGCATTTGCGAACGCCGAACACGGACGGCGAAACGCTGTTAAAAGAAATCGCGCGGTATACCGTTCCCATTCGTCCGAACAGGCAGGACGAGCGCAACTTGAAAGTGAAAGGTTTTGCGGGATTTGTCTACCGCGTAGCCGCGTAAAAAAGAGGGGGCGGTGTTTACGGACACCACCCCCTCAACGCATTT
>NZ_JAFBIQ010000093.1 GCF_021531315.1 Oscillibacter valericigenes | reverse complement strand
GACCACGAAGGGACTCGAACCCTCGACCTCCGGCGTGACAGGCCGGCGTTCTAACCAACTGAACTACATGGCCGTGTGCGCTCGGTGTTAAATGAAACGACCTAACAGAGTAATTATAACACTTACAATCTTTGTTGTAAAGAGTTTTTTATGGCAGGGGCAGAAAGATTCGAACTCTCGACACGCGGTTTTGGAGACCGCTGCTCTACCAGCTGAGCTATACCCCTGTGTGGTGGGCCTTCGGGGACTCGAACCCGGGACCGATCGGTTATGAGCCGACTGCTCTGACCAACTGAGCTAAAGGCCCGTTTGGACTCCCTGAGCCAATTTTAAAAAGAAACAACGCCGCCACCCTGTGGCGGCGTTGTTTTGGCTCCCCCTGTTGGGCTCGAACCAACAACCCCGCGGTTAACAGCCGCGTGCTCTACCATTGAGCTAAGGAGGAGTGTTGGCGCTACCTATCTTTCCGGGCCGTCTCCAGCCAAGTATTGTCGGCAGAAGCGAGCTTAACTTCCGTG
>NZ_JAFBIQ010000092.1 GCF_021531315.1 Oscillibacter valericigenes | reverse complement strand
CAGTCCTTCGGCTCCTTTGCTGAGGAGGCTCCCGACAACATCGTCGTCATCGACACCGTTTCCAAGCGCTTTTCTGCCTGCGGCGCGCGCATCGGCTGCCTCATCACCAAGAATAAAGAGCTGCTGGGCCACGCGCTCAAGTATTGCCAGTCCCGCCTTTCCGTGGCCACGCTCGATCAGGTCGCGTCCGCGCACCTCTACACCGTGGGGCCTGAATACTTCGCCGCCGTGCGCGACGAATATAAAAAGCGCCGCGACACGCTGGTACGCAAGCTGCGCGAGATCCCCGGCGTCATCTTCGACTGCCCGAAGGGCGCGTTCTACCTGATGGCGGCTCTGCCGGTGGACAATGCCGACACCTTCCAGCGCTGGCTGCTCGAGGAGTTCGACGACAAGGGCGAGACCGTCATGTTCGCGCCCGGTGCGCCGATGTACGCGACGCCCGGCAAGGGCCTCAACGAGGTGCGCATGGCCTATGTGCTCGAGTGCGACAAGATCGAGCGCGCGATGGACATTCTCAA
>NZ_JAFBIQ010000091.1 GCF_021531315.1 Oscillibacter valericigenes | reverse complement strand
CACATGATCCAAACCCTATATAACAGGCTTCAACGCGGAGAAGACGACAAGCCACCCCTGTCACCAAAAACCATCCGCAATGTGCATGGCGTTCTCAGCAAGGCACTCAATCAAGCGGTGTTGAATGAGATGATTCGCTTAAATCCAGCGCAGCTAACTACTCTCCCACGGAAGGTTCAGAAAGACATTCAGACCTTGACCGACGAGCAAATAAAGCAGTTTTTCGTCGTAGTCGAGAGGGACAGTTACCGCAGCATCCTGAAGTTTATCCTGTTCAGCGGCGTCAGAGAATCAGAAGCCATTGGTCTGACATGGGACTGTATCGACTTTGAGCGCGGCACGATCCGCATTTATCATCAACTGCTGCAGCGGCCCAAGAGCGAAGGCGGCTACACACTGGCCTCGCTGAAAAACGACAGAGAGCGTCTGCTGACGCCTCCGCCGACACTACTGGCTTTACTGAAAGAGAGAAAGCATGAGCAGATGCAGCAGCGCATGAAAGCCGGTCTTGCATGGCATGGATGGGGCTCTG
>NZ_JAFBIQ010000090.1 GCF_021531315.1 Oscillibacter valericigenes | reverse complement strand
AAAAGTATGACAGGTAAATCCACGTTTTACAAGCGCAGGAGTCATTTCATATTGTCTACAGCGGCGCAAAATATGTACGATATGCGCTGAAAATCGCCGCTGCTCAAAGAGTACTTTTTTGAGTGGTTGAAAACCGAAAATTTCTCAACCGCCTGCGGAACGGTCACCTTGAAAAGTCCGCTGTTACGGGCCTTTTTCACCCCTCACGTTCACCCAAGACTGCGAAAACGCCCGCCAAGGTGCACCTTAGACTGCGGTTTCAAAACCCCGGAAAGCCCCGCACTGCGGGGCTTTCCGGGCGGGCTGCGGGCGCTTGCGACTGCGGCCCTTTATCTTGTACTAAAATCGAACGGCTTTCACTGTCCAAAAATTCGGCTTAAAAAGTTCGGTTTTTCGCCCAAAACCGTTCCCGCAAATATCGTCAAAAAGTTACTGCCACAACGCTGTTACAAACCGCTTTTCATGTAGTAGTCAAGAAAAGTAGACACGAAAAATATTTATTTTTAATTTACTTTTTCAAAAGTAGACAAGAGAAA
>NZ_JAFBIQ010000008.1 GCF_021531315.1 Oscillibacter valericigenes | reverse complement strand
AGTGATTTTCGGTTTCAGCCATGACCGGAAACCATTGCAATCACTGCTCTTTTGGAGTTTTGCTCATGGCTGTGAAGAAAAAAGCAAAGGAGGGCTCGCGCCATGGCGCTGCGCACCCGCATTTCCTACCTCTACGCCTTCTGCCTGCTCACGGCCTACGCCCTCTTTCTCCCCCTCGGCGGCTACGAGCGCATGATGGAGGGCAAATACCACGCCTTTTTGCTCCTCTCGCTCGCCTATGTCCTTGCCATGACCGTCCTCGGCGCGTGGCGGGAGGTCCGCTGGCGTGAGCCGATGACCCTTGCCGCGCTCGCCTATCTCGCGCTCACTGCGCTGAGTGCAGCGCTCTCGCCCTACGGCGCGGCGGTGCTGCTCGGCGGCACGCGGCGGGACGGGCTTTTGACCGTCACGCTCTATGTCGCCTGCTTTCTGCTGCTCTCGCGCCATCTGCGCCCCGACCGGCGGCTGCTCTATGCCGCTGCGATCTCCGCCGCGCTGTGCGATCTGCTCGTGCTCGTCCAGCTCACGGGGCGAAATCCCCTTTGGCTCTATCCCGCAGGGCTGAACTACTTCGACGGCGACGCCGCCTACTCCGGCTTCTACGCCGGCACCGCCGGCAACATCGGCTTCACCGCCCTCCTCCTTGCGCTCTGCGCCGCGGCGATGGCGGCGGCGCTCGTGCGCGGCGGGTCGAAACGGCTGCTCGCGCCGCTCGCGCTGACAGTGTGGACGCTCTGGCGGCTGCGGGTCGCGGCGGCGCTGCTCGGCCTCGCGGTCACGGCGGTGTGGAGCCTGCCGCTCCTGTTCCCGCGCAGGAAAAGGGCAATGTGGCTCTTAACGCTCCTGCTCAGCGCCGCCGCGCTCGCTTTTCTGTGGCTCTATCCCGGCGACGGCGGCACGCTCTCCGAGCTGCACCGACTGCTGCACGGTGAGGTCGATCTGACCTTCGGCTCGTCGCGGCTTCTCATCTGGCGCTCTCTCCTGCCGCTCGTCGCGCAGCGGCCGCTGCTCGGCGGCGGCTGCGGTACGCTGTACCTGCGCAATGTCCCGCCGTTCTACTGGCCGCGCGAGGGCGGCGCCGTCTACTTCGCCGTCACAAGTGCGCACAACGAGTACCTCGGCATCCTCGTCGATCAGGGCGCGCTGGCGCTCGCTGCCTTTCTCGCCCTGCTCGCGCTCGGCCTTTCCCGCGCATATCGCAGCGCGGAGCGCGACCGCTGCGCGGTCGCGGGCGCGGCGCTGCTCTGCTACGCAGTGACGACCTTTTTCTCCGTCGCCACCTGCATCACCAGCGTCTACCTTTGGCTGCTGCTGGCAAGCCTTGTCCCAAAAAGAGGAAAAAGAGAGAGGAAGGTCGGCTGACCTTCCTCTTTTTTCACTTCTTGAGCGTCAGGCGGAAGTCGCCGCCCTCGCTCGCACAGGCGACACGATAGCCCTGCTTTTCCGCGAAGCGGGTGACATTCTCCACGCAGGTCTGGCTGTCCACCAGCACCTCGAGCGTGTCCGGCGCACCCTTTTTGACCTCATTCTGCACCATCACCACGGGCATGGGGCAGGAATATCCTCTTGCGTCGATCATTTTGCAGCCTCCTTTTTCGGCATATTCCACAGTGCGATGACCAGCAGCACCACAAGCCCCGCGATGACCGCGACCTTACCGGCGTTGGAGATGCCGCCGACCACAAGCTGACCGGCCTCATTCTTGCTGTCAGGGTTACCGGCAAGGCCGAAGTTGTGCGCGAGCGCCGCGCCGACGATCATGCCGAACACGGTCACAGCGCTGTCGCCGTTGCCCTGCGCGGCAAGGATGAGCTGGCGCAGCGGGCAGCCGCCGAGCAGCACGCTGCCCCAGCCTGCGAGCACCATGCCCAGCAGGTTCCAAAGGTGCGCGCTGTGCGCCACCGGCTGGAGCGCAAAGCCGAGATGGAAACGGTCCATGGCAAGGTTTCCGATCACTGTGACGACGAAGATCGCCGCAAAGCCGTAGAGCAGATGGAAGTCCCCCAGCATCACGGCGTCGCGCAGACCGCCGACCATGCAAAGGCGGCTCTTCTGCGCCAGCGCGCCGACGACCAGCGCGATCACAAGCGCGATCCAGAACGGCGCGCGCATCGAGCCGGGGCCTGCCTCGGAGAACTTGAAGAGCGTCGGCACGGCCAGCACGAGGATCAGCAGCGCCGCCATCACGCTCGGCAGCACACCGCCCTCGGCCGCGCCGACCTCATAGGAGCGCTTGAGCGAAAAGCCGCGCTTGAGGCAGGCAACGCCGATGAGGATGCCGATGAAAAATCCGACAAGGCCGACCAGTGCGTTCAGGTCGCCGCCGCCGAGGCGCAGCACCATGCGCAGCGGGCAGCCGAGAAAGGCCAGCGCGCCGACCATCACGACTGTGCCGAGCACAAAGCGCGTCGCGGGCGACGAGCCGGCGCGGGCGCGAAACTCCTTGCCCGCGACCGACATGATGAACGCGCCGAGCACGAGACCGATGATCTCGGGGCGGACATACTGCACCTTGGCGGCGCTGTGCATCCCGCAGGCGCCCGCAATGTCGCGCAAAAAGCAGGCGATGCAAAAGCCCATGTTGGCGGGGTTGCCCATCGCTGTGAGAATGAGCGCCGCAAGGCCGACCGCCACGCCGGCGAGGACGACGCCCCAGTGGATCTTTTTCATATTCACAACACTCCTTGTTTTTCCCTCTCGTTATTCTTTGAGAAAGATATTGATGGATACAGTATAAAGAAATTGGCGAAAAATGGCAAATGGATTTATCCGAAGAATCGCGGTTTATCATCGGAAAAACCGATGGTAATTTTTTTGTTTTTTCTCAAATCAGCAGCTCGTAAAAGCCCTCGACCTCCAGCCCCTCCTCGGCGGCCAGCGCCTCGAGCGCCGCCCTCGCGGCGGGCTCCGCGCGCCACGCCATGCCGCAGTCCGCGGTCAGCGCGCGCGGAACGGGAATGAGCCGCCCCGCAACGCCCCGCGCCGCGCAGAGCTTTTCCATGCCGATGGCAGCGGCGGTTGTGTGAAAGGTCACGACCAGCCATACCTTTTTCTCTCTCATCGTGCCAGCTCCTCCACCGCGCGGATGGCCGCGTCGGTCTCCGCCTCCGTGTTGTACCAGCCGAAGCTGAAGCGCACCGCGCCCTGCCCCTCCGTGCCGAGCGCGCGGTGCAGCCGCGGCGCGCAGTGCGCGCCGGAGCGCGTGGCAATGCCGTAGTCCTCGGCGAGCGCGTCGGCGACCTCGCCGGAGTCGCAATCCCCGATGTTCAGCACGACGACCGCCGCGCGTTCGCGCGCAAAGTCGCCGTAGACTTGCACATTGGGAAGCGCCCGCACGCCCTCATAAAAGCGGCGCATCAGCGCCGTTTCGTGCGCGTGAATGGTCTCGATGCCGACCTCGTTGATGAAGTCCAGCGCGGCGGAGAGGCCCGCGATGCCGTGGCCGTTGAGCGTGCCCGCCTCGAGCCGCACAGGCAGCTGCTCGGGCTGGCGCTCGGAGTAGGTCTGCACGCCCGTGCCGCCGACCTTCCATGGCAGAATATCGAGCTCTCCGCGCAGGCAGAGCCCACCCGTGCCCTGCGGCCCCATGAGGGATTTGTGCCCCGTAAAGCACAGCGCGTCGATGTGCATCTGCTCCATGTCGATGGGCAGCACACCCGCGCTCTGCGAGGCGTCCACGATGAAAAGCGCGCCGTGCGCGTGCGCAAGCGCGCCCACGCGCGCGAGGTCCACCGCGTTGCCCGTGAGGTTTGAGGCGTGGGTGCAGACGACGGCGCGGGTGTCGGGGTGCAGCAGGCGCTCGAAGTCCGCGTAGTCGATGCTTCCCTGCCGGTCGGCGGGAACGAAATCGAGCGCCACGCCGCGCTCGTCGCGCAGACGGTAGAGCGGGCGCAGGACGGAGTTGTGCTCCAAATCGGTGGAGAGCACACGGTCTCCCGCGCGGACGAGGCCGCTGATGGCGATGTTCAGCGCCTCGGTCGAGTTGGCGGTGAACGCCACATGATCGGCACGCGGGCAGCCGAAGAGCGCCGCTATTTTGCCTCGCGCGTCGTAGATCGTGCGCGAGGCGGTCAGCGCGCCCTCGTGCGTGCCGCGGGCACTGTTGCCGAAGCTCCCCATCGCGCGCACCACAGCGTCGATGACCTGCGGCGGCTTGCGAACGGTCGTCGCGGCGTTATCGAGATAGATCATGCGCTCCCCTCCTCGTCCTTCCTTTTTGACCATCATAGCACACCGCGCGCACTTTGGAAATTCCTTTTTCCGTTTGCTCTGCATTTATCATCGGTTTTTCCGATGGAAAATGCGCGAAATTCCGTAAAATCGTTTGACAAAGCGCGCCGCACTCTCTACAATAGAATTATCAAGACCAAGAGAAAGGAGCCGCGCGATGGACCGTCTGAATTTTCGCCAGCTTGAAATTTTCGTCGCCGTCGTGGACGCCGGCAGCTTCACCGCCGCGGCGGACAGGCTCTATCTCGCCCAGTCCACGGTGAGCGACAATATCCGCGCGCTGGAGGAGCTGCTGCACATCAAGCTTTTCCGCCGCGAGAGCAAGCGGCGGCTGCTGCTCACGAGCGAGGGCAAGCGTGTCTACCAGTACGCGCAGGATATTCTCGCCCGTTGCAGCGCCCTGTGGCTCGATGTCGCGCTCGACAGCGCGCTGGAGCTGACGCTCGGCGCGTCCACCGTGCCGGCGCAGAGCCTGCTGCCGCGCTACATGGCGCTCTTTGCCAAGGAAAGGCCCGAATTTCGCTGCACGCTCCGCTGCGGCGACAGCGCCAAGGTGCAGCAGCTGCTGCTCGACGGCGACATTCAGCTCGGCTTTGTCGGCAGCTCCGACGACCGGCAGGACCTCATCTACGCGCCCATCGCCGAGGACCACCTGGTGATGATCACGCCGAACACGCCCCACTTTGCCGCGCTCAAGGCGCGCGGCGCGCTCGGGCGCGAGCTGTTCACCGAGCCGGTCATCTTCCGCGAGCGCGGGAGCGGCACGCAGAAGGTCATCGACAACTATCTCAGTGAGATCCGCTTTGATCCCCATGTGATCCGCACGGTGGCCTATGTCTCCGACCCCGTTGTTATGCAGCGGCTGGTCGCCGAGGGCATGGGGGTTTCCGTGCTCTCCGCGCTCGCGGTGCGCGAGGCGGTCGAGGCCGGAAGGGTGCTGCAATTTGAGCTGGACAAGGCGCCCGTGCGGCGCAGCATCTACATGGCGTGGCGCAGAAAAAGTCCCATGAGCGCGGCGGCCCGCTCCTTTGCCGAGCTGGTTCGGCAGCAGGCCGCGGCGAGCGTGTAGCTTGACTATTTCACGATAGAAAGGAGGCAGACGGCAATGGAGCAGAACCGTGATCTTCGGCTCACGCAAATGACCTCCGCCGCCGGTTGAGCGGCAAAGCTGGGGCCGGGTGCCCTGTCAAAAATTTTAGAGGGTCTTCCCAATGTGTTTGACCCGCGGCTGCTGGTGGGCTACGACAGCAGCGACGACGCCTGTGTTTACAGCGTGTCGGACGATGTGGCCGTGATCGAAACGGTGGACTTCTTTACGCCCATCGTGGACGATCCTTACCTCTTCGGGCAGATCGCCGCGGCGAACGCCCTTTCGGACGTGTACGCCATGGGCGGTGTGCCGAAGCTCGCAATGAACCTCCTGTGCGTGCCGAGCTGCCTTCCGCTCGATACCGTCCGCGCTATTTTGGAGGGCGGGCACGACAAGGCCGTGGAGGCCGGCTGCATCATCGCCGGCGGGCATACCATTCAGGACGACGAGCCGAAGTACGGCCTGTGCGTCACGGGCTTTGTCCATCCGCGCCACATTCTCAAAAATATCGGCGCGCAGACGGGCGATGTGCTCGTGCTCACCAAGCGCCTCGGCGTCGGCGTCATCACGACCGCGCTCAAGGCGGGCCTCGCCTCCGACGAGGCGCGCGGCGCCGCCTACGAGAGCATGGCAACGCTCAACGCGAGGGCGGCGCAGGCGGTGCGCGAGGTCGAGAATGTCCACGCCTGCACCGATGTGACGGGCTTTGGCCTGCTCGGCCACGGCTACGAGATGGCGAGCGGCTCAAATGTTACCATACGGCTGCACGGCGCGGCGCTGCCGCTGCTGCCGCAAGCGGAGGAGCTGGCCGACATGGGCATCGTGCCGGGCGGCGCGTACCGCAACCGCGACTATGTCAAGCCGCAGCTGCGCGTGCTCGACGGCGCGCAGCGCGCAAGGCTCGACCTTGCCGCCGATCCGCAGACCTCGGGCGGGCTGCTCGCGGCGCTGCCGCGCGCGGACGCGGAGAAACTGCTCGAAAGGCTCCGTCCTTTCGCGCCGTGGAGCGCCGTCGTCGGTGAGGTGCTGCCGCAGGGCGAGAGCGCGCTGGAGTTTGACTGAACAGGAAAAGAGCGACGAAAGCTTCGGCTTTCGTCGCTCTTCCCGTTATTTCTGTTTTTTCTGCTTTCTTTCCTCGCGCTCTTCGAGGAACTCCTTCGTTCCCGCCTCGGCCAGCGCCTTGGCGCGGCGCTCGAGCACCTCCCTGGGCTTGGCGGTGATCTCGCCGGCGGCGGTCAGCGCCTCCTTGGTCAGCAGCGGGCCGACCAGCTCGTAGATCAGCACGGAGAAGAGCACGATGTTGCGCACGAGCAGCCCGTCCGCCGCGCCGAGCGCCTGCGCGCTCACGCACATCCCCAGCGCCACGCCCGCCTGCGGCAGCAGCGTGATGCCGAGATATTTGACGGTCTTTTCATCGCAGCCGACCGCCTTGGCGGAGAAGCGCGCGCCGAAATATTTGCCCGCGCTGCGGAAGATGATGTAGACGACGCCGACGAGCACCATCGTCAGCTCGCCGAACACCTCCAGCCGCAGCTCCGCGCCGCTGATGACGAAGAATACCGCCAGCAGCGGGGCAGACCAGTCGTCCGCGCGGTCCATCAGGTCCTCGGAGAGCGGGCAGATGTTGCAGAACACCGTGCCGAGCATCATGCACACGAGCAGCGGGGAGAAGCCGACGATGACCTCGCCAAGCTCCCATTCCAGCCGCGAGAGCGCGACCGTCAGCACCACGAAGCCGATGGTCACAGACATACGGTTGCGGTTGGAGTGGAACATGGCCTCCAGCCATGTGAGTACGATGCCCGCGAGCATACCGAGCAGCAGCGAGAGCACGATCTCGACGAGGGGGTTGACGAGCACGGAGACGATGCTCAGCGCACCGCTGATCATCGCCTTGGCGACGCCGAAGCTGACCGCGAACACCACCAGTCCCACCGCGTCGTCCAGCGCGACGATGGGCAGCAGAAGGCTCGTGAGGGGGCCCTTTGCCTTGTACTGGCGCACGACCATCAGCGTAGCGGCGGGTGCCGTCGCCGTGGCGATCGCGCCGAGCGTGATGGCGGCGGGAGCGGTGAGAAGGTCGGGGCGCAGGAAATGGAAGGCGAGCAGGGCGAGATCCACCAGCACGGCGGCGGTCAACGCCTGCACGACGCCGATGACGAAGGCCTGACGGCCCGTTTTGCGCAGATCCTCAAGCCGGAACTCGTTGCCGATGGCGAAGGCGATGAAGCCCATCGCCACATCGGAGAGGGTTCCAAGGGCAGCGACGCTCTCATAATCCGGGAAGCCGACGCCCACGAGGCCGAGCCTGCCGAGGCAGAACGGCCCGATCAGCACGCCCGCGACCAGAAAGGCCGTGACATCGGGCAGGTGCCAGCGGGAGAAAATACGGGTCATCAAAAGCCCCGTGAGCAGGGCGAAGGCAACATTGAGCAAAGCGTACATCGGCGCGGCGTCCTTTCTTTTCGTGCAAAACGCATCTTGTCATTGGCATACCAAGGCATTATTATAGCTTTTTGCCGCGAAAAGGCAATGGATTTGCGCAAATTGCCGGACAACATTCTCTCATGCTTATCCTGTGAAAAGCGCATAAAGAAAACCGGCTCGGAGAGCCGGTTTTCTTTTATTCTTCGATGAGCCGCGCCTGCCGCAGCCTTCGGAGCCGCTTCACGGAGCGGTACGCCTGCAAGAAAAAGCCGACGCCCATTGCAAGCCACAGCAGTCCAAGAAGGCCGTCCGCAAAGATGCGCTCTGCCCACGAATGCAGGAGATCGATCCCGCTTTCCGCCGTTCCGTCCGCAGTGTATTCGAGTATGTACCGATACCACACCGCCGCTCTGTGCAGCGCTCTCGCCGCAAGGACCAGCCAAAATGCCGCAAGCAGGCCGCGCGTCCTGAGGTATCGCTTCTCGCTCGTGATCTGCGAGTCGCGATCGGAGAAAAGCTCGAACGGTGTGCCGTCGTTCCGTTTGCGCAGGATGAGAAAGCCCCGGAGATCCATGACCAATTCCACGCCCATCCCGGCAAGGGCGCGCACATAGTCGTCCTTCTGGTCGTCGCGGGACTCATAAAGATACTGCACACGATACCGGTACTCATTCGGCTCGCCGCGGCGGCAGCGGAGAGAGAACCAGCCGCTGCCCTCCAGCTGCCAGCCCTCGGCGGAGAGTCGGTTGAGCTGCCGCTCCAGCTTCTCAGGATCGAGCAGGCAGGCCGGTGCGCACCGGATCTTTTTCACATCGCCCATCGTCGTTTCCTCTCCTTTCACATCCAGCTTTTTGTCAAGGACTCGCCGTTGGCGGTCAGCTCCCGCAGGCGGGCAAGCTCCGCGCGCACGGCGGCGCTTGATCGCTCAGCATTTCATCCGAGCTGTTTGGTTTTTTCCACCGCGGCGTCTACCGCCGCGATGCAGGCGCTGCGAAAGCCGCCGCGCTCGAGCGCGGCGACGCCCGCGATGGTGCTGCCGCCGGGGCTGCACACCTCGTCCTTGAGTGCGCCGGGGTGCTTGCCGCTGCGCAGCACCATTTCCGCGCTGCCGAGGAGCATCTGCGCGGCGTAGCGCTGCGCCCTGGCGCGGGGCAGGCCGTTCTTTACGCCGCCGTCGGCAAGCGCCTCGACCATGAGATAGGCGTAGGCGGGGCCGCAGCCGAAAACGGCGCTCGCCGCGTCGATCAGCTGCTCGCTCAGCGCGTCGAGCGCGCCCGCGTGAGACATCAGGGTGCGGAAAGCGCAAAGCTCATCCTCGCTCACACGCTCGTTCGCCGCGTAAACGATCAGCCCCTGCCCCACGGCGCAGGGCGTGTTGGGCATGATGCGGAGGATCTTCTTGTCCGCGCCGAGCAGCAGCGCGAGCTTCTCGAGACTCACGCCCGCGAGCATGGAGACGAAGATGCCCTCGGAGGCCAGAATATCCGCCTTGAGGCCCTCGACCACGCCGACGACCATCTGCGGCTTGACGCCGAGAAAGACGAAGCGGCTGTCCGAGAGGATGCGCTGCGGCGTTTCCGCCGTGCAGCCGAGCCGCTGCGCGGCGGCTTCGGAGCGTTCCCGCGTGGAGCAGGCGACCGCGACGCGGTCTCCGCCGACCTGCTTTGCCGCGGCGAGCGCGAGCGCGCCGCCCATATTGCCGGCGCCGATGAAGCCGGCCTCATATTTTTTTGCCATAAAGCGTTCCCCCTTAACGGACCTGTCCGTCACCGCGGATGACATATTTATAGGTGCTCAGCTCGTCGAGCCCCATGGGGCCGCGGGCGTGGAGCTTTTGCGTGGAAATGCCCATTTCGCAGCCGAGGCCGAACTCGCCGCCGTCGGTAAAGCGCGTGGAGACATTGACATAGACCGCGGCGCTGTCCACCAGCTCGGTGAATTTTTTCGCCGCCGCGGCGTCCTCGGTGACGATGCAGTCGCTGTGGTGGGTGGAGTGCGCGGCGATGTGGGCGATGGCGGCGTCGAGGCTGTCCGCCACGCCGACGGCGAGGATGTAATCCAAAAATTCGGTGTCGAAGTCGCGCGCGCCCGCCGCCGTGCCGTCGATGATCTTGGCGGCGGCGGGATCGAGCCGCAGCTCGACGGGGGCAAGGCCCGCGGCTTGACGGTCCTCGACCAGCGCCTTTTTCAGCTGCGGCAGGAATTGCTCCGCAATGTCGCGGTGGACGAGGCAGACCTCCTCGGCGTTGCACACCGAGGGTCGGCTGGTCTTGGCGTTGACGATGATGGCGAGCGCCTTCTGGAGGTCGGCGTCCCTGTCCACATAGACATGGCAGATGCCGGTGCCCGTCTCGATGCAGGGGACGGTGGCATTCTCCACGCAGGCGCGGATGAGCCCCGCGCCGCCGCGCGGGATGAGCAGGTCGACCAGTCCGTTGGCGGTCATCAGCTCCTGCGCCGAGGCGTGGCTGGTGTCCTCAACGATGTTGACGATGTCGCCGTTGCCGCCCGCCTTTTCGATGCCCGCCTTGAGCGCCGTGACGATGGCGCGGGCGCTGCGGAAGGCTTCCTTCCCGCTGCGGAGCATACAGACATTGCCGCTCTTGATGGCGAGCGCCGCAGCGTCGGAGGTGACATTGGGGCGGCTTTCGTAGATGATGGCGACGAAGCCCAGCGGCACCTGCACCTTGTCGATGACGATGCCGTTCGGGCGCACGACCTCGCTCAAAACGCGGCCCGTGTGGTCGGGGAGCTTCACAGTGTCGCGGATGCCGTCGGCCATCGCCGCGATGCGATTTTCGTCGAGCCGCAGGCGGTCGAGCATGACCTCGGTGATGTGACCCCGCGCGGCGGCCATATCCTCGGCGTTCGCGGCGAGAATATCCGCGCAGTGCGCTTGCAGGCTCTCCGCCATGGCGAGGAGCAGCGCGTTCTTTTCCTCCGCGCCGGCGTTGGCGATGCCCGCGCGCGCGGCGCGTGTTTTTTGCAGCAGTTCGATCGTCGTCATACGCTGTTACCTCCCCACCAGAAAGCGGGTGCCGACCTGTTCGCCCGCGATGATCTCATACATAAGCTCCGGCTTTTCGCCGTTGGCGATGACCATTTCGCAGCCCGCCGCGGTGGCGACCTGTGCCGCCGTGAGCTTGGTGGCCATGCCGCCCGTGCCGAGCCCCGAGCCGCTGCCGCCGCCGAGGGCGATGATGCGCTCGTCGATGGCCGCCACTGTGGGAATGAGCTTCGCGTCGGGATTTTTGCGCGGGTCGCCGTCATACAGGCCGTCGATGTCCGAGAGCAAAATCAAAAGGTCCGCCGAGACGGTGGCGGCGACGATGGCCGAGAGCGTATCGTTGTCGCCCACGGCGATCTCCTCGGTGGAGACGGTGTCGTTTTCGTTGATGACGGGCAGCGCGCCCAGCTCGAGCAGGCGGTCCATCGTGTTGTGGAAGTTTTTCTTGCGGCTGCCGCCGTCGGCAATGTCCGGCGCGGTGATGAGCAGCTGGGCGACCGTGTGGTTATACTCGGTGAAGAGCTTGTCGTAGACATACATCAGCTCGCACTGGCCGACCGCCGCCGACGCCTGCTTGGTGGGCATATCCTGCGGGCGGCCCGGCAGGTTGAGCTTGCCGAAGCCCATGCCGATGGCGCCGGAGGAGACGAGGATGATCTCGTGTCCCGCGTTTTTGAGGTCGCTGAGGACCTTGCACAGCCGCTCCACGCGCTGAATGTTCATCCGCCCCGTGGCGTAGGCGAGCGTGGAGGTGCCTACCTTGACAACGATACGCATAAGAAAAGCCCCTTTCCTGCAATAGCAAATAAAAGTGCTTAGTATTATAGCACAGCTTTTCGCTTTTTGCACTACCTTTCCGCAATTTTTAACGCGGGAGGGGGAAAGAAAAGGGATTGGCTTTTTGTCTCCGACGATGTATAATACAAAGAATGGAAACTATCCTCTTGCGGAGGTCTTTATGGTGAGAGAAGAAATGCGCGCCGTCGGCTACCTGTGCCCGCGGTGCAAAAAGCCTGTCATCGCGCGGCGCTCGCGCTTCGCGCTGGCCGCGTCGGGCGCGAACGTGCCCTGCGCGTGCGGCAAGAGCGAGCTGCAAATTGATTTTGATGGGGAAAAATTCCGCGTCAGCGTGCCCTGCGGCGTGTGCGGCGGCGAGCATCTGGCGGAGTGCGGCGCGGATAGGTTGCTCGACGGCGAGGGCATCGGCCTCGCCTGCCCCGAGACCTCCGAGCTTTGCTGCTTCATTGGGGAGGAGTACGCCGTGGAGCGCGCGCTCGCGCAATTGCAGATCACAGCGGAAAAGCAATCCGCGCAGGGCGAAAGCCCCGCGGCCTTCACCGACACGGTCATCATGTATGAGGTGCTCAGCGAGCTGAAGGAGATCGCCGCGCGTCCGCACGGCATCAGCTGTGCCTGCGGCAGCGAGCGCTATCGGATGCAGGTGCGCCCTGCCGCCGTGGACCTCGTCTGCGAGGACTGCGGCGCGAAGATGCGCATCGGCGCGGCGACGGACGAGGACCTCGACCGCCTGTGCTGCCGCATGACGCTGCAAATTCCCGGAAGGAGGGGCTGAGGTTCATGGATATTGTCGTCTGCTTTGCGCTCTTTCTCGCGGCAATGATCTTCTGCCTCGTCAAGAGCTTTTCTCTCGCGTGGGCGCTGGCCTTCGCGCTTTTGCTGTTCTTCGGCCTCGGCCTCAGGCGCGGCTACGGCGCGCGGGCGCTCATCCGAATGGCGTGGAGCAAGATGCCCAAGAGCATGATCGTGCTGCGCATTCTCTTTTTCATCGGTCTGCTCACGGGGCTTTGGCGCTCGTGCGGCACCATCGCGTTTTTCATCTATCACGGCATCCGCGTCATCACGCCGCAGCTTTTTATTCTTGTGGCCTTTCTGCTCACGGTGCTGCTCAGCTACGCGCTCGGCACCTCGTTCGGCGTGGCGAGCACGGCGGGCGTGGTGCTCATGGCGCTCGCGCGCTCCGGCGGCGTGAGCGAGGCGGTAACGGCGGGGGCGATCCTCTCCGGTGTTTACTTCGGCGACCGCGGCGCGCCGACCTCGTCCTGCGCGAGCTTGGTCGCCGCGCTGACGGAGACCGACCTCTACGGCAATGTCCGCCGCATGTTCAAAACGGCGGCGCTGCCCTATGCGCTCTGCCTTGTGATCTATGCCCTGCTCTCGCTGCGAAATTCCATCGTTGCGGTGGACGAGACGATGCTGAGCGCTCTTGCCGAGAGCTTTGTCATCTCGCCGTGGACGCTTGTGCCGGCGCTCATCATGTTAGTCCTGCCGCTATTGCGCGTGCCGATCCGCCGCGCCATGGCTATCAGCGCCGCCGCGGCCTTCGTCATCACCGTTGCGGTGCAGGGCATCGGCGCGGGCGAGGCACTTTGGATCATGGTCGCGGGCTATCACCCGACCGAGGGTCTGCTGTCCAAGGTCGTTTCCGGCGGGGGGCTGGTGAGTATGCTCACGCCGTTTATGATGATACCGCTCGCGGCGCTCTATACCGGCATTTTGGAGGGTACGGGCGCGCTCACGCAGGCGCAGAGCCTTCTGCAAGGGTCTGCCGGGCGCATCGGACGCTTCCCGACGATGATCCTTTTGAGCATTCTCTCCGCGATGGTGCTGTGCAACCAGACCATCGTGGTGATGATGGAGCACCAGCTCATCGGTGCGGTCTACGCCAAGGACGGCGCGGAGCACGAGGAGCTGGCGATGGACATCGCCAACTCCGGCGTGACCATCGCGGGTCTTATCCCGTGGTGCATCGCCTGCGCCGTGCCGCTGAGTATGCTCGGCGTGGGCGCCGAGGCTCTGCCCTACGCCTGCCTTTTGTACCTCATCCCGCTGTGCTATCTTTTCACCAAGCGCTTTTTCTTCCCCGCAAAATCCAAGGAAATCGAGATGAAGACATGATCTCTCTTCTTGCTAAAAAATTCATCAAAAACAGCGCCGATGTGACAAATCCGGCCGTGCGCGAGACCTACGGCGTGCTCTGCGGCGTGGTGGGCATCTGCTTTAATGTGCTGCTCTTCGCGCTCAAGCTGCTCGCCGGCACGCTCGCCGGCTCCATCGCCATCACGGCGGACGCCTTCAATAACCTCTCCGACGCGGGCGCGAGCGTTGTGACGCTGCTGGGCTTCAAGCTTGCGGGACAGAAGCCCGATCCTGAGCACCCCTTCGGCCACGGACGGCTGGAGTATGTCTCCGGCCTGATCGTGTCGATGGTCATTCTGCTCATGGGCGTGGAGCTGGTCAAGGGTGCGGTGGAGAAGATCCTGCACCCCGAGGCGGTGGAATTTACGCTGCTCACCGGCGGCATTTTGCTCGTGTCCATTCTCGTCAAGCTCTATATGTTCCTCTATAACCGCGCGGTGGGCAAGAAGATCCACTCCGCCGCGATGGCGGCGACCGCGATGGACAGCCTCTCCGACTGCGCGGCGACCGCCGCCGTCCTTGCCGCGACGCTCATCGGCCACTTCACCTCGCTGCGGCTCGACGGCTGGTGCGGCATCGTCGTCGCCGCTCTCGTGCTCTGGGCGGGTGTTCAGGCCGCGCGGGACACGATCTCGCCCCTGCTCGGCCAGCCGCCCGCGCCGGAGTTCGTGCAGAGGATCGAGGACATCGTCATGTCCTCGCGCGTGGTGCGGGGCATCCATGACCTCATCGTACACGACTACGGCCCCGGCCGCGTGATGATCTCGCTCCACGCCGAGGTGCCCGCCCACGGCGACATCATGGCGCTGCACGACGAGATCGACAACATCGAGCAGCGGCTGCGACGCGAGCTCGGCTGTGATGCCACGATCCACATGGACCCCATCGTGACGGACGACGCGCTCACCACCGAAACGCGCGAGCGCGTGGCGCAGCTCGTGCGCGGCATCGACGAGCACATCACCATCCACGACTTCCGCATGGTCACCGGCCCCACGCACACGAACATCATCTTCGACGCGGTGGTGCCGTTCAGGTTCCGCCTGAGCGACCGCGAGGTGGAAAGTGAAATCCAGGCGGCGGTAAAGCAGCTCGACAGCAGCTACTTTGCCGTCGTGCAGATCGACAAGGACTACACCAAGTAAAGGAGCGCACCATGACAGACGAGATCAGAAGGCTCAAGGACATCATCGACGGCAGCGGCAACATCGTCTTTTTCGGCGGGGCAGGCGTTTCGACCGAGAGCGGCATCCCCGATTTCCGCAGCGTGGACGGGCTGTATCATCAGCAGTGGGACGAGCCGCCCGAGACCATTTTGAGCCACAGCTACTATGAGCGCCATCCCGAGAATTTTTTTGCCTTCTACCGCGCGAAGCTGCTCTGTCCCGACGCGAAGCCCAACGCCGCGCATCGAAAGCTCGCCGAATGGGAGCGCGCGGGAAAGCTGAAGGCGGTCATCACGCAGAACATCGACGGACTCCATCAGGCAGCGGGCAGCCGAGAGGTGCTGGAGCTGCACGGCAGCACGCTGCGCAGCTATTGCGAAAAATGCGGCAGGTTCTACGGCGTGGACACCATACTGCACTCGGCCGATGTACCGCTGTGCGCCTGCGGCGGGCGCATCAAGCCCGACGTCGTGCTCTATGAAGAAGGGCTGAACGAGGATACGCTCTATCGCGCCGTGAAGTATATCTCCGAGGCCGATGTGCTCATCATCGCCGGCACCTCACTCGCGGTCTATCCCGCCGCGGGGCTGGTGAACTACTACCGCGGGCACAAGCTCGTGGTCATCAACAAAACGCCGCTCGAGGGCAGGACGCGCGCGGACCTCGTCATCACTGGGGCTGTCGGGGAGACGCTTGCGCAGCTATAAGCGCAGCTTTTGTCTGTTCGGCAAAGCGGCGTAAAAAACTTTTTTATTTCCCGCAAAAAAAGGTTGACATTTGGCGTGCAGCGGGCTTATAATAGTGGAGCGGTCGTTTGAAAGACTGATGAAAATGCGGGTGTGCTGGAATTGGCAGACAGGCTAGCTTGAGGTGCTAGTGTTCGTATGGACGTGTGGGTTCAAGTCCCACCATCCGCACCATCTTTTCTTCCGAGGCTGCTTACGCGCGAGTGGTGGAATTGGCAGACTCGCTAGATTCAGGTTCTAGTGTCCTTCACGGACGTGCGGGTTCAAGTCCCGCCTCGCGCACCATCGTTTATCCTTGAAAACCTTGTGTTTTCAAGGATTTTTTCTTTTTTCCGAAAGGGGCGACCCTTATTTTGACCCTTTGCGCCAAAAATAATGGACGGGTATTCCGAAAAATCAGGTTTCGAAAACATGCCTCGATCTCCCGCGAAGGGACTTGCAGCAGATCTGTTTTCGCTGCTTTGGGAGCGCGCATAAAAAGACCGCTTCCGATCCGTCAGGTAACGATACCTGCCGGACCGGGAGCGTTGATCATTTTGGGCAAAAATACTGATAGCCCCTTTATCGCCTTTTCATTGTAATCTCACGCCGTTGATCGCTTCGCCGATATTTTGCCATTCAGCAAAAAGCCCTGGTCTGCAAGGCTCACGCGATCTTTGTTTTCAGCTGCAGGCGGATGCGGTCGGCGATCATGGCGATGAATTCCGAATTCGTCGGCTTGCCCTTGCTGTTTGAGACTGTGTACCCGAAGTAGCGCTGGAGCGTTTCCAGATCGCCGCGGTCCCACGCGGTCTCGATGGCGTGGCGCACGGCGCGCTCCACGCGCGAGGGCGTGGTGTTGTAGCGGCGCGCTACCTCGGGATAGAGCACCTTCGTCACGGCGTTGATGACTTCCATATCCTGCACGGCAATGATGATCGCCTCGCGGACATACTGATAACCCTTGATGTGCGCTGGCACGCCCACCTCGTGAATGATGGAGGTGACAAGGCGTTCCAGCGCAACAGAACTGCCCTCCTCTGTCTCCTCCGTGCGGACGGCCTGTCGCATCCGCTCCAAAAGTGTGTTCGGCTCGCAGGGCTTTGCCATGAAATACGCCGCACCCAGCTCCATCGCCCGCATCACCATCTGCTCACGGTAAAACGCAGAGACAAGGATCGTCTTCGGTTTCGCCGCCATCGCTGCCATTTTCTCCAACAGACCGAAGCCGTCCAGCTCCGGCAGGATGACCTCCGTGATCACAAGCTGCGGGCGCTCCCGTTCGATCAACTCCCAAGCCTGCGCGCCGTCACCGGCGCTTCCCACCACATCAAATTCTCCCGCGCTTTCTATCGTCTGCTGAAGCATCATGCGAAACTCTTCATTGGCGTCCGCCAACACGACCTTGATCCTGTTTTCCATGTTACTCTTCCTTTTCCTTCCTCCTCAATACTCAGGCTTTGACAGCGCATTCCGACGCAAATCGGATGTTTCGTTCGGCCTTGCCTATAAACTATCATATTCGGACAGCATTTTCAAGTAGTTTTCTGTCGTATCGTACAAATTTTAAACGACAAAATTCGATTATTTTGTCGTCTTAGCACAAACTTAACGGCAAAGCGTTCTGCTTTGCCGTTAAGCCGCCTCAGGCCGATGCCGCGCTCCGCGCCGTCATGCCGGAGGCCGCGAGCATATTTTCGAGCAAAATGCCATAACCTCTTTGCGGATCGTCCAGAAGAACATGGGTCACCGCGCCGACGAGTTTTCCGTCCTGCACGATGGGGCTGCCGCTCATGCCCTGCACGATGCCGCCTGTGAGCGCGATCAGCTCCGGGTCGGTCACGCGGAGCAGCAGATTGCGCGTCGCGCCCGAACCGTTGTATAGCTTTTCAATTTCGATCTCATAGGCGCGCACTTCGTCGCCCTTGCAGTTTGCCAAAATGACCGCCTTGCCTGTGCGCACCTCCGCGCGCCGCGCGACGGGGATCGCCTCGCCGACGCTCTCAAACCGACCGACCTCCGGCAGAACGCCGAAAATACCGCACTCTGTGTTCGCGTAGAGCGCGCCGAGGTCGTGCGTGAGGTCAAAGTCGCCGCGCAGCTCGCCGGGCGAGCCGCTCTCGCCGCGCTTGACCGCTTTCACGCTCGCCGCCATCACGCTGCCGCGCGAGAGCGGCATGAGCTTGCCGGTGTCCACATCGGTGATCCCGTGGCCGAGCGCCGCGAACGCGCCCGTGCGCGGGTCGTAGAAGGTCACCGTGCCGATGCCCGCCATGCTGTCGCGGATCCACACGCCGAGCCGCCATCCGCCCTGCCCGTCGGCAAGGGGCGTGACCGTCAGATGGTGGAGCTTTCCGCTGCGCCGCACGCCGAAGCTCGCCTCGCGCGCGCCGTTTTCCGCAAGCAGCGCCTGCAAATGCTCCGTCGATTCGATGGCGACACCGTTCATCGTCAAGATCAGATCGCCCGCCTTCATGCCGCCCTTCTTCGCCGCCGACACCGCGCCCTCGCCCTCGGACAGTCCCACGACCAGCACGCCCTCGGCAAAGAGCTTTACGCCGATCGCCTTGCCGACCGGCACGAGCGCGCGCAGCTCACCGTCCGCCTCCTGCCCGCTCACCGCGCCCGCCGGCAGCGGCAGCGCGCAGAGCGCAAGAAGGATCGCCGCGCAGACGGCCGCAGCCTGCCGCCTGCCCTGTTTCCGCCGCCTTTCATCCATTCCATCACCTCTCCTTTTTCAAAAGAAGCCCGCGTCCTTTTGAAAAAAATTTTTTACCGCGTTTTCTGTTTTTCGCGGCCTCGTTACTTTTTGCGCGGACGCAAAAAATAGTCCGCACAAAATCTGTCGGCGCTGGCATGGAAATGACTTGCTTTTGCGTGTCCGGCACACAAAAAGAAAACCGCAGGTCAAAACCTGCGGTTTTCGGAAATTTTCGGCAATTCTGTTTTTTAACGCTCGCGGTTGAAAATTTTGAAGATGTCGGCGAAGGGATCGTCTTCCTCCTCTTCGGCCTTCTTCTCCGCCTCGGCGGCTTGATCCTGCTCAAAGTCGATCGGCTCGATGCCCTTGGGCGCCTCCGCCTTCTTCTCCTCCGCGGGCGCGGCCGCGGCAGTTTTGCCGTCGGCAAAGCCGGTGGCGATGACGGTCACGCGGATCTCATCGTCCATTGTCTCGTCAAAGGTCGCGCCGAAGATGGTCAGCGCGTCGGGATGCACGGCATCCTGCACCAGCGACGCGGCCTGCTCGACCTCCTCGAGGCCGATGTCCATCGAGCCGGTCACATTGATCAGCACGCCGCGCGCGCCGTGGATCGAGGTCTCGAGCAGCGGGCTGGAAATGGCCATGCGCGCGGCCTCCTCGGCCTTGCCCTTGCCCGCCGCGCGGCCCACGCCCATGTGCGCCATGCCGGCATTTTTCATAATGGCGGTAACGTCGGCAAAGTCGAGATTGATGAAGCCCGTGTCGCGGATCAGGTCGGAAATGGACTGCACCGCCTGGCGCAGCACATCGTCGGCGATCTCAAAGGCGTTGGCGAAGGTGATCTTCTGATCGGTCGCGTGCTTGAGCCGCTCGTTGGGGATGATGACGAGGGAGTCCACCTTGTCGTGCAGATCCTCGATGCCCTTCTCCGCCTGCTGCATCCGACGGCGGCCCTCAAAGCCGAAGGGCTTGGTGACCACGCCGACGGTCAGGATACCCATCTCGCGGGCGATCTCAGCCACGATGGGCGCGCCGCCCGTGCCGGTGCCGCCGCCCATGCCGGCGGTGATGAACACCATGTCGGTGTCCTCCAGCGCCTTGGAGATCTGCGCGCGGCTCTCCTCCGCGCTCTTGCGCCCCACCTCGGGGTCGCTGCCGGCGCCCTGACCGTGGGTCAGCTTCTCGCCGATCTGAATTTTATAGGTCGCGCTGGAAACATTGAGCGCCTGCTTATCGGTGTTGACCGCGACGAAATCCACGCCGCGGGTACCGGAGCGCACCATGCGGTTGACCACGTTGTTGCCGCCGCCGCCCACACCGATGACCTTGATCCTGACGACATTTTCAACGCCGGTGTCCAATCCGAATGCCATATCGGTTCCTCCTGCTATCTCTTGTAGAATGCGGGCGGCTCCCGTCGGGAACGCCACAACATCGAGTGTATTTGAAAGCAAGTCTATTGTATAACGCTTTTCCGCCGCGGTCAATAGCCGCGGCCGATTTCCCGCAAACTTTTTTGCTCGCCTCACTTTGCGGGGATGAAATGTATCTCTCCCTGGCTCTCGAGCAGCATATAATTGATCTCGCCGGTCTGGTTCGACTCCAGCTCGTTCACCATCTGCTGCACGCTGCGGAAAATGAGCTCAAGATCCGCGTCCCACGGCAGGCGCACTGTGAAGCGGCCGAGGTAGGTGAAGGTGATGTCCGCAGCGTCGGAGAGGTCGATGCGCCCGATGCCCGCGCGCATCCCGCTGCCGCCCGCCGCGCGCAGCAGCGTCAGCAGCGTTTCCATCGGCAGCGTTTTATCTTCGCCGAGCGAGAGCTGCGCGCTCGGCGCGGGTGCGTCGATCGTGAGGCCGACGACCTCCGGGCAGCCTGCGGGCAGGGCGTCTGCTTGCTCAAGGAGCTTGCCGTTCTCGCTGATGAGCCATGTGCCCTCCGCCGTGACGACGCCCGCCGCGGCGGCGCACTCGCGCACCGTGATGACGATGGTGTCGGGAAGCGAGCGCTTGATCGTCGCCTCCTCCACATAGGGCAGCGTTTCAAAGATGGCCTGCGCGGCGCTGTATTTGTTGAGCAGGAAGAGGTTATCCTCGACCCTGATGCCGGAGGCGGCGACGACCTCCTCCTGCGAATAGCGCTCGTTGCCGCTCACCGCGATGCTCTGCACCTTGAAGAAAAGCGTCAGCGCCGCGATGACCGCACCGATGATGAGCAGCAGGCATACGAGCTTGAGCAGGAAGGAAAATCTTCCCCGTCGGCGTCTGCGGTTCGTGCTGCGATTTCGTGCCATAGCTTTTGTGTCCTTTTCGTTTTCTATGTAATCTCTCTGCGGATGCGCGCCCCGAGCGCGCTCAGGTCGCGCTCGATGGCGTCATAGCCGCGGTCGATGTGCGTCAGCTCCGTCACGCGGGTCGTGCCCTCGGCGGAAAGTCCCGCAATGACCAGCGCCGCGCCGCCGCGCAGGTCGGTGCATTTGACCGCTGCGCCGTGGAGCGCCCTCACGCCATTCACCACGGCCACACGCCCCGCCACGCGCACCTCCGCGCCCATGCGCGAGAGCTCGTCGACATGGCGATAGCGGTTTTCAAAAATATTTTCGACAAAGACCGTGCTGCCCTCGCTTTTCAAAAGCGCCGCCATCAGCACCGGCTGCGCGTCGGTCGGAAAGCCCGGATAGGGCGCGGTGCGCACGGGGCGCACGGCGCGCAGAGCTCCGTTCGAGCGCAGAAAAACGCTGCCCTCTTCGCTCTTTACCTCGCAGCCGCTCTCCGCAAGCGAGAGCGCCACGGTGGAAACCGTGCGGTAGTCCACGCCGACGAGGCGAACCTCGCCGCCCGCCGCAGCCGCCGCGCAGAGATAGGTCGCGCAGACGATGCGGTCGCCGATGACGCGGTGCGTGCAGCCGTGCAGCGGCGCGCCGCCCTCGACGGTGATGATGGAGCCGCCCGCGCCGTTCACGCGCGCGCCCATCGCCTGCAAAAGCGTCTGAAGATCGACGATCTCCGGCTCGCGCGCCGCGTTGTAAATGACGGTCGTACCCTCCGCGCCGCAGGCGGCGAGAATGGCGTTCTCCGTCGCGCCGACGCTCGGAATGGCGAGCGTAATATCGGTGCCGCAAAGCCGCTTCGCCTTGCAGTGCAGCGCGCCGCCGCGCTCGGTGATCTCCGCGCCCAGCGCGCGCAGGGCGGCAAGATGCAGGTCGATGGGCCGCGGGCCAAGCTCGCAGCCGCCCGGATACGAGAGCACCGCCTCGCCCTGCCGCGCGAGGATGGCGCCGAGAAAAATGACGGACGAGCGCATCTCGCGCATCAGCTCATCCGGGATGTCGCAGCGTGACATCGGCGCGGTGTCCACCTCCAGCGCCGTTCCGTCGCGCCGCACGCGGCAGCCGAGGTGGCGCAGGATGGCGGCGGACGCGTCCACATCGCGCAGCTGCGGACAGTTCTCAATGCGGCAGGCGCCGCGCGATAAAATGGTCGCCGCCAGCACAGGCAGCACGCTGTTTTTGCTGCCCTGTATCGTCAGTTCCCCCCGAAGCGGCGCGCCGCCCTCGATGATCAAATGGCTCATGTGCCTTTCCTCCCCTTTCCCACAGGTCACAAACTAAGCCATAGTATGCGTCCGGGGTGCGTCGGGGTTCCGACTCGGGAGATTTTCGCCGTTTTTTTGATGGTTCTTTGCCCTTTTGCGGCACTTATTTCCGCAAAAGCGCCATGACCGTTTCGCAGATACGCGCGGTCGCGTCGCGCACGCCGAGCTTGCGCGAGGCCTCATGCATCGCCGCGCGCCGCTTTTCGTCGCGCAGCAGCGCGGCGGCCTCGGTAAAGAGCCGCTTGCCGTCCAGCCCCTCCTCGGGAAGGACGATCGCCGCGCCATGCTCGCCGAGCACGGCGGCGTTCTTCTCCTGATGGTGGTTCGTCACATTCGGCGACGGCACAAGGATGGCCGGTACGCCGAGCGCCGTCAGCTCGCTGAGGGTCGAGGCCCCCGCGCGGCAGATGACAAGGTCGGCCGCACGCATGACATCGGCCATATCGTAGATATACTCGCGCACATCGAGCGAGGGATGCTCGCACAGGTCCACGCCGTAGCCGCTCACCCACTCGTGCATTTTCTGCCAGCCGAGCGAGCCGACCGAGTGAATGTGGTGAAACGGCTCCTTCGCCGCCTCAAGGTAGAGGAATTCCGCCGTGACGCGGTTCATATTCCCCGCGCCGAGGCTGCCCCAGAAGGAAACGACGAGAGGCCGGCCGTCGTTGACGCCCAGCTTTTCCTTCGCCTGTTCCTTTGTCTGCGTAAAGAAGTCGCCGCGCACCGGCGTGCCGGTGACGACCACCTTGTCCTTGTGCTGATAATACTGCCGACAGTCCTCAAAGCCGACCATGATGCGCTCGCAATGCGCCTCCAGCAGCCGCGTCGTCAGCCCCGGCACAGCGTTCGACTCGTGCACCGCCGTCGGGATGCCGCGCGCGTGGCCGTAGCGCACGATGGGGTAGCTCGCGTAGCCGCCCGTGCCGACGATGAGATCGGGCTTGAATTCGTCCAATATCGCGTCCGCCTCGCGCTTTGCGTGCAGGAGGTTTCGGAGCGAAACAAGGTTGTGTCTGAGCTCTCTCGGCTTGAGCGAGCGGTGGAAGGACGAGATATTGACCGTTTTAAAGGGATAGTCCGTGTGCGCGATCAGGTCGCGCTCCAGTCCGCGCTCCGCGCCGACAAAGAGGATGCGGACCGAGGGATCCTTTTCCCGCAGAAAGCCCGCGAGCGCCAGCGCGGGATTGACATGCCCCGCCGTGCCGCCGCAGGTAAAGATGACATTCATGCGCTCCCTCCTCATGTCGGCGGCATCTGCCGCGATACGCTCAGCACCACGCCCATCTCCGCCAACTGGATGGCGAGCGCCGTGCCGCCGTAGCTGAAAAACGGCAGCGAAATGCCTGTGTTCGGCACAAGATTTGTCACGACCGCGATGTTCAAAAATACCTGCAGCGCGATCTGCGTGGTGATGCCCACGACAAGAAGGCTGCCGAAGCGGTCGCGCGCGTGCAGCGCGATCCAGTAGCCGCGGATAATGAGCAGCGCGAAGATCGCCATGATGAGCGTCGCGCCGATCAGGCCCAACTCCTCGCAGATGATGGAGAAGATGCAGTCGTTGTGCTCCTCGGGCAGAAACAGAAATTTCTGCCGGCTTTTGCCGAGGCCGAGGCCGAGCAGTCCGCCCGAGCCGATGGCGATGAGGCTCTGGCGCGTCTGATAGCCCGTGCCCGTCTTAAAGGCATCGTTGAGCGGATCGAGCCAGATGGCGATGCGCGAGGAGTTGTAGGTGATGAGGCCCGAGAGGAACGCATACGCCACCGCCGCGATACCGCCGATGCCGATGCCGACCCAATAGCCTCGGATGCCGCCGACGAACATCATCGCCGCGCCGACGCCGAGAATGAGCACGGTGCCAGAAAGATGGGGTTCAAAATACATCAGCACCGCAATAATAAGAAGAATAGATCCATAGGGCAAAATGCCGTAGCGGATCGTTTTCATCTTGTCCTTTTTCTTCGAGATGCTGTCGGCAAAGTGGAGGATGACACCGAGCTTGGCGATCTCCGAGGGCTGAAATTGCAGGTCCGTACCCGGAATACCGAGCCAGCGCGTCGCGCCGTGGCTCGTGATGCCGATGCCCGGCACAATAACCATCGCCAGCAATACGGCCGACATGATCAGCGCGATCTGCGCCACGCCGCGGAAGCGCGCGTAGTTGATGCGCCCGATGACGACCATGGCGATAAGGCCAAGTGCGGCAAATTCCGCCTGCCGCTTGAAGTAGTAGAGCGGGTTGCCCGTCTCATAATAGGCGGAGGGAAAGCTCGCTGAGAGCAGCATGATCAGCCCCATGCCCGTGAGCAGCAGCACAAGCAGGAGGAACGGCACATCGATCGGCCCGCGGCCCGCCTCCTTCGCGGCGGCCTCCATGCGCTTCATGTGCTCGCGCTGTTCGCGCCGCAGCTCGCGCTCTTCCCTGGTCATGTGTCCTCACCTCCCAACGGCTTTTGATGCGTTTTCAGAAATGGTATCTCCCGATCACGCCCCACAGGGCTAACATACAGAATACGGCGGAGACCAGCGTGAAGATGGTCACAAGCTTGACCTCGCTCCAGCCGCACAGCTCAAAGTGGTGGTGCAGCGGCGCCATCTTGAAGATGCGCTTGCCGTGCGTTGCCTTGAAGTAGGCGACCTGAATGATGTCCGAGAGCGTTTCGCAGATGTAGACGATGCCCACGACCAGCAAAATGAGCGGCATATCATAGGCAAAGGCCAGCCCTGCCACCGCGCCGCCGAGGAAGAGCGAGCCTGTGTCGCCCATGAACACCTTGGCGGGATGGAAGTTGTAGACGAGAAAGCCGAACAGTCCCCCGACCATCGCCGCGGCGAAAACGCCGAGGTCGTTTTCATAGCCCCACCACGCGCCGACCACCGCGAAAAACAGCGCCACGGGCACCGTCACGCTGCCGGCAAGGCCGTCGATGCCGTCGGTGATGTTGACGGCGTTGACCGTGCCGACGATGACAAAGGCCGCGAACACCATGTAGACCGGCCAGTTCATCACGAGCGACACATGGAAGAAGGGCACATAGAGGTTCGGCGTCAGCAGCCCCTCATAGCGCATCAGGCAGAGGAACGCCGCCGCGGCGGCAAGCTGGAGCGCAAACTTCTGAATCGCGGTCAAGCCGAGATTTTGATGCTTTTTGACCTTCTGATAATCATCACAAAAGCCGATCAGCCCGAACACGGCGGCAAAGGCAAAGACATAGAGGTGTGCGAAGCTGCCCGCGCGCATGGCGCTCCAGCCGAAGATCAGAATGGTGGCTAAGATGCCGAAAATGAACATCAGCCCGCCCATCGTCGGCGTGCCGGACTTGCCCGCATGCCATGTCGGGCCGTCCTCGCGAATGCTCTGCCCCGCCTTGAGCTTGCGCAGCTCGGGGACGAGGAAGTGTCCTGTAACGGCAGTGATGAGAAAGCTCACAATGCAGGCAGCGATCAGTTTCATAGCGTAGTCCTTCCGCCGCGCGGCGCGCGGCTCTTTCGTTTTTTATCGGCTCAGGTGCTCACGCACCACCTGCCGCTCGTCGAGCGGCAGCGTTTCGGTGCCGACCACCTGATAGGTCTCGTGTCCCTTGCCTGCAAGCACCACCACATCGCCCGTGCGGGCGTGGTCGAGCGCGCAGGCGATGGCCTCGCGGCGGCTTTCAATGACGGCAAAGGGCGTCGTGCTGCCCGCCATGCCGCCGAGGATCTCGTGCAAAATCGCGTAGGGATCCTCCGTGCGCGGGTTATCCGAGGTGAGGATCACCTCGTCCGCGAGCCGCGCGGCGATGCGCCCCATCTCGGCGCGCTTCGTGCGGTCGCGATCGCCGCCGCAGCCGAACACCACGAGCACGCGCGCGTCGGCAAAGCCGCACACCGCCGAGAGGATGTTGGCAAGCCCGTCTGGCGTGTGGGCGTAGTCGATGAGCACGGTGTAGTCCGTCTCCGTCGGCACGACCTCCGCCCGTCCCTGCACGCCCCGGCAGAGCGAAAGCGCGCGTGAGGCGTCCGTGAGCGATACGCCGAGGGCGCGCGCCGCGGCGAGCGCCGCCAGCGCGTTGTAGAGCGAAAACGCGCCCGGGATGTGCAGCGTGGCGGGAAACTGCTCGCTGTCGCTGCACAGGGTGAAGCTCACGCGGTCGGCGCAGTAGTGCGCGTCCCAGCCGACAAGGTCGTTCGCCAGCCCCTGCCCGAAGCGCGTGAGCGGACAGCTCACGCCGCGCAGCAGCCGTTCGGTCCACGGATCGTCGCCGTTGACCACGGCGGCGCGGCATTGGCGAAAGAGCCGCGCCTTCGCATCACAGTAGGCTTCCATTGTACCATGGTAGTCAAGATGATCCTGCGTGAGGTTGGTAAACACGCCGAGCGCGAATTCGATCGCACCGACGCGGCGCTGCACGAGCGCGTGGGAGGAGACCTCCATCACCGCGTGGGTGCAGCCCTCGTCCGCCATCTCGCGCAGCAGCCGCTGGAGCGTCAGCGCATCGGGCGTGGTGCGCTCGGCGGGCAGCACGCGCTCGCCGATCAGGTTCTGATTGGTGCCGATCAGCCCGACCCTTGCGCCAAGGCAGCGCTCGAGAAGCTGCTTTAAAAGATAGGTCGTGGTCGTCTTGCCGTTCGTGCCGGTCACGCCGACCACCCTCATGCGCTTCGCCGGCTCGCCGTACCATTTTGCAGCGAGCCTTGCCGCCGCCTCATGCGCGTCGGGGACGAGCACGCAGGGCGTATTTGCGGCCGAGCGCTCCGTCACCACGCAGACCGCGCCGCGCGCAATCGCCTCTCCCGCGTAGTCTGCGCCGTCCTCCTGCTCGCCATGCAGCGCGAAAAAGAGGCTGCCCTCCCCCGCGGCGCGGGAGTCGAGCGTGAGGTCTCTGATCTCCGTCCGCGCGTCGGCGCGGAGGAGGGTAAAGCTGTCAAGGGCGCTCAAAAGCTCACAGAGCTTCGTAGGCGCATCGTCCTTTCTCCGTCAAGTCTTGCTCTCTTCGGTGCTTTTAATCCCTTACGGAGCCGTCGCTGAACTGCACGCGCACCACCGTTCCGGCGGGTACCTCCTTGCCCGCCTCCTCCGACTGCGAGATGGCGCGCACGCTCGCCGAGCTGCCGCCGCTCGCACCCGATACGGACATGATCAGTCCCGCGTCGGTCAGCTTGCGGTTCGCCGTCGCGGCGCTGTCGCCCACGACGCTCGGCACGATGCAGAGCTCTGTGGATTTCTCCGCGCCGAGGTAGAGCAGGATCTCCGCGTTGTTCGGCACGATCGCGCCGCCGAGCGGCGTCTGGTCGGTCACGGTCTCACCCGCGCCGATGCCGCGGCAGGAAAAGCCCTCGGCCTTGAGCTTCGCCGTCGCCGCGTCGAGGCTGAGCCCGACGACATTCGGCACGGTCTTGTCCGCGCCGACCAGCTCGTCGGCGCTGTAAGTCGGCTCGATGCCGAGATAGGGCAGGATCTCCGCCATCACGCTCGACGCCACGGGCGCGGCCATGTTGCCGCCCGAGCGGTAGGTGCCGGTCTTGTCGCTGGCGTTGCTGAGGGTGAGCAGCATCATGATCTGCGGGTCGTCCGCCGGCGCGCAGCAGGTGAACGAGACCGTGACGCTCCCGTCGATCTGGTCGGCGGTGCCGGTCTTGCCGCCGATGCGGTAGCCGACGACCTTGCCGTTCTTGCCCGTGCCGCTCTCGACCTCATACTCCATGATGTCGCGCACGGTCTTGGAGGTGTCCTCGGAGATGACCTGGCGCAGGGGCGTGGTGTCGTGACGGTACTTGACATTCCCCTCCTGGTCGAGCACCTCGGAGACGATGTAGGGCTTGCGCAGATAGCCGCCGTTGACGCAGGCCGCCTGCGCGTTGATGAGGGAAAGCGGCGTGACATTGAAGTTCTGTCCGAAGGAGTAGCACGCCAGCGCCAGCGTGGAGTATTCGATCTCCTTGTTGACAAAGCCGCTCGCCTCGCCGGTGGTGTCGATGCCGCTCTTGCCGGTCAAGCCGAAGGCTTTCATATAGTTATAAAAGGTCGTGTTGCCAAGGCGCATACCGATGTTCATAAAGGCGGGGTTGCAGGAATTTGCGAAGGCGGTGATGAGGTCCTGCTGCCCGTGACCGGTGCGCTTGGAGCAGTTGATCTTCGCCCCCTCCACCATCAGATAGCCCGAACAGCTGAAGGTGTCGGACAGCTTGACCTTGCCCTCCTCCAGCGCCATGGCCAGCGTGATGATCTTGAAGGTCGAGCCGGGCTGGAAGGTGTCGTTGATGGCCTTGTTGCGCCATTGGACATTCTGTAAGTCCTTGGCCGCTGCGCTGAGCTCCTCGTCGCTCATGCCCGCAGCGAGCATCTCCTGGTTGAAAATGGCGGCGGGCGCGTTGAGGTCGTAGGTCGGCAGCGACGCCATGGCGAGCACGCCGCCGGTATTCACATCGATGACGATGCCGGTCGCGCCCACGCCGGTGCCGTAGCGGCTCTCGAGCTCCTCAAGCCCCTTTTCAAGATAATACTGCACCGTTTTATCGAGTGTCGTTACCAGGCTGTCGCCGTTCTCGGCGTCGAAATACTGCTCATAGTCATAGAGCAGCGGGCGGCCGTCGCGGTCGCGCGCGGAGACCACCATGCCGCTCTGGCCCGTCAGCGCCTCGTCATACACCGCCTCAAGCCCGTAGGCACCGCCGTTGGCGTTGACAAAGCCGATGACATGCGCGGCGAGCGAGGAATAGGGGTAGTAGCGCTTGGAGGTCGGTCTGAGGAAAACGCCCTTGATCTTATTTTCGCTGATGAACGCGCGTACCTTGTCCGCGGTCTCCTGCTCGACCTTGGACTTGATGACCTCATACTGCGAGGCCGTATTCTTCATCTCATCGAGGATATACGCCGGCTCCACACCGAGGATCTCGCCGAGGCCGTTTGCGATCAGCTCCTGATCCTGCTCGTTCCGCGCGATGTCAAGCGGCGAAACGCAGACATTCTCCGCCGTTGAGGAGATGGCGAGGATATCGCTGTTGCGGTCGTAGATCATGCCGCGGCTGGCCTCCACGGTCGTGCGCAGCGTCTGCTGGCGCACGGCGAGGTTCTGCAGCTCGTCGTGCTGGCGGATCTGCAGCTTGTAGAGCTGGAAAAAGAGCAGCACAAAGCTGCCGACGCCCAGCAAAGCCAGCAGCAGTAGCGTCCTCTGCTGGATGATGCGGTTGGCGCGGCGCGCGCTGTCGGGTCTTCTTTTCGGGGGTGTCGGCACGGTCGTTCCTCCTCATGGCGCAAGGGGGCATAATGGCAAAACAAGGAGTAAGGAAGCTCCTTACTCCTTATGTATAGGCTTCGCTCAACTGAAATATTCCACCACGCTGCACACGCCCTGCCCCAGCGAGGTGAACACCCGGCTGAGGACGCTGACGCCCTGCGTTTGGCAAAGCTCCACGCTGTCGGGGGCGGAGAGGTCGATGTAGCTGATCTGCGAGGAGCTGGGCTTGCTCATGCCGGTGGCGGCGGCCGCCGCCTTCACCGTTTCCAGATCGTAGGTCCGCTCATACTGCGTGAGCAGCGCGACATGCTCGGCGTCGAGCGACTTGAGCTCCTTTTGCATCGAGACCACCTCGGCGGAAATGCTCGTGAGCTGTGCGTAGCTCATCAGCACGACCACGATCAGCGCGGCAAGCGCGGCAAAGCCGAGCGTCAGCACGCCCGATACCCTCTGCCGCTCGCGCACGCGCGGGCGCACAGCGGCCTTTTCCCTCCGCTGCGGCGGACGGATAAACTCCTCGCGCCGCTCCGGCGCGGGCTGTGGGGCGCGGCGCTCCCGCCGCTCGGCGTAGCTGTAATCATAGGCAAGATTGCCGACCACACGGCCGCCGCGGTAGCTATTCGGTTGTCTGCGGCTCGTGCGTGCCATAGCGTTCTCCCTCCGACTACTTCAGCACTTTTCCGCCACGCGCAGCTTGGCGCTGCGCGCGCGTGGGTTATCGTTCAGTTCTTCCTCGCCCGAGACGATGGGCTTGCGGGTGATGAGCTTCATTTTCGGCTTTTTCCCGCACACGCACACCGGAAACTCTGGCGGGCAGGTGCAGCCCGTGGCGAGCGCTTGCAGCTCGCGCTTGACGATGCGGTCCTCGAGCGAATGGAAGGTGATGACCGCGAGCCTGCCGCCCGACTTGAGATTTTTTTCGGCGGCGGAGAGCATCGGCGGCAGCTCGCCCAGCTCGTCGTTGACCGCGATGCGGATGGCCTGAAAGCTCCGCTTGGCGGGGTGCTGCTTTTCGCGCAGCGCCGCGGCAGGCATCGCCGCGCGGATGATGTCTGCCAGCTCCAGCGTCGTTTCGATGGGCCTTTGCTCGCGGCAGGCGCAGATTTTTTTGGCGATGGCGGGCGCGCAGCGCTCCTCGCCGTATTCATAGAGGATGCGCTTGAGCTCGTCATAGCTCACGGTGTTGATGAGCTCGCGCGCAGTGTAGCTCGCGCTCTCGTCCATGCGCATATCGAGCGGCGCGTCCTGCTTGTAGGAAAAGCCCCGGCTCGCGTCGTCAAGCTGCGGCGAGGAAACGCCGAGGTCGAAGAGCATTCCGTCCACGCCGTGAACGCCCAGCTCGCGCAGCACCTCGTCGAGCGCGCTGAAGTTGGAGTGCACCAGCGTCACGCGGTCCATATAGTCCGCGAGCCGCCGCGTCGCCGCCGCGATGGCGGTCTCGTCGCGGTCGAGGGCAATGAGCCGCCCTCCCGCCGTCAGGCGGCGGGCGATCTCCAGCGAGTGGCCCGCGCGGCCGAGCGTCCCATCGAGATAGATGCCGTCCGGCTTGATGGCGAGCGCATTGAGACATTCGTGCAGCAGCACCGGCTTGTGGCCGTAGTTGATCTCGTCCATCTCAGAAGCCCAGCTCTTCCATCACGGCGGCAAGGTTCTCGGGATCGAGCTGCTCGGCCTCCAGCGCGGCCCAGCGCTCTGCGTTCCAGATCTCGGCGCGGTTGGATACACCGATGATGACAACATCCTTATCCAGCCCCGCGTAGGCGCGCAGCTTCTGCGGCAGCAGGATGCGCCCCTGACTGTCCGGCTCGCACTTCGCCGCGTTGGCGAAGAGCGGGCGCATGGCCTTGGTCTTGGTGTAGGGCAGGCTCTCGAACTTCTCTGTGAACTTGGCCCAGCTCGCGTCGGAATAAACGCTCAGGCAGGAGTCCATGCCCATCGTGACATAAAAGGTCTCGCCGAGCTCCTCGCGGAGCTTCGCGGGGATAAACACTCTGCCCTTGGCGTCAATGCTGTGCTGATACTGACCCGTCAAAGCGCTCCCCCCTCGGCGTTGATTTAGAGATGCTGCAAAGAGGGCAAAGCAGCGGCTCCCTCTTTTTTCGGGGAAGTCGCTTCGCTCCACTCTCCTGCATTTTGGGGGCAATGGCACCACTTTTAAACACCTGGCACCACTTTTCCCCACTTCATGTTTTGAGTATACATAATCTTTTTTTGAATTGCAAGCAGAAATTTTCCTTATTTTTAAGGCTTTCCCGCGCTTTTCCGGCATTTTTCCGCGGCATTTTTCGCAGAAACCAAAACACCCGTTTCATTGTCGAAGAGAGAAGAAAAAGCACGCCACAACATCTTGTGGCGTGCTTCATTCCCATCGCAAAATATAATCATGCGGTAAAATTCAAAGAAGTCCCTTGTCAGATATAACGAATTTTACCTATCCTCTTTGTCGTTTTTCTCCAAAGATCGGTTCAGCTCCTCGCGGCGGCGCTGCATCTGCTCTGCCGAGGCGGCGCGGAAGCGCACGCGCGTCTGCTTGACCTCGTCGAGCGCCATCTGGACCGCCTCCTCCGTGCGGCGCAGCACATCCTCGGAGTAGTCGTTCGCCACGCGGTACATCTCGCGCGAGCGCTCCTCGGCGCGATTGACGATGTCGTGCCCCTTGTTGCGCGCGGCGGTGAGCACCTCGCTCTCGGAGACCTTGCTCTTGGCCTCAAACTCCGCCTTCTGCATCATGCGCTCGACATCGCGCTTGGCGGCCTCGACATACTCGTCGCGGGCGCGGACCAGCTCCTGCGCGCGCTTGAGCTCAACGGGCATCTGCGCGCGGATCTCATCGAGCAGGTCGAGCGCCTCGTCGCGGTTGAGCACGCACTTGTCGCTCGACAGCGGCGCGTTTTTTGCCTCGTCGATCATTTCATACAGCATATCCAGCAGCTTCTGCACATTCTCTTCAGCCATCGTTATCCCCTATCCTTTCTCTTGATCAAGTCCGCGGCCGCGGCCGGCAGATACTTCTCCAGCGGCTGACGGTACTTCACCATCTCGCGCGCCATCGTGGAGGAAATGTGCTGGTGTGCGGGCGCGGCACAGAAAAGCACCGTGTCGAGCGTCCCGCCGGACACATCCTTATAAATCAGCGAAAGCTGATACTCCGCGTCAAAATCCACACTGTTCCGCGCGCCGCGCACGAGAAAGCGCGCGCCCTTCTGCGCGGCAAAATCGGTCAGCAGACCGTGCCACAGCGCCGCCTCGACATTCTCCAGCGGCGCGACGCTCACGCGCATCAGCTCCAGCTTTTCCTCGTCGGTGAACATCGGGTGCGCCTTCGCGCCGTTCGGCACAATGGCGACATACACGCGGTCGAAAAGCTCTGCCGCGCGCTCGATGATGTCCATGTGGCCGAGCGTCACGGGGTCGAAGCTGCCGGGGAATACGGCGATGCGTTCCTCTCTCATGTCGTCTCCTCCCTGTCGCGGCGGTAGAGCGTGACCTTGATCCTGCCGTAGCGATACTCCCGCGCCGCACGGTAGGGCGCGCTGAGCGCAGGCAGCTCTTTCTCCGCCGGACTTTCTGCGATCATTATACCATCGGGCGATAAAATGTCAAACCGCGCGATGTGCGCGATGCTGCGCTCCAGCAGGTCGTCGGCGTAAGGCGGGTCGAGGAAAATGATGTCGAACCGCTCCCGCAGGGCGCCCAGATAGGCTGCCGCGTCGCCGCACACGACCTGCGCGCCGCTCTCCAGCCCTGTCAGCGCCAGATTTTCGCGGATCAGCTTCACCGCGTCGCTGCGCCGTTCGACAAACACCGCGCGCGCCGCCCCGCGCGAGAGCGCCTCAATGCCCAGCTGCCCCGTGCCCGCGAACAGGTCGAGCACGCGCGCGCCCTCCACCTCAAACTGGATCGCGGAGAAAATGCCCTCCTTGACCTTGTCGGTCGTCGGGCGGGTATCAAAGCCCTTCAATTCATTCAGTCGGCGCCCGCGCGCTGTGCCTGTGATGACTCTCATAGCCGATCCTTTCCGCCGCCGTGCGGCGTCTTGCGTTTTCTGTTTCTATCGTACCGAAAAGTTCCGCATATTGCAAGTAGCCGCACAAAATTTTTTGCCTGCCCATATCGCCGATCGCTTTTCCTTTATATTTTGTGGAAAATCACATATAGAAAAACGGTCGTTGCTCTTGCAAAACCCGCCGCTTCGCAGTATAATGGCAGTGTGATTTATAGGTTATTTCTATAAGTCAAAAACAGTATAGGAGAGCGTGTGTATTATGGAAAAGAAAAAACTCAGCCTGCCGGTACAGATCGTAATTGCTCTGATTCTCGGCATCGTGGTCGGCCTTGCCTTCTACTTTATGGGTAAGCCCGAGATCACGACCAACTACCTCAAGCCCTTCGGCACCATCTTTGTCAACCTTCTCAAGTTCATCGTCGTGCCTGTCGTGCTGCTGTCGATGATCGACGGCATCATCTCCATGGGCGACATGAAGAAGGTCGGCTCCGTCGGCTGGAAGACCGTCGCGTACTTCCTCGTCACCACCGCCGTTGCCTGCGTCATCGGCCTCGTGTTTGCCAACATCTTCAACAACGTCGGCCTCTTCCCCACCCTGCAGCTCGTTGACGGTCAGGTCTGGGAGAAGGCCACCAGCGCCAACTTCATGGATACCCTCATCGGCATCTTCCCCAGTAACCTCTGGGAGTCCTTCCGCACCTCCAATATGCTTCAGGTCATCGTCATCGCCATTCTTCTCGGCGGCGGCATCCTTGCGGCAGGCGAAAAGGGCAAGCTCGCGCAGGATATGGTCACCTCCCTCTACGCGGTCATCGAGCGCGTGATGGCCTTCATCATTTCTCTCAGCCCCATCGGCGTGTTCACCATGATGGCTTGGGTTGTTGCCACGCAGGGCCCCGAGATCCTCGGCTCCCTCGGCATCGTCCTCGGCTGCGCCTACCTTGGCTACATCGTCCACGCAGTCCTTTGCTACTCCGTCTCCGCCAAGGCGTTCGCGGGCGTCAATCCGATCACCTTCTTCAAGAAGGCGTCCCCCGCGATGATCTTCGCCTTCACCTCCACCTCCTCCGCCGCGACCATTCCGCTGAGCATGGAGTGCTCGGAGGAGCTGGGTGCGGAGAATGATGTTTCCTCCTTCGTCATCCCCCTCGGCGCGACCATCAATATGGACGGTACCGCCATTTATCAGTGCGTCGCCACCATCTTCCTCGCCACCTGCTGCGGCATGACGCTGACTGTCGGCCAGATGGTCACCATCGTCGTCACCGCGACGCTCGCCTCCATCGGCACCGCCGGCACCCCCGGCGCGGGCATGATCATGCTCGCCATGGTGCTTCAGGCGATGAACATCCCCGTCGATATGATCATGATCATCTACGGCGTGGATCGTCTCTTCGACATGGGCCGTACCTGCCTGAACATCACCGGCGACATCTCCTGCGCGCTCTGCGTCACCAAGTGGGAGAGCAAGAAGGCCGCCGAAGTCAAGTAACAAAAGCGCAGCCCGATCAGAAAAAGTGCCGTTTCCTCTCGGAAGCGGCACTTTCTTGTTGCTTTTTCTGCGCTCGGAGCATACAATGACTCTGCTTGATCCTATGGAAAGCGAGGGCTGACGCCATGAATCGGAAACGCGGCTATCTTTACATCCTGCTCGCCGCCATGCTCTACTCCACCACCGAGGTCGCGCTCAAGGCCCTCGGCGGCGCGTTCGCGCCCATGCAGGTCACCGCCGAGCGCGTGCTGCTCGGCGCGCTGGCGCTGCTGCCCTTCGCCCTGCGCTCGCTGCGGCAGCGGGGTGTCCGGCTCACCCGCTCCGACTGGCGCTATTTTGCCCTGCTCGGCTTTCTGACGGTCACGCTGCACATGTCGCTCCTGCAAATGGCGGTGCTGCACATGGACGCCTCGGCGACCTCCATCATCTACTCAGGCAACCCCGTTTTCGCTCTCGCCGCCGCACACCTCATTTTGCACGAGCCGCTGAAAAAGAACCACCTCATCGCCATCGGCGTCGAGCTGATCGGCATTCTCTTTATCCTCAACCCCGCAAAGCTTGAGCTCAGCCCACGCGGCTTTGTCGAGATCCTGCTCGCAACGCTGCTCTTCGCCCTGTACGGCACGCTCTGCAAGCTGCGCCTCCCGCGGCTCGGCGCGCTGGCCATCTCGACCTTCAACCTGCTCCTCGGCGGCGCTGAGCTGCTCGCGCTGCTGCTGCTCGGCCATCTTCCCGCCGTCGGCGCGCTGTACCGCCGCCTTGGGCTGGATATTTTTGCCGATGTGCCCTTTTTCACCGGCTTCACGCTCAGTTCGACGCTCCTGCTCTGCCATGTCGGCATCGGCTGCGCGGCCATCGGCTTTTTCCTCACAGCAAAGATCGCCGAGTACACCTCCGCGACCGAAGCCTCGTTCATCTACCTCATCAAGCCCGTACTGGCGACGCTGCTGGCGGTGCTCGTGTATCACGAGGTCATCAGCGTCAACCGCATGATCGGCATCGTCTTCTTCCTCGCCGCCTCGCTGTGCGTCATCGTCCCCACGCTGCGTGAGCTGCGGCAGGAGCGCGCGGCACAGCTGCGTTAGCCCCCTTGCGAAGAAAAGCTCCGACCGAAAAACCGGCCGGAGCTTTTGTTGTTCGTTTGTCCGCTGTATCAGAAATCGACGATACCCTCGATCACATGGAGGTCATAGGGCTCATAGACGACCCTGCGGTACTTCTCCACATCCAGCGGCTCGCCCGTCCAGTCGGACTGGAGCTCACCGTTCTGCTTGATGAGCAGATCGTAGAGGATATCGTAGGTCACGCCATCCTCGCCCGTTTCCACGATGGTCGAGTAGGGCAGCGTTTTGTGATAGGTCATGTGCAGGCCCTTGTAGTCGAAGTGAAAGCCGTTGCGCATCCGACAGCCGTCGAGCCCCTTGTAGGTGAACTGGCGCTTGAGGTCCTGTAAGATCCTGTCGTTTTCCTGCTCGTAGAGGTTCTCCGGCGTGGTCTCAGTGTAGTCGTAGCGGAACTGGACGGGAATGTCATACTTCCGCCAGCGCTCGGCATACGCGGTGAGCTGATCTGAGGGATAATTACGATAGAGCACGCAGTTGATGCGCGTGGGGGTGGCGATGGCTCCCACCACCTCGTCCGGCGACTCCTCCACATAGCGCTGGAGATGGCGCGAAACATTGATGCAGGAGATCTTGTCCGCGTTGCGGCGGGTAAAGTCGAGCATCTCCTCCGCACTGCACCCCGGCTGCACGGGGAAGGTGGTGTTGATATACACCTTGTGCGTTCCGGGCACCGCGTCGAGCATCCGCTGCAGGTCGTCGAGCTGGGCGAAGGGCTCGCCGCCGGTAAAGACAAAGTCGCAGTACGGCGTGATCGCGTCCATCACGGCGATGGACTTCAAAATGGCCTCCACGCTGAAGCCGGAGCAGTCGGCATATTCTCTTTTATTGATGCAGAAGGGGCAGTGGTTGCGGCAGTCGTAAGGCACGAAGACCGTAACAGTCGCACCGCCCTCGCGGGTTTTGTACGGGTGGCTCATAGCAGTTTTGTCCGTCCTATTGCAAAATTCGATAAGTAGTTTACTCCCGTTAAAGAAAAAATGCAAGGGAGAAACGCACTTTTGTGCGTTATTTTTCCGCATTTTCCCGCCGCAGCAGCGCACGGACATGGGAAAACGCCGCCTCCTCGCCCTCGTCGCGCAGCACGCGCAGCATTTCCTCGATCTCGTCGCTCGTTTCGGGGTGGATGAGAATATGACCCTTCGAGCGGATGTAATAGTCATAGGGCGCGGCGGGCGTATATTGGTCCTTGAGATAGGTTTTGCAGGCGGCGATGCGGTCGCAGAACATCTCGGCCACATAGCGCAGCGGCATTTTGCACCCGCCCATGTAGGGCCTGCCGTCCTCGCCGATGCAGTAATCGATCCAGTATTCAAAGTGGTGGCGGTTGCGCCCCTTGTGGTGCAGCCACGCAAGACTCACGCCGTTCGTGCGGCGCTCGGCGTCGTTCGGGCTGCGGTAGCCCTGATAGTATTTCGCGCCGCGCCAGAACTCGCAGGGCGCGTACTTGCTCAGGTCGTGCAGCAGCCCCTGCCGATAAAGTCCCAGTCGGAAGCAGTATTTACACACCAGATGTCGGTGGTGCGTGATGGTTTTGAAATGTGCCAAAGGCTGCATGGCGGCTCCTTTCGCTCTCGTCTGTCACAGTGAGCCTATTGTAGCACAGACGGCGCAAAAGGCAAAGTGTATTTTTTGCGGATTTCCGCGCATGATACCTCTCAGACGCACGGCGGCGCGACCTTGCCTTGCCGTTCGTTTGAAAGGAGGAGGAGCGAAAGCTCCTCCTCCGGTGGTTTTTGCCGCTCCCCGCTTGTTTTTCCTCCGCCGCCGTGGTACGATGGCAGCACAAATACGAGGGGAGAACGACATGGAAAAGCAGCCTCAGCTCCACACCATCGCACCCATATACGACGGGCGCAGCAAAATACTGATCCTCGGCTCCTTCCCCTCGGTCAAGTCGCGCGAGGCGGCGTTTTTCTACGCCCACCCGCAAAACCGCTTCTGGCGCGTGCTCGCCGCCGTGCTGGAGGAGGAAGTGCCGCAGACGGTGGAGGAAAAGCGCTCCCTGCTTTTGCGCCGCGGCGTGGCGCTGTGGGATGTCATCGCCTCGTGCGAGATCGCAGGCTCCTCCGACGCGAGCATCACGAATGTCGTGCCGAACGATCTCACGCGCATTTTGGACGCCGCCCCCATCCGCCGCATCTTCTGCAACGGCGGCACGGCGCATCGGTACTATCGGCGGTACGACGAGGCGCGCTTCGGCGCGGCGGAGCCGCTGCCCTCCACCAGTCCCGCCAACGCGCGCTCGTCCGTCGAGGCGCTGAGCGCGCACTGGCGCGCGGCGCTCGCGCCGTGGCTCGCAGAGGAGGGCTGAGGCGCCTGTCCGAGAGGAAACGAAAAGAGAGGCGTAATGCCTCTCTTTTTCACAGCCTTTCGGGAATCGGCGTATGCTCGCACACCGCGCGCACCTTCTCGCGCAGGCTCATCAGGTCCTCAAAGGCCTCGGGGCGGCGCGTGGGATCGCGCAGCAGCGCCGCGGGATGATAGGTCGCCATCAGCTCAAATTCACCCTTTTTCACCCACTGTCCATGCTCGCGCGTGATCTTGAAATCATCGCGGATCAGGCGCATCGCCGCGATGCGGCCGAGGCAGACGATCAGCTTCGGACGCAGCAGCGCCGTCTGCTCACGCAGATAGCCGATGCAGGCGTCCTGCTCCACGCCGAGGGGATCGCGGTTTTGCGGCGGGCGGCACTTGACGATGTTTGCGATGTAGACCTTCGTGCGGTCCAGCCCGATGATGGCGAGCATATCGTCGAGCAGCTGCCCCGCCTTGCCGACAAAGGGCACGCCCTGCGCGTCCTCGTTCGCGCCAGGCCCCTCGCCGACGAACAGGAGCTCCGCCGTGCGGCTGCCCGTGCCGAACACAACATTCGTCCGCGTTTCGCACAGCGAGCACTCGCGGCAGCTTTGGCAGCGCCGCTCCAGCTCCTCCCAGCGTTCGTCCATATCGCTCCCCCCTTTTTTTCTCTGCGTCCATGGTAGCACGATTTCCTCTTTTTTGCAATGCGCCGCGGCGCATTTTTTCTCTCCGCACGGGTAAACTGCAAGGCAGACGGGAGGGGACGGACGCAATGGCATATCTCTGGTATTTTTTAGGCTACGGCTTTTTGGGCTATCTGCTCGAAAAGCTCTTCGCCCTGCTCACGCGCTCGCCGCGCCGCGTGCGCAAGGGCTTTCTGCTCGCGCCCGTCTGCCCCGTGTACGGCCTCGCCATGTGCGCTGTGCTCGCCCTCGGCGCGGAGCGCGTCGGCCCCGCGTGGGAGCTGGCGCTGCTGTGCGCCATCATCGCCACAGCCGCAGAATACGCCGTTCACCTCTTCTGCGACGCCGTGCTCGGCGTGCAGTTTTGGGATTACAGCGCGACGAAAATGGATGTCAACGGCCGCATCTGCCTGCCCTTTTCCCTCGCGTGGGGGCTGCTCGGCGCACTCGCCGTGCGCCTCGTGCAGCCCGTGATGGCATCCTTTGCCGCCGCTATCCCCCTCGCCGTAACGAACACCGTCCTGCTCGCTCTCGGCGTCGACGCGCTCTGGAGCGTCGGCGTCCTGCTGCGCTGGGGCGATGTCGAGCTGCTCGCGCCGAGCCGCCTGCGGCGCAGGCTGCGGTCGGCATAGAAAAAGCGCGGGCGACGCCCGTGCTTTTCGTCTATCCGTTGTGCCGCGCGAGCCAGTCCCAAATGTCGGCACAGACCTGCTCGCCGCAGTCCTCGTTCAAAATCTCGTGCCGCAGACCGGGATAGAGCTTCAGCTCTGCGTCGCGCACGCCTGCGCGCAGAAAGCTGCGGTACGCCGCGCGCACGCCCTTGCCCATATTGCCCACGGGGTCGTCCTCGCCGGAGAGGAACAGCACCGGCGTCGCCATGTTCATGTGGCGCAGATTGGCAGGTTTTTTGATGAAGGCCATGCCGTCGAGCAGTTCGAGGAACAGCCCTGTGCTCGCCCAGCCGCCGCAGAGCGGGTCGGCAAGGTAGGCGTCCACATTTTCCTCGCTCGCGCTCAGCCAGTCGCAGCTCGTGCGGTTGGGCGCAAAGACCTTGTTGTAGCCGCCGAAGGCGAGCAGCTCCACGGTGCGGCTCGGGTTTTCACGCCCGACCCTCCGCGCCAGCACCGACGCCAGCGCCTTGCCGCCGATGAGCAGCGTGTCTGGATTTTGTCCCGTGCCCATGAGGATCACGCCCCTGACCGTGCCGGGATAGCGGATGAGATAGGTGCGCGTGAGGAACGAGCCCATCGAGTGCCCCATGAGGAAATACGGCAGGCCGGGGTACTTCTCCCCCGTCAGGCGGCGGAGCGTGTACAGATCGTCCACCACATACTGCCAGCTCCCCTTCTCCCCGAAGTAGAGCCGCGGCGCGCCCTCGGCGACCGACGCGCCATGGCCGAGGTGGTCGTTCGCCACGACGAGAAAGCCCCGCGCGTTCAGAAAGCGCGCGAGCGGCTCATAGCGCAGCGCGTACTCCGCCACGCCGTGCGCGATCTGCAAAATGCCGGTCGGCTCCCCCTCGGGATGCCATTCGACCGCGTGAATGGCGGTCCTTCCGTCGGCGGAGGGGAAGGTAAATTCTTTTCTCTTTTCCATGTCGCTTTGCCCCTTTCTGTGCGCTGTGTTCATAAAATCAGTATACCACAGCTTTTCCGCGTTTAACAGGGGAAAGGCATGGGCAATTTTCTTCTTCTGCACGGCGGGACACAATTTTTTTACATTCTCCCCCATTTCTCCGCTTGCAAGCGCGCGCTCATGCGCGTATAATAAGGGCAATGAGCAAATCCCCGATCAATGAAAGGAGAAGTGAACCATGTCATTTTTTGAGAACCTGAGCAAGAAGGTGCAGAACGCCGCCTTCGTCGCGGCCGAAAAGAGCAAGGAGGTCGCCGCCGTCGCCAGCGAGAAGGCGCAGGACGCCGCCGAGACCGTCAAGACCAATGTCGCCATCGCCGGCGAGCAGCGTGCCATCGAGAAGAATTACCGCGCCATCGGCGAGTGGTATGTCTCCGAGCTCAGGGGTGAGGCCCCCGCGGCGGTCGCCGACATCGTCGCCGCCATTCGCACCAGCCAGGCGAAGATCGCCGCGCTGCAGGGTGAGGATGCGCCCGTCGAGGCCGCGTGCGCCGCGCCCGTCGCCGAGGCTCCCGTTGAGACGACTCCCGCCGAAGCCCCCGTCGAAGCGCCTGTTGCGACGGCTCCCGTCGAGGCCCCCACCGAGACGCCCGTTCAGGAGTAAGCCTGTATTTTACGCCAAAAAAGACCGCGGCTGCATCGCAGCCGCGGCTTTTTTTGTTCTCTTTTACGCGAGGAAGCCCTTGAGAATGGTGTCCTCCGCCTCCTCAGCGGTCAGGCCGAGGGTCTGGAGCTTTAAAAGCTGGTCGCCCGCGATCTTGCCGATGGCCGCCTCATGGATGAGCTGGGCGTCGGTGGAATTTGCCGCGATCTCGGGGATCGAGCGGATCTTGGCGCTGCCCATGATGATCGAGTCGCACTGCACATGGCCGAAGCACTTGGCGTTGCCGACCATGCGGGGATAGAAGAGCTGGCTGGACTCGTCCTGCGCGACGGAGCGGGAGATCACGCGCCCGCGGGCGTTCTCGCCGTCGAGCACGATCTCCATGTCGCTCGTGGCCTCCTGATGGCCGTGGGTGAGCAGGCGCTCGGTGATGACGCCCTCGGCGTCCTTGCCGCAGACGATCTTCGTGTAGCGCTTGGTGGAGTCGATGCCGCGGATCTGCACGGTCTCCATCTGGATGCTCGCGCCCTCCTCCAGATACACGATGGTCTGCGGGTTCATCACATTTTTGCCGTTGCCGTCTCCCTCGCCGTAGTGCTTCTCGGCGTAGTGGACGCGGGAATTTTTGCCGACATAAAAGGTGTGTACACCGTCGTGGCGGCTCTCGTCGCAGCCTGTGTTGTGGATGCCGCAGCCCGCGACGATGTCCACATCGCAGTCCTCGCCGATGTAGAAGTCGTTGTAGACCATTTCGGAAAGGCCGCTCTTGCTGATGATGACGGGGATATGGCACTGCTCGCCCTTCGTGCCGGGCTTGATGCGGATGACAATGCCGCTCTTGCCCTCGCTCTGCGGGGTGATCTCGATGTGCTCGGTGGACTGGCGGGCCTCGCAGCCGCTGTCCTTACGGATGTTGAACGCGCCCACGGGCTTGCCCGTGAGGTCTGCGATCTTTTCCAGCAAACGGGAGTCGATTTCGGTCAACATAGTCTCGTCTCTCCTTTCTCAGCGGTTCAGCACGGGGCAGGAGCCAAGCGTGTCCGCCATGATGAGCGGGAAGATCTCCTCGGTCGTGCCGCGGTGGCGCAGCTCGCCGCCGCCGACCACGATGATCTCGTCGGCAAGCTGGATGATGCGCTCCTGATGGGAAATGATGATCATGCTCGCCGTGTGCTCGCGGTGGATCTGCTCAAAGGTCTCGGTCAGGCGGGCAAAGCTCCACAGGTCGATGCCGGCCTCCGGCTCGTCGAAGATCATCAGCGCGGAGTGGCGCGCGAGCAGCGTCGCGATCTCGATGCGCTTGACCTCGCCGCCGGAGAGGGACACATCCACCTCGCGGTCAAGGTAGTCGTTCGCGCAAAGCCCCACCTGCGTGAGATAGCGGCAGCACTGATCCTTGGAAAGCTTGCTGTCGCCGCTGGCAATGGTGAGAAGGTCGCGCACGGTGATGCCCTTAAAGCGCGGCGGCTGCTGAAAGCCGTAGCTGATGCCCAGCCGCGCGCGCGCCGTGATGTCGAGCGCTGTGATGTCCTCGCCGTTCCAGAAGATCTGTCCGCCCGTCGGCGTGACAAGGCCCATGATGACCTTGGCGAGCGTCGTCTTGCCGCCGCCGTTGGGACCCGTGAAGACGATGAGCTTGCTGTCGGGAATGGTCAGGCTGATGTTTTTGAGGATGGTCTGCTCCCCCGCCTCGGGCGTGGAGACCGTATAGCTGATATTCTTGAGCTCTAACATAAAATTTCCTCCTCATTTCCTCGGAGTTTATCTAAAGTATAGCCTTTTTCGGAAAAACAAAAAGTTGCAGATGCAACACTTTTCTCCATTCTCCGCAAAATTCTTCCGAAAATCCCAAAACGCTATATAGTTTACCAGCTTTTGCAGAAAAAATCAATGAAAAGTGGCCAGCCCTGCGCGCATAAAATAGCGATACAAGACCGAGCCGTCATAAAGGAGGAGCTTTTCATGGAACAGGAGCTGTCCGCGGCGCAGAACGCCGCCTACGATTACCGCCGCTGCGATCGCATCTGGCAGCGGGTGGACCCGACGCTGACGCCCTACCCCGAGGTACGCGCCGCGGCCGCGATGGCCGCGCGCGCCGACACGCCCGCGGCGGAGCAAGGCGGCGAGCTTTCGCTCGCCGGCGCGCAGGCCGATCCCTGCTGCATGGGTACGGCGGCGCTGGAGTCGCTCGAGGTGCTTCAGGGCTTTCTGCGCGAGGAGCTTTCCGACCGTCGCACCTATCTCTTTCTCGCGCGCCGTGCGCCGACGGCGCAGGCGCGGCAGGTCTTTCGCACCGTCGCGGCAGACGAGGAGCGTCACGCGCGCCGGCTCTCCGCCGCCGTTTACCTCATCACCGGCGAGCGCTACTGCCCCGCGCTCTGCTATCCCCCGCTGCGCTACGCGGGCTACTGCGCCGTGCTGCGCGGGCGCTACCACGAGGAGGCCTGCGGCGGCTTCAACTACCGCCGCGCCGCGCAGGAAACGCTCGACCCCTGCCTGCAGGAGCTTTTGCTGGAATTTTCGCAGGACGAGTACCGCCACGCCCGCGCCATGCTCGCTCTGCTCGCGGGCACAATGTAAAAAGGGAGAGGCGCCGCCTCTCCCTTTCGCTTTTTCTCTTATTCCATCGAAATGATGTAGTAATACACCGGCTGGCCGCCGCTGATCACATTGACCTCCGCATTCGGACAGAGCTTGCCGAACAGCTCGCCGGCCTTCTGCGCGTCCTCCTCGCTCACATCAAGGCCGTAGAAGAGGTTCACGAACTCCGCGCCGCGGCTCTTCGCCTCGCCCGCGAGCTTTTCCAGCACCGCGTCGAGGTCGGTGTCCGTGTCGAAGAGCTTGCCCTCCAGCAGCGCCAGATAGTCGCCCTCGCGGATGGCAAAGCCGTCAAACTCGCTGTTGCGCGCGGCGTAGGTGATCTGCGCCGTGGTGACGGCGGAGGCCGCGGCGTTCATCGCCTGCTCGATGGCCGCCTCGTCCGTCTCGTCGGGATCGACCGCCATCATCGCGCCGATGCCCTGCGGCACGGTCGCTGTCGGGATGACGACGACCTTCTTCTCGCTCAGGCCCACGCACTGCTGCGCCGCCATGACGATGTTCTTGTTGTTCGGCAGGACAAAAACCGTCTCCGCCGCGATCTTCTCGATCTCGGTCAGGATGCTCTCGGTGGAGGGGTTCATGGTCTGCCCGCCGCTCACGATGCCGTCCACGCCGAGGTCGCTGAATACGGCGGCAAGGCCGTCGCCCGCGCACACGGCGAGGTAACCGAAGGGCTTGAGCTCCTGCTCCGCAGGAGCGTCCTGCCCGTCGTCCTCCTCCAGATCGTCCGTGCTCTGTGCCTTGCGCCCCGCGGCGAGATCCTCGGCCTGCGTGCGCATATTTTCGATCTTGGCAAGCTCGAGCGTACCGTAGCGCTGCGCCTCGGTCAGCGCGACGCCCGGGGTGTCGGTGTGAACATGGACCTTGAATGCCTCGTCGTCCTCGCCGATGACGAGGCTGTCGCCGATGCCGTTCAAAAACTCGCGGAACGGCTCGATGGAGCGATCGTCAATGCGTCGGACGATAAAGACGGTATCAAAGGCAAAGGTGATGTCCTCGTCGCCGATGGCGGCGAAGTCCGCCTTGTCGCGCGCCGCGCTCTCCGGCTCGAGCTCCGGTCTGGCCTCGCCGCGCAGCGCGGCGAGCATCCCCTTGAGGATGACGAGATAGCCCTTGCCGCCCGCGTCCACAACGCCGGCTTTCTTGAGCACGGGGTTCATGTTGACGGTCTCCTTCAGCGTTTCCTCGCCCTGAGCGATGGCCTGCTCGAGCACATACTCCACGCTGTTTTTCTCGGCGCTCGCCTCCATCGCGCGGTCGGCGGCAAGGCGGGAAACGGTGAGGATCGTGCCCTCGGCGGGCTTCATGACCGCGTTGTAGGCCACGCCCACACCCTCCTGCATGGCGGCGGCAAAGGCGCAGCCGTCCGCAGTGACGCAGCCCTTGAGCCCCTTGGAGATGCCACGGAAGAGCAGCGAGAGGATGACGCCGGAGTTGCCGCGCGCGCCGCGCAGCAGAGCGCTGGCGGTGATAGACGAGGCCAGCTCCACCGTCGCGGGGCTGCGCTTTTCAAGCTCCTGCGCCGCGGTGCTCATGGTCAGGCTCATATTGGTGCCCGTGTCGCCGTCCGGCACGGGGAAGACATTGAGGTCGTTGATCCCCTGCTTTTCTCTTGCGATGGAGGCCGCGCCGAAGAGCAGCATCTCCTGGAAAACAGGGCCGGTAATGGTATCGTGCATAGAAAAGGCTCCTCCTTTACATGGTCATGCTGTCCACGCAGACATTCACATCGCGCACAGCCGCGCCGGTATTCTCGGTGACAAGGTAGCGCACCTGCCCGATGATGGCCTGGCAGACCGCCGCGATGTTCACACCGTGCTCCACAATGATGTGCAGCTCGATGGAGATCTCATTGCCCTCGTGCTGGGTGATATGGACGCCCTTGCTCATCGCCTCGCGGCGCAGCAGGTGGACGATGCCGTCCGTCATCGAGCGGTAGGCCATGCCCTTCACGCCGAAGCAGCTTGTGGCCGCCGCGCCGGTGATGCCGGAAAGTGCCGTGTCGCTCACGAAGATGCCGCCCTTTTCGTTTTTCAGTTCTATCATGTTCGCGCATCCTTTCTGCAAAGCTGCGTTCTGGAAAATCAATTCCTTTGCTGCGTAATCAATGGTATTATATACGATGTATCGCAGAATAACAAGAGGAATTTCCGCAGAGCAATCTTAACACTATCGTAACATCTTTCTATGGTATCATGTAGTATAGTAGTCATAATACACTTCGGGAAAGGAGCTTTTACCTTGTATCGCAGCAAACTCAACGAAAAAATGCAGGAATCGCTTGCCGCGGTGCTGCCCATTCTCGCCATCGTGCTCGTGCTGAGCTTTACCATCGCCCCCCTTCCGACGAGCGTGCTGATGGCGTTTCTCTTTGGCGCGGTGCTGCTGGTGGTGGGCATGATGTTCTTCTCCCTCGGCGCGGAGCTGGCCATGTCGCCGATGGGCGAGCGCGTGGGCGCGTGCATCACAAAAACGCGCAGGGTCGGCATCATGCTCACGCTCGGCTTCCTGCTGGGCTTTCTCATCACCATCTCCGAGCCGGACCTTCAGGTGCTGGCCAATCAGGTGCAGGCGGTGCCGAACCGCATCCTCATTCTCACCGTCGCCATCGGCGTGGGATTGTTCCTCTGCTTCGCCATGCTGCGTATGCTCCTCTCTGTGCCGCTCAACACGCTGCTGGTGGGCTTTTACATCATCGTTTTCGTTCTGGCGATGTTCGTGCCGCGCGATTTTCTCGCCGTCGCCTTCGACTCCGGCGGCGTGACCACGGGACCCATGACCGTGCCGTTCATCATGGCGATGGGCGTCGGCGTCTCCGCCATCCGAAGCGATAAGCACAGCGCGAACGACAGCTTTGGCCTCGTCGCGCTCTGCTCCATCGGGCCCATCCTCGCGGTGATGCTCCTCGGGCTCATCTTCCGACCGGACGGCGGCAGCTACACCCCCGTCGTCATCCCCGAGATCGGCGACACCGCCGCGCTCTGGCAGCTCTTCTTCGTCGCCTTCCCGACCTATTTTAAGGAGATCGCCATCTCGCTCCTCCCCATCGCGGCCTTCTTCGGCGTTTTCAACCTCGTCTCCCTGCGCCTTGAGCGCAAGCAGCTCATCCGCATCGGCGTAGGACTTGCCTACACCTATTTCGGCCTCGTCATCTTCCTCACCGGCGTGAATGTCGGCTTCATGCCCGCGGGCAACTACCTCGGCAGCGTCATCGCGGGGCTGCGCTATAACTGGATCCTCATCCCCATCGGTATGCTCATCGGCTACTTCATCGTCATGGCCGAGCCCGCGGTCTATGTCCTCATGCGTCAGGTCGAGGAGCTGACCGACGGCGCGATCCCCGGCAGTGCGATGAAGCACTCGCTCTCCATCGGCGTTGCCGTGTCGGTCGGCCTTGCGATGCTCCGCGTGCTCACCGGCATCTCCATTTTCTATCTGCTCGTGCCGGGCTACGCGCTCGCCATCGCGCTCTCGTTCTTCGTCCCCAAGCTCTTCACCGCCATCGCCTTCGACTCCGGCGGCGTCGCCTCCGGCCCGATGGCGACGACCTTCCTGCTGCCCTTTGCGATGGGCGCATGCTCGGCGGTCGGCGGCAGCATCGTCACCGACGCCTTCGGCGTGGTCGCCATGGTCGCCATGACGCCGCTGCTCACCATTCAGGGGCTTGGCCTCATTTACCGCCTGCGCACAAAGCGCGGCGCGGCGGCTCCCGCTCCGTCGTTCTCCGGCAGCGTCCTCGCCTCGGACGACCTCGCCATCATCGACCTGTAAGGAGGGTAGTATATGAGTGAACTCTATCTGATGGTCACCATCGTCGAGCGCAGCAAGCTCACAGCCTTTCTCTCGTTCTACCGCGAGCGGCAGGTCCCCGTACAGCTCATCTCGCTCGCCCTTGGCACGGCGAGCAGCGATATGCTCAATTACCTCGGCTTAGAGCGCAGCGACAAATGCGTCTTCATGAGCTTCGTCACAGGCGAAAAGTGGGAGGAGCTGCGCCGCGGCCTGCGCCGCGAGCTGCGGATCGATGTCCCCGGCACGGGCATCGCCTTCATCGTCCCGCTCAGCTCGGTCGGTGGGCGGCGCGAGCTGCAATTTTTGACCGAGCATCAGAATTATCAGAAGGGGGAGGAATCCACCATGAAGGACACCAATTATGAGCTTTTGATCGTCGTCGCCAACCACGGATACAGCGACCTCATCATGGATGCGGCGCGCGGCGCGGGCGCGGCGGGCGGCACGGTCATTCACGCCAAAGGCACCGGCATGGAGGGTGCGGAGAAGTTCCTCGGCATCTCCCTCGCCGCCGAGAAGGAAATGATCTACATCGTCGTCCACCGTGAGCAGCGCAACGCCATCATGTCCGCCATCATGTGCAAAGCGGGCATGGAGAGCAAGGCGAAGTCCGTCTGCTTCACCCTGCCCGTTTCCGATACGGCGGGCCTTCGTCTCCTTGAGGACGACTGACACACCGCATACAAGAGAGGAAAAGAGGTTGGAAAGCCCTTCGGCTTTCCAACCTCTTTATTCTTTCAGCAGCTTCATGCGTTCGCGGTAATCGGGCAGAATGCTGCCGAGCAGGGCGTAAAAGCCCGCGCCATGGTCACGGTGGGCGATATGGCACAGCTCATGTACCACCACAAGGTCGATGGCCGCGTCGGGATACTGCATCAGCCGCCACGAAAAGCAGAGGCTGTTTTTACTGCTGCAGCTCCCGAAGCGCGTCCGCGCGCCCGTGATCCTCACGCCGGTCGGCGTGAGGCCCGTCATGCGGCTCCAGTACGCCACGCGCGCGGGCAGCTCCGTCTCAGCTTTTGCAATGAGCGCCTCGCGCTCGGCCTCCGTCGGCTCAGGGTGCGCGGCAAGGCGCACAGCCTGCCGCGCGCGGGCGCGCGCGAGCCAGTCCTCATGCGCGGCGACAAAGGCTTCGATCTTCTCCGCGCTCAGGCGCAGCGGCGCACGGACGACGAGCGTGCCGTCGCGCTTCAATTCCATCGAGAGCGTCCGCCGCCGCGAGCGGATAAGCGTGTAGTCCGTCATTCGCCCAGATAGGTAAAGCGGCGGCAGGTCACGCCGTCGCGCTCAACGGTCTCGTTCCACATCGCGGCGGGGCGCACCCACAGCCCGCGCTCGCCGTAGAGCGCGCGGTAGACGACCAGCTCCTCCAGCGTTTCGCTGTGCTTTGCAAGGCCGACGGCCTCATATTCGTTGCCCTTGAAGTGGCGGTAGCGTCCCGGCTTAATCGTTTCCATCCTTGTCCTCCCTTTCGTGGCGGCGGTAATAGCAATAGGAATAGAGCGTGGGGATGCCCGCCGTCAGCACAAGCAGCGCGAAGAACAGGCCGGACGACCACGCGCCGAGCAGTGTGACGGCAAGCGTCACCAGCCCCGCAAGCACCCACAGAAATCCCGCGATGCGATGCGTGCGGCTCCAGTTCTCCTCGCTCGCAAGCGTCCACGGCAGCTTGATACCCACGGTGAGGTTCCTCCGGATCTTCGGCAGGTAGTTGCCAAGGATCAGGAACAGCAGCCCCATGAACACCGGCACCACGGTGCTGATGTGCATTTCATAGCCCAGTCCCGTGCCGAGCGTGAGCGCACCGCCGAGCAGCGACACTGCGGGGCAGAACCACAGCAGCACCGTCCGCAGCGCGGGATTCATATTTCTGTTTGTCCCGTGGCTCTCGGCGTAAAAGCAGACGAGATGCAGCGCCAGGATAAACAGCGGCAAGCCGAACACCGTGGCGGCGCGCGACGACCAGCCGTTTGCCGTTCCATCGATCCCCCAATGCGTCGCCATCGTTTCGGGCAAGCGCGGGTAGAGCGCCGCGCCCGCAAGCAGCGGCAGCAGGCAGACCAGCGAGGTCAGCAGCAGTTCTTTTTTGTTTATCTTCATGGTTCCCTCTCCCCCCTCAAATCCTGTAACCACAGCAGCACCTCCTCCAAAACGGAGGCGTTGAGGCTGTAATAGATATAGTTCTTCTCGCGGCTTTCATAAATAAGTCCCGCCTTTTTGAGCTGCGAGAGGTGGTAGGAGACCGTCGCCGCCGTCATCTCAAAGCGGCCCGCGATGTCGCCCGCCGTCATGCGCCCGCCCTTGAGCAGGTTCAAAATCTCTCGCCGCACCGGATCGCCCAGCGCCTTCATCGTCTCGCTCAGGCCCACGCCGTTCACCCCTCTCAAAGCATTTAGATGCTTTTCTAAATAGATACTAAGCCATTCCCGCACTCTTGTCAAGAGCTATTTTGAATTTTTTCTAAATGCTATATCCTGCGGTCTCCGCCGCAGTCGCATTTGAAATGTTTGCTCCATTTTCCCTCGTCTCCCTTTTGAAATTTATGAATATTTACTCTTGATTTTTGTGCCATTTCGACATATACTGCCATATTATTTCATTTTCAGCACGGAGTGATTTGATGAAAAACTATTCATTCCCCTACGGCGACGGCACGGTAGAGCTGCCCTTGGACGAGAAAACCGTGCTCGGCGAGCTGCACGGCAACGCCGTCGCCCCTCTTTCCGATCTTCGCGCGGCGCTGTGGGCCTCGCTCGACGCGCCGATCGACAGCGCGCCGCTGTGCGAGCGCGCCAGAGGCGGCGACACCGTCGCGCTGGCCGTGAGCGACATGACGCGCTTTTGGATGCGCCAGGACCTTGTGATCCCGCACCTTGTGGACTATCTTATGGAGCGCTGCGGCGTGCGCGAGGCGGACATCACCATCGTCGTCGCCAACGGCACACACCTCGGCGGCGACGAGCAGGAGCTGCGCACGCTCGTGACCGACGCGGTCTACGAGCGTGTCAGGGTCGAGAACCACGACTGTGAGGCGAAGGACCTTGTCTATCTCGGCACCACGCCGCACGGCACAAAGGTCGAGATCAACCGCACGGCGGCGGAGGCCGACCTTGTGGTCTGTCTCGGCGCGGTGACGCAGCATGTGATGGCGGGCTTCGGCGGCGGACGCAAGAGCATCCTGCCGGGCATCAGCGGCCGCGAGACCATCTTCCACAACCACGCCTTCTCCCTTGATGCCGCGGCGCTGCGCTCCAATCCCGCCATCGGCAACGGCATACTCAAGGGCAACCCGCTGCATGAGGATATGTGCGAGGCGGCGGACATGGTGAAAAGCCTCTTCATCATCAGTCTTGTGATGAACGCGCAGATGCAGCTCGCCGCCATCTTCTCGGGTCACTACCTCTCCTCATGGGAGGCGGCCTGCCGCATGGTGGAGCGCATCTATCGGGTGGATATCCCCGAAAAGGCCGATGTTGTCATCACGAGCTGCGGCGGCTTCCCGAAGGACATCTCGCTCTATCAAGGCACCAAGACCATTGACAATGTGGAGTCCGGCCTCAAGCTGGGCGGCACGCTCATCCTCTTCATCGAGGCGCGCGAGGGCGGCGGCCCCGCCGAGTATTTCGACTGGGCCAAGGACCTTGCCGCCGACACCATCGAGCGGCGGCTGCGCGAGCACTTCACCGTCGCGGGCTACATCTTTTTCCTCAACTGCGAGCAGGCGCAGCGCTACCGCATCCTGCTCTATTCGAGCATTGCTCCGTCGTCGGTCGCGCCGATGGGTATTGAGGCTTTTTCCGATATATCCTCTCTGCTCGACGCAGCGCAGTTAGAGGGCAAATCCATCTATGTTATTCCGAACGGCTCGACCGTCATTCCGCACATTAAGGAGGTCTCCGGACATGAAGCGCAGCTATATCGCCAAGCGGTTTCAGGGCAGCGGCGGCGCGAGCCTGTCGCTCGACACCGCGGCGCTCGCCAAGTACAAGGACATCATCGACCTGAGCATCGGCGACACCGATTTCACCACCGACGAGGCCATCATCGGCGCCGCCTTCCGCGATGCGCGGGCCGGCCACACGCACTACGGCGACCCCAAGGGCGACCCCGAGCTGATTGGCGCGGTCTGCCGCGCGTGGGAGGAGGATTTCGGTCAGAGCCTTGCGCGCGATCGGGTGCTCGTGAGCGCGTCGAGCTGTCTCGGCATGGCGCTCGTGATGCTCGCCATCCTCGACCCCGGCGACGAGGTCATCGTTTTTTCGCCCTATTTCCCCATGTATCGCGCGCAGATCGAGCTGGCTGGCGGCGTATGCGTCGAGGTGCCGACCTATGCGGGCGAGGGCTATGCCATCGACGAGGCGCGCCTGCGCGCGGCCGTCACGCCGCGCACCAAGGCCATCATTTTCAACAATCCCACGAACCCAACCGGCATGGCCTACGGCGCGGAAACGCTTGAAATGCTCGCGCGCGTCGCGCGGGAGCACGACCTGCTCGTCGCCGCCGACGAGATCTACACCACCTATCTCTACGAGGGCGACTTCCGCCCGCTGCGCACGCTGCTCGACATGGCCGAGCGCACCATCACGCTCAACAGCTTTTCCAAAAATTTTTTGATGACGGGCTGGCGCGTGGGCGTTATTATCGCCGAATCCGATCTTATAGCGGTGCTGAATACGATCAATGGTGCGCTCATCTATTCTGCGCCCTCGATCTCCCAGCGCGCCGCCATTCAAGCCCTCGCCATGCGCAGGGAAATTCGGGAAAAGTACATCGCCGCCTACCGCGACCGCATTTTCTACGCCGCGGACCGCATCGAAAAAATCCCCTATCTCAGCCTTGTGCGGCCGAAAGGGACCTTCTACCTCTTCCCCGGTGTGGAAAAGACGGGTCTGGACGAGCAGACCTTCTGCTCCCTTCTGCTGGAGAGGGCGCACCTTCTGGTCAGCCCCGGCACACCCTTCGGCGTGAGCGGCGCGGGGCATTTTCGTATCGCCTGCACCGTTGATATGCATCGGTTAAAGGCTGCCTTCGACCGCATGGAAGCGCTGTCGTTCTGAGCGTCCTTCTCCGCCTTTTGCATAATTTGCACGAAAATACTGGATAACTTTTCATTATTGTCAGTTGAGGCGTCTATTTACAAATCCGTTCCAGTTGGTATAATTATCCGCATCAAATACGAAAACGCGCATACAAATGCACGGAACGGAGGACAAAATGAAACACTGCAACATGATGAAAAAGCTGCTGGCGCTGTCTCTCGGCACAGCGATGCTGCTATCGGCGATGGTCGGCTGCGGCAAGAAGGAGAAAACGCAGGAGCCTGAGAACAGCGACACGCAGCAACAACAGGAGCAGCCTGCCGAGCCCGCCACCCTGCTTGAGAAGATCAAGTCCAAGGGCAAGCTCGTGGTCGGCACCGAGGCCCAGTACGCCCCCTATGAGTTCAAGGATCTTGACGCCAACTTTGCAGGCTGCGATATGTGGCTGGCCCAGCAGATCGCCGACAGCCTCGGCGTTACGCTGGAGGTCGTGGACATGGCCTTTGACGGCATCATCCCCGCCGTCCAGTCAGGCCAGGTCGACCTCGGCATCGCCGCCTTTACCAATACCCCCGAGCGCGCCGAGGAGATCGACTTCAGCGACCTCTACGAGACCAGCGCGCAGCTGCTGATCGTCAAGGCCGGCAACGCCGACAAGTATTCCACCAAGGAGTCCCTTGCGGGGCAGAAGGTCGGCGCGCAGAAGGGCACCATCCAGTCTCAGCTGATCCTGTCCGCGCTGCCCGAGAGCGAGCTTTTCGAGCTGGAGAAGTATCCCGCCCTCGCCCTTGAGGTGCAAAACGGCAACATCGCGGGCCTTGTCGTCGATCAGGCGGTCGGTGAGGCGCTCGTCGCCACCAGCAACGGCGGTCTTGAGGTCTCCAACTTCGCGTTCACCGCCGAGGAAGCCTCCTTCGGTAAGTCCGTCGTCATCGCCAAGGGCAACGAGGAGCTGGTCGAGGCCGTAAACGAGGTCATCAACAAGGTCGTCGCAGACGGCAGCTATCAGAAGGCCTACGACGACGCCGTCGCCCTCGCCGCGAGCCTCGGCCTGTGAGGTGCGGGCAAGCCGCAAAAACGCAAGCTGCGCTCTTCGCCGTTTCGGCGGCGAAGAGCGCAGTTCTTTGAGGAGGAGTCCCCATGGAATTCATTCAGACGATGGGAAAGCTCATCGTTCGCTACCACAGCTTTTTTGAAGAGGGCATCGTCAATACGCTCATCATCGCGGCCTTCACCGTGCTCCTCGGCACGATCTTCGGCACGCTCATGTCCGGTATGCGCATGAGCCGCATCCTGCCGCTCAGGTGGCTGGCGGTCGCCTACATCGAGTTCATCCGCGGGACCCCCCTGATGGTGCAGCTCATGTTCATTTTCTACGGCCTTCCGATGGCCGGCTTTACGCTGCCTGACATTTCGTGGATCCCGAACTTTTCGCGCTTTGCCGCCGGCATCATCGCCATGAGCATCAACAGCTGCGCCTATGTCGCCGAGATCATCCGCTCGGGCGTGCAGGCAGTCGACTACGGGCAGATGGAGGCCGCGCGCAGCGTCGGCTTCAGCCACAGTCAGGCGATGCGCCTTGTCGTGCTGCCACAGGCGGTCAGGAATATTCTCCCCGCGCTCGGCAATGAGTTCGTCACGGTCATCAAGGAGTCGTCCATCGTTTCGGTCATCGGCATCGCCGACCTGATATTCCGCACGAACGACGTCATCGCGCTGACCTACAAGAGCCTTGCCTGCCTTGCCATCGCGGCGCTTTGCTACTTTGCGATGACCTTCACCGGAGGGCGGCTGATCGCGCTGGCGGAAAGGAGGATGAACCATGGCAGGTGAGAAGATCCTTCGGGTCGTGGACCTGTGCAAGAGCTTTCATCGGTTGGAGGTCCTCCGACACATCAGCGTGGACTTTGAAAGGAACGAGGTCGTATCCATCATCGGCCCCTCGGGCGGCGGAAAGAGCACCTTCCTGCGCTGTCTGAACCTGCTGGAAACGCCGACCTCGGGTCATATCCTCTTCGACGGCGTGGACCTCTGCGCCAAGGGGCAAAGTAAGCACATCGACGCGCACCGGCAGAAGATGGGCATGGTGTTTCAGCAGTTCAACCTCTTCAACAACATGAATGTGATGAAAAACCTCACCGCCGCGCCCGTGCGCATCAAGGGCATGGCGAAGGAGTCGGCGGAGGCCAAGGCGCTTGAGCTGCTCGGCCGCGTGGGACTTGCCGACCGTGCGGACGCCTATCCGAGCCAGCTCTCCGGCGGGCAGAAGCAGCGCATCGCCATCGTGCGCTCGCTGATGATGGACCCCGAGGTCATGCTCTTCGACGAGCCGACCAGCGCCCTCGACCCCGAGATGATCGGCGAGGTGCTCGATGTGATGAAGAACCTTGCCGAGAGCGGCATGACGATGATCGTCGTGACGCACGAGATGCGCTTCGCGCGCGAGGTCAGCGACCGCACCATCTTCTTAGACGGCGGCCACATCGAGGAGGATAAGCCCTCGCATGAGCTGTTTGCGCACCCCGAAAGCCCGCGGCTCGTGAGCTTTCTGGATAAGGTGCTGTAACTTTCCCCTGCTCTCGCAAAAACAGCAGCCGCACCGAATAGGGTGCGGCTGCTGCCGTTATTTCAGGGGAGTCTTTCGTAGAGGCGGGTCAGATCGCGGATCTCTTCGGCGAGCCTTGCGCTCGCCTCACCGGGAAGCAGGCGCCACGCCCAGTTGCCGCGGCCCGTGCCGGGGACATTCATGCGGTGGCCCGCGCCGAGGCCGAGCCAGTCCTGCATCTGCGCGATGAAGAGCCTTGCCACCGAGCCCATGCCGCCGCGGATCATGCCGCGCTCGAAGCCCTCGCGCTCGTTGAGGCCGAGGTAGCGCTCGGCGAGGGCGAGCTCCGCGCCGCCCGCCTCCGTGCGCCAAAGGGCGAGTGGGGCGTTGTCGTGCGTGCCGGTGTAGCAGACGCAGTTTTCGCCGCAGCGGTGCGGCAGGTGACTGCTCGGCTCGCGCGGATCGAAGGCGAACTCCAGCACCTTCATGCCGGGAAGGCCCGAGTCGGCAAGGAGCTGCGTGACCTCCTGCGCGGGAGCGCCGAGGTCCTCGGCGATGAAGGCAAGGTCATGGAACCAGTTGGTCAGCACGCCGACGAGCGCCATACCGGGGCCCTTCACCCAACGGCCGTTTTTCGCGGTCGTTTCGCCGTAGGGCACCGCCCAGTAGCTCGCAAAGCCGCGGAAATGGTCGATGCGGACGACATCGTAGAGCCGCGCGGCCCCGCCGACGCGGCGGATCCACCACGCGAAGCCGTCGCGCTGCATGGCCTCGTAGTCGTAGAGCGGGTTGCCCCAAAGCTGGCCGTCGGCACTGAAATAGTCCGGCGGCACACCGGAGACCTCGACCGGTACGCCGCGCTCGTCGAGGCGGAAGTTCTCCGACTCGCTCCACACATCGGCGGAGTCCATCGCTACATAGATGGGAAGGTCGCCGATGATGCGGAGGCCGAGGCTGTTGACATAGGACTTCAGCGCACTCCACTGGCGGAAGAAGAGGAACTGGAGGTAGGTAAAGAGCTCCACCTCCTCGCGCAGCGCGGCGCGATAGCGCTCCAGCGCGTCGGGCCTGTGCAGCCGCGCTCCCTCGTCGGGCCATTCGGTCCACGCCTTCATGCCGAAGTGCCGCTTGAGCGCCATAAAGAGCGCGTAGTCGGGGAGCCAGCGGCTGTTTTCCGCCTCGAAGGCGGCGACCGCCGCGCGGTCGCGCGCCCAGCCGCGCGCCTTGGCACGCGCGAGCAGGGGAAAACGGCCCTCGTAGAGCCTGCCGTAGTCCACATAGCGCGGCTCCGCGCCCCACGCGCAGTCCGTCACCTCCCACTTTGTGAGCAGCCCGTCCTCGACGAGCAGGTCGAGGTCGATGAAATAGGGGTTGCCCGCGAAGGTCGAAAAGCTCTGATAGGGCGAGTCGCCGCAGCTCGTGGGGCCGAGCGGCAAAAGCTGCCAATAGCTCTGCCCCGCCGCGTGGAGAAAGTCGGCGAAGTCATAAGCCGCCCTGCCGAAGGCGCCGATGCCGTAGGGCGAGGGGAGCGAGGAGATCGGCAGCAGGATGCCGGAGGAACGCTTCATGTGAGATCAGCCTTTCATGGCGCCGCGGCGCCCCTGGTGGTGTATTCAGACAGCGGAAGGGTCACTTTTCCAGCAGCAGCTCCGCAATCTGCACGGTGTTGGTCGCCGCGCCCTTGCGGACCTGGTCGCCGCAGCACCAGAGGTTCAGCCCGCGCTCGTCGGTGAGATCGTCGCGGATGCGGCCGACGAAAACAAGGTCCTGATCGGAGGTGTCGAGCGGCATGGGATAGATCTTGCTTGCCAGGTCGTCCGTCAGACGGCAGCCTGGTGCGGCGGCGATCAGCTCGCGCGCGTGCTCGACGCTGATCTTCTCCCTCGTGCGCAGCACGACGGAGACCGAATGGCTGCGCACCACCGGCACACGCACACAGGTGCAGCTGACCTTCATCTCGGGCAGGTGGAGGATCTTTCGGCCCTCATTCTGGAGCTTCATCTCTTCACTTGTGTAGCCGCTGTACGCCTCGCCGCCGATCTGGGGGATGACATTGTAGGCGATCTGATACTGGAACACCCTCGGCTCGAAGCTCTTTCCGTGGGCGAGCGCCGCGACCTCGTTATAGAGCTCGTCGATGCCGTTCTTGCCCGCGCCGGAGACCGCCTGATAGGAGCTGGCGACGATGCTCTCGATGGGGCTCTCCTTTGCGAGCGCATGGATGGCGACGAGGGTGACGATGGTGGTGCAGTTGGGGTTGGAGATGATGCCGCTGTGGTGCTTCACATCCTCGGGGTTGATCTCGGGGATGACCAGCGGCACCTTGGGATCGAGGCGGAAGGCGCTGGAGTTGTCCACGAACACCGCGCCCGCCTTGACGATGGCGGGGGCAAAGCGCTCGGCGATGTCGTTTTCCGCCGCGCCGAGAACGATGTCGAGACCCTCGAAGGCATCGTCCGACGCCTCGACGATCGTGCAGGGCCTGCCGCCGAAGTCGATCGTGCCGCCCGCGCTGCGCGCGGAGGCGATGGGGCGCAGCGCGCCGACGGGGAAGCTGCGCTCCAAAAGAATTTTCATCATTTCCTGTCCCACAGCGCCCGTCGCGCCGAGGATGCCGATGTTATAAAGCTTCATGCTGTTATCCTCTCTTCCCTTCAATATGTTCCTTGACAAAGCTGTCGTACAGCACGCGGATGGTCTGCTCGAAGTCCTTTTCCTCCACGCCGACGATGATGTTCAGCTCCTCGGGGCCCTGCGTGATCATGCGGATGTTCACGCCGTTCTCGCCGAGCTTGGCGAAGATCTTGCCGGATACGCCGGGGCGGTACGCCATCTTCCGACCGACCGCCGCGACGACCGCGATATGCTCCGTTACCGTTATCTTATTCGGCTGCACCTCTTTTTGCAGCTCGCCCAGCATGGTGTAGAGGCGCTTGGAGACCTTTTGGCTCTCGACGACGAGCGAAACGATGTCGATGCCGGAGGGGATGTACTCGACATTGACCTCGTGCTTGGCGAGGATCGCCAGAATTTTCACCAGCGTGCCCGGCTCGCCGGACATGCCGGTCTTGGCGATGGTGATGACGGAGAAGCCCTTCTTGCCCGCGATGCCGGTGATAAAGCTGCCGTCGTTCGCGTCCTCCTTGATGCTCTCCAAAATGGTCGTGCCGGGGTGGTCCGGCTCGTTGGTGTTGCGGATGTTGAGCGGGATATTCTTCTCATGCACGGGGAAGATGGTGCCCTCATGAAGCACCTGCGCGCCGATGTAGCTCAGCTCGCGCAGCTCGCCGTAGGTGAGGTGGCGGATCGGCGCGGGGTTTTCGATGATGCGCGGGTCGGCCATCAGGATGCCCGACACATCCGTCCAGTTTTCGTACACATCGGCGTCCAGCGCGGCCGCGGCGAGCGCGCCGGTGATGTCGCTGCCGCCGCGGGAGAAGGTACGGATGCGCCCGTCGGGCATCACGCCGTAAAAGCCCGGAATGACCACGCGGCGCTCACCCGCCGCGCGGCGCAGCGCCTCATAGCTCGCGTCGGTGTCCACTGTGCCGTCGAGCTTGAATTTCACCCATCCGGCAGCATCGAGGAACTCGCAGCCGAGGTACTCGGCCATGAGCCGCGCGGAGAAGTATTCGCCGCGCGAGGCCAGCTCGTCCTTCTCGACACCGCTTTGCATCCGCTCCCACAGCGCGTCGAAGTCGGCGTTGAGGTCGGACTTCAATCCGCAGTCGCGCGCGATCTCAAGGTAGCGCATACGGATCATATTGAAAATATCCTCGCAGCTCACGCCGTATTGGATGTGCGCGGCGCAGAGGTACAAAAGGTCGGTGATCTTGTGGTCGCCGGAAAAGCGCTTGCCGGGCGCAGAGACGATGACCACGCGGCGGGCCTCGTCGGCCTCGACGATGGCCTTGACCTTGGCGAACTGCTGTGCGTCGGCGAGCGACGAGCCGCCGAATTTGAGAACCTTGAGCATCTTCTTCACTCCTCCTCGAGCCTTGCTAAGAATACCTGCTCGCCGCGTGCGCGCTCGATGCGCGCGAACGCCTCGGCGACGGTGATCGGCCCGGTGCAGGTGCCGCCATCCCCCGTGCGCAGGTAGAAGCGGCTGACCGCCGCGGAATTGTCGATGGGCTTCGGCTCGTGGCGCGTGACATAAAAGCTCGGGCAGCCCTCGGCGATGTCCACGCAGTCGCTCAAAACGCTGCTGCCGGTGGGATAGCCGCCCGCGCCCGCGCCCGAAAAGCTCAGCTCACCGAAGCGCGCGCCGCGCAGCGTGACGAGGTTGCCCGTGCCGTTTGTCTGCGCGACCGGAGACGCGGTGGGAAAGAGCGTGGGGCAGACGAAGGCGGAGATGCGCCCGTCGTGCCGCTCGGCGCGGACAAAGAGCTTGCAGACCCTGCCCATCTCGCGCCACGCGGCGAAGTCCGCGGCGTCCACGCTCGAGATGCCGAAGCAGGGGATCTCCTCCTCGCGCACCGAGACGCCGAAGGCGAGGTTCGCGCTGAGCACCAGCTTGCGCCGCGCGTCGTAGCCCTCCACATCGGCAGTGGGATCGGCCTCGGCGTAACCGAGCGCTTGCGCCTCGCGCAGGCAGGTGGTATAATCGGTGCCGGAGGCCGTCATGGCCGAGAGCATATAGTTCGTCGTGCCGTTCAGGATGCCGCCGACGGCGGTGAGCTCGTCGAGCCGCGCCGCGCGGGAGAGCGAGGTGAGCCACGGGATGCCGCCGCCCGCCGCCGCCGTGCAGCGCAGCGACACGCCGCACTCCTGCGCCAGCGTCAGAAGCTCGTCATAATGCGCGCACATGAGCTGCTTGTTCGCCGTGACGATGTGCTTGCCCGCGCGCATGGCCTCACAGAGATAGCCGTATGCCGGCTCCAGCCCGCCCATGACCTCGACCACCGTATCGATCGAGCGGTCGCGGAGAATGTCCTCAAAGCGGTCGGTCACGGTGCAGCGGAGCTCTGGACGCGCCCGACGGGATAAAACGGTCGTCACACGAAGATCCCCGCGCCCGAGCGCGAGTTCATAGAAGGCCCTTCCGACGGTGCCGAAGCCGAGTAAAGCAATATTCATCGTGGTTGCCCACCTTTCTTTTGTGAAATCCGTCAAGTGCGGACGCTTTGTGCATTTTACACGGAAATGTCCACGAGAAAAAGACACTTGACTTTTTGATGGGAACAATATAACATGGGCTTTGTCGAAATGCAATAGGAAAATGAAAAAACTTTTTGAAACGGCGAATTGAAAAATTCCGAAAGCGGAGGTTTTATAGATGAAGTATCAAAGCACACGAAACGCTGCCCTCACCGCCACGAGCGCCGAGGCGATCTTAAACGGTCTTGCCCCTGACGGCGGGCTGTACGCCATGCCGACCCTTGCGGGGCTGGACTTTGACTGGCGGCACTGCCTGACGCTCTCCACGCAGGGCATGGCGACGGAGATCCTGTGCGCGCTGCTGCCCGATTTCACGCACGAGGAGATGGCGCAGCTCGTCCATGCCGCCTACACCGGCAAATTCGAGACCGAGGACCTGACGCCCACCGTTTCGGTCGGCGAGGACACGGTGCTCGAGCTGTTCCGCGGCCCCACGAGCGCCTTCAAGGATGTGGCGCTCTCGATGCTGCCGCACCTGATGACGGCGGCGAAGAAGAAATGCGGCGTGGACGACGAAATTCTGATCCTCACCGCGACCTCCGGCGACACCGGCAAGGCCGCGATGGAGGGCTTCTGCGACGTCGCGGGCACGAGGATCATCGTCTTTTATCCCGACGGCGGCGTGTCCGCCGTGCAGAAGGCGCAGATGGTCACGCAGGGCGGGGACAACACCTGCGTCGCTGCTGTGCGCGGCAACTTCGACGACGCACAGACCGCCGTGAAGCAGGTTTTTGCCAAGGTCGGCGGCGAGGGGCTGCTCGCGGGCAAGGGCGTGCGGCTGTCGAGCGCGAACTCCATCAACATCGGCCGCCTCGCCCCGCAGGTGGTCTACTACTTCCGCGCCTACGCCGATCTTGTAAGCCGCGGCACGGTCAAGGCCGGGGACAAGGTGGATTATGTCGTGCCCACCGGCAACTTCGGCGACATCCTTGCCGGATACTTTGCCCGCGAGCTGGGACTGCCTGTCGGCACACTCGTGTGCGCGTCCAACGCGAACAATGTCCTCACGGACTTCATCCGCACGGGCCGCTATGATAAAAAGCGCCCGTTCTACCTCACAAGCTCGCCGTCGATGGACATTTTAGTGTCCAGCAACCTCGAGCGGCTGCTGTTCCTGCTCTCCGGCGACGAGGAGCTGGTGGCAGGGCTGATGCGCCAGCTCACCGAGGATGGCGCGTATGAGGTCCCCGCGGAGCTGCGGGATAAGATCCGCTCCCTCTTCTGGGCGGGCTGCTGTGACGACGCGGAAACGAAGCAGACCATCGGCAGGGTCTGGCGGGAGCACCGCTATCTCTGCGACACGCACACCGCCGTCGCGTGGAGCGTCGCGCAGCAGTACAAGGCGGAAAATCCCGACCATGCGCCGGTCGTGGTGCTCTCCACCGCCTCGCCCTACAAGTTCCCCGCCGCCGTGCTCGAGGGGCTCGGCGAGCGCGCCGAGGGCGACGAGTTCGCCGTCATGGCGCAGCTCGAACGCCTCACAGGTATTCCCGCGCCGAAAAATCTGCGCGGCCTGCGCGAGCGAGCCGCGCGCCACACCACGGTGCTTGACCGCGAGGAGCTGCTGCCCTTTGTGCTCACGAAGGCACAGGAGAAGAAGTGGTTCTGAAGAGCAACGAAAAAAGGGAGCGAAGGAAAAATCCTTCGCTCCCTTTTTTCTCGTATTGGTATCAGTCCGCGAACTTCGGCACGACCACGCCGCGCGGGGCGTCGGCGGTCAGCTCGAAGGAGTTTCCGTCGAGCCGCTGCACCGCGGACGCGGGATAGAGCCGCAGGAAATCCTCCACCGTGGCGATCACATCGTAGCCATGGCTACCGTGGCGGTAGTGCATCGGCACGATCACGCGCGGCGCGAGGGCGTCCGCGATGCGCTTGGCAGTCTGCGCGTCGATGGTGTAGTAGCCGCCGACCGGCAGCAGCAGCGCGTCGCAGCCGCGCAGCGGCGCGATTTGCGCCTCGCTCAGCTCGTGGCCGAGGTCGCCGAGATGGACGACGCGCAAGCCCTCGGCGGCGAGAAGGTGCACGGTGTTCGTCCCGCGCAAGGCGCCGCCCTGGTCGTCGTGGAAGGTCTCGACCATCCGCACCGTGAAGGGGCTGTCCCCTCGCGGCGCGAGCGTCACGGCCTCGACAAAGTCGTGGTCGCGGTGATGGTGCGAGCAGAGCACCTCGTTCGCGGCAACATGCAGCGGCGGATAGCTCTCGACCGTATAGGGATCGAGCACAATGCGGCAGCCGCCGCTCTCGACGGCAAAGCAGGAATGGCCGAGCCAGGTGAGTTTCATGGGCATTTCTCCTTATTTTTCTTCGCTTTTCGTCTCCTCGGCGGTGGGGAGCTTTTTGCTCCTTCTGCGAAGGAGCGGCTTTCTGCGCAGCACACGCACGAGCACGACGATGACCGCCGCCAGCACCAGCAGGAAGATCCAGCTGCCCGCCAAGAAGAGGATCAGCTCCTCAAAGAACTCGCCCGCGGCGCGCAGACCGTCCGTAAAAGAGCGCGCGATGCGCTGGGAGAAGGTCAGCGGCGCGTTGGCGTTTTCGTCGAGCTTGTAGGTCTCGCTGAGCGTGAGGTAGACGGTGGCGTAGTCCACCAGCGCGTCATAGTGGCGCAGCTCGCCGGAGAGATACTCGATGGTGTACTCCGTTTCGCTGATGGCACTCTCGATGGTGATGATGTCCGCCATGTTGTCCGCCTTCGAGAGCAGCTCCTGTAAGCGCTCGAGCTTGATCTGCGCGGTCTTGAGGCGAGAGTCGGTGTCGTAGTACGCCTCGGTGATGTTCTCCGCCGAGGAGGACATATAGGTGACATGGCAGAGCGTGCCGACCTGAGCGCAGAAGCGCTCATACTCCTTCGCGGGGACGCGCACGGCAAATTCGCCGTAGCGGTAGCCGCTCGAGCGATTGCTCAGGCTTTTGCTCTCAAAGTAGCCGCCGCAGGACTTCACAAGCTCGGTGATGGCGGTCTCGCTCGTCGCGTAGTCCTGCGTCTGCACATCGATGCTCGCGCGGTAGATCATCTTCGCGTCGCCCGGAGCGGTCATGCCGCCGGTGAGCGTCTGGCTTTCACCGCCGTCCCAATAGCCGTTCTCGGCGTCGGGCGTCGGGAGCTCCGGCTCGTCGTAGGCGAAGCTATCGTCCGTTTTGGCGTAGCTTTGGTTGGTCATCATGTAGTCGCTGCCGGCGGCGCTGTCGCGCGGCGCCGACTTGCTGCCGCAGCCCGTGAGCAGGGCAAGGAGCAGCAGCACGCTGAGAAAAAGGGCAAGCGTTCTTTTCATCTTCCGTCACCTCGATCTTTTATTTGGGGTCTCTGAAGGGTTTGACGCTCAAAAGCGGGAAAAAGTTCCCGTTTTTCCCAATTTTTCTCTCATTTCGCCGCGCGCTCAGCCGTAGAGGCGGGTAAAGGCGGTGCAGCCGCCCTCGGGGGCGTCGAAGAGGTTCACGCCGGAAACGGGGGCGACAAGCAGCGTGTCGCTCCAGCTGTCGTAGAAATCAAGGGTGAAGGTGCCGTCCCTCGCCTCGCTGCCGTTGTAGAGGTTAAAGCTGTAAAACATCCCCTGCTCCGTCATGCCAAGGTAGGAGCAGTAGCCGCCACAGAGGAGGACGCACGCATCCTCCATCACATCCTCCACACTCGTAAAGCCGTTTTCGCTGAAGGAGAGATCGTAAGTACCCGTATAGCTGCCGCCGCCGTCCACGCGGTGGGTGACCTCGGCGCGCCAGTCGCCGGTGACCATGTAGGGCATGGAATTGGACATCGCTATGATGCGCGTGGCGAGGTCGTACCGCGCGCCGCTCTTGTCCACGGCGTACACGGTCTGGCAGCCTTCTTCATACCCGCCCTCGCGCTCGCCGTTTTCAAAGCCGACGATCTCGCCCAGCCCGTAGAGCGGGCCGCCGGAGCAGAGGATGCCGCTTTCAAAGCCGCGGAAGATGTTCACATACTCCACTGTGCCATCCTTGGTGAGAAGGAAGGCGTAGGGCTCCATTCCGTTTCCGAAGGTGCCGACAAAAACATCCTCATAGTCGCCGTAGCAGCCGTCGATGGGATACTCCATATCGTAGGAAAAGCCGACATAGGGGCGGTATTCCTCGCTGTCGAACATACCGTCGCTGTGCCGCGTGAAATAGACCGCAGGACCGTCATCGTTCAAAACCGCGCTCACAAAGCCATAGCCGGACTGTGCCCCGCCGGTCTGCCACTCGCTCTCAGCGGGCTTCACGGTCATCTCCTTGTAGTACCAGCTTGCGCCCGCCACCGAGCCGACGGGTTGGAAGGCGAGGAAGGTGCCGTCGCCGTTCGGGCAGAACATGGCGCTCTCCAGCTCATAATTTTCCGCCGCGACCGTCCACGCGCGCATCGAGGCCAGCTCGATGCACATGGGGCCGAAGTTTTCGTCGTCCGGCGAGAGCTCGGGCACGCCCCACGGCGCGTAGGCGGCGTCGTAGGTCTGCGCCGCCGCGCGGCGCAGAGCGGCAAGGAAGTCGGCCTCGTCCACATCGAAGCGGTCGAGCACCTGCGCGTTTGTCAGCCGCTTGCCGCTTGCGAAATCGTAGTGATAGACCTGATAGCTCATGTTGTCGACCCAGCCCGCGGCCTCAATGGAAAGGCTCAGCAGGCTGTCGTTCCACCAGCTCCGCCACGAGATGTCCTCGAAGTAGATTTGCGGCATCTGTGACGCGGAGATGCTCTCGAGCGCGGCGGCTACATCGTCGCCGAAGCTCCCCATGATCTCCGCGTTGATCGCCTTGGCGTCCGCCGTGTCGCTCACAAGCTGCGGGATGTAGTAGGAGTAGTCCCAGTCCTGATCGAATTCGTCGGTGAATGTTCCCTCCTCACTGAGCACCTCGGTAATGAGGCTGTCGTTGTAGGTCTTATCCTGTGTAGGCTCGGGGTCGTTCCCACGCTGATTGCCGCAGGCCGTCAGCGCCGCGCAGAGGCCGAGGCAAAGGAGCGCGCTCAGCGCCCGAAAAAGGATGCGATGCTGCTTCATGTCTGGTCCCTCCCTGTTTTTCTGAATTTGTTTTTGGTCTGTGATGCTTCTTTTATGTCGAAGAGGCGCTGCCGTCCTCCCACTTCCAGTTCCGCACCTCGGGCAGGTCGATGCCGTTGTCGCGGATGTACTGGCGGTGCTCGACGAGCTTATCCTGCATCTTCTGCACGAGGTAGGCGCCGCGGTTGCCGAGCTGCGGCAGGCGGCGGACCGTGTCGATGACGAGGTCAAAGCGGTCGATGTCGTTCAAAACGCGCATATCGAAGGGCGTGGTGATGGTGCCCTCCTCCTTGTAGCCGCGCACATGGAGGTTGCGGTTGTGGCGGCGGTAGGTCAGCTCGTGGACGAGCGTGGGGTAGCCGTGGTAGGCGAAGATGATGGGCTTATCCCTGGTGAACAGGCCGTCGTACTCCTCGTCGGTCAGGCCGTGGGGATGCTCGGTGTGCGGCTGGAGCTTCATCAGGTCCACCACATTCACCACGCGGAGCTTCAGCTCCGGCAGCTCACGGCGCAGGATGCTGACGGCGGCGAGCGTTTCGAGCGTGGGCGTATCGCCGCAGCAGGCCATGACGACATCCGGTTCCTGCCCCTGATCGTTCGAGGCCCAGCCCCAGATGCCGATGCCCTGCGAGCAGTGCTTGACCGCCTGCTCCATCGTGAGCCACTGGGGGCGCGGGTGCTTGCTCGCCACGATGATGTTCACATAGTTGCGGCTTTTGATGCAGTGGTCAAAGCAGGAGAGCAGGCAGTTGGCATCCGGCGGCAGATACATGCGCACGACATCGGCCTTCTTGTTGGCCGCATGGTCGAGGAAGCCGGGGTCCTGATGCGTAAAGCCGTTGTGGTCCTGCTGCCAGACATTTGAGGCGAGGATGTAGTTGAGCGAGGCGATGTCCTGCCGCCACGGCAGCTCGCTGCACATCTTGAGCCACTTGGCGTGCTGGGCGAACATGGAGTCCACGATGCGGATGAACGCCTCGTAGCTGTCAAAAAAGCCGTGGCGTCCCGTGAGCAGGTAGCCCTCCAAAAAGCCCTCGCAGAAGTGCTCGGAGAGCAGGGAGTCCATCACGCGGCCGTCGGGGTCGAGATGGTCGTCGATGCCCGGGAGCTGCTCGTCGAGGAAGCGGCGGCCCGTGACCTCAAAGACCGCCTGTAAGCGGTTTGACGCCGTTTCGTCGGGCGCGAAGATGCGGAAGTTGCGCGCGTCCATATTGAGCTTCATCACATCGCGCACATAGGTGCCGAGGACATACATATCCTGCGCCTCGACCGCGCCGGGGGCCTTGACCTCCACGGCATAGTCGCGGAAATCGGGCGTGCGCAGGTCGCGCAGCAGCAGTCCGCCGTTCGTGTGGGGGTTCGCGCCCATGCGGCGCTTGCCCGTCGGCGGGAAAGCGGCGACCAGCTCGACGGGTGTGCCGTCGGCGTTGAAGAGCTCCTCGGGCTTGTAGCTGCGCAGCCACTCCTCCAGCTCGTCAAGGTGGCGGTCAGTGTCCGCGCCAAGAGAGATGGGCACCTGATGGGCGCGCCAGCAGCCCTCGACGGGCAGGCCGTCGACCTCCTTCGGCCCCGTCCAGCCCTTGGGGGTACGCAGCACGAGCATCGGCCAGCGCGGGCGCTTCGCCTCGCCGCTCTTGCGCGCGGTGCGCTGGATGCGCCTGATCTCGCGGATCGCCCAGTCGAGCGCCGCGGCCATCTGCTGGTGCATTGCCATGGGCTCATCGCCCTCGACAAAGCGCGGCTCCCAGCCGCAGCCACGGAAGAAGCTCTCGACCTCCCCGTGGCTCATGCGGGAGAAGATGGTGGGGTTGGCGATCTTGAAGCCGTTGAGGTGCAAAATCGGCAGCACCGCGCCGTCGGTGATGGGGTTCATGAACTTGTTGCCGTGCCACGAGGTCGCAAGCGGTCCTGTCTCCGCCTCGCCGTCGCCGACCACGCAGGCGGCGATCAGGTCGGGATTGTCCGCCACCGCGCCGAAGGCGTGGGCGAGGGAGTAGCCCAGCTCGCCGCCCTCGTGAATGGAGCCGGGGGTCTCGGGCGCGACATGGCTCGGGATGCCGCCGGGGAAGGAAAATCGCTTGAAGAGCTTCTGCATCCCCTCCTTATCGCGGGTGATGTTGGGGTAGACCTCGGTGTAGCTGCCGTCGAGCCAGTCCTGCGCGACCATGGCGTTGCCGCCGTGGCCCGGGCCTGAGAGGTAGATCATATCGAGGTCGTCGCGCTTGATGACGCGGTTTAAGTGCGTGTAGATGAAGTTCTGGCCCGGGCAGGTGCCCCAGTGACCGACGATGGTCTGCTTGAGGTCGCTCTTTTTGAGCGGGCGCTCGAGCAGGGGGTTATCGAGCAGGTAGAGCTGGCAGGCGGTCAGGTAGTTTGCAGCGCGCCAGTAAGCGTCGAGCTGGCGGAGCTCCTGCTGGTTCAGCGGCGGTTTTTTGGAAAGCCGCGCGGCCTTCAGTACGGACATAAAACGGGTACCTCCTTTATCTTCTTGCCGTCGCGGCGGTTTTCCGCGGCGGTTCTTTCATGTGTAACGGTGCGGCACGGCGGCCGGACACAGTGAAATAAAGTATATCATATAAATATGAAAAAATAAAGCGCTTGCGCAAAAGACGCTTCGGATTTTTTCCCTTCCCGCAAAGCGGGCGGCCGCCGCGCGGAAATATTTTTCAAAAAGCCCTTGACAAAATAGGTTAGATATATTAAACTCACTGCGAAAGTTAGAGATAGCTAACTTGTGCAGTGTGGGAACGGCCCACTGTTTCGGCGTTTCCATATGTCTGTCAGGTTAGCCAAAACAAACCAAAGACGGGAGGGATAGAACATGATGCCGCTTGCACTTGCCAATGTCGGCGAGGAACAGTTGATTTTGCGCGTGGGCGGAGACCCCGAGGTCAAAAAGCATCTGGAGGACCTCGGCTTTGTCCCCGGCGGGACCGCCACGGTGGTCGCGTCGCTGGGCGGAAACCTCATCGTCAAGATCAAGGAGTCCCGCGTTGCCATCAGCGAAGAGATGGCGCGCAAGATCATGATTTGAACGATCATTATGCTTTGAAGCAGGAGGAGAAAACGATGAAAACACTGCGAAATATTCCCATCGGCGAGACCGCCAAGGTCGTGAAGCTGCACGGCGAGGGCCCTGTCAGGCGCCGCATCATGGATATGGGCATCACCCGCGGGACGGAGGTGTTCGTCCGCAAGGTCGCCCCGCTGGGCGACCCCATGGAGGTCACCGTGCGCGGCTATGAATTGAGCCTGCGCAAGGCCGACACCGAAATGATCGAGGTCGAATAATTTTTTGAGGCGCGGTTAAAGCACTCAAACCAAAAGGAGCGAGAAGCATGGAAAAGCAGATCAAAATTGCCCTTGCGGGCAATCCGAACAGCGGCAAGACAACGCTGTTCAACGCGCTGACCGGCTCGAACCAGTTCGTGGGCAACTGGCCGGGCGTCACCGTGGAGAAGAAGGAGGGCAGGCTGAAACGGCACGATAATGTGGTCATTATGGACCTGCCGGGCATCTATTCCCTCTCCCCCTACACGCTGGAGGAGGTCGTCGCCCGAAACTATCTCATCGCCGAGCGCCCCGACGCTATTTTGAACATCATCGACGGCACGAATTTGGAGCGCAATCTCTATCTCACCACCCAGCTTACGGAGCTGGGCATCCCGGTGGTCATCGCCATCAACATGATGGACGTGGTGCGCAAGAACGGCGACCAAATCAATGTGGCGGAGCTGTCCCGTGAACTGGGCTGCGAGATCGTGGAGATCTCCGCGCTCAAGGGCGACGGCGTGATGCAGGCTGCCGAGGCCGCCGTGAAAGCCGCCGAGGGAACCAAGACCGTCCCCATGCACACCTTCTCCGGCCCTGTGGAGCACGCCCTCGCCCACATCGAGGAGGCGGCGGTCCACGGTCTGCCCGAGGAACAGCAGCGCTGGTACGCCGTCAAAATTTTTGAGCGCGACGACAAGGTACTCGAAACGCTCCGTATCCCCGCCGAAACGATGGCCCACATCGAAACAGACATCCAAGCCGCCGAAACCGAGCTGGACGACGACGCGGAGAGCATCATCACCAACGAGCGCTATATCTACATTGCACAGCTCATCAAGGGCTGCTATCAGAAGAAAAACATCGGCGCGCTCTCCGCGTCCGACAAGATCGATAAGGTCGTCACCAACCGCTGGCTGGGCCTGCCCATCTTCGCGGTGGTCATGTTTTTGGTTTACTACATCTCTATGGTGACGGTGGGCGCGGCGGCCACCGACTGGGCGAATGATGGTCTGTTTGGCGATGGCTGGCACTTCCTCGGCATCGGCTCCGCCGCCTACGGCGAGGCGAGCGACGAGTATACTGCCGCGGCTGAGGCCGCCGATGCGTTCGTTGGCCTTGACACCGAGGAAGAAGGTTTCGACGCGTCTGCCATGCTCGATGCGCTGAAAAGCTTTGAACCCGCCGAAGATACCGCCACGGTCGAAGTGGAGGACGAGGAGACCCTTGCCGTCAGCGAGAAGACCGCCTACTACGACGCGCTGCCCGAGGGCGCGGACAAGATGGACGATGTTGTCCAGATGACCTATGTGGACGCCGTCAGTTATTTTGAGGAAAACGGCTTTGATGAGCCTGACCCCGCCGACTACGGCGTGTGGGTGCCCGGCGTACCTGTCCTCATTGGCGGCGCGCTGGAGGCCGTCGGCACCGCCGACTGGCTCAACGGCCTGATTTTGGACGGCATCGTGGCCGGTGTGGGCGCGGTGCTCGGCTTCGTGCCGCAGATGCTGGTGCTGTTTTTGATGCTGGCTTTCCTGGAAGCCTGCGGCTACATGGCGCGTATCGCCTTCGTGCTCGACCGCGTGTTCCGCAAGTTCGGCCTGTCCGGCAAGAGCTTTATCCCCATGCTCATCGGCACCGGCTGCGGCATCCCCGGCGTGATGGCCTCGCGCACCATTGAAAACGAGCGCGACCGCCGCATGACCATTATGACTACGACCTTTATCCCCTGCGGCGCGAAAGTGCCCTTCATCGGCATGATCGCGGGCGCGATCTTCGGCGGCGCCGCGTGGGTCGCTACCTCCGCCTACTTCGTCGGCATGGCTGCCATCATTATCTCCGGCATCATGCTCAAAAAGACGAAGATGTTCGCCGGGGAGCCCGCGCCCTTCGTCATGGAGCTGCCCGCCTACCACTGGCCGACCGTCGGCAATGTGCTGCGCTCCATGTGGGAGCGGGGCTGGAGCTTCATCAAAAAGGCCGGCACGATCATCCTGCTCTCGACCATCTTCGTGTGGTTCACCACCTACTTCGGCTGGGTGGACGGCAGCTTCCAGATGCTCTCTGAGGAGCAGATCGACGCCTCCATTCTCGCCCGCATCGGCAGTCTGCTGGCTTGGGTCTTCGTCCCGCTGGGCTGGGGCAGCTGGCAGGCGGCGGTAGCCTCCATCACCGGCCTTGTCGCCAAGGAGAACATCGTCGGTACCATGGGCATCCTGTATCCCGCCGGTTGGTCTGAGATCGGCGCGGCCTTCACGCAGATCAGCGGCTATTCCTTCCTCGTCTTTAACCTGCTGTGCGCGCCCTGCTTCGCCGCCATCGGCGCCATCAAACGCGAGATGAACAACGCGAAGTGGACATGGTTCGCCATCGGCTATCAGTGCGGCTTTGCCTATCTCGTAGCGCTGATGGTCAACCAGTTCGGCAAGGCCCTCACCGGCAGTCCCAGCGCCATCGGGCTGGCCGCCGCCGCGGCGGCGCTTGCGGGGATGCTCTACCTGCTGTTCCGCCCCTACAAGGAGGCGGCGAAGCTCAGCGCCAAGGTCCGTTTTTCCCATTGATACTTTTCTTCCAAAGGAGTGAACTCTCATGTTGCATTGGATCACCGAAAACCTTTCGACTATCGTTGTCTCTGCCATTCTTCTTGCCATTGTCACCTCTATATCCCTCCATTTGATCCGGCAGAGAAAACGGGGGAAGTCCTCCTGTGGCTGCAACTGCGCGCACTGTGCCATGCATGGCCGGTGTCACGACAAGCAGTAGAGCAGAAAGACGGCGCCGCGCTTTTGCGCGGCGCCGTCTTGGCGCGTTGGGGTGATATTATCCTGTTCCGTAGACCGAGATCGCAACGCCGCAGGCGAGCAGACTGACCGCCGAGCCGGTCAGAAGCTGTGGCAGCGTGTGGCGCGAGAGCTTCAAAGAGGAGCGGTACACGGCGGCGATCAGCAGCGCCGAGGGTATGATCGCAAGCGGGTGCAGCTTCCAGGTCAGCAAAAATGCCGAAGCCGTCGTGCTGCAGGCGTGGCCGCTGGCGTGCAGGCCGAAGCCTGCGTTGAGCAGCAAAAGCGCGGCGATGGAGAAAACATAGGACAAAAACAGAATGTGCACGAGCCAGGAGCAGGGGGCCAGCAGCGACCAGAGAAAGCCGAGCACATAGCCGACCGCGCTGCAGATCAGCGCAGTGCCGCGCTGTCCCCTTCTGCGGTCTGTGCCGATGTGGAATATTTCCCGCAGCGGATACGCGAGCATCGGGATGAGCAGCAAAAAGAGCTCGCACAAAAGAAGCTCGCGGCGCGTCAGGAGCCCTGCCTGAGCGTAGAGCAAAAGCAGCGTTACGCCGATGACGATGGGCGGCAGGGTCAGAATACGCACCACGAGGTGGCGCAGATTTGACGCGCGTTCCTTTTTGTCAGAGCGCATCGCCCTTACACCTCAAAGCCCAGCATGATGCCGCCGCGCTCGGCGTAGTAGCTGCACAGGCCCCGCAGCGGATAGCGCCGGATGTCGGCCTCCGGGAAGCAGCGGCGGATCTCGGCGTAAAGCTCCAGAGAGAACGCGGCGTTCTGACAGTGTCCGATGCGCACGCTCCCGCCTTTGTAGCCGAGCCGCTCCATCTCATGCAGCAAAAATTCCTGCGTTTTTCTCGCGCCGCGGCACTTGCCGAGCATCTCAAGCGTTCCCTCCCCGCTCGCCAGTCCGACGGCGCGGATGCCGAGCACACCCGCCGCGGTCGCCGCGAGCTTGCTGATGCGCCCGTTCTGCGCGAGGTTGTGCATCGACTCAAGCGAAAAGAGCAGATGGGTGTGCTGCCGATGGTCCTCCACAATGCGGCACAGCTCGTCAAACGACGCGCCGTCACGCAGCGCAGAGGCGGCCTTTTCGATCAAAAGCATGATCTCGGGGCCCGCCGAGAGCGTATCCACAACATGGATATGGCGGCCGGGGTCGCGCTCCTCGCAGCTCTGCTTTGCCACGCAGGCGGCGCCGTAGCTGCCGGAAAGGGCGCTTGTGATCGTGAAGGCAAGCACATCGCCGCTCTCGCCGAAGGCTTTTTCCCAGTCGTCCACATTCGGGCAGGCGCTGTAAGAGCGCCCCCTGGTGGCGCGCAGCGTTGCGACCATTGCGTCGACATCGAGCCGGGCGTCATCACGAAATTCCAGCGTTTCGGTGCGAAGGGTGAGCGGGGCGCTGACAAAATCCATCCCGTCGAGCGAAAGAAGGTCGCAGCTTGAATCTGCGGCAAGGCGAATCGAATTCATAGAGTATCCTCCAAAAAAGAAAAGACTGCGGCTGCCGACGCTGCGCGCCGGTAACGACAGTGTAACAGTTTCCACTTATTCCGTCAACCGTTTTTCAAAAACGGATAAAAAATTTTTTCAAACCCGTTGCAGTTTGCGAAAAGAGCCGCTATAATGATGCCATGGAAAATAATTTGCAAAACAGAATGGCGGCGGACGCCGCGTCCTTCCGCCTGCCGCGCTACGCGCAGATCCCCGACATCGGGCTGTATTTAGAGCAGGTGGTGCGCTATGTCAACACCCACCTCGCCCCGCTGGGCGAGCCGGAGCTCACGCTCTCAATGGTGAGCAACTATGTCAAGCAGCGGCTGATCCCTCCGCCGCAAAAAAAAGCCTATATGGCTGAGCATCTTGCGCGGCTCTTATTCATCGCCGTGGTCAAGCCGGTCGTCCCGCTCGACGGTCTGCGGCTGATGTTCGCCATACAGGAGGAGAGCTACGACCTCTGCACAGCCTACGACTACTTTTGCGACGAGCTGGAAAATATGCTCGGCGCGGCCTTCGGCCTCGCCCCCGCGGCGCGGGAGCTCGGCGAAACGCACTCCGACGCGAAGGACCTGCTCCGCAACACCATTTCTGCCATCGTCAACAAGGTCTATTTAGACCGTTATCTGAGGGATTATCAAGCCCTGCGGGAGCGGCAGCCGTTTCCCGCGGAGGAGACAGCCCTGTAAAACGAACGGCAGAGTCCCTGCGCAAATTGTAAGATCGACGGCGGGCGCGGCGCCCAGCCGTAAAGGAGCCCTTCATGCATTATTTACTCACCGTACTCATCGGCTATCTGCTCGGCTGCTCGAATATGGCGGTCTACCTCGCCTCCGCGCGGCATATCGACCTGCGCGCGGGCGGCAGCGGAAATCCCGGCGCATCCAACGCGCTGATCCTGATGGGCTGGCGCGCGGGGATCCTCGTGTGCGCGCACGACATCGGCAAGGCCTTCCTTGCGGTGTTTTTGTGCCGGACGCTCTTCTCCGCGGACCCGCTTGCGGGGGCCTTGGCGGGCATTGCCTGCGTGGCCGGGCACATGTTCCCGTTTTACATGGGCTTTCGCGGGGGCAAGGGCTTTGCCTCCTACCTCGGCATGACGCTCGCGCTGAACTGGCGCTTTGCGCTGGTGCTTCTCCTTGCCGTTGTGGTCATTACGCTCGTGACCGACTATGTTGTGCTCGGCACGATGACCACGGTTGTCAGCTTTCCGCTCTACAACGCGTGGTCGGGCAGCCGGATCGCCGCACTGATGCTCCTGCCCCTCTCGGCTGTCATCATCTATAAGCACAGGGGCAACATCGTGCGCATCTATAAGGGGACGGAGATCGGCCTGCGCAGCGCCCACCGCGGGGATCACCGCGAGCATACGCGCGGCGGCGCGCGCTGAGCGCACATTCTTCAAATCGGATACAGAAAAGGCCGGCACGCGCTCTCGTGCCGGCCTTTTCCGCCATGCCGCGCCGACAAGCGGCGGGGAGCGATGGCTTTTATTCGATGGCGCGCAGGAAGTCCTCCCAGGCGTTGTCCACGGCGTTACCCATATTCTGCATGGTTTGTCCCACGCAGGTCTTCATGGATTTCTGCCGGGGGCAGACTGCCATGCCCGCCACCGCGCCGAGCACCACGCCGGCGCTGACACCGCACAAAAACGCGGTCCCTTTCATTTCGCTCACACTCCTTTTTCGCACAAGAGCAGTATGCCCCGCGCGGCGCAAAAAAGTCGGAATGTCCGTTGCCAAGATGCGCCATTTTCGCTATAATGAGTAAAAAATCAAGCAAAAAAGTGAGGAAGGACCATGACCACCATCTATCTCATCCGCCACGCCGAGGCGGACGGCAATCTCTACCGCCGCGCCCACGGCTGGTACAACAGCGTCATCACCGACCGCGGCTATCGGCAGATCGCGGCGCTCGCCGGGCGCTTTGCGGAAACGCAGTTTGACGCGGTGTATTCCAGCGACCGCTACCGCACGATGACCACGGCGAGCGCGGTGTATCAAACGCACGGCCTGCCGCTTTTGACGACGCCGCGGCTGCGCGAGATCGGCATCGGCGTGTGGGAGGACCTTCCGTGGGCGGAGATCGAGCGCACGGACGGCGAGCAGCTCGAACGCTTCAATACGGACGCCGAGCATTGGCACATCGAGGGCGGCGAGCAGCTGCCCGCCGTGCGCGAGCGGATGCTTTCCGCGCTGCGCGAGATCGCCGAGGCGCACCCAAACGGCACCGTCGCCGTGTTTTCGCACGGCATGGCGATCCGCTTGACGGTCGGCACGATGCAGGGGCTTTCCCTGCACGAGATCGACGGCACAGGCCACGCGGAGAATACCGCCGTGAGCAGGCTCGAATACGAAAACGGCGCGTTCCGCGTCGTTTACCGCGACGATGCGAGCCACCTGACGGACGAGCTGATGAGTCTCAAGCGGCAGGCCTGGCTCAAAAATGCGCGCGGCTTCGAGGGCGGCATCTACTATACACCCTCCGGCGCGGCGGGGCATTTTGACGTCTGCCGCGCGGGCGAGATCGTCGGCGCGGTGAGCGTGGAGGGCTGCGAGAACGGCGTTGCGACCATCGGCGAATACTGGCTGGAGGAGTATGCGCAGGGGCTCGGCTTCGGCCAGCAGCTCATCGGGCAGGCGCTTTCCTACGCCCGCGCGCACGACTGCCGGACACTCTCGACCGGACGCATTGCCAAGAGCAACGAGCACGGTCTGCGCCGCGTGCGGGAGTGGGGCTTCACGCAGGCCGGCGAGGGTGCGGACTGGCTCGAATTTCGGAAGAATTTTGAATATCGGGAGAATTGAGGCGCATCTGTCGATCAAAGAAAAAGGAGGTCCCGCAAACGCTTGCGTTTGCGGGACCTCCTTTTTGGTTTGGTGCCGGTGGTGGGACTCGAACCCACACGGTGTCGCCACCAACGGATTTTGAGTCCGTCACGTCTACCATTCCATCACACCGGCGATAACAGAGGATATTATAGAGGACTGCGCGGAGATTTGCAAGATAAATTTTTCCGGCAAAAGCACAAATGGGGACTACCCTTTTTGTATGCTTTGTGGTATGCTGTTATTTGTATTAGTGGGCTTATGCCCAAAACAGGACAAGGGAGGGAAACGCATGGCGAAAACCGGCGGAAAACTGATCCGCGCGCTGGCGCTCGCGGCGCTGTGTCTGCTGCTCGGCGGCTGCGCGACGAACGTATCGACCGACAGGCTCTACGCCCTGCCGCGCCTCCCCGCGGAGTATGCCTCCCTCGAAACGGAGATCAACGCCCTGCTCTCCACCGGCGCGGAGCACGCCGCGCCCACCTCCGGCAGCAATCTGCAAAGTGTGCAGATGGTCGACCTCGACGGCGACGGTGTGGAGGAGGCTGTGGCCTTCTTCCGCAAGGCGACGGACCAGAAGCCCATGAAGATCTACTTCTTCAAGTCCAACGGCAGCAGCTACGAGCAGATGGCGCTCATCGAAGGCACCGCCGGCTCGCTCTACTCCATCGCCTACTACGACCTTGACGGCGACGGCCAGCGTGAAATTTTAGTCGGCTTCAAAAGCGGCACAGAGGTGCAGATGCTCTCCGTTTACGCGCTGCGCGGCAGCGAGCCGCTGAACCTGCTCACGACCGCGTATCTGCGCTACACTGTGAGCGACCTTGACGGCAACGGCCGGCAGGAGCTGACCGTATTTTACAGCGGCGAGGAAAATCGCTGCATGGTCGACTGCTACACCTGGGACGACCGCGAGCTGAGCTGCATCTCAACGCTGGAGCTGTCCTTCTCCGCGCCTGAGCTCTCGCGCGTGACGGCGGGAGCGCTCTCCGACGGCAAGCAGGCGCTCTATGTCACCGGCGTGGCGGACAACAGCGTGGCCGTCTACGATATTCTGACCGTGAAAAACGGCGTGCTGCGCAATGTGGCGCCCGATACGGCCTCGTCCGCCTCGGACGGCGGCTTCCGCTTTCTCTCCCTCTACCCTGCCGACATCGACGGCAGCGGCGTCGTCGAGATCCCCGAGCCAGTCCCCTTCCCGCTGCTCGACGAGGATGGCGAGGTCTATTACCGCATCCTCTGGCACGATTACGACAGCGCAGGCAACAGCACCGTCGTGCGCCGCACCTTCCACAACGCCGCCGACGGCTGGAGTTTGATCCTGCCGGAGGCATGGGATGAGCGGGTATCGCTCCTGCGCGGCGGAACGCCGGAGGAAAGCTCGGTCCTCTTCTTCCGCCGCGACGGCAACGGACAGACGCAGCCCTTTTTGGAGATCTGCGCCCTCACGGGCAGCGGCCGCGAGGAGCGCGCACAGCGCGGCGACCGCTTCCTGCTCGCCCGTCAGGTCGAGACCGTTTACACCGCCGAGCTGCTGCCCTGCGGCGACTGGGCCGGCGCGGTGGACGAGGACGCCGTAAAGGCAAGCTTCAGCCTGATCGTCGCCGAATGGACGACGGGCGAAAACTGAGAAAGGAACTGTGCCGCGATGAAAAAAGTGTTGGTTTTAGAGGACGAGTCCAGCATCCGCAGCTTTATCGTCATCAATCTGATCCGCGCAGGCTATGAGGTCGTCGAGGCCGAGACCGGCGAGGAGGCGCTGGAAAAGCTCAGCGAGAACCCCGATGTGCGCGTCACGCTGCTCGACATCATGCTGCCGGGCATCGACGGCTTTGAGGTCTGCCGCCGCGTGCGCGCGGCCTATCCGCACATCGGCATCATCATGCTCACCGCGCGCTCGCAGGAGATGGACAAGGTGACGGGCCTGATGACCGGCGCGGACGACTATGTGACCAAGCCCTTCTCTCCCGCCGAGCTGACCGCGCGCGTGGACGCGCTGCTGCGCCGCGCGGGCGACGCACCGATCGTCAGCGCCGCGCCCGGTGAGCTGTCGCAGCCGCCGTTCCTGCTCAACACGACCGACCGCACGGTGTCGAAAAATGGCAAGCGGCTCAAGCTTACCCAGCTTGAGTATCAGATCATGAAGCTCTTTATGGAAAACCCCGACAAGGCCCTCACGCGCGAGGATATTCTCGACGCGGTGTGGGGGCGCGGCTACTTCGGCGAGGTGAAGATCGTGGATGTCAACATCCGCCGCCTGCGGCTGAAGATCGAGGACGACGCGCAGGAGCCGCGCTACATCGCCACCGTATGGGGCAGAGGCTACAAGTGGAGCACGGACTGAGCGCCGGGCGCTGAAAACGATTTCAAAGCAGAAAGGAAGTGACCGCCATGCACGCAAAGCGCGGCCTGCGCATCCGCGGATTGCGCCAGCGCTGGCTCGTGAACGCCATGCTGCCCATCGTTCTGGTGGTCATCGCCATCGTTTCGCTCTATACGCTCGGCGTGCGCCAAGCCTATTACAGCGCCATGCGCTCGGGACTGGAAACGCGCGCCCGCGTTGCGGCGGACAACTTTTCAAGCTACGGTCTTAAAAGCTACAGCGAGTATTTCCGCTACGCCACCATCACGGTGGAGACCTTCGAGGAGAAGGACCGGCTGGAATTGCAGTTTGTCAATGTCAACGGGCGCGTGCAGGTGTCAAGCTACGGCCTGACTGCCGGTACCCAGCCCGGCACGAGCGATGTGGCCGATGCCGTTGCCACCGGAAAGCCGGCAGGCTTTGAGGGGCTTGACCCGCAGACGGGAGAAAAGATCCTCTCGGTCTCCGCGCCGCTGCTCTTCAACGGGCGCGTGATCGGCGTGCTGCGCTATGTCACCTCGCTGCGCGAGGCGGACCGCAGCGTGCTGATCAACCTTGCCGTCGCTGTCGGCGTCGCGCTTTTGTGCATCGGCCTGACGATCTTTTCCAACGCTATCTTTATCACCAGCGTCGTCCGTCCGGTCGCCGTCGTCAGCGACGCCGCGCGGCGCATCTCCGCCGGCAGCTACGGTATTATGATCGAGAACCGCTACCGCGACGAGCTGGGCGAGCTGGTGGACAACATCAACGATATGTCGCTCAAGATCTCGCAGGCCGAGAAGATTCAGCAGGAGTTCATCTCCTCTGTGTCGCACGAGCTGCGCACGCCGCTCACGGCCATCAACGGCTGGGCGGAGACCCTTGCCGCCGATCCCTGCGCAAATCCCGAGCAGACGCAGCGGGGCCTCGGCATCATCGTCAAGGAGTCCCGCCGCCTGACCTCGATGGTCGAGGAGCTGCTGGAGTTCACCAAGATGCAGGACGGACGCTTCACGCTGCGCGTGGAGGAGACCGACCTGCTCGCTGAGCTGGAGGACGCCATCTTCACCTACCGCGAGCTTTTCGGGCAGGAGGGCATTGAGCTGCGCTACGAATGCGCGGACGACCTGCCGCCGATCATCGCCGACGGCGAGCGCATGAAGCAGGTCTTCTGCAACGTGCTCGACAACGCCGCCAAGCACGGCGGCAGCGGCAAGCGTATCGATGTGTCCGTCACCGCGGAGGACGGCAGCATGGTCATCCGCGTGCGCGACTTCGGCCCCGGCATCCCGATCGCGGAGCTGCCCTATGTCAAGCAGAAATTCTACAAGGGCTCGTCCAAGGAGCGCGGCAGCGGCATCGGCCTTGCCGTGTGCGACGAGATCATGCGACTGCACAACGGCACCTTTGACATCGCCAACGCCGACGGCGGCGGCACAGTCGTGACGATGACGCTGCCCATGGAAAAATAATTTTAGAACAACTGTTGCAATTTTCAGCAGGATATGATACCATCATCGCAAGGAGAAACCTACATGGCAGAGCAAAAGCAAACCAAAGCAAAATTTCGCACCTCCATCGGCGGACAGGCGCTGATCGAGGGCATATTGATGCGCGGGCCGGAAAAGCAGGCCATCGTCGTAAGATCGAAGGAGGGGCTGGTCGAAAAGGTCGAGGAATTGAAGCTCGTGCGCGACCGCTATCCCGTTCTCGGCCTGCCCGTGCTCCGCGGGGCAGTGACCTTCGTGGATTCGATGGTGCGCGGCGTGAAGGCGCTGATGTACTCGGCAGACTTTTTCCCCGAGGAGGAGGGCGAGCCATCGAAGTTCGACCGGTGGCTTGAAAAAAAGCTCGGCAGCGAGAAAATGCAGAAGCTCGTCGCAGCGCTGGCGGTCGTGCTGTCGCTGGGGCTGACGATCGGCCTTTTTATGATCCTGCCGACCTTTCTCGCGGGGCTGCTCGGAAAATTCATTCCGAATGTGGTCGTACACAACCTCGTCGAGTCCGTCATCAAGCTGACCATCTTCTTCTGCTACCTGCTTCTATGCTCGAAGCAGAAGGACATCCAGCGCGTATTCCAGTATCACGGCGCGGAACATAAGACGATTTTCTGCTACGAGGCGGGGCTGCCGCTGACGGTGGAGAACTGCCGCATCCAGCCGCGCCACCATCCGCGCTGCGGCACAAGCTTTCTGTTCGTGGTGGTCGTGGTGTCCATCCTTGTCTCAAGCGTGGTGTTCAGCTTCGTCGACTGGCGCAGCGTGTGGGTGCGCATCGTGCTGCACCTGCTGCTGCTCATCCCCGTTGTGGGCGTGACCTATGAGTTCAACCGCTATGTCGGCGGGCACGACAATCCCGTGACGAATGCGCTGGCAAAGCCGGGGCTGTGGCTGCAAAATTTCACCACCAACGAGCCGGACGACAGTATGCTCGAGGTCGCTATCCGCGCGATGGAGCTGGTCATTCCAGAGCAGAAGGGTAAGGACGAGTGGTAAATGGCGATCAAGTATAACGACCTCTACATGGACCTGCGCGCGCGTCTGCGCAAGGCGGGTGTGGAGGAGGCGACGCAGGCGGCGCGCGAGCTGGTGTGCACCGCGTCGGGAAAAACGAAAAACGAGCTGCTGCGCGACGGCCTGCTTTACGCCTCGCCCGAGGTCGAGCGCGCGGCCTGTGAGCTTTGCGCGCGGCACCTTGCCGGTGAGCCGGTGGCCTATCTCATCGGTGAGTGGGAGTTTTACGGCCTGGGGCTGGACATTTCGCCCGCCGTGCTGATCCCGCGCCCCGACACCGAGGTGCTGGTGCAGACGGTCGTGCATGAGCTGGATTCCGGCGCGGACTGCCGCGTGCTCGACCTGTGCGCGGGCAGCGGCTGCATCGGCCTTGCCGTGGCAAGTCAAGTGCTGCGCAGCCGCGTGCTGCTCGGCGAGTGGGACGACGAGGCGCTCAAGGTCTGCCGGCAGAATATCCGGCGCAACCAGCTCTCGGCGCGCGTGACGAGCCTGCGCATGGACGCGCGCGAGAAGCCCTCGCGCCAGCTCGGCGAGTTTGACTGCATCGTGTCGAACCCGCCCTACATCCCTACGGCGGACATCGAAGCGCTCGACACCTCCGTGCGCGACCACGAGCCGCACCTCGCGCTCGACGGCGGCGCGGACGGGCTGGATTTCTACCGCGCCATTTCGGACAAGTGGCGCGACGCGCTTGTACCGAACGGTCTGCTGGCCTTCGAGGTCGGCATCGGTCAGGCGGACGAGGTGCTGCGCATCATGCGCACGAACGGCTTCGGCGACGTGCAGATCGTCCGCGACCTGCACGACATTCCGCGCGTGGTCTACGGGCGGCTTTGCAAAGAGATCTGAAAAATTTAGAGATAGCAGCGAAATAAGGAGGACGAAGTTATGGCAGCAGAGAAAGTGACCAAGACGGCTCCCGCCGCGGCCAACGCGGAGAAAAAGCGCGCCATTGAAACGGCGATGGCGCAGATCGAAAAGCTCTACGGCAAGGGCTCTATCATGCGCTGCGGCGACGAGCAGGCGGCGAATGTGGAGGCCATCTCCACAGGTTCGCTGGCGCTCGACCTGGCGCTCGGCATCGGAGGACTGCCCAAGGGCCGCATCGTGGAGATCTACGGTCCCGAGTCCTCCGGTAAGACGACGCTGGCGCTCCACGCGCTCGCACAGGCGCAGAAGGCCGGCGGCGAGGTCGCGTTCATCGACGCCGAGCACGCGCTCGACATCGGCTATGCCCGCGCGCTGGGCGTGAATGTGGAGGATATGCTCGTCTCCCAGCCGGACACGGGCGAGCAGGCGCTGGAGATCACCGAGGCGCTCGTGCGCTCCGGCGCGATCGATGTGATCGTGGTGGACTCCGTCGCCGCGCTCGTGCCGCGCGCGGAGATCGAGGGCGAGATGGGCGACAGCTTCGTCGGCCTGCACGCAAGGCTGATGTCGCAGGCGCTGCGCAAGCTCGCGGGCGCGATCAACAAGACGAACTGCATCGTCATTTTCATCAACCAGCTGCGTGAAAAGGTCGGCGTGATGTACGGCAACCCCGAGGTCACCACCGGTGGACGCGCGCTGAAGTTCTACGCAAGCGTGCGCATCGATGTGCGCCGCATCGAAACACTCAAAAACGGCAGCGAGATGATCGGCAACCGCACCCGCGCCAAGGTCGTGAAGAACAAGATGGCGCCGCCCTTCCGTGAGGCGGAGTTCGACATCATGTACGGCGAGGGCATCTCCATGCTCGGCGAGCTCATCGACCTCGGCGTGAAGCTCGACCTCGTGCAGAAGAGCGGCTCGTGGTACTCGATGGGCGAAACGCGCATCGGGCAGGGCCGCGATTCCGCCAAGCAGTATCTGCGCGACAATCCCGAGGTCGCCGAAAAGCTTGAGAATGACATCCGCCGCGACTTCCACAAGCTCATGAGCAATCAGTCGAAGATCGCCGCCAAGGCGGCGGGCCGCGCCGTGGACGTCAGCGCCGACGATTTTGAGGGCTGATGAGAGTCGAGCGCATCGAAAGATCGAAGCATAAGCAGGAGCGCGTTCTCGTGTATCTGGAGGGGGGAGACCTCCTTCGGATCACCGAGAGCGAGCTTCTGCATTTCGGCTTATATGTGGGGCTGGACATTTCACCCGAGACTGTGGTACAATTACGCAGATGCGGCGCGCGCAGCGAAACGCGCGTGCGCGCAGCCAATATGATCTCCGCCCGTCCGCTCTCCAAGCGCGAGCTGACGCGCCGCCTCGTGCAAAAGGGCTCCGAGGCGGATGACGCCGACGCGGCGGCGGAGTATCTGGAGAATGTCGGCGCGCTGGACGACGCGGCCTATGCCGCCATGCTCGTGCGCCATTACAGCGCGCAGGGCTACGGCAGCGCGCGTCTGCGCGACGAGCTGTACCGCCGCGGCGTTCCCCGCGAGCTGTGGGACGGGGCACTGGAAACAGCCCCCGATGCACAGGAGACCCTCGCGCGCGTCATCGCGGCGCGGACAAGGGGAAGGCCCTTAAACGAAAAGGAATATAAACGCTTGTCGGACGCGCTGCTGCGCCGCGGCTTTTCGTGGGGTGAGGTCAAGACCGCCCTGCGGACGGCGGGCGCGGCGCTGACGGACGCGGACGAGGAAGCGTAACGACGAAACGGGAAGATGGATATGGCGTATAAACTGCATTTTATTTCGCTCGGCTGCGCGAAGAATACGGTCAACTGCGAGCAGATGATGGCGCTGTGCCGCGACGCCGGCATGGAGCTTTGCGCAGGCGCCGAGGGCTGCGATGTCGCGGTGGTCAACACCTGCGGCTTTCTCTCGAGCGCGAACGAGGAGGCCATCGACAACATTTTGCAGATGGCGGAGCTGAAAAAGGCCGGCAAGCTGCAAAGGATCCTCGTCACCGGCTGCATGACGCAGCGCTATCAGGGCGAGGTGACGGCGGAGCTTCCGGAGGTGGATGGCATCCTCGGCACCGGCAGCTACAAGGACATTGTGGACGCAGTGGAGACCGTGATGGCGGGCGGCAGCGTCAGCCGCTTTGACGACATCAACGCGCCGGTCGATGAGTTCGGCCGCGTGCTCACCACGCCCTGCCACTACGCCTTTTTGCGCATCGCCGAGGGCTGTGACAACTGGTGCGCGTTCTGCATCATTCCGAAGCTGCGCGGCAAATACCGCTCACGCGCGATGGAAAATGTGCTCGCCGAGGCGAAGAGCCTTGCCGACGGCGGCGTGAAGGAACTGCTCGTCATCGCACAGGACATCACGCGCTACGGCATGGACTGGGACGGCAAGCCCCATCTGGCCGAGCTTTTAGAGGAGCTGTGCAAGCTCGATTTTCATTGGGTCCGGCTGCACTATCTCTACCCTGAGTGGATCGACGAGCATTTGATCGAGGTCATCGCGCGCGAGGATAAGATCGTCAAGTACCTTGACATTCCGCTCCAGCACTGCAACGACAAAATTCTCAAAAAGATGAACCGCCGCGGCGACAAGAAGTACATCTGCGCGCTGCTCGGCCGGCTGCGCGAGCGCATCCCCGGTCTCGTGCTGCGCACCTCCATCATCACGGGCCTGCCCGGCGAGGGCGAGGCGGAGTTCGACGAGCTGTGCGGATTTCTGCGCGAGCAGAAGATGCTGCGCGCGGGCGTATTCCCCTACTCTCCCGAGGAGGGGACGCGCGCGGCGAGGATGGAGCGAGTCGACACCGACGAGGCCGTGCGCCGCGCCGAGCTGGTGGTGGACCTTCAGAGCGACATCATCGACGCATGGAACGATGAGCGGCAGGGCGATGTGCTCGAGGTCCTCTGCGAGGGCTTCGACGGCCAGTCGATGCTCTTCACCGGCCGCAGCTACGCCGAGTCGCCCGACATCGACGGACGCATCTACTTTTCCGCCTCCCGCGAGGTCGCGGCTGGCGAGTTCGTACCCGTGCGCATCACCGGCGCGATGGACGGCGAGCTGACCGGCGAGCTGGCGGAGGAATGAACCGCCGCGCCGACGCGGCAAAAATAGCAAACAACGGCGCGCGAGCGCCTTGAAAGGACTGTTCACAGATGACGACTGCCAATAAGCTCACCCTTGCGCGGGTGGCGCTGATCCCCATTTTCCTTGTGATCTTGTATCTTGACTTCCCCTACGCGCGCTACGCCGCCTTCGCTGTGTTCGTCATCGCCTGCCTGACCGATTTTGCCGACGGCTACATCGCCCGCCACTATAATCAGGTCACCAACTTCGGCAAGTTCATGGACCCGTTGGCGGACAAGGTGCTCGTGATGGCGGCGATGTGCTACCTCGTCGAGATCGGGCAGATGCCCGGCTGGTGTCTGGCGGTCGTGCTGCTGCGCGAGTTTGCCGTATCCGGTATGCGGCTCGTGGCAGTCGAGCAGGGGCGCGTCATCGCCGCGGCGTGGTCGGGCAAGGTCAAGACCGCCTCGACCATGATTTGCCTGTGCGCGATGCTGCTCAATGTCTTCGGCGGCTATGCCTGGTTCGATCCGCTGTGCAACGCCGTCATCGTGCTCACCACCGCCTACTCCGGTCTGGAATACCTCGCCAAAAACGCCGATGTGTTCCGCGAACCGGACTGAGAATTGTAAATTTTTCCTGTAAAGGAGTTTTTCTATGTATCTCTATAATTCCGCAACGCATAAGAAGGAAGAGCTGAAGACCCATACCCCGAACCATGTCGAGATGTACACCTGCGGCCCGACCGTCTATCACTTTGCCCACATCGGCAATCTGCGCAGCTACATCATGGAGGATGTGCTGGAGAAGTACCTGCGCTTCGCGGGTTACAGCGTCAACCGCGTGATGAACATCACCGACGTCGGCCACCTCACGAGCGACGCCGACGAGGGCGAGGACAAGATGCTCAAGGGCGCCAAGCGCGAGCACAAGAGCGTCATGGAGATCGCGCAGTTCTACACCGACGCCTTCTTTGCCGACTGCAAAAAGCTCAACATCAAGCGCCCCGACATCGTGCAGCCCGCCACGGGCCTCATTGACGACTATATCAAGATCATCACCAAGCTCCTCGACACAGGCTACGCCTACCTCGCCGGCGGCAATGTCTACTTCGACACGAGCAAGCTCGCGCGCTACTATATTTTCAATGACCACAACGAGGAGGATCTCGCCGTGGGCGTGCGCGAGGGCGTGGAGGAGGACACGAACAAGAAGAACCGAAACGACTTCGTGCTCTGGTTCACCAAGTCCAAGTTTGAGGATCAGGCGCTCAAGTGGGACTCCCCGTGGGGTGTGGGCTATCCCGGCTGGCACATCGAGTGCTCCGGCATTTCGATGAAGTTCAACGGCGAATACCTCGACCTGCACTGCGGCGGCGTGGACAACGCCTTCCCGCACCACACGAACGAGATCGCGCAGAGCGAGAGCTACCTCGGCCATGCGTGGTGCCCGCACTGGTGCCATGTCGCGCACCTCAACACGAGCGACGGCAAGATGTCCAAGTCCAAGGGCGAGTTTCTGACCGTTTCGCTGCTGGAGGAAAAGGGCTACGACCCGCTGGTCTACCGCTTCTTCTGCTTGCAGAGCCACTACCGCAAGAGCCTTGTGTTCACCTGGGAGAACCTTGACAACGCCGCGCTCGCGTATAATAAGCTGCTCACGAAGATCGCAAACCTCAAGAGCGAGGGCGAGGTCGACGAGGCCGTGCGCGCCGAGTACCGCGCGAAATTCTCTAAGGAGATGGACAACGACCTCAACACCGCCATGGGCGTCACGGTGCTCTACGATGTGCTCAAGGCCAAGACGGGCGACGCAACGAAGCTCGCGGTCATCGCCGACCTTGACATGGTGCTCAGCCTTGATCTCATCGCCAAGGCCGCTGCGCTGCGCGAGAGGAACGCGGCCGCCGTGCAGAGCGCTGGCGCGTTTACGGTCATCGCCGAGGACGGCGTGGCGGACGAGGCCATTGAAAGTCTTATCCGCCGGCGCGCAGAGGCGAAGAAGGCGAAGAACTTCGCCGAGGCCGACCGTATTCGCGACGAGCTGAAGGCGCAGGGCATCGAGGTGACGGATATTCCCAACGGCGCGAAGTGGAAAAGAGTGTAAGCAACAACATCAAAGGGGCTCCGCCCCATCGTACAGGAGGGCATCGCTATGCGTAAAATTCTTGTTGTCATCGACATGCAGAACGACTTCATCAACGGCTCGCTCGGCACGAAGGAGGCGGAGCAGATCGTGCCGAGGGTCTTAGAGAAAATGAAGGAGTACGACCCGTGGAATATCTATCTCACGCGCGACACGCACTATGAAAACTATCTCGACACGCAGGAGGGGCGCAATCTCCCCGTCGAGCACTGCATCGAGGGCACGCAGGGCTGGCAGCTCAATGATGAGATCGCCCAGGCCGCGGAGAAGGCGACGGTCATCGATAAGCCCACCTTCGGCTCGAATAAGCTCGCCGCGATCCTCATGACCGAGCGCGCGCAGGAGGCGCTGGAGCTGGAGCTGGTCGGCCTTTGCACCGACATCTGTGTGGTGTCCAATGCGCTGCTTTTCAAGGCGGCGATGCCCGAGGCGCCCATCACCGTGGACGCGAGCTGCTGCGCCGGCGTGACGCCGGAGGGCCACCGTCACGCGCTGGAAACGATGAAGATGTGCCAGATCAATGTCATCAACGACTGAAAACACAAAGGAAGGGAGCGCCCCGCCTGCGGGACGCTCCCCTTTTTTCAGCTCTCCATGTGCCTGCCGAGGAAGGAGGCGATGGCTTGCGCGAGCTTGTACTCCGTCTCGCCGACATGGCTCTCGCCCTCGTTCTCCACAAACAGCACCAGCCCCAGCGCGTCGCCCTCAGAGATGATGGGCGCGGCGATGGCCGCGCAGCAGCGGTCGAGCGTGTCGGTGACATAGACGCTGCGCTTGCCCTCCTGCGCGCGGTAGATGGCGCGGTCCTCCATGATCTGCTCCAGCTCGGTGCTGATGCGCTTACCGATCAGGTCGCGCCGCGCGCTGCCCGCCGCGGCGATCACACTGTCGCGGTCCGTCACGGCGACGCTTACGCCGGTGGTCTTGCTGAGCGTTTCGCAGATCTGCGCGGCGAACTCGTCCACGCCGCCCATGAGCGAGTATTTCTTGAAGATGACCTCGCCCTCCTTGCTTGTGTAGATCTCCAGCGGGTCGCC
>NZ_JAFBIQ010000089.1 GCF_021531315.1 Oscillibacter valericigenes | reverse complement strand
CCTTGAGATGCCCTAAGCTCTTTTGATTCCCGTTTCCCTTGTTTGTGGGCTGCTCCTTCTGCCTGTTTTGCTCTTCGCTTCTGCTCGATCCAGTCGATGAGCTTATCCTTCGGCACAAGCAGCCGCTTGCCGATACGCAGCGTGGGGAACGTCCCCGTGTTAAGGAGCTGATACGCTCCCGCGCGGGAAATCCCCAACGCTGCCGCGAGCTGATTGGCGTTCAGCACCGCGGGCAGATTTTCGTAGTTGTTGTTCATGTAAGACCTCCTTTGAAAATTGTTCTTGACATAATGGACTTTTTGATATATATTAGTTTCGCTAAGTCGCCCACTGACTGAAGTATATCCATTGATATGCTGTTTGTCAATAGAATTTCTGCAAAATTATTTCGTCAGTCTATTAGGAGGCTCGCCATGCTGTCAGGGAAAAGCTATCCTCATCCCCGTCAAGAAATATGGGTAGGTGCGTACACAGATAAGAAATCAGAATATTTCGAGCTGCGCACCGTAAACGAGACAAGCAATGATTCCTATTCTCCGCTCTGGC
>NZ_JAFBIQ010000088.1 GCF_021531315.1 Oscillibacter valericigenes | reverse complement strand
TAAACTGTACCCAAGAAAATGGACACGGGATTTTGACCCATGGCCCCGTTCGGCGGACACGCATTTGACCCATAGGGTCAGAAGCGCCGCACCTGTGTTATGATAGAACTACCGAACGGAGGTGCTGTATGGGCACGAAGAAGAAATTCACACCAGAGGAACTGAAGCATCTGCAGGCAAACCCCTACACGCTGCGGGTGACGGCAGACAGCATATCCTACACCCTCGCTTTCAAGGAGGCGTTCTGGGCGCTCAGTCTCCAGGGCTACACTGGCACAGCCGCCTTCCGCAAGCTGGGCTATAACACGGAAGCTCTGGGTTTCGAGCGGATCCACAATACTACAAAGCGCATCCGGCGGGAGGCCAGATCGCCGGAGGGCTTTCATGAGGGCGCCCGGGGCGGTGTGTGTATACCAGGCGGCGGGAACAACCAGACAGAGGGGGCGTCCGCCCCGTCTGACGAAGCCGCCAGACGCATGAAACGGGAGATTTTGTGTCTCCAGCAGCAGATGGCGTTCTTAAAAAAAGTCATGCGGCTGCACGGCAAGCCGGGAGAATA
>NZ_JAFBIQ010000087.1 GCF_021531315.1 Oscillibacter valericigenes | reverse complement strand
AGAATAGCCATGGACAGCGCCGGAGAGAGCTTTGAGGCCATTCGCGCCGCATTGGCGGATCGGAACAACATCCTCACCGTGAAAGACCTGTGCGAATTGGCAGGTGTCTCCCGCTCCGGCTACTACAACTGGGTGCGTTCTGAAGAAAACAGAGAGCTTCAGGAGGCGAAGGACCGGGCGGCATTCGAACAGATCCTGGAGGCATACCGGTTCCGGGGCTACGCAAAGGGCGTTCGCGGCATTCATATGCGGCTTTTGCACATGGGTATCCGAATGAACGTGAAGAAGATCCGCCGCCTGATGCGGAAATACAAGCTCACCTGCCCCATCCGAAAGCCGAATCCCTACCGCAGATTGCAGCGATCCATCCGAATGGGCAGCGCCGCGGAGAATTTGGTCAACCGGGAATTCGAGTCTCATGGGCCGAGAGCCATCCTCCTGACGGACATCACATACATCCCGCTCTGCGGCAGATTCTGCTACCTCTCCACGATCCTGGACGCCTGCACAAAGCAGGTCCTGGCCTATGCGATGAGCGAATCGCTGGAAGTGGATTTTGTTTTGGAAACGGTCCAGCTGCTGGTA
>NZ_JAFBIQ010000086.1 GCF_021531315.1 Oscillibacter valericigenes | reverse complement strand
CATGGAAGTGTGCTTCGTGAAGGAGTAGGATTTTTACAGAGATGCCGAAACCCGTCGAAACGGAGGTCTTAGCCTATGAAATTATATAAAGAAGCGCTCAGGAGCTTCTTCTCGGGATATGTCAGCGCACTGCGCAGGCGCAGGGGGTTGACGCAGGAGGAGATGGCGGAGCGGCTTCGCATCACAGGCCGCGCGTACAGCGATTTGGAGCGGGGCATATACTGCTTTTCCGCGGTCGCGCTGGTGTTCCTTCTGCTCATGCTGGAGGAGCACGAGATCAAAGAGCTGCTCTCGCCCCTGCGGGAGGAGATCGCAAAAGTTGAAGACAGAGAGGTGGCGTAATGCTCCGTGGACATTGGGGAAATATATGGGCTTTTGCGCGGGCTCGGTCTGAGAGCTGACAGCTCCTGGTTTTTTCATGTCTCGTATGCGGTATATCTGACAGCCCGGAGACCTGATCGGACGGTGCTTGCCGAGCGGTGGCTGTATCCGGCGGTCGCGCAGCATTATCACACCGGCAGCCTTGATATAAAGCGCAGCATCTGCTTTGCAGTGGACCTGATCTGGAAAACAGACAGGCGAACGCTGCGG
>NZ_JAFBIQ010000085.1 GCF_021531315.1 Oscillibacter valericigenes | reverse complement strand
AAGGAGAGCTTTGAAAGATGGTATGCTTCTCAAACCGATTACCGCACGGTAGAGGATCAGGAACTGGATGCAGATATTATGGCATCCACCTACGGTCTGCCGGAAATGGCAAGAATGCTTGGGGTACATCGTCAGACCATTTACTATATCGTTGCCAATGAAGATTTTGAGCTTATCAAGGTTGGCAGGTATAAGCGAGCTACCAAAGAGAGCTTTGAAAAATGGTATCACAATCAGACCCGCTACCAGTTAGCGGAAGATAGACAGGAAAGGAGCTGATTACATGGCATCTATCGTTAAGAGAAAAAAGAAGTATTCTGTGGTTTATACATACACCGATGAGAACGGCAACAAGCGTCAGAAGTGGGAAACCTTTGAAACGAATGCCGAAGCAAAGAAAAGGAAGTTGCAGGTTGAATATGAGCAGGAGTCCGGAACCTTTATTCCCCCTTCTGCTAAAACCGTCAACGATCTTTTGGATGAGTATATGTCAATCTATGGTGTGAACACCTGGGCGATGTCTACCTATGAAAGCAGAAAGAGCCTGATTGCAAACTATATTCGTCCCCTCATCGGTGATATGAAGCTGGAGGATGTCACGCCGAGAATCATGGACAAGTATTACCGAGATTTGCTTTCTGTCAAAGCGGTTTCTTCTAAGTATGTAAAAGCCCGTACAGAATATCTGACTCCGCATACTGTCCGAGAGGTTCACAAGACATTGCGAAATGC
>NZ_JAFBIQ010000084.1 GCF_021531315.1 Oscillibacter valericigenes | reverse complement strand
AATTTTCCATTTGCAGCATTTCGACGAGCACCGAGAGGAACAGTCGGTTGGACGGTCTGCCGCCGTCGGCGCACAGAGGGCCGAAACAGCGCTCCCACGCCTCGGCGTCGCCGCGCTCGCGCGCGATCTCGATGGCGTGGCGGATGGCGCGCTCCACGCAGACGGCGGTCGTGCCGTTCTGCCGCGCGACGGCAGGATAGAGAAGCTTGGTGACAGCGTAGAGCAGCGAGGGATCGCGCAGCGCGAGCCGCATGGCGTCATAGATGTAGCCGTAGCCCTTGAGCCCCGGCGACATCCCCAGCTCGTGCAGGAGGGAGGTCACGCGCAGAGAGGGCGGCCTCACTTCGCCGCGCGTGAGAAGCGGCGATATGCCGCGCATCCGGTCGAACAGCGCCTCAAAGGCGAAGGGCTTGGGCAGGAAGTAATCGACCCGCAGTTCGGTCGCCTCCGCGAGCATCCGATCGGAGATGAAGGCAGAGATGAGGAAGGTCGCGGGGGCGCGGCCCTCGCGGCGCAGACGGCGCAGAACGCGGATACCGTCCATGCCCGGCAGGGCGGGGTCCATGACGAGCAGGTCCGGCGCGGAGGTTCGCACCTGCTCCAGCACCTCGCGGCCGTCGCAGGCGAGCGAGACGGAGAATTCACCCGCTGCCTCCATCGCGTCGCGCAGCATCACGCGGAACGCTTCGTTGGCATCTGCCAGCAGGACTGATCTTCGCAGCTCCATCAGATGACCGCCTCCCTGTTGTGTTCGAAGCACATATTT
>NZ_JAFBIQ010000083.1 GCF_021531315.1 Oscillibacter valericigenes | reverse complement strand
AGTAACATTATATGAAAAAGTTACTCGCACTGGTGCTGGCGTTGGTCATGTCCCTGTCCCTCGTCACCATCAGCTCCGCGGACTTCAAGGATGCCGACAAGATCGACTACAATGAAGCCGTGGATGTCATGAACGCTGTCGGCGTCTTTATCGGCGACGACAACGGCAACTTCAACCCCAAGGCCAACCTCGAGCGTGCGCAGGCTGCCAAGATCGTTGCCTACCTGCTGCTCGGCAACAAGACCGCTGAGGGTCTTGCCGGCTCTGGTAAGTTCACCGATGTGGCCAAGACCAACTGGGCTGCCGGCTTCATCGACTACTGCGCCGCTACCGGCGTCGTCGCCGGTGTCGGCAACGGCAAGTTCGATCCCAACGGCTCCCTGACCACCCTGCAGTTTGCCAAGATGCTGCTCGTCGCGCTCGGCTACGATGCCAAGATCGAGGGCTTCACCGGCAACGACTGGTCCATCAATGTCTCCGCGAAGGCCAACCAGGTTGGTCTGCTTGACGGTCTGGATGTCGGCGCCAACGCCGCCCTCACCCGTGAGCAGGCTGCCAAGATGGCCCTCAACACCCTCAAGGCTCCCCTGGTCGAGTATGACACCAAGGGCACCACTGTCACCGTCGGCGGCGACGCCAGCGTGACCGTTGGCGCTTCCAAGGCCGAGTTCAAGACCAGCACCAACAAGAAGGCTCAGACCATCTCCAACGACGTTATCAACGGCACCACCGCTTACACCGTTGAGTTCGCCGAGGAGTATTACTC
>NZ_JAFBIQ010000082.1 GCF_021531315.1 Oscillibacter valericigenes | reverse complement strand
ATGCCTGCAAACATTTTAGCGACCAAGGGCTATAAGAAGGTCACGGGCCGCTCGAGCAACACCAAGGGCGACGACAACATCATCACCAACGGCTCGATGATCGCGGTGGCGGACGGCCAGTGCATGCTCATCGTCGAGCAGGGCAAGGTCGTGGAGGTCTGCGCCGAGCCGGGCGAGTTCCTCTATGATACCTCCACCGAGCCGAGCATCTTCTCGGGCAAGCTCGGCGACAGCATCGGCGCTGTCTTTAAGAACATCGGCAAGCGTTTCACCTTCGGCGGCGAAGCGCCGAAGGACCAGCGCGTCTACTACTTCAACACGAAGGAGCTTGTCGGCAACAAGTATGGTACGGCGTCTCCCGTTCCGTTCCGTGTGGTCGACCAGCGTGCTGCCATCGACCTTGATGTCGGCATCCGCTGCTTCGGCGAGTACAGCTACCACATCGCCAATCCTCTCCTGTTCTACACGAACGTCTGCGGCAATGTGAGCGAGGACTACGACCGCGAGAACATCGACAGTCAGCTCAAGACCGAGCTTTTGACCGCGCTCCAGCCCGCGTTCGCGAAGATCAGTGAGATGGGCATTCGCTACTCCGCGCTGCCCGGCCACACGGTCGAGCTGGCGGACGCGCTCAACGAGGCGCTGAGCGCCAAGTGGCGCGACCTGCGCGGCATCGAGGTCGTCTCCTTCGGCGTTTCCTCCGTCACGGCGAACGAGGAAGACGAGAAGATGATCAAGGAGATGCAGCGCAACGCAGCGTTCATGGACCCGACCCGTGCGGCGGCGCATCTTGCGGGCGCGACCGGCGACGCGATGAAGACGGCGGCGGGCAACCCGAACGGCGCGGTCGGCGCGTTCATGGGCATGGGCATGGC
>NZ_JAFBIQ010000081.1 GCF_021531315.1 Oscillibacter valericigenes | reverse complement strand
TAAAAGACCTCTCCCGCTTAGGGCGCGAGTACATTGAAACTGGCCGGTATCTGCGCCGGGTATTCCCGGCCTATGGGGTGCGCTTCATTGCCATCACCGACAGCATCGACACCGCCCACGACAGCGGCGATGATCTGACCGTATCGGTCAAGAACATTATGAACGAAGCCTACTGCCGGGATATTTCCATCAAAACCCGTTCCTCTCTGGATGTGAAGCGGCGCAACGGCGATTTCGTCGGCGCTTTCCCGGTGTACGGCTACATGAAAGCCGAGGACAACAAGAATTTACTTGTCCCTGACCCCTACGCCGCCCGCGTTGTCTGCGACATCTTCCGTATGCGGCTGGAGGGCGCAAGCGCCTCCAAGATCGCATCGGAGCTGAACCGGCTTGGCATTCTCTCCCCGCTGGCATACAAGAAGAACAACGGCCTGCCCTATGCGAAAAAGGGCTATGCGGACAAGGCTGACTGCAAATGGTCGGCTACCACCATCATCCGCATCTTGCAGGATGAAACCTACACCGGAACGCTGGTGCAGGGCAAACAGGGTACGCCGCATTACAAGATCAAGCAGATGGAGCAGCGCCCCGCCTCCGAGTGGGTGCGCGTCCCAGATGCCCACGAAGCGCTGATCGCCCGTCAGGATTTTGAGCTGGTGCAGCGCATTAAGGGACTGGATACCCGGACGTCTCCCAACGAGGACACGGTGTACCTGTTCTCCGGTATTCTGATCTGCGGGTGCTGCGGAAGCCGCATGACCCGCAAGACCAACCGCGCAAACGGCAAGGAGTACCACTACTATTATTGTCCCACCGGCAAGAAAAAGGGCTGCACTCATCCAGTCATGCTGAAAGAAAGCAGCCTGATCAACTGTGTGCGGGACAGCCTGAAAGCCTATATCGGCAA
>NZ_JAFBIQ010000080.1 GCF_021531315.1 Oscillibacter valericigenes | reverse complement strand
GTATTCCTCAGCTCTGCCAACATATTCGTCGTTCCTTTCCTTGGAAAATGCCTCGATATTGTCAGCTCTCAGATGCTCGTAATACTCGTCCATAAAGATTCTATCCATACTCGTTGACCTCCATAACAAAAAAATAAGGGCAGACCCTTTTACAGCTATTGTAGCTATGTAAAAGGATCTGCCCTTGCAGTTACTATAATGTTTTTGCCAGCGACTTCAGGAGTGCTGCCATTTCCGGATTTTGCAGAAGCTTCAGAAGAAGTTCTTTATCATCAGCGGAGCTTTCCGTTGCGGCTGGTTGAACCGGCTCAGGCGTTGCCTGTCTGCCTGAGTAGAACGCAGCTTCCATTCTTTCAGCGTTCAGTCTGCGGTCATCGTCGATGATATGGGAGTAAACATCCGCTACCATCTTGACCTGTGCATGACCGGAATCGCCTTGAACGGATTTCATATCGCCGCCGTTCAGCTTCAGCTTGTAAGTGATACTGGAATGTCGGAGACTATGGAAAACCACTTTCGGCAGTCCCTTCTCCTCAATCAGCTTATTGAAAGCACGGTTGATAACCTGCCCCTCAATCGGCTTGCCATTGGAAGAACAGAAAACCAGATTGAAGTCTACGAACTCGTCACCGAAAAGGTCTTTCAGTTCTTCGATGTCAGCCTTTCGCTGTACCAACATTTCCGCTACGGTTTTCGGTAAGAACACCTTGCGGACACTTGTTTTGGTCTTAGGAGTTTTGAGAACCAATGCGGTATGCGTACTGGCGAAGGTCGGTGGGAACTTGAACATGATGTCCTTACCGTCCAGATCTGCCATCGCTTCACGATTTACTCTCTGCAACTCCTTTTCAACGAAGATGCTTGCCTGACCAAGTTCAATACTGGTGGGGGAAATGTCAATACAGTCCCAGGTAAGCCCCAGAAGCTCGCCCATTCGCAGGGAACAGGAGAAGGCAAGGTT
>NZ_JAFBIQ010000007.1 GCF_021531315.1 Oscillibacter valericigenes | reverse complement strand
CGCCGCCCCTGTTAAAATCACCATCGCCACCGGCGGCACCACCGGTACTTACTATGCCGTCGGCAACGCGCTCGTCACCACCATCGGCGACAAGCTGAGCATGTCCAAGCTCACCGCCGTCGACTCGGGCGCTTCCAAGGCGAACATCCAGCTCGTCACCGCCAATCAGGCGCAGATGTCCATCCTGCAGTCCGACGTTCTGAACTATGCCCACACTGGCTCCGGCGGTGAGACCATGTTCGACGGCGCTGCCGACATGAACTCCCTGTGGGTCGCGGGCGTCTACAACGAGACCGTCCAGCTCGTCACCGCCCCCTCCATCAAGAGCATTGAAGACCTCCGCGGCAAGACCGTCTGCGTCGGCGACGTCGGCTCCGGTACCGCTCTGAACGCCGCGCAGGTCCTCGAGGCCTACGGCATGACCTTCGACGACATCAAGGTCATGTACGACTCCTTCTCCGGCGGCGCCGAGGCGCTCAAGAACGGCCAGTGCGATGCGGCCTTCACCGTTTCCGGTGCTCCCACCCCCGCCCTGACCGACCTTGCCACCGCCTACAACTTCAATATGCCCTCCCTCAGCGAGGAGGCGGTCTCCTATCTGACCACCAACTATCCCTTCCTGGTCCAGGATAACCTGCCCGCCAACACCTACACCTGCGTTGCGGACGAGACCGTCTGCGTCGCCGTCAAGGCCGTCTTCACCGCCTCCAAGGATCTCAGCGAGGATGTCGTCTATGAGATCACTAAGGCCATGTTCGACAACCAGAGCGCCCTTGCTTCCGCTCAGGCCAAGTTCGGCTTCCTGAGCCCTGAGGGTGCTGTTGCCGGCTCCTTCGACCTGCACCCCGGCGCCGAGAAGTACTACAAGGAGATCGGCGTTCTGTAAGAACACCCCTTCCTGAAAGAGTGCGAACGTGCAACTGCGACAACGCATAAGCATGGCCGCTGCAATAGTCCTGATTATTGCAGCGGCCTCTCTCTTGATCCCCCGCAGCGGCCATTACCTGACGCTTCGCAGCAGGGACAGCGGCGAGCTCTACGCGCGCTACCGCATGGACGAGGGGGACCGTTTTTCCATTACCTTCAAACATTCCGTCAATCAATATCCGTTGACGGACACCTTCGAGATATGGGAAGGCAAGATCTATGCCGAAGAGTGTAAGTATGCCGCCTACGGCGCCGGCGTGCAGGTTGAGCTGAACCCCGGCGAGGAGCTCAGCTATACCGACGACGGGTTTATGCTCATCACCGGCATCCATCAGGATAGGACCGGAGTCTGTTATGCCGTCGCCACCGTTTACGACTTTTTTCTGAGCGTGAAGGGCGGAGCGGATATCAGCCTGCGTGATTTGTGTGGAAGAAATTCGCTGGTGTGTCTCAATTATGAGTTCTTTCTCTATTGAGAGCACGGTGTTCATCAATAAAAAGGAGGAGAAAACACCAATGACTGATGCTGAAAAGAAAGTCATGGACGAAGAGGTCGTCGTTGAAAGCGTAGACGCCGAAGTCGGTACGATGGAAGATGTCGATGCGATCATGAAAAAGTTCGACCGCGAGTCCAACACCCGTGTATGGGAGGGCACGCCCAAGCTGATCCTGCGCTACATGCTGGCCGCCTTCATGGTCTTCATGGTCTACATGAACCTGTGGGCCACCTGGAGCGGCCAGATCCGCCGCTGCCTGTTTGTCGGCTTTGTCGTCCTGTTCACATTCTTTATCTACCCCGTGAAGAAGGGCAATGTCAAGCCCAACTCCATGCCGTGGTACGATATTGTGCTCGCCGTCGCGGGCTGCATCCCCTATTTCTACTATGTTGCCAACTTCAAGAAGATCGTGGCGATGGGCATTGCCATCGGCCAGACCGAGATCATCCTCGGCATCATCGGCACGCTGGTGCTTGCCGAGTGCTGCCGCCGCGCGGTGGGCCTGCCTATCCTTGTCGTGGCGACCTGCTTCGTGCTCTACGCCTTCGTCGGCCGCGGCATGAGCCTGCAGCTCGTGGTGTATAATGTGTTCTACACCACCAACGGCATCATCGGCACCCCGATCTCCGTCTGCTCGACCTACATCGCCCTGTTCCTGCTCTTCGGCGCCTTCCTTGAGGCGACCGGCGTTGCGAACTTCTTCATCGACTGCGCGAACGCGCTGGTCGGCTGGGCCTCCGGCGGACCCGCGAAGGTCGCGGTCGTCTCCTCCGCCCTGTGCGGCATGGTCTCCGGCTCCTCGGTCGGCAACACCGTCACCACCGGCTCCGTGACCATCCCGATGATGAAGAGGACCGGCTATCCCGGCGAGTTCGCCGGCGCGGTCGAGGCTGCCGCCTCCACCGGCGGTCAGATCATGCCCCCCATCATGGGCGCCGCGGCGTTCATCATGGCGGAAATGACCGGCTATGAGTATGCCGACATCATCGTCCGTGCGATCCTGCCGGCGTTCCTCTACTTCCTCGGCATCTTCCTCGGCGTCCACTTCAAGGCGAAGAAGCTCGGCCTCGTCGGCCTCAAGCGCGAGGAGCTGCCCAAGTGGAAGCTCCTGCTGCCGAAAATCTATCTGCTCCTGCCCCTGATCGTCCTGACCTGGATGGTCGTCGCCGGTCAGACCATGGCCAAGAGCGCCATCTACGGCACCATCGTCGCCATCGCGGTCGGCATCATCAATAAGGACGACCGCATGACCCCGAGCAAGTTCGTCAACGGCCTTGAAAACGGCGGCAAGAACTGCCTGTCCATCGGCATCGCCTGCGGCATCGCCGGCATCATCTCCGTGTGCATCACGATGACCGGTCTCGGCGGCAAGCTGATCACCTATGTGGTCAAGCTCTCCGGCGGCAACCTGTTCATCGCCCTGTTCCTCACGATGATCTGCTGCATCATCCTTGGCATGGGCGTGCCCACCACCGCGAACTACATCATCATGGCCTCCACCTGCGCGCCCATCCTCATCAACGGTATGAGCATGCACATTCTGGCTGCCAATATGTTCGTGTTCTACTTCGGCATCGTCGCCGACATCACGCCTCCCGTGGCGCTCGCCGCCTATGCCGGCGCCGCCATTGCCAAGGCGCCCCCGATGAAGACGGCCTTCAACGCCACGCGCCTCGCGATCGCTGCGTTCATCATCCCCTACATCTTCGCTTACAACAATGCGATGATCTTCGTCGGCGATGTCACCTTCTTCGGCGTTGCCTCCATCGTTATCTCCGCGACGCTCGGCATGGCCTCCATCGCCTCCGGCTTCATGGGCTATCTGATCCACGACCTGAAGTGGTACTCCCGTATCGCGCTGGTCGCAGGCGGTCTGCTGATGGTCATTCCCGGCACGGTCACCGACCTTTCCGGTCTTGCCGTTTTGGTCGCCATCCTGCTGATCCAGAAGGCCGAGAACAAGAGAGAGCAGAAGGCCGCGCTCTGAGACCGCAGACATACGAAAAAATAAAGAGACGCTTCGGCGTCTCTTTATTTTTTCCCGCGCCGCCGCCCGCCGCTGCATGAAAGGGCACAGGAGCACATAGAATTTCGGCGGAAGGAGGCATCGCCATGCCGAAAATTTATCTCAGCCCGTCCACACAGGAGTCGAACCCCTATGTCACCGGCAGCGGCAGCGAGGAGAAGAACATGAACCTGCTCGCCGACGCGCTCGAGCCGTATCTCTACGCCAACGCCATCCGCTTCGTGCGCAACACGCCGGAGATGACCGCCGCCTCGTCCATCGCGCAGGCGAACCGCCTCGGCGGCTTTGACTTCTACCTCGCCCTGCACTCCAACGCCGCCGCGCCGGAAAATTCGGGCAACGCGCGCGGCGTGCTCGCCTTCTATTATCCGACCAGCACGGAGGGAGAGCGTGCTGCAAAGCTGTTCGCCGCCGCACTCCGGCGCATCTACCCCCTGCCGGACCTCGTGCGCACCGTACCCACCACCACGCTCGGCGAGGTGCGCCGGCCCAAATACCCCGCAAACCTCCTTGAGCTGGGCTATCACGACAACTACGCCGACGCCGCGTGGCTGGAAAATAATCGGGACGCCATCGCCCGCGCGCTGGCCCGCGCACTGACGGACTATTTCGGTCTTCCGTTCGTCGAGCCGCAGAGCGCCGTGCAGGGTGTGGTCTCGACCAGCGGCTCGCCCCTGCGCCTGCGCGACTATCCGAGCGCGGCGGGGGAGACCATTGCGCTCATGCCCAACGGCGAAACGGTCACCGTCTACGGCGCGTGGCAGGGCTGGAACACGGTAGCGTACAACGGGAACCTCGGCTACGCCGCCGAGGCCTACATCGAAAGCTGAACCAACGCGCCGAAAGTGCGAAGCACGCCGCCGCGCAATGCGGCGTACAAGCGTTTTGCGGAGCAAAACCTTGGAGCGGGCCGGATTTACTGCGGACCGCTCAAATGAAATAGTCGGGGTCCCCAAAAGCGCGATGCGCTTTTGGGGAGCTGCGTGGCAGGGCTGGAATACGGTAGCGTACAACGGGAACCTCGGCTACGCCGCCGAGGCCTACATCGAAAGCTGAGCGCCGACAGATTTATTCTTGACACCTGTTTACAAAAAGGTTACAATATTCCGTGGATTTATGGAGGGGAGAGAAGGGGATCTCCCGTTTGTTGATTCAAAAAACCCGTTTTTGATAGATCTCAAAAGTGGACACAGGAGGAATAGAATGAACCTACCCAGCCTTGCCATCGGCTTGGCGGCGGGACTTTTCATTGGTATTCTTGCTTGTATTCTGTACCGCAACAAGAAGGCGAAGGACGATAAGGCAAAGATCGCCAACGCCGAAGAGGAGGCGCTGCGCATCATCAACGATGCCATCAAGAGCGCCGAGAGCAAAAAACGCGAGGCCACGCTGGAGGCGAAGGAGGAGATCCTCCGCTCCCGCAAGGAATACGAGAAGGAAGAAAAGGAACGCCGCGCCGACCTGCAAAAGCAGGAGCGCCGTTTGCAGCAGAAGGAAGAAAACATCGACCGCAAGACCGATGCGATCGAGAAAAAGGAAGAGGCCCTTGCCCAGAAGCACGCCGCTATGGACAAGGAGAATGAAGAGATCAAGATCATCAAGCGCAGCCAGACCGAAATGCTCGAGCGTATTTCGGGCTTTACGGCGGAGGAGGCCAAGAAGTACCTCATCGAGCAGGTCGAGTCCGAGGTCACGCATGAGACTGCCCTCAAGATCAAGGAGATCGAGGCACGCGCCAAGGACGAAGCGGATCAGTACGCCCGCGAGGTCGTGGCGTCCGCCATCCAGCGCTGCGCCGCCGATCATGTCGCCGAGATCACCGTCAGTGTGGTTCCCCTGCCCAATGACGAGATGAAGGGCCGCATCATCGGCCGTGAGGGCCGCAACATCCGCACCATCGAAACGCTCACGGGCGTCGATCTCATCATCGACGACACGCCCGAGGCCATCACCGTCTCCTGCTTTGAGCCCGTGCGCCGCGAGGTCGCGCGCCTCGCGCTCGAAAAGCTGATCGCCGACGGCCGCATCCACCCCACGCACATCGAGGAAATGGTCGCCAAGGCCCGCCGCGAGGTGGATGCCGTTATCAAGTCCGAGGGCGAGCGCGCCGTGCTTGAGACCGGCGTGCGCGGCCTGCACCCCGAGCTGGTCAAGATGCTCGGCCGCCTGCATTACCGCACGAGCTACGGTCAGAATGTGCTCCAGCACTCCATCGAGGTCGCGCATCTTGCCGGCATGATGGCCGCCGAGCTGGGCGCGGATGTCGCCACGGCGAAGCGCGCGGGCCTGCTGCATGACATCGGCAAGGCCGTCGACCACGAGCTTGAGGGCACCCATGTCGCCCTCGGCGTGGAGTTCCTGCGCAAGTACCACGAGCGCGAGGATGTTATCCACGCGGTGCAGGCGCACCACAATGATGTCGAGCCGCAGACCGTCGTGGCCTGTCTCGTGCAGGCTGCCGACGCCGTCTCCGCCGCGCGTCCCGGCGCCCGCCGCGAGAACATCGAGAACTACATCAAGCGCCTCGAAAAGCTCGAGGAGATCACAGGCTCCTACCCCGGCGTCGAGACCTCCTACGCCATTCAGGCGGGCCGCGAGGTCCGCGTGATGGTCAAGCCCGAGCAGGTCAGCGAGGACGAGATGGTCATTCTCGCCCGCGAGCTTGCCAAGCGCATCGAAAGCGAACTCGAATACCCGGGCCAGATCAAGGTCCATGTCCTGCGTGAGACCAAGGTCATCGAATACGCAAAGTGACCCCCAAGGGCTTCGGAGCCTCGCTCCGAAGCCTTTTTTTGCCGCGATATGAGAAACTTTTATCGTTAAAATTCCATAAATGAAAGCTAAACTGCAAAAAATGGGCAGAAACGATAAAAAAGAAAATCAATATTTGTTGAAACCTTCAAATTATTCTCCGCTTTGCGCTTTCTCCTTGCGTATTTGTCCGCGAACGCTTATAATACAAAAGAACGGGACTGATTTGTGAAAAATTAGACAATCCAAATATTTTATAGTGAAGGAGCAAAAAGACTATGGATTTCCATCTGTCCAAAGAACATCTGCTGGTTCGTAAAATGTACCGCGAATTCGCAGAGACCGAAGTCAAGCCTTTAGCCGAGGAGCTCGATGAGGAAGAGCGCTTCCCCATGGAGACCGTCGAAAAGATGGCCAAGCTCGGCATGATGGGCATTTACTTCCCCAAGCAGTATGGCGGCGCGGGCGGCGACGTTCTGAGCTATGCCATGTGCGTTGAGGAGCTGGCGAAGGTCTGCGGCACCACCGCGGTCATCGTTTCCGCTCACACCTCCCTGTGCTGCGCCCCGATTTTCGAGAACGGCACCGAGGAGCAGAAGATGAAGTATCTGCCCGACCTGCTCTCCGGCCGCAAGATCGGCGCGTTCGGTCTCACCGAGCCCGGCGCCGGCACGGACGCCTCCGGCCAGCAGACCATCGCCGTGAAGAATGAGAACGGCGACTATGTGCTCAACGGCAGCAAGTGCTTCATCACCAACGGCAACGTTGCCTCCACCTTCGTCGTCTTCGCCATGACCGACAAGAGCAAGGGCAACCACGGCATCTCCGCTTTCATCGTTGAGAGCACCTTCCCCGGCTTCTCCACCGGTAAGCACGAGAAGAAGATGGGTATCCGCGGCAGCTCCACCTGCGACCTCGTGTTCGAGGATTGCGTCGTTCCCAAGGAGAACCTGCTCGGCAAGGAAGGCGAGGGCTTCAAGATCGCCATGAAGACGCTCGACGGCGGCCGTATCGGCATCGCCTCCCAGGCTCTGGGTCTGGCCGAGGGCGCCATCAACGAGGCTGTCAAGTACACCAAGGAGCGCGTCCAGTTCGGCCGCCGCCTCAGCCAGTTCCAAAACACCCAGTTCCAGCTGGCCGATATGCACACCCGCACGCAGGCCGCGCAGTATCTCGTTTACGCCGCTGCCATGAAGAAGCAGAACCATGAGGATTACTCCATGGACGCTGCCATGGCCAAGCTCTTCGCCGCGGAGACCGCCTCCGATGTCACCCGCCGCGCGGTCCAGCTCTTCGGCGGCTACGGCTACACCCGTGAATATCCCGTCGAGCGCATGATGCGCGACGCGAAGATCACCGAGATCTATGAGGGTACTTCCGAGGTCCAGCGCATGGTCGTCGCCAAGTATCTCGGCGTGAACTAAGAAAGAGGAGGTAACAAACAATGAAGATCATCGTTTCCGTTAAGCAGGTCCCCGATACCTCCGGTAAGGTCGCCGTCAATCCCGATGGTACCCTGAACCGCGCTTCCATGCAGACCATCATCAACCCCGATGATATGAACGCCGTCGAGGCCGCCCTCAAGATCAAGGACGCCACCGGCTGCAAGGTCCTCGTCGTCACCATGGGCCCCCCGCCGGCGGAGGGTATGCTGCGCGAGCTGATCGCCATGGGCGCCGATGAAGGCTATCTCGTCTCCGCCCGTGAGTTCGGCGGCTCCGATACTTACGCCACCTCTCAGATCCTTGCCGCCGCGGTCGATACCATCGGCCTCGACAAGGACGATGTCGTCTTCTGCGGCCGTCAGGCCATCGACGGCGATACCGCGCAGGTCGGCCCCCAGATGGCGGAAAAGCTCCATCTGCCGCAGGTCACCTACGCCGCCGACATTCAGAAGGACGGCGACACGCTGACCATCAAGCGTATGCTCGAGGACGGCTACATGACCATCAAGGTCAACACCCCCTGCCTCATCACCTGCATCAAGGAGCTGAACACCCCGCGCTACATGAGCGTTTCCGGCGTGTTTGAGTGCTACTCCAAGCCCGTGACCGTTCTGGACTATGAGGCCCTCAAGGATCATCCCCTGATCGACGCGAGCACCATCGGCCTCAAGGGCAGCCCCACCAACATTCTGACCTCCTTCACGCCCCCGCAGAAGGGCGCGGGCCAGATGCTCGAGGGCAACGACATGAAGACCTGCGAGAAGCTCGCCGGTATCCTGTCTGAGAAACACATCATTTAAGGGAAGGAGAGTACGACAATGGTTGAGAATTATAACAGCATGGATCTCGCTGCCTTCAAGAATGTTTGGGTCTTCTGCGAGCAGCGTCAGGGCAAGATGATGCCCACCACCTTTGAACTGATCTCCGAGGGCCGCAAGCTGGCGGACGAGCTGGGTGTGAACCTCTGCGGTCTGCTGCTCGGCGACAATGTCGAGGGCATCGCCAAGGAGCTCGGCGGCTACGGCGCGGACGAGGTCATCGTCTGCGAGCATCCCCTGCTCAAGAACTACACGACCGACGCTTATGCCAAGGTCATCTGCGACGTCGTTTCCGAGATGAAGCCCGAGGCTTTCCTCATCGGCGCGACCAACATCGGCCGTGACCTCGGCCCCCGCTGCGCGGCTCGCCTGCACACGGGCCTGTGCGCCGACTGCACGCACCTCGATGTCGATATGCCCATTTATAAGGACTTCCTGCGCAGCGCCTCCACGCTGCCCGAGGAGAAGATCGAGAAGATGAACACCGCCAAGGTCATGGGTCAGGACCACGATGTGTCCCGCGACCTCAAGATGACCCGTCCGGCGTTCGGCGGCAACCTGATGGCCACCATCATCTGCCCGCGCTTCCGTCCCGCCATGGCGACCGTTCGCCCCGGCGTGATGAAGAAGGCTCCCTTCGATCAGGCCAAGGCCGACGCGGTGAAGATCACCAAGCCCGCCTTCACACTCAGCGAGGCCGATATGGACACCGAGGTCGTCGAGGTCGTCAAGGCTGCGAAGAAGCTCGTTGACCTCATCGGCGCGGACTACATCGTCTCCGTCGGCCGCGGCATCTCCAAGGATGTCGAGGGCGGCATCAAGCTGGCTGAAGAGCTGGCGGATGTGCTCGGCGGCGTTGTCGGCGGCAGCCGTGTCGCCATCGACTCCGGCTGGCTCACTGCCGACCATCAGGTCGGTCAGACCGGCAAGACCGTTCACCCCAAGGTCTACATTGCCCTTGGTATCTCCGGCTCCATCCAGCACAAGGCCGGTATGAGCGAGAGCGAGTGCATCATCGCGGTCAACAAGAACGAGACCGCTCCCATCTTCGAGATCGCCGACTACGGCATCTGCGGCGACCTGTTCAAGGTCACCCCGATGCTCATCGAGGCGTTCAAGGCTGCCAAGGCCGCGAAGTAAGGAAAAATTTTCCAAAGAAAGGCGCGAAGCTTCGCGCCTTTCTTTTTTTGCAGATTTTGCCGTCGTACATTTTTCCTCCGTCGGAAATACTACCGATGGGTATTGCACGGAAAAAGACAAGGGGAGAAAATCGATGAAGCAGAATTTTGCGATCCTTGCCGTGACCGCGCTGCTGCTCTGCTCGCTGACCGCCTGCGGCGGCGGGCAGAACGGCGGCACAGCGAACGGAGGCGCCAACGGCGCGGAGAACGGCACGACAAGCGGGCAGACCGGCAGCACCACGACCGATCCGGCGGCTGGCACGCGCTACACCGAGCGGAAAGACGGCCCTGCCGTGCGCTATGGCAACGGCTATGGCAATACGAGCGCGGACAAGAGGTCGCCGTCAAAGAATGCGACCGCCAACGCCACGCTCCACGGCAGCTATGATAAGCCCACAGGCACGCCCGCGGGCCGCGCGGCAGCCTCGGCGCGGGGAATGTCAAGCGAGCTGCGCTATCGGCTCATGCTGGAGAACGCCCGCGTCCACGACACCGACGGCTTTCTGCTCGACGGCGAGAACGCACACTACAACACCTTTCGGTGAAAAAAAACGGCGGAGCGGGGGCTGCGGCCCTCTCTCCGCCGTTTTCCGCGTTGACAAAAGCGGCAAAAACCGTTATCATTGGCAGAGATAACGAAAAAGGAGGGCGAAACGATGCGAAACGACCTGCATACAGAGCTGACCGTGCGCATTTTCACCGACCGAAAGTGCTTCGGCCCCGGCGTTGCCGAGCTGCTGCGGCGCGTACGCGAACTGCACTCCCTGCGCGCGGCGGCGATGTCGATGAACATGGCCTACTCCAAGGCGTGGACGGTCCTGCGCAGCGCGCAGGAGGGGCTGGGCGTCAGGCTGCTCCGCTCCTCCACGGGCGGGAAAAACGGCGGCGGCGCGGTGCTGACCGCAGAGGGCGAGCGCCTGCTCGCCGCCTACGAGGACTACTGCGCAAAGCTCCGCGCCTACGGCGAGGCGCTCTTTGCCGAGACCTTCGCCTTCTACGACGCGCTGACGGAGGAAGAAAAATGATCTACAACATCCTCGCCGTCGGCGATGTGGTGGGCGCGTGCGGCGTGAAGCATTTGAGCCGCCATCTGCGCAGCCTCAAGAAGCTCAAAAACATTCACTTTACGGTCGTCAACGGCGAAAACGCCGCGATGGTCGGCCTGACGCCGAACGACGCGGAGGACATCTTCGCCGCGGGCGCGGATGTCATCACGCTCGGCAACCACAGCTTCGGGAAAATGCAGATCCGCGATTACCTCGACGACTGCCCCTACATCCTGCGCCCCGCGAACCTCGGCAGCCGCGTGCCGGGACGCGGCTGCGCAGTCTACGACTGCGGCGCGGCGCGCATCGCGGTGATGAACCTCATCGGCCGCTGTGACCTGAATTTCCACGCCTCGAACCCCTTCACCGCGGCGGATGCTTTGCTCGGCGGCACGGAGCAGCCGACCTTCACCCTTGTCGATTTCCACGCCGAGGCGACGAGCGAAAAGCTCGCGCTGGCGTACTACCTTGACGGGCGCGTGAGCGCCCTCTGGGGCACGCACACCCATGTGCCGACCGCCGACGAGGAGGTCTTTCCCAAGGGGACGGGCTATCTCACCGACCTCGGCATGACCGGCGCGGTGCGCAGCGTGCTCGGCATCGAGCCGCAGCAATCGGTCGAGACCTTTTTAGGCGGCCTCGCGGGACGCTACCGCGCGGCGGAGGGGCCGTGCAAGCTGCAAGGCGCGATTTTTTCGCTCGAGAGCGAAACGGGACTTTGCGTCGGCGTGGAGCGCGTCGATGTGCGATAGAGAGAAAGAAAAGAGGAACAAAAATCATGTCCATTGAAAAGGTAAGAGCCTATTTTGACCGCTTCGGCATCGCGGACCGCATCCGCGAGTTCGAGGTTTCCAGCGCCACGGTCGAGCTGGCGGCCATCGCCGTCGGCGTCGAGGGCGCGCGCATCGCCAAGTCCATGAGCTTCAAGCTTGAGGACGGGCCGATCATCGTCGTGGTCGCGGGCGATCAGAAGATCGACAACGCCAAGTACAAGGCGCAGTTCCACCAAAAGGCCAAAATGCTGACTTTCGACGAGGCCTGCGCCTTCACAGGTCACGCCCCGGGCGGCGTGTGCTCGTTTGCCCTGCCGGAGAATGTAAGGACCTATCTCGACACCTCGCTTCGGCGCTTCGAGACGGTATTCCCCGCCGCGGGCAGCAGCAACAGCGCCATCGAGATGACCTGTGAGGAATTGGAGCGCTATTCCTCCAATTTCTCGGGATGGGTGGATGTCTGCAAGCCTCGGGAGGGCTGAGAGGCGAGCGGCGGACGCCCCGTTTCCCGCACCGTGCAAGGCTTGACAAGCGGGGGAAAAGACCGTAAAATATATGTTTGTCAATACGACCGCTGCGCGGCAGGGAACGGTTCCTGTTGGCTGCGCGGCGGCAGAATAAGAGGAGAAAACAACATGGCACAGGACAAGAAGGTCGAACAGATCACCAACATGGAGGACGATTTCGCCCAATGGTACACCGACATCTGCCGCAAGGCGGAGCTCGTCGAGTACGCCAGCGTCAAGGGCTTCACCATTCTGCGCCCCTACGGCTACGCGATCTGGGAGAATATCCAGCGCATCATGGACGGCGAGTTCAAAAAGACAGGCCACGAGAATGTGGCGATGCCCGTCCTCATTCCCGAGAGCCTGCTGAAAAAGGAGGGCGAGCTGGTCAACGGCTTCGCGCCCGAGGTCGCATGGGTGACGATGGGCGGCAGCGAAAAGCTGGAGGAGCGCCTTGCGTTCCGTCCCACCTCCGAGACCATGTTCTGCGACCATTGGCACAATGTGCTCCAGACCTACCGCCAGCTCCCGATGCTCTACAACCAGTGGTGCTCCGTCATCCGCTGGGAAAAGACCACGCGACCCTTCCTGCGCTCCCGCGAGTTCTGGTGGCAGGAGGGCCACACCATCCATGAGACTGCCGAGGAGGCGATCGCCGAGACCGAGCAGCAGCTCAACTGCTACGCGGACTTCTTTGAAAACGTCCTCGCCATTCCCGCCCTCCCCGGCCGCAAGACTGAGAAGGAGAAGTTTGCGGGCGCCGAGGCGACCTACACCGTCGAGTGCATGATGAAGGACCGCAAGGCGCTTCAGGGCGCGACCAGCCACTACTTCGGCGACAAGTTCTCCCGCGCCTACGATGTGACCTTCGCCGGCCGCGACAACAAGCTCCAGTACCCCTTCCAGACCTCATGGGGCTCCACCACGCGCATGATCGGCGCGGTCATCATGACCCACGGCGACAACAACGGCCTCGTCCTGCCCCCGCGCATCGCGCCCGTGCAGGCGGTGATCATTCCCATCGCGGCGCACAAGAAGCCCGAGGTCGCCGAGGCGGCGAAGGCGCTCAAGGCGCGCCTGCTCGCCGCCGATGTGCGCACAAAGCTCGACGACAGCGACCAGTCCATGGGCTGGAAGTGCGCGGAATATGAGATGCGCGGTGTGCCGCTGCGCATCGAGATCGGCCCGCGCGACCTCGAGAACGGCCAGTGCTGCATCGTCCGCCGCGACAACGGCGAGAAGAGCTTTGTCGCGCTCGATACGCTCGAGGCCTCCGCCCGTGAGCTGCTCGACAAGCTCCACGACAATATGCTCGAAAGAGCGAGAGCCAATTTGGAGGAAAACACCTTCGACCTCTCCACTTGGGAAGAAGTCAAGGAAATGGCCTCCGGCCGCGGCGGCTTTGCCCGCACGAAGTGGTGCGGCAGCCGCGAGTGTGAGCTGGGCATGAAGGAAAAGGCGGGCGTTTCCTCCCGCTGTATGCCGCTCGTCCAGTCCGGCACGAAGGGCAAATGCGTGTTCTGCGGCAAGGAAGCGACCACGGACATCTACTGGGGAGTAGCGTACTAAGGGCTTAAAGGGGGGACGAAAGTCCCCCCTTTAGATTCCCCCTCGCCAGTGAAGTCGTTCACTGGCGGCAGCGCCCAAGGCGCTTGGGCCGGGGAGTTTTTGCCACGCGCGCGAGCGCGGCAAAAACGATTCAATTTGATTTCGCGCCTGCGGGCGCGAAATGCAGGGGGCGGATACGCGCGAGCGCGGCAAAAACGATTTTATTTGATTTCGCGCCTGCGGGCGCGAAATAGGGCGTGAAATAGGGCGCGGCGAAACAATTTTTCCAAAAGCGGGAACTTTTTCCTCTCGCCGCGCGTCTAAAGCAGCATAACGCACAAGGAGGCACAACGAGATGAAACGATTTCTGGCACTTTTGATCTGCCTGACGCTTGCGCTCACAGGCTGCGCGCAGACTCCGCCCGCGCCTGGCGGCGACGGCCCGAGCAAGCCGGCAGACAACGGCGAGGGCGCGAAGCTGCTGAGCCAATATGCGCTCGCCGAGGTCGAGCTGCCCGAGCTACCCGCCGAGCCGAGCTGGGCGGAGATAGACGCCGCCCTCGAAAAGCTCGACTACGACAAGCTGGGCGAGGAGGAATACAACAAGGCGCAGAACGCGCTGTGGGATGATTTCGAGGCGCGCCGGATCGCCTATGTCGACGCGGTGAAGGCGCTGCGCGGCGAGGGCGTGGACGAGGCGATGACGCCCGCGCTGCTATCTTACAGCCTCAAGACGGTCTCGAAGCTGCTCGGCGGAGAGGAGCGCGAGAATGTCGTCTACTCTCCCGCAAACCTCTACCTTGCCCTCGCCATGCTCAGCGAAACGACGGCGGGCGACACCCGCGCCCAGCTTCTCGACCTGCTCGGCGCGCCGGATGAGGAGACCGTCCGCACCACCGCGAACGCGCTTTGGCGCACGCTCTACGCCGACACCGAGACCGAAAAGCTCCGACTCGCCAACTCCCTTTGGCTCAGCGAGGGAGAGACATACAAGAGCGATACGGTCGAGCGCCTTGCGCGCGACTACTACGCCTCGGTTTACAGCGTCCCGATGGGGGCGGACGGCACCAACAAGGCGGTGCAGGCGTGGCTGAGCGAGAACACCGGCGGGCTCCTTGCGGACGCGGCGAAGAGCGTCGAAACCGATTCGCAGACTGTGATGCTGCTGCTCTCCGCGCTCTACTTCAAGGACCGCTGGAGCGATGAATTTTACGACGGCGCCACGAGCGAGGACACCTTCACAGCCGCCGACGGCGCGGCGCAGCGCGTGGACTTCATGCACAAAACGAAGGACCGCAGCGGCTATGTCCGCGGGGAGAATTACACCGTCGCGCAGCTCTCCTTCCGCTACGGCGCGCGCATGAACTTCCTCCTGCCCGACGAGGGCGCGGCGCTCACGCCGCTGCTGCGCAGCGAGGCGGCGCTGACCGACCTCTTCACCGGCGTGTATGAGAACGACAGGGTGCAGACGGCGATGCTCAACTGGAGCGTGCCGAAGTTTGATGTCGGCTCCAACTTAGAGCTGACAAAAGCGATGGAAGCCATCGGCGTGACCGATGTATTCGATTTTGAGCGGGCGGACTTCTCGCCGCTCGCGGATTTTGCCGTGCCGGTGGAGGTCACGCAGGTGCAGCACGCCGCCCGCGTGAAGATCGACGAGGAGGGCTGCGAGGCCGCAGCGTTCACCGCCATAGACACTGCAGAGGCCGCGATGCCGGAGGAGCTGCCGGTCGTGGAGATGAATTTGAACCGACCGTTCGCCTTCGCCATTTCCGGCGCGGACGGCCTGCCGCTGTTCGTCGGCACGGTCAACACGATGGCATAAAGCGAAAAGGACGCTCTTTTGAGCGTCCTTTTTCATGTCCGAAAGTAGACTTTATCCCAATCGGCAGAGCCGATGGTGAGCATCGGCTCTACCGATAGTCCGCTTTTGCCGCCGCGCCGCGCCTCCACCAGCACGAGCGAGGGCGCGCCCTCCCGCGCGGAGAGCACAAAGCGCAGCCGCTTCGGCTCCATGCCGTGCGCGCGCAGCGAACAGAGCAGATCGGTCAGCCGCTCGGGCTTGTGGACGAGCGCAAAGCGCCCGCCCCAGCGCAGCACCCGCGCCGCCGCGGCGCAGACCTCGTCGAGCGTGCAGCCGACCTCCTCCCGCGCGGCCTGACGCGCGGGGCTTGCGGCGCTCGCGCCGCTGTGCGCGGGATAGTACGGCGGATTGGAGAGCGCGTAGTCCATGCTGCCCGCGGCGGGGAGCGCGGCGGCCTCGCGCAGGTCGCCGACGCGCAGCGTCACGCGCTGCGCCCAGCCGTTATCGGCGAAGGTCTTTTCCGCGAGCGCGCTCGCCGCAGCGCTTTGCTCCACGCAGCAGAGCGTGAGCGAGGGCTCGCGCGCGAGCAGGAGCGTGCCGAGCAGGCCCGTGCCGCTGCCGAGGTCGCAGACGCGCTCGCCGCGTCTGGGCGCGGCAAAATAGCCGAGCGCAAAGCTGTCGGTCGTCGGCGGGAAAAGCTCGGTATCGAAATAAAAGCAGGGGCCGCCCTGCCGTAGATAGTCCTTGCGTTCCATAGCATCCTCCCGATGGGGAAAAAATAAAGACGCGCCTTGGCGCGTCTTTATTTTTTTAAGTAGACCTTACTCCTGAGAGATCGCACCGTTCGGGCAGGTATCCGCGCAGGAACCGCAGTCCAGGCAGGCACCGGCATCGATCTGATACTGGGAATCGCCCTGAGAGATCGCACCGACGGGGCAAGCATCCGCGCAAGCACCGCAGCTGACGCAGGCAGAACTGATTTTGTAAGCCATGAGAGCACCTCCATTTGATTGATATGCCTATTGTACACGGCAAGGAGCGAAAATGCAAGAGAAAGTATGCGGAAAACTTGCTGATTTCGCCAAAAAATTTTGAGAATTTCGCCAAGAAAATGCAGGAAAGCCTGTCTAAAAACCGACGCGGCGGGAGAAAATGCGCTCGGAGGGGGGAGAATATGGCGGAACAGAAATTTACCCCGCGTGCGGAGAGCGCGCTGCGCCTGGCGCAGGAGGCGGCGCTGGAGCTGGGCCACGGCTATGTCGGCTGTGAGCACCTGCTGCTCGGCCTGCTGCGCGCGGACGGCGGCGCGGCCTGCCGCGCGCTCAATGAGGCGGGCGTCACCGAGGAGTCGCTGCGCGCGCAGCTCGTGCGCACGGTGGGGCAGGGGCTTTCGGGCAGCCTGCCCTCGCAGGGGCTGACGCCCCGCGCACGCAGCGCGGTGGAGCTGGCGGTCGCCGAGGCGATGCGCTTTGGAAGTCCGCGCATCGGAACGGAGCATCTGCTGCTGGGGCTGCTGCGCGACAGCGGCAGCATGGCCACGCGGCTGCTTGCGGCGGAGGGAGCCGACACCAAGCGCCTTTATGCCGCTGTGGTGCAGCGGATCAACGAAACGCCGCGCATGGCGGCGAAGGAGGGAAGTCGGATGCTGCGCGAGAATGAGGGCGGCAAGCGCGGTCGCGGGCTGGCGGAATTTGCCCGCGATCTGACCGCGATGGCGCGTCTGGGGCAGCTTGACCCCGTGATCGGGCGCGAGGCGGAGATCACGCGCGCGATGCAGATCCTCTCGCGCCGCACGAAGAATAACCCCGTGCTCATCGGCGAGCCGGGCGTGGGCAAAACGGCGGTGGCCGAGGGGCTCGCCCAGCGCATTGCCGCGGGGGAGGCGCCGGAGGAGCTGCTCGATAAGCGCCTGCTCGCGCTCGACCTCTCCGCCATGGTCGCGGGGACGAAGTACCGCGGCGAATTTGAGGAGCGTGTGAAGTCGCTCATCGACGAGGTGCGGCGCGAGGGCAATGTCATCCTGTTTCTCGACGAGCTGCACACCATCGTCGGCGCGGGCAGCGCCGAGGGCGCGGTGGACGCGGCGAATATCCTCAAGCCCGCGCTCGGACGCGGAGAAATCCGCGTGGTCGGCGCGACGACGCTTGCCGAGTATCGAAAATATATTGAGAAGGACGCGGCGCTCGAGCGCCGCTTTCAGCCCGTGACGGTCGGTGAACCGACCGAGGAGCAGGCGCTGGAGATCTTGCGCGCGCTGCGTCCGCGCTACGAGAGCCATCATCGGCTGCGTATCTCCGACGAGGCGCTTGCCGCCGCCGTAGCGCTCTCGCGCCGCTATCTCGCGGGGCGCTTTCTGCCCGACAAGGCGGTAGATCTGATGGACGAGGCGGCAAGCCGCGTGCGCATGGGCGAGCGGCCCGATTCGCCGGAGCTGCGCGCGATGGAGCATAAGGCCGCCGAGGCGGAGCGCGACCGCTCCGCCGCTGTGGAGGCGCAGGATTACGCGCGCGCCGCCATGCTGCGCGACGCGGCGCAGAGCTGCCGCGAGCAGGCGAGGCGGGAGCGCGAAAGGCTTCGGCGCGCACAGCGCGAGAAACAGAGCACGGTGGGCGAGCAGGATGTTGCCGCCGTGGTCTCCGCGTGGACGGGCGTGCCTGTGACGCGCCTGACGGAGCGTGAGAGCGAGCGGCTGGCGCATCTGGAAAGAACGCTCCACGCGCGCGTGGTGGGGCAGGACGAGGCGGTGCGGGAGGTCGCCCGCGCGCTGCGGCGGGCGCGCGCGGGGCTGCGCGACCCGAAACGGCCGGTCGGCTCGTTTCTCTTCCTCGGCCCCACGGGCGTCGGCAAGACAGAGCTGTGCCGCGCGCTGGCCGAGGCGGTGTTCGGCGACGAGGACGCGCTCGTGCGGCTGGATATGTCGGAATATATGGAGCGGCACACGGTCTCAAGGCTCGTCGGCGCGCCGCCGGGCTATGTCGGCTACGACGAGGGCGGACAGCTCACGGAAAAGGTGCGCCGCCGTCCATGGTCGGTGGTGCTCTTTGATGAGATCGAAAAGGCGCACGAGGATGTGTGGGACCTGCTGCTGCAAATCCTGGAGGACGGCGTGCTGACCGACGCGCAGGGACGGCGCGTGGACTTTCGCAGCACGGTGCTCGTGATGACCTCAAACGTGGGGGCGAAAGCCATCACCTCGACCGCCGCGCGGCTCGGCTTTGCGTCTGCGGAGAGCGGCGACGGGGAGTTTGCGCGCGTGAAGGAAACGGTGACGGCGGAGCTGCGGCATACCTTCAAGCCAGAATTTCTCAACCGCATCGACTCGACCGTGGTGTTTCGTCGGCTGAGCCGAGAGGAGATCGCCGCCATCGCGCGGCGGCTGCTCGACGCCACGGTGCGGCGCGCCGCGGCGTGCGGTATCACGCTGACAGCGGAGAAATCGGCGGTGGAGCGCATCGCGGAGGAGGGCTTCGATCCGCTCTACGGCGCGCGGCCGCTGCGCCGCGTGATCCGCACGGAGGTGGAGGACGCTGTGGCGGAGCTGCTGCTCTCCGGCGCGGTGGCGGCGGGGGACTGCGTCTGCGTCCGCGCAGAAGAGGGAAGGATATGCGTCGCGCGGGAGGAACGGCTGCTTGCCGTTCCTGCCGTGGCAGGCGAAACGAAGGGGCAGCCGCTTTGAGCGGCTGCCCCTTTTTGTGGTTATGGAAAAATCTGCGCTCAGCGCTCGAAGAGCAGGTGCAGCAGCTCGCAGCCGCGCGCGACGAAGGGGCCGCTTTCACCGGCCTTTTCGGTGTATACGCCGCCGCTGCCGCTGTCGATGCGGCTGTCGTAGAGCAGATAGGGGACGGGATCGCCGTCGTGCCCGCGGGTGGCGGTGAGCGTCTTATGGTCGGAGAGGAGGAGCAGGCGGTAGTCCATGCGCGCCGCATCCAGCCGCTCGATGAGGGGGCGGACGAGGCGGCTGTCGAGCCATTCGATCGCCTGTACCTTGCCCTCGAGGTCGCCGTTATGGGTACACTCGTCGGGCGCCTCCAAGTGCAGGCAGACAAAGTCGTATTTTTGGAGATTTGCCCAGGTGGCCTCCAATTTGCCCTCAAAGTTCGTGTCCAGCTCGCCGGTCGCGCCCTCGACCGTGACCATCTCAAGGCCGCGCAGCACGCCGATGCCGTGGCAGAGGGGTACGGCGCTGACCACCGCGCCGCCGCAGCCGTATTCCTCGCAAAAGTTCGGGAGCTGCATCGCGGTGCCCGCTGCCCAGAACCAGATGCCGTTCGCGCCTGATTTGCCCGCGGCGCGGCGCTTTTCGGTGACGGGGTGATGCTCGAGCACGCGGTTGGCAAGGCGCATGAGGTCGGCAAAGACCTTAGCCTGTGTGGCGTCCTTTCCGTGCGGGAGCAGCGGTCCGATGACCTCGCCGAGGTGGTCGTGCGGCGGGACAAAGCTCACGCCGCTCGGGTCGCAGCGGTGCTTGACCGCCAGCGGACGGAAGGAGGGGCTGGGGTCGATGTACAGATCCGCGGCGCGGAGCGCGGCGGAGAAATCGGGGTCGGCGTTGAGCGCGGCGACCACATCGAGCGCATCCTGCCCTGCGATGGAGCCCGCGGAGTGGGAGAGGATGCGCTTTTCCTCGAAGGGCTGATCGCCCGGCTCGAGCGCGACGAGGTTGCAGCGGAACGCAGCATCGCCGGGGACGAGCTTGAGCCCGATGGCGGCGGCCTCCATCGGCGAGCGGCCGGAGAAGTGGCGGAGCGGATCGCAGCCGAAGATGGAGAGGATGGCGGTCTCGCTGCCTGCGGGCAGCGGCTTGGGGCAGTTGACGGTGCTGCCGACCGTGCCGCGCGCGGCGAGGGAGTCGATGGTGGGGATGCGGGCGGTTTCCAGCGGCGTTTTGCCGCCGAGGGCCTCGACAGGGTTATCGGCCATGCCGTCGCCGATGATGACAAGATATTTCATGGGAGCGCCTCCTTTTGCGCCTTATCTTCTGCGGCCGCGGTAGCCGGTGGAAACGGTGCGGCCGCGGCTGTGCTTGCCGTAGCGCCGACCGCGCCCCGCGCCGCGCAGGAAAAGCAGCGCGAGAAGGAGCAGCACGACGGCGGCGAGCACGAGCTTAACGACGGTGCGGGAGAAAAATTCGACCACATTGTGCTTGGCGACCAGCAGCCACGAGGCGGACACATCGCTGAGCGCAAGGAGCTTGACCGTGCCGTAGGCGGTGCCGTTGTAGGAAATGGTCATCTCGCCCAGCTCGTCGCCCGCGGCGATGGGAGCGTCCACGCTCTCGGGCAGGGTGATGGCGCGCTCCAGCTCGCTGAGGTCGAGCTCGCGCGGGAGCATCCTCGTGATGCTCTCGGCGGGGTGGACGACGACATAGTTCGCCTCGCTCGAGAGTGCGACCGGCACCTCGCGCACCGGCTCGTCGACGGAGATGATCTCGCGGGAGGAGAAGCTGTCGAAGCCGTAGTCAAAAAGGCGGCTGGTTTCGGAAAAGCTCTTGGTGAGGGTGCTCTTGCCGTCGGCAAGCGTGACCTTCTCCGCGCCGAGCACCACGCTCACAAGCCGTCGGCCGCCGCGCACGGCGGAGGAAACGAGGCAGTGGCCTGCCTCCTCGGTCGAGCCGGTTTTGATGCCCTGCGCGTCGCGGTAGAGGTAGCCGAGCTCGCGCCAGTTGGAGATCAGGCGGTTGGTGGAGTGGAGGACATGCTTTTCGTTGTGCTCCGTCGCGGGGATCTCGGCGGACTTGGAGTTGCAGATCTCCATAAACTTATCGTAGGGCAGCAGCGCGCGGGTGATGAGATAGATGTCCCACGCGGTGGTGTAGTGGTCGGGATCGTGCAGGCCGGAGGTGTTGACATAGTGCGTATTCTCGCAGCCGAGCGCGGCGGCGCGCTCGTTCATCCGCTGCACAAAGAGGGAGATATTGCCCTCGCCGCACACGGCCTCGGCGAGGATGTTGCACGCCTCGTTCGCCGAGACGATGAGCATACATTGTAAAAGCTGCTCGACCGTCAGCACCTCGCCGACTTTGATGCCGGCGGTGCTGCCGTAGATGCTAAGGCCCGCGAAGGCGCTCTCGCGCGCGGTGATGGGTTGGTCGAGAGAGAGCTGGCCTGCGTCGATGGCCTCGAACACCAGCAGCGCGACCATCAGCTTGGTGATGCTCGCGGGGTAATTTTTCTCGTGGATGTTCTTCGCGTACAGCACCTCGCCGGTCTCCTGCTCGACAAGCAGGGCGGCGCGGGCGTCGACGTCGATCTCCTCAAAGGCGGAGGCCGACACGCTCAGCAGGGAGGTGAGCAGGCAGAGCACCAAAAAAAGAGCAAAAAAGCGGCGTTTTTTCATGGAAATGTACCTCATACTATGTTACAATAAAAATCGAAATGAGCTGCGCGGCGGACGGAGCGCGGCCCTTCGACCGGTTTCGACCTTCAGTATAGCAAAAAAAAGGAGGGAGTTCAAGCATGGAGCGGCAGGAAAAAAGCGGTGGTACCTATTTCTTTTTGGCGCTCGTGACGCTGGCCTTCCTCGCCGCCGTGCTGTATCTGACCTTCGGCGCGAACCGCACCGAGCAGGAGGGCTATACGGTACAGACCGAGCGACCCGCGCGGGAGGAGGTCGCACCCGAGCGCGTGCTTGTGAACATCAACACCGCGAGCGCCGAGGAGCTGGAGAGCGTGAGCGGCATCGGGCCTGTGCTGGCGCAGACGATCGTGGACTACCGCGCCGAGCACGGCGATTTCGAGAGCGTTGATGAGCTGATGAATGTGCGCGGCATCGGCAGCGCGAAGCTCGACGCCATGCGCGACCAAATTACGACAGGAGGCGATGTGCCATGAAGATCTTAGTGGTGGACGACGAGAAGCTGCTCGTCAAGGGCATCAAATTCAACCTTGAAAACGAGGGCTATCAGGTCGAGACCGCCTTCGACGGCGCGGCCGCCGTCGAGCTGGCGAGGAGCGAGAGCTTCGACCTCATCATTCTCGATTTGATGATGCCGGAGGTGGACGGACTGAGCGCCTGTATGCGCATCCGCGAGTTTTCCGCCGTGCCGATCATCATGCTCACCGCCCGCAGCGAGGATGCGGACAAGATCATCGGCCTCGAGTCCGGCGCGGACGACTACATCACCAAGCCCTTCAACATTTTAGAGCTGAAGGCGCGCATACGCGCGCTGCTGCGCCGCGCGGGACAGACCGCGCAAAAGCGCACGGAGCTTCTGACCGCCGGCGGCATCGCGCTCGACACCGAGCGGCGCATCGCGCTGCGCGACGGCGCGCCCGTCGATCTGACGGCGAAGGAATACGACATTTTAGAGCTGCTCATCAAGAACCCCCACCGCGTCTACTCGCGCGAAAACCTGATGGACCTTGTGTGGGGCTATACCTATGCAGGAGACTACCGCACGGTGGATGTTCACATCCGCCGCCTGCGCGAAAAGCTCGAGCGCGACCCCGCCGAGCCCGAGCACATCATGACCAAGTGGGGCGTGGGGTACTACCTCAAGGATTGAGAAGAGAGCGGGGAGAGAACGGGCGAGGGGAGGGAGCGCCGTGCGGCGAGCGAATTTACAGGTCAAGTTCGGCCTGAGCTATATTCTCATCATCGCGGCGGTGCTGGTGTTTATGAACACCTACCCGCTGATCGTGTCGGAAAATCTGGTCGTCCGTTCCAAGCAGACGACGCTGCAAAGCAGCGTGAGCGTGATGGTGACGGCGTTGAGCGGCCTGGAGGAGCTGAGCGAGGAGAATGTTGCCTCCGCGATGACGCTCGTGGAGGATACGGGCATCTCGCGCATCCTTGTGACCGACGCCGCGGGGCGCATCCTCTACGACACCCGCGAGACGGACGCCGCGGTGGGGCGCTACGGGCTTTATACCGAGATTGTGCAGGCGCTGCGGGGGTATGATACCTTCTACGCAGACTTCACCGACGGGGCATTCCGCAGCCGAGCGGCCTCGCCGGTCATCTACCGCAGCCAGACCATCGGCGCGGTCTACGCCTACGAATACGATGTCGAGCAGGCGACGCTGCTGCTGACGCTGCAAAAGAACCTGCTACGCATCTCGGCGGCGGTCGCGCTCGTGGTCGTGCTGCTGAGCTTTCTGCTCTCGCGGATCCTCACGCGCCGCTTCGGCGCACTGCTCGAGGCGATCCGCCGCGTGCGCGAGGGCGCGTACAGCTATCACGCCGAGATCGGCGGGCACGACGAGATCAGCGAGCTCGCGGACGAGTTCAACAGCCTCTCCGACCGCCTGCAAACGACCGAAGAGGCGCGGCGCCGCTTCGTTTCCGACGCGAGCCACGAGCTGAAAACGCCGCTGGCGGGCATCCGCCTGCTCTCCGACTCCATTTTGCAGACGGAGGACATCGACGACGCCACCGTGCGCGAGTTCGTGGGTGACATCGTGCAGGAGACCGACCGCCTGACGCGCATCACGGAAAATCTTCTGCGCCTCACACGGCTGGACAGCGGCGTGGTGGAGCCCGCAGAGCGCGTGGCGGTCGCGCCGGTCATCGAGCGCGCGGTGCGGATGCTCCGCCCTGTCGCCGAGATGCGGCAGATCGCCCTGCACTACGAGATCGAGCGCGAGGAGAGCGTGCTGGCCAGCGGGGACGAGGCGCACCAGATCATCTATAACCTCACGGAAAACGCCATCAAGTACAACCGCCCCGGAGGCTTTGTGTGCGTGACGCTCACCGGCACGGAGGACGAGTGCGTGCTGCGCGTGGAGGACAACGGCATCGGCATTCCCGAGGAGGACAGGCCGCGCGTATTCGACCGCTTCTACCGCGTGGACAAGATGCGCTCGCGCGCCGCGGGCGGCACGGGGCTGGGGCTTTCCATCGTGGCGGATACGGTGCGCCGCCGCGGCGGCAGCATCGCCGTCAGCGCCCGCGAGGGCGGCGGCAGCTGCTTTACGGTTTGCCTGCCGTCGGCGCGAGGGGAGGGAGAGGCATGAAAAAACGGACGAGCCTTCTGCTCTTGCTCCTCACGCTCGTGCTGCTGCTTGCCGCCTGCGTGCGCGGCGGCGAAGCGGACGAGGAGAACGGCTATCTGCTCTATTACCCCGCCGCGGAGCTGCGCAGCGTGTCGGGCGGGGACGCCATCGTGACGCGCAGCGTGCAGATCGAGGACGCGGAGACGCTTGCCAAGGACGAGCTGGCGCAGCGCCTTTTAGAGCAGCTGCTCGGCCCTGTGCCGGATGCCGCTGTGCGCGCGCCGCTGCCGAGCGGCACGAAGGTGCAGAGCCTGACGGTCCGCGGCAACTGGGCGAGCGTGGATCTCTCGCGCCAGTATGCGCGCCTTGCGGGCATCGACCTGACGCTCGCGGATTACTGCATGACGCTGACGCTCACACAGCTTGACGGCGTGAACGCCGTGTCTATCACCTCGCTTGGGCAGGAGATCCCCTATCGAAAGACGCAGATGCTCACAGCGGCAGACCCGCTGCTGTCAATGCGGGAGGACGCGCGGCGCCCCATCATCGTTTCGCTCTATTTTCCAAACCGCGACGGCGTGCTGTGTGAGGAAAAGCGCACGCTGGCGCTCTACGAGGGGCAGAGCCGCGTGAACGCGCTGCTTGAGGCGCTCTCGCAGGGGCCTGAGAGCGGGGAGCTGCTGGCACTGCTGCCGGAGGGCTTTGCTGCGATTTCTGCCCGCGTGGAGGAGGAGACCTGCTATCTCAACCTGCCGGCGGACGCCGACCTCGGAGCCGATCCGCAGCAGACGGTGGACGCGCTGGTCCGCTCGCTCTGCTCGCTCGACGGCGTCGGACGGGTGCAGCTTGCGGTGGACGGCGAGATCGTGCCGCTGCTCGACGGCGTGAGGGTCGGCGAGCCGCTGACGCCATGAAAAAGGACGGAAAAGCCGCGCGGCCCTGCCGCGCGGCTTTTTGAATGAGCGGAGACGGTATTTTGGCGGGGCGGAGAGGGTTTTTGTTGAGTTTTGCGCGCGCATGGGCTATACTGTATCCTGAGAAAGAATGAAAACACGGAGGGCTATGACGATGAAGCTGATGGTGCTGGACGGCAACTCGATCCTCAACCGCGCCTATTACGGCATCCGGCCGCTGACGACGAAGGACGGCTTTTATACGCAGGCGATCTACGGCTTTCTCACCACGATGGCGCGGCTGGAGGAAGAAGAGCGGCCCGACGCGCTGTGCGTGACCTTCGACCGCCGCGAGCCGACCTTCCGCCACCTGGAGTACGAGGGCTACAAGGCGCAGCGCAAGGGGATGCCCGAGGAGCTTGCCATGCAGCTGCCGGTGATGAAGGAAGTCCTGGACGCGATGAACATTCCGCGCTACGAGCTGGCAGGCTACGAGGCGGACGACCTCATCGGCACCATCTCGCGCAAATGCGAGGCGGCGCTCTGGGACTGTGTCGTCGCAACGGGCGACAAGGATTCGCTCCAGCTCGTCACGGAGCGCACGACGGTGAAGCTGATCTCCACCCGCATGGGGCAGACGACCACCAAGCGCGTGACACCGGAGAGCTTTGCCGAGGAATACGGCTTTGAGCCGCTCCGCATCATCGACCTCAAGGCGCTCATGGGCGACGCGAGCGACAACATCCCGGGCGTCCCCGGCATCGGGGAGAAGACCGCGATGGCGCTCATTCAAAAGTACCGCAGCATCGACGAGCTTTACCGCCTGCTGCCCGATATTGACGCCAAGCCCGGCGTCATCAAAAAGCTGACCGAGGGCGAGGGGAGCGCGCGGCAGAGCTATCATCTGGCGACGATCCTCACCGACGCGCCGCTGGACTTCGCGCCGCAGGACAACCTGCGCCGCGCGCCCTCTGACGCGCTCTATCCGCTCTTGATGCGCTTGGAATTTCACAAGCTCATTGAGAAAATGGGCTTGAAGGCGTCCGAAGAGCCGCTCGCCGCGGCGGAGACAGCCGAATGTACCGTGACCGCCGAGGCTGTGACCACGGCGGCGCGGGCCGAGGAAGTGCTTGCCCTGTGCCGCAAGGCCGAGCGGGTGACGGTGCTGGCCCTGCCCGACCTCTCCGGCGTGATCGCGGAGTGGGAGGAGAGCGAGGCGGAGACGCTGAGCGCGGAGTTTTTCTTCGACCGCTACGAGGGCGACTGGAACGCGCTGCTGCGCACGCTCTTCTCCGCCGACATCAAAAAGGTCAGCCACAACATTAAGGACCTCATGCACACGCTGCTGGAAAACGATCTTCCCGCCGAGGGCTTTGTGTTCGACACCGCGCTCGCCGCCTACCTCATCGACGCGACAGCGGGGAAGTACGACATCTCCTCGCTCTTTGCCGTCTACTTCCATACGCAGCTTGCCGCGCCGGCGCATCTTGCGCCGGGCGCCTTTGATCTGCTCGGCGACGCGCGCGAGGCGGAAACGGCGTTTCACAGCTATACCTCTGCCGTCGGCGCGCTCTATGAGGCGCTTGCGCCGCGCATCGAGGAGCGGCAGCTCCATACGCTTTATTATGAGGTCGAGCTGCCGCTGTGCCGCGTGCTCGCGGAGATGGAGCTTGCGGGTATCCGCGTGGACGCGAAGTCGCTCGCGGACTTCGGCGCGGCGATGGACGCGGAGCTGAAGTCACTTGAGGAGCGCATCTATGAGGAGGCCGGCGGGGCGTTCAACATCAACTCCCCCAAGCAGCTCGGCGAGGTGCTCTTCGGCCGACTCGGCCTGCCGCACGGCAAAAAGACAAAAACAGGCTGGTCCACAAACGCGGACGTGCTCGAAAAGCTCCGTTGGGAGCATCCGATCGTCGCCGACGTGCTGCAATATCGACAGTACGCCAAGCTCAAGTCGACCTACTGCGACGCTCTTTTGAAGGTGCTCGGCCCGGACGGGCGCGTGCGCACAAGCTTTCAGATGACGGTGACGGCGACGGGGCGGCTTTCCTCCACCGAGCCGAATTTGCAGAATATCCCCACGCGCACGCCGCTCGGCAGCGAGCTGCGGCGGATGTTCGTGCCCGAGTGCGGAAATGTGCTCGTGGACGCGGATTACAGCCAGATCGAGCTGCGCCTGCTCGCCCACATCGCGGACGACAAAACGATGCAGCAGGCATTTTTGAGCGGGGAGGACATCCATACCGTCACCGCCTCGCAGGTGTTCGGTGTGCCGGTCGAGATGGTGACGCGGCAGATGCGCTCGCACGCGAAGGCGGTCAACTTCGGCATCGTCTACGGCATCTCTGCCTTCTCGCTCGCGCAGGACATCGGCGTGAGCGTCGCCGAGGCGAAGGAATATATGCAGAGTTATCTTGAGCGCTTTTCCGGCGTGCGCCGCTACATGAGCGAGATCGTGGAGAAGGCGAAGGAGCAGGGCTATGTCGAAACGCTGCTGCACCGCCGCCGCGACCTTCCAGAGCTGACGGCGAGCAATTTCGCCACGCGCTCGTTCGGTGAGCGTGTTGCGCTCAATATGCCCATTCAGGGCACGGCGGCAGATGTGATGAAGCTCGCCATGGTGCGCGTTTTCGACCGCTTGCGGCGCGAGGTCCCGCAGGCGCGGCTGCTCTTGCAGGTCCACGACGAGCTGATCGTCGAGTGCCCCGAGGAGCTGGCGGAGCGGGTGGCGCGGCTGCTCACCGAGGAGATGGAGGGCGTGATGTCCCTCTCCGTGCCGCTGGTGGCCGAGGCGCACTGGGGCAAAAACTGGCTGGAGGCAAAGTGAATGGGTGAGAGAACTATGGCGGTGCGTATCGTACCGATGAAAACCGAGCATCTCGACGCGGTGGCGGAGCTGGAGCGGACCTGCTTTACCGTGCCTTGGTCGCGCAATGCGCTCGCCGAGGAGCTGGACAACGCGCTCTCGGCCTTTCTGGTGGCGCTCGACGAAGAGGAGCGCGTGGTCGGCTATGCGGGCTTGCAGGTCGTGCTCGACGAGGGCTACATTACGAATGTCGCCGTGCGGCCCGACTGCCGCCGCCGCGGCGTGGCGGGCAGGCTGCTCGATGTGTTTGAGCGCTTTGCCGAGGGCAATCACCTTGCCTTTCTCACGCTTGAGGTGCGCGCGGGCAACTACGCCGCCATCGCGCTCTACGGGCGGCACGGCTACCGCGGCGTGGGCCGCCGCAAGAACTACTACGAGCATCCAAAGGAGGATGCCGTTATCATGACGAGGGAATTCGGGGAGGGAGCGAAATGAAGATACTGGCCTTTGAATCCTCCTGCGACGAGACCGCGGTGGCGGTCGTCGAGGACGGCAGAAGGGTGCTCTCGGATGCCATCGCCTCGCAGGCGGATATGCACGCGCTCTACGGCGGCGTCGTGCCGGAGATCGCCTCGCGCAAGCACATTGAGGCCATCGCCGCGCTGACGGACAAGGCGCTCGCGGACGCGGGCGTGTCGAAATGCGACATCGACGCGGTGGCCGTCACCTATGCGCCGGGGCTGATCGGCGCGGTGCTGGTGGGGCTGAGCTTCGCCAAGTCCGTTGCCTACGCGCTCGGCGTGCCGCTCGTTCCCGTGCATCACATCCGCGGGCACATCGCGGCGAACTACCTCGCCTTTTCAGAGCTGGAGCCGCCGTTTCTTGCGCTTTGCATGTCCGGCGGCAACACGCTGCTCGTGGACGTGGGGGGCTATACGGACTTTGCTCTCGTCGGCGCGACGCGCGACGATGCGGCGGGCGAGTGCTTCGACAAGGCCGCGCGCGTGCTCGGGCTGCCCTATCCCGGCGGCAAACCGATGGACGAGCTGGCGCAGCAGAGCGCGGGCGGCGTTTACGACCTGCCGCGCGCGAGCATCGAGGGCCATCCGCTCGACATGAGCTTTTCCGGCTTGAAAACCGCGGTGGTCAACCTCGCGCACAACGCCGAGCAGAAGGGCGAGGCGCTCGACCGCGCGGCGCTCGCGCGGGACTTTACCCGCGCGGTGTCCGATGAACTGGTGCCGCGGGCGATGCGCGCCGCGCGGGAGTGCGGGCGGAAAACACTTGTCGCCGCCGGCGGCGTGGCCGCAAACAGCATCCTCCGCACCGACCTTGAGGCGGCGTGCGCGCGCGAGGGCGTGAAGCTCTATCTGCCGCCGCTGCGGTTCTGCGGCGACAACGGCGCGATGATCGGCGCGCAGGGCTACTATGAGTATCTGGCGCTTGCGCGCGCGGACCTATCGCTCAACGCCTACGCCACGCGCGGCATTGACGAGACGGTGGTCGCCTACCGCGCACAGGAGCGGAAGGCGCCGATGTGAGGCGCGCAGCGCGCGAGACATGAAAAAGAAAGCGTCCGCATATCCTCTACCAAAACAAAACGGGGAGGATATGCGGATGTTTTTACGGTTTTCTTTTCGGAAGGGGCGCGGCAAGCGCGAGGCGGCGAGGCCGCGCTTTTTTGTGCTTCACCGCAGGACGCTGAGCGTCGGCGCGGCGCTGCTGGCGGCGGCCGCCATCTTCGGCGCGGTGAACGCGCCCGCCGCCGTGCGGGCCTCGGTCGCGACGCGGCAGCTGCCCATCTACTGCGTTGAGCGCGACCAGAAGGTGTGCAGCATCTCGTTCGACGCGGCGTGGGGGGCGGACAACACGCAGAGGATCCTCGACGTGCTCGCGGACTACGGCGTCAAGGCGACCTTTTTCGTCGTCGGCAACTGGGCCGACCAGTATCCCGCGCAGGCCAAGGCCATCGTGGAGAGCGGCTGCGAGCTGATGAACCACTCCAACGCGCACGACCACTTCAACGCGCTCACTGCCGAGCAGATCATCGCCGATGTGAACACCTGCAGCGACAAGATCGAGGGGCTCACCGGTATCCGTCCGACGCTGATCCGCTGCCCCTTCGGCGAGTACGACGACCATGTGATCTCCGCCATCCGCTCGATCGGCATGGAGCCGATCCAGTGGGATGTGGAGCGATACCATATAGCTTAAACCCTTGCGATACAAGGGCTTGAGGAGATAAAAACGGATTGGTATTATTAAAAATTACAGTAGGATCCCCGTATATTTTTGCTATTGTACGCGGATTGACGACTGTAATTTTTCTATGCCGAAAACCAGTAGTTGGGGAATTGCTATGCAGTTGAGTAAAAGAAAACGATGGAATGCCGGAGCGTGCGGAGTAATTCGAAATCAAAAAAAGTTGCTCGGTCATGGATTCGCGTCATTGCCCGCGGAGCGGGTGCGCTGGAGCGTGTCGATGACGATGAGCCCGGTGGTGGGATGCTCCTTCAAGAATTGCTCGATCTGTTCCACCAGCCCGTTGTGGAGCTGCTGGGACATGACGGCGAAGTGCAGCGTGGGCGGCGCGTCCTCCATGAGATCAAAGAGGCGGCTTTGGATGCGCTGGAAGCTGTCCTCCAGACAGAGGTACAGCACTTCGCATGGGTGCGTGGCGAACGTCCAGAGCGGTTTGCCCTGCGCGGCGCAAAGACATAGCCACAGCGCCAGCCACGATTTGCCGATCTTCGGCGCGCCTGCCAGCAGGTGCAGTCCCTGAGGAAACAGATCGTCGACCACGAAGGAGACCGGTTCGTAAGCGGTGCTTTGCAGCGTGTCCGCATCGTTGAACACGGCTGTCCACGAAAAGAATTATGATGACGCTCCGCGTGCCTATATGGGCATGCAAAAGGGTTTTGGATCTCTGCCACTCTACCGATTGTATCTGATGGACTTCCGTTATTTCGGAGATATGAAGATCGAGGAATTTGTGGGTGAGGAAGTGCGGGAGGCATTTGCGGAATATGTGATCAATGAGGAACGCGAAATACCGTCCTTCATGCAGCAGATCAAGGACATTCAGCTTATTCAGGAGCGGTGTGCGTGGTTTTTGGACCGGGTTTTTGCAAACGCTGTGTTTGAAAAGAAAAAAGGCTAGAGAAAAGAATCTCTGGCGCAGTTGATCTATTCCAGCGGCTATGAGGCTTTTGTCAGCGGTGTCAGCTTGGGGAAGAACCCGGAGGTAGACGCGCCGCTGGTAAGAGCGCAGTACCGCATCCGGGGCGAAGGAGAAAATGCCGAGGTAGTCGAGAAGATGTATTTTGACCGGCTGCTGGATTTCGTCTATGTGTAGCTTAGCGAACTACAAAAATTGAGAGTGCGGATTCAAACATAGCAAATGCGCTGTTTCCGCAAGCAACTGCCTGATAACCATCTTGTTCCAGATGCTGTGCAGCTTCGACGCAGTGCTTCTCCAGCGCGGCATCACGTTGCGCACAACGCAAAGCGGTCGCATCACGCACGGTGAGAAAACGGACAGGAAATTCATAGGTAAAACCGTTTTCAACATCACCGATAATGTGGGGGGTCAATGTATCAGCCATCAAGATCCCGATGGGCATCCCCTGACTGGCGCTGCCCCTCGCATGATCGTCATAATAAAGACCTCCTTTGTTTCTGATGGCATCATATCCCCCTCTGCGGTCGCAAAGGGGGATATGACAGAGTGATAAAACAACCTCTCGCGGCTCAGTAATCCAACCACACACCAACCCTGCGGTCCTTTGCCGTGCGGTAAATGCGGGTAGCGATGGCAATATCGAGAATGCCCATGCCAACAGGCTTGTAATAGAGAAACTCTTACTCGCTCTCGCGGTCGGGCTTGTCTCCGCAGATGATCTCACCAATTTCTTGCGAGTAAATATCTTCATCACGAACCTTGCCGGCAATTCCATCCAATGCGAGATAGCAGAAACCTCTGTGCCGAACCTGATGCCAGGAATCGCAGAATATTTTATCTGCTTTCTTATAAAGATCGGGATGATCCAGACCACCGACGCAAATATGCAGTGCACCTGCGCGCGCAACAGACAGATCCATTACGGGGACTTCTGCACTGGATGCGTTAACTGTGATATCTGCCGGACGGTCAACTGCCTGAATGCTGGTCACAGGTGTGATTTGAATCCCAAGCTTTTCGCCCATCATCTGTGCAAAATGAGCTGCGTGCTCTGCAACAATGTCTACAACATAAAAGTACTTTAAACTGGGCAGCGCAGTGTAAATGGCTTCAAGCTGTTTGGTGTTTTGATATGCTTTCGTACCTTTTATTCTGCATTAGAAAGCGATGCGGACCGTGCACTGTTTGCGGAGATCTACGAGCAATACCATGAGCGAATGGAGCAGGCGGCGCTTCGCATTTTGAAAGACCCTCATGATGTGGAGGATGCCGTTCAGAATGCCTTTTTGAAAACAATTCGTCCAATCGAGAATATTTCGTCACTTCATTCCGTCAAGGTGGCTACACCCCCTTGCACCGCTTATGCGGCTATTCCCTGTGGACTTGCCATCCGTAGACGGTTTTGAGAACCGTCCGTCGCCAGCAAGTTTTGAAAAACTAGAGATGAGCAAAGCAGGCAGAAGGAGCAGCCCACAAACAAGGCAAACGGGAATCAAAAGAGCTTGGGGCGTCTCAAGGGCGCAAAAACCGTAGCGCGGTAGACCCCGCGCCTGAAAAAGGTATGGAACAGGTAGATCAGGCGGAACGCCGAAGCTGTTTGGCAGAACGGTAGGAGTGAGAGCCGTGCAGAACGGCGGCCAGCGCAACCGTTAAAGCGGAGATGTGGGCCAGCGTATTGAGGTTTGCCGCACTGCCTCCGTTACGCACTCATAATCGTTCCTGTCCAGACGCCTTAAAACGGAAATTGTATCTTTCACACTCTGTACGCAAGGCGTATGTCCTCTTGAAACAGAAGCAGCTACGGTCAATGGAAAGTCTATAGTCATCGGAAACGGTCTTGTATTTCGTACAGCCCCTGTTTTTTCTTCCCGTTATTCCAATTTTTGTGGTTGCAGGGGCAAACACCGGTTTTGGACTGGCGGAAGGGGCAGCAGAATTTCTGGCGGGTACGATTATTGTCGGTGGTTTTGCCATCTTTGTGCATAGCCAGTCCAGCATCACAGATCAAGTTACCTGCCGGAAGAGCTTTGCTCTTGGAATTGCGTTTTTTGAGGGGGATAAAAGCTTCCCCATCATAGACCGATTTCACGGTGTTGTAGATGCTTTTCGCGTCGTAGCCCTTATCAGCAAGAAAGGAACATCCCTGCAAAGGGAGAATCTGGTTGGCTGCGGCGAGGATGTTAACGGCAACTGTGGCATCCATGATGTTGGCTTGGGTGGTCAGCTCGTAGAGCGGCAGGCCGGAGATGCAGTCCACCAGCACATGGCTCTTGTACTGGAGTAGTACCCTGTAAGTGCAGTCGCAAAATCCCCAAAAATCTGTTAAACTGAAAGAACAGAGATGGAGGGAATCGCAATGAAGCATTACAGCAAAGAATTCAAGGAAGAAGCGCTGGAGCTGTCAGACGAGATCGGCGTGAAGAAAGCCACGCAGCAGCTCGGCATTGCGTACTACACGCTGGCGGACTGGCGCAGCATACGCCGAAATACACCGCCCGCGAAGACACCGAGCGCAGAGGAGCAGACGATCCGCATCCGTGAGCTTGAGCGAGAAAATGCCGAGCTGCGGACCGCGAACAATATTCTCAAGGACGCACTCGGTTTTTTCGCGCAAGACCGCAAGAAGTAAAAGCGTGTGAACGACACCTGTTCGTAGCCGAACGCAAGGGCGTCTACACGGCAAAGGAGATGTGCCGTGTCCTGTGCCTGAGCGAATCCGGCTATTACCGCTGGCTGAGAAACAGGGAAAAACGGAACAGGCGTCAGCTTCTTGCGGTCAAGATTGATGCAATTCTTGCGGAGCATCCGGATAATCGCAACTACGGCGTGGATCGCGTATGCCTCGCACTTGAGCAGGACGGCGTCGACGTCAGCCGGAGAACGGTGTACCGCGTGATGAAAGAGAATGGCTGGCTCCATAAAAGACGCATTCCGCACGGTATCACGAAGACCACGACAGAAGCGCAGGAGCAGGAAAATCTTTTAAAGCGGGACTTCAGCGCCCGGCGCCCTTTGGAAAAATTCTTCACGGATATTACCGAGGTACAGTGCGCGGACGGCAAGCTGTATGTGTCTCCGATCATGGACTGCTTCAGCGGCGAGATCGTCGCGCTCGAGATGCGGGACAATAGGAAGAAGGAGCTGTGCGTTGACACGGTGCGGCAGCTGGAGCGGATTTATCCGAGCCTAAAGGGAGCGGTGTTCCACTCAGATCGCGGGAGTCAATACACCAGCGCGGCTTTTCGCGCGGAGCTGTCTCGCCGCGGCATGATACAGAGCCTCAGCGGAACCGGACATTGCTTCGACAACGCACGGATGGAGAGCTTTTTCGCCACGCTCAAGAAAGAGAAGATCTATCAGATCGCGGCGTACAAACTGCCGAGAGAACAGGTCAAAACGATCATTTTTCGCTATATTTTTATCTACTACAACCGCGTTAGGATCTATACGCGCAACCCGCTGGGACTGCCGCCTGCGAAGTACCGGGAGTGGGTGCGGGCGCAGACGGCAGCCTGATCCGATGCCGCCGCAGTTTTCCTGCGTTCCGCTACGCTCCACTTCGGAAAACTGCGCTGTATTACTATGCTTTTCAGATTTTGGGTGTTTCCCGACTGCACATTTCTTGACATTTCCATACCCCCAGTAGAACTCATACCGCCGCTCATTGTGCTGGTTGGAGGCCGAGTGGACGCCGAGGGCGCAGTCTGGGTCGCTTTTTGGGTGGTTTTCCTTAGAGAACTTGTTTTTTGCAAAGGATTTCGGGTTGTTCTGCTTCGTGTTTGCCATGACGGGTGTGGAGTCCAGACCAATAAATGAGGCGTCCACGATCCCCAATTCATACAGCTTCCGCACCAGATTGGCCATAATCGATTTCAACGCACCGTTGTTCAGCTGCCGCAGGAAGCGGTCATAGGTCCAGTAGGACGGCAGCGGCTCCATGATGTTAAAGCCGCAGTAATGGGCGATGATGCGGTTGTTGTCCAAATAATCCACCAAATCTGTGATTTGAGAGAAACCCTCGCATTTCATAACGATAAACTCACAGACCATGGCTTCTTTGGGGAAGCCCCGCCGCCCGGTTGCCGCTCTGGGCAGCGTGAAGTCCAGACTGCTGAAAAGCTTGTCGTAAAACGCAGCGGCACTTTGGGATGTGAACAGCGTCACATCCTGAATGATTTCCTGTCGGTAGATAGCGGCCAGCCCCTTTCCGGTTGGTTTTCTCTCAAGTCAATTTTACCAAAAAGGGGCTCCGCTTTCTATATCCAAACATACTCTCCAAGCTGGAACCCTATTCTGCCGCAGGCTATCTGGACTGGTCACGCTGGCGCTTGCGCAGCCATGCGTCCAGCAGCTTTAGGATGGTTTCCTCCATCTTCTGCGGCGTATAGGAGTGCGGGAAGTATTCGCGCAGCTTGTCCGCCGAGAGGACGACGTTATAGCCCTCCGGTTTTTTCTGCTCCATCATGATGTCCAGCATGGTGTCGTCGTTGAGCTTGCCGTCGCGGGAGAGCTTTTTCATGCGCTGTGCCTGCGAAAGCGAGGGCGTGGCCTGCTCGCTGTCGATGGCGGTCAGGAGCATCTGCTGTTCCTCCGGCTTGAGGTAGGAGATTTCCACGGCGGGGGTCATGCCGATCTTCTTCTCGTCCACTATCTGCTGAAGCTCCGGTGATAGCTCGGTCAGGCGGATGTAGCGTTGCACCTGTCTACCGCTTTCACCGGCTTCCTGTCCGACAATATCTGCACTTTCTAAATTCCCGACAACTTGTCGGGAATTATTTTTGCCGTCTATTTCGGCAGTTTTAGCCGGTCTGCCAGCCTTGCGGCGGATAGCCTCCAGCTTCATTTTGTACGCCTGCGCCCGTTCGGAGGGAAGGATGTTCTCGCGCTGGATGTTGCTGTCCACCATGAGGATGGTGGCGGTGTCGTCGTCCATCTGCCGCACGATGCAGGGCATGGCAGAAAGCCCCGCCAGCTCGCTGCCGTGCCTGCGCCGGTGTCCAGCGATGATCTCATAGCCGCCGTCCTCGCGGGGACGGATGATGGCCGGGGCGAGAACGCCGTACTGCCGGATGCTCTCCGTCGTTTCCTGCATGGCTTCATCGTCCCGCACCTTGAAGGGGTGGTCGGGGAAGTCGTGCAGCTCCGACAGCGGGAGCAGCGTGATTTTATCCTCCTGCACGGGAACAGAGGTTTTTGTTCTGTGCTTTGCTATGCTTTTCGGTTCTTCCATGTTCGTGTTCCTCCTCATTGAAAGCGGCAGGAACGAAAAAAGGGAGAATGACCGCTGTTACCGCCATTCTCCCATAAAAACAACTATGCGATTGTGATTTCTGCCCCTTGACCGTCTAAAAGAGAGCTATCTGATCGAGAGCCATCTCGCCGCAAACCCGCATGAATACTGGATTTTTGCTGTTTGCGCTTCACCTTCCCGAACGACGTATGTTCAACGAGTGGTATCCCCGTGATACCAGTAAGAAGGTCCGTGTCAGTCTACGGCAGAGAGGAACCAGCGGCAAGCACATGGGGAAGCCGCCCTATGGTTATCGTTGTGACCCGGAGGACAAGGATCACTGGATTCTGGATGAAGAAGTGGCCCCGGTAGTCAAACTTATCTTCGACCTTTGCATTGATGGCAAAGGCCCGGAGCAGATTGCAAGGATTTTGGAAGAAAAGCAGATTCTGACCGCAAAAGCACTGTATGCCAAGCGTAAGAAAAAGCCAATGCCGGAAAGACCGTACCACTGGGGCAACCAGTCCATTGTTGGAATTCTGGAGCGGCAGGAGTACACGGGCTGTACCTGTAACTTCAAAACCTATTCCAAGTCCTACAAGCTGAAAAAGCGGATTCCCAATGAGCCGGAGAATATGTTCTATCTGCCGGACACACAGGAAGCGATTGTATCTCAGGCACAGTTTGACCGGGTACAGGAACTGAGGAAAAACAAACGCCGCCCCGTAAAAGCGGAACGGCAGGGATTGTTTTCCGGGCTTCTGTTCTGTGCCGATTGCGGCGGCAAGCTCCACTTTGCCACAAGCAAGAGCTTTGAGGGCAAACAGGATCACTACGTCTGCAACAACTACAAGAGCAACCGTGGTACCTGTACTGCTCACTATATCCGTGAAGATGTGCTTCGTGAAATCGTTCTGGAACGCATCCGGACGGTCAATGAGTATATCCGGAATGATGTGGATGGTTTTCAGGAAGAATGGCTGCAATGCCGCAGGATTGACTAGGAGCGAAGTATCCGGGATGATAAAAAGAAACTGGAACAGGCAAAGAAACGCCTTTCCGATCTGGATGTCATCATCTCCCGGCTGTACGAGGACTACGTTCTTGGAAATCTCAGTCAGGACAGATATAAAAAAATGGCTGCGGACTATGAAGCCGAGCAGGAACGGTTAAAGCTCGAAATTGAAGTTATCGAAGAATGGGTGGAACAGCGGGAAGAAATGAACGACGGTCTGGATGCGTTTATCGCTCTGACACAGAAATATGTAGATGTGGAAGAATTGACACAGACCATTGTAAACGAGTATATCAAGAAGATCATCGTCTATGCCCCGGACAAGTCCAACGGCAAGCGCAAGCAGAAAGTGAAGATTTTCTTCAACTTCGTGGACGATGTGGATATTCCTGTTATTTCCAAACCTATCATCACACAAACAACCTATGAACGCAGAAAAACGGCGTGACCTTCAGGTCACACCGTTTTCTGCGACGAAATAGTTACTTGTCACTATTAAGCCTTGTATTTACTGTGTTTTTTCGCGACAGTATAAGCCAAAACAGCTCCGAACACCCCAGAACAAAAAATACTGTTGATAATTTAAGATGAGATGGTATAATGGTCATACCAAGAAGACGGGCGGGGTAAGAAATGAAACTGATATGCATCGGCGACAGCCTGACCTTCGGGTATGGTGTGCGGCCGTCCCAGCGGTGGACAAGGCTGTGCGCGCAGGAGACGGGCTGGGAGATCGTGAACGAAGGCATCAGCGGAGACACGACCGGCGGTATGCTGGTGCGGCTGCGCGCACTGCTGGCGGATCGTGATATCTGCGTGCAGCGCCCTTTGGTGCTCCTGATGGGCGGTGCCAATGATATTTTCTTCTCGGAAACGGATACCGGCGCCCGGGCAAATATGGGAGCGATGCTGAATCAGCTGCTGAGCCTGGGTGTGCATACGATGATAAGAAAGGGTATCGCCCATCCTTTGCGGCGGCAATTGGTGCCGTTGGCGGTACTCTGGGAATTTTGATTCCTCCGTCAATTGCGTTTATTATTTTCGGAACGCAGACGGGAACTTCGGTGACCAAACTCTTTGCGGGTGGGGCTGTGGCAGGCGTGATAGTGTGCGTTTTCTATATGGTTGCCGCACGCCTTGAGCTGTCGGTCAGCAAGACGGAAACACATGAGGATAATCGCCCTTCCTTGAAGGAGGTTGCCAAGAGCTTTGCTGGCGCCTTTTGGGGGTTGCTTTGCCCGCTCATTATTCTTGGCGGAATTTATTCAGGCCGGTTTACTGCAACGGAAGCTGCCTGTGTAGCGAATATTTACGCTCTTATTGTTGGCTTTTTCATTTATCGCGAGTTAACGATCAAGAAGGCTGTTAAGGCAATTATTGGGGCGGGCATATCGACAGCAACAATTTTGTTCTTAGTGGGTATTGCGTCTTTGTTCAGTTGGATACTGACCATAGAGGGGGTAAGTGCTATGCTTAATCGTCTCGTTTCCTCGTCAGGACTGTCAAAGATTATGTTTTTGCTGATAGTAAATGTAATTTACCTGATTTTGGGTATGTTGATGGAAACAGTGCCTATTATTATCTTAACGGCGCCAATTTTCTTCCCTGTCGCGTCTATGCTTGGTGTGGTCCCGATCCACTTTGGTATTATTACTGTTGTAAACCTTGCGTTTGGCCTGTTTACGCCACCTTTCGGTACGTGCGTGTTTATGGCGAATACCTACTCTAAGCAACCGGTTATGTCTATTGTGAAGAACTGTAGAATGTTTTATGTTTTTGGTCTGTTGGCTATTCTGTTAATTACCTATGTGGAGCCGTTGACCATGTGGATCGTTGGATGAATATAGAGTAAGGAGCAGGGAAATGTTTACAAAAGAAGAACTTTTAAAGCATTACGAAACTATGGTCAAGATCCGTAAATTCGATCTTGAGGCAAAGCGTGCCCGCGAGGCCGGTGAAATACTGGGCAATGTGCATGTTTATGTTGGCGAGGAAGCGGTTGCAACCGGCGTTTGTGCATGCCTTGAACGCAAGGATTACATTGAAAGTACGCATCGCGGCCATGGACACACCATTGCAAAGGGTGCTGAGCTTAATCCGATGATGGCGGAGCTTTACGGCAAGGCCACCGGTTCCTGCAAGGGAAAGGGCGGCTCGCAGCATATCGCGGATTTCAGCGTTGGTATGCTGGGCGCGAACGGTATCGTTGGCGGCGGCTTCGGCCTCGCGGTCGGCGCAGCGCTGGCGGCTCGTTATCAAAAGACCGGCGCGATCTCTGTCGTGTTCTTCGGTGATGGCGCATCCAATCGAGGCACGTTCCATGAGGCGGCCAACATGGCGGCGGCATGGCATCTGCCGGTGATCTTTGTCTGCGAAAACAATGGGATCGCCTGCTCCACGCCGCATAAGACTGGCGGACAGCAGGCAGTAATGGATCTGTCTAAGCGTGCGCTTGGTTACGGTATGGACAGCTATGTAGTCAACGGAAATGACTTCTTTGAAGTTTACGACGGAATGCAGCGTCTTGCCAAGCGTGCTCGCAATGGCGAGGGCAATTGCTGTGGCTTCCTTGAATGCCAGACGCATCGTCCTTTCGGCCACATCGTAGGGGATGGACAGCGCTACCGTGATCCGGCATTGGCAAAGGCTCGCTGGGAAGCGGACGACTGCATTAAGAACTTTGAACGCCGTTGCCTGAAGTCTGGCTGGCTGGAGCAGGCTGATTTTGACGCTGTGCAGACAAAGATCGACGCTATGATCGAAGAGGCGAAGCAATTTGCCATTGACAGCCCGTATCCCGATGCTTCGGAGCTGTTTACGGATATGTACGACTAAGGGGGACGGAACATGAGTATTAAGACATATAAGCAGGCAACTTGGGAAGCGATGAAAGAGGAGATGCTCCGCGACCCGTCCGTTTACGCGATGGCGGAGGACATCATCGGGAACGGTGGCTCCATGGGACATTATATTGGTCTCGGCGAGGCCGTCGGCGATCAGAGCCGTGTGCTTGACGCACCGATCTCCGAGACTGCTATTGTGGCAAGCGCCGTTGGCGCGGCCTTGGCGGGAATGCGTCCTGTCATTGATATGCGCTTCTCTAACTGCCTTCCCGTATGCATGGATGAGCTGACCAATCAGGCAGCGAAGTCTCGCTATATGTTTGGCGGACAGGGTAAGGTGCATATGGTCGTGCGTTGTCCCGACGGTATCCTGAAGATGCAGGGCGCACATCATACCGACTGTCTGGAGGCGTGGTTTGCGCATATGCCCGGCCTACAGGTAGTCATTCCCTCCAGCCCTGCCGAGGGCAAGGGCCTGCTCAAGACTGCCATTCGCAACGACAATCCGGTCATGTTCTTTGAGCATAAGACGCTCTTCAAAATGGAGGGCGAGGTGCCGGACGAAGAGTACACCATTCCCATCGGTAAGGCGCGTATCGCCCGTGAGGGGAAGGACGTCAGCATCGTGGTCTACGGCGTTATGGTCAGTCGTGCGCTGACGGCGGCAGAAGAGCTTGCCAAGGAGGGCATTGACGCAGAGGTCATCGATCTGCGCACCGTGTCTCCGTGGGATAAGGAGACGGTCCTTGCGTCGGTCAAAAAGACCGGCCGCGTCGTTGTCGCGCATGAGGCAGTCAAGCAGTGCGGTTTCGGCGCAGAGCTCTCTGCTACAATTGCGGAGGAGGCGTTCTCTGACCTGAAAGCACCTGTTGTTCGTATCGGTGCGCCGTTTGTTCCCATCCCGATGACTCCGCATCTGGAGGATCTGTGCCGCACGCTGCCCAAGGATATTGTGGCAGCTGTAAAACAGGCTGTAGGAAAATAAAGAGACTAAATAATGTCCACTGAACAAGTGCCCAATTTTTGTTCTGAGCGAGAAGCTCCAGAAGATATGCGAGCATTCTCAAAAGAGCGCACTGAATCTTGCGGAGATTCAGCGCCAGAACGGACATGGCGATCACATGGGCCGCAGTCTCCCGCAGCTTTGCAGTAACCAGCCCCATGCCACATTTACGCTTTGCCAGACTGAATCTGCGCTCCACTTCCACGCGCTCGCACTCATCCCGATAGTCCTGAGCCTTGTCTCTGGTTTCACCCTTCTTGGGCCGCCCCAGAGCTGGGCCGGAAAGACGGATCCCATGCGCCTTGCAATAGCTGAGATTCTCCCGGTTTCGGTAGATTTTGTCCGCCAGGATCCGGCTGGGGTAATGCCCTTCTCGCGCTCGGAACCGCTCTGCCATTTCCCGCAGATTTCCCGCCTCATTGTAGGCGTCAAAAGAACAGCACTCCAGCCGCGTCCATCCGTCAACGACACTGATGTCCAGCTTCGCGCCAAACTCCACCGGCTTTCCCGCTCTTCCCCGCACAATGGGCCGAACGAAGGGCTGGCTCACGCTGACGATCCGGTCAGGTACGCTGTGGGTACGGTTATCGTACATGTACTTCTGCTGCTCATAGACGGTGCGGATCGTGTCCAAACGCTCCGTCTGGCGAGCAATGTCACTTAGTTAGCAAGTAAGGAACCTCACAAAGACAGCACACAGCAAAGCGAAAGCAAGCTGTGCGCTGTTTTTTGCGATATCAGGGCATAACAACAAAGCGGATCGGAAAATCCGCTTAAAAAAGAATGTTCAAATCACAAGAATTGTGCTACTCTATAGGTGAAGCTGGCAGAAGATTTCTGCGTTAGCTTACGAGTATCTTTTCGACCGGGGCGAATGGGCGAAATATATCTCATAAGCATGGCTTCAAGAATGGGTGGAGGGACATCTCCAAGGAAGAATTGTCTGCAAATATGTACTGCATCAGAGAAATTAACCTTATAGGTATGCGTTTTCTGTGCCTGCCGGATGACTACGGACTGTGTAATCAATTCGCAGAAGTTGTACATGGTGAGCTTGGCAAAAATCTCCTGGAGAACGAACTCCACCTTTTTTGCGTGTAAATGAAGAAGTCCCAGAGTGTGTTTCAAGTTGCGGAAAGAGGTCTCAATACCCCAGCGCATCGCATAAAGCCTCTTAATATCATGTAAAGGGAAAGCGGATGCATCCAGATTCGTAATAATGGTTTCACACGCGGTATCTGAGATAGGAAAGCGAACGATTCTGAAATGCAGTTCAAAGAATACAGCAGGGTCGTACTTTCTTGATGTGCGTGGCAGATAATCAAATCGGATGGTATTTGTGATATGCCTATAGTGATTTTTGTCTTTAAGCAGTTCTTTTACTTCATTTGACTGCTTATTTGTCAGTTTCAAATGGAAAGGAACATCGAACTCATCTGTGGCTGGCAAAGCAAGGCCGGATGCAATACCGGCTGTGCCGTCCTTAATTCTGATCAAGAAATTCCAGCCCTTCTCCTGAATGTGAGCAAGATTGTTATAGGATTCATAGCCTCTGTCCGCAAAGAGCAAAGCACTTTCAATAGCAGTGCGATCTACCATGGCAGTTAATGCAGCGGATTCGTCAGCCTTTCTGCTTTTCTGAACAAGAGCATCCACATAAATGTGCTGGTGCAAATCATACATAGCGTTGATATGCAGCAGGTTGTATGCTCTCTGCCCGTTTACCCCCGGATAGAAGGAATCCGGGTCTTTGGGATTGGCTGCAATCTGCAAATCGGAGCCGTCAACGGCAAGAAGACGGAGGCCTCTGTACAGCTTGTTTTCGTCGACACTTCTGGAGAAGTCATGGAATAGGGATTCAAGCGCCTCTGGAAGGATTGTAGATAGTCGTTGGATAAAAGCAGAAGAAGTTCCCGTAGAGGGATCCAAGCCAAAGAAATCCATAATTTCGTGGTTAAGCGTTCCGCCTCTAAAGGCCAGGATGAAGGGAATCACTTTTTGAAAGGGAAACTTCCTGTTCCTGGTATTGTCTTTGCCGGGTCTTGCGGAGAAGAGCCATTTGTAGTCTGTCATAGCTTGAATTGCATCTTTCAGTGCTTTTTTACGGTTTTTGGATTCATAAGTAAGCCTCCTCGTAGTTTGGCGTGTCGGGACACGCTTCTAACTACAAAGGCCATTTTGCTAACCGAAGTTAGCAAAATGGCCGCACGAAATGATGCTTTTGTCAGCTTAACTTACTGACATTGGTCTGGCGAGGGGGCAGATTTTTTCCGAGGGACAGTTTGCCATCGATGGCATTCAGGTCGCGCCGGAGGTAAGCCAGCTGCTTTCCAATGGCTTTGCGGGTCATTTTCGCGGTGTGTTTACGGCATCTTGTGTATTTCAGGTATTCTTTCCGGGCGCGTTTGCGGTAGGTTCGAGGCTTCTTTCCGTCCGCGGGATTGTGAAGAACATCCAAAAGCGTTTCGGCGTTCTCCCTGGCCTCGTTGAGCAGGGAAACATCCTGAGGATAACGGATATTGGACGGCGCGCAGGTGGCGTCCACGATCATAGTGCCGCTGTTTCCGCCAGTTCCCGGCTGGCCGTCAGAATCATCGTCATCCTTGGAATCGGTTTCTTTGACCTGACGCTCCTTCGCGTCCCGCACGATCATCTCATTGATCTCACCCAGCACTTCCGGTGTCAGGCGCTTGCGGAAATACACCATCAAAGACGGGTCAAAGGGCAGCTTTTCGTCATCATAGCCAGGATACCCGCAGAAATATTGAAGATATGGGTTCTCCTGGATCTGAAGCGCGGTTTCCTCGTCAGAATAGCCATATTCCGCCTGAATGATGCAGGCTCCCAAGGCCAGACGCAGCGGCTTGGCCACATTGCCTTTCCGGTTGGTGAATAGGGCGGCGTAGCGCTTCTCGATCTCCGGCCAGGGGATCGTCTGGGCTTTCTTTACCCAACGGTTGCTTTCCTTCAGATTCATGCCCACCGGCTGTTTGAAATCCGCCAAGCTGATCTGGCCATTGCTGTAACGATACATAGTTGCCCTCCAGGTGCAAGGTTTTTGCTGAATTCTTGTCATTTTCCTTGCTCCAATTATACCACGAATTGGCTTCTATGGATTGAAATATAAGGCTTTTTCTATTATTCAGTGTACATTAATTAAGGTCGACTCTTCTAAATTGAGCAAAGGCGGCGACGCTTGGCAAACCACTGCGCCGCAAGGGCTTAACAGGACAGAAGCGGATTGATATTAATGAAAATTACAGTAGGCTTTCCGCGTATCTTTGCTGCGGCAGAGAGGACTCTCCTACGAGACCCTCAAGACTGATCCGGCTGAGCAGAACCGGTTGGGGTTATTCATCCCGAGGATTCCCATATTGGGAACTACCGATAAAAACCAAGACAGAAATCAAAGAATTTAGAGATAGTTACCGAAAAAGCGACCGCAACTGACAAAATTAAACAGACAGAAAAAGGCACGATTTGGTGCTGTTGACAAAGTCTCGCTCCGCTCCGCCCTACCAACAAAAAAAGACGCCCTCTGGCGTCATCCGGCGTGTTTTATCATCCGTTTCAGGTTCAATGCGGTCGCCGACAAGAGGCAGTGGTCCTCCGCTGCCTCTAAGCCTCGTCGCAAAACGCGCGCTAAGTTGTGCTCGCGCTTCTGCGCGGAAAACGAGCCCTCGCACCAGACCTGCCGCAGTTTCAGCGCCTCCCGGTATTCCGGGCTGGAACGGCGTTCCAGGTTGCGCTGTCGGTCTGCCGCAAAGTAGCTGACGGACACCTTTCTTGCGCCGCGTTTGTCGCTCTCGCGCAGGCATTTTTCCCGCAGCGGACAGAGCGCACAGTCCCGCTTATCCGCCTGATACTCCCAAAACAGGCCGCTGGCGCTGCGGGCCAGCCGCCTTAAACACAGCTCTTTTCCAATGGGACAGAGGTACACATCACGGTTCTCGTCGCGGCAAAAATCGTCCCGCGTAAACTGGACAGACACCCGCGCGGCGGTCTTCTGCGGCCGTACAAAGAAGTCGATCCCCAGCTCGCCCAGCACCCGATGGGCCAGCGGGAAATCGTAGGCGGCGTCCGCCGTGGCAGCCTGAATTGGTACAACATTTTCGTGAATATGCTCGATCAGGCCCAAAAACGGCACGGAATCGTTCACATCTCCGGCAGTCACGGTCTGGCCTACGATGATGCCGTAGTCGCTGTCCACCGCCTGATGGGCGAGGTAATGAGGCCCCTCCGGTTTCCCCGGGCGCTTCAGATGACCCGACTCCGGGTCTGTGCGGCTGACGCGCTTGTGGGTGCGGCGGTTGTCCCGTTTGATCTGCTTTGTCCGCTTTTTGCGGCGCTTTCCGGTTCGCCGCTCAAGTTCCTCCAACCCTTCCTCCTCATAATCGTCCAGCCGTTCCCAGTAAACGCCGGCCTCCTCCGCGACTTCCACCAGTTCTTCCGACGCACGGGAGGCGTTGGCCTTGACGTGGGTCGAGTCCGTGCCGACCACACGCCCGCTGACAAGGCCTTTTTCGACGCACTGCCCCACGACTTCTTCAAATAACCGCCGAAACACCTTGTGGAAGGACGGTTTCCGGCGGCGCAGCTGCGAGACGGTGCTGTGATCCGGCACCCGGTCAAAGAGGTCGAGGCCCAGATACCAGCGCAGGGCGATGTCGGTCTGGACGCGCCGCTCGATCTCCCGCTCCGACGGGATGCCGTACAGAAAACCCACCAGCAGGTACTTCACGATAACCACCGGGTCGATGGGCGGGCGGCCATATTTTTTGCTGTAAAGCGGGGTTGTTTCCTCGTACACTGTTATGAGACAATAAGATATCCCTGAAAATGCCAACGCAAAATCCTTGAAATTGCCAAAAAAATTCCCTGGTCTTGCCACAAGAAAATCCCTGTAAAGGGAAAAGGCAGACAGTGTGTTAGAATAGTCCCAGCAAAAGCTGAGAGGGAATGAAAGGAATGGCAATCACCGTGGAAGAAATTGCGGCAATCAAGGAATTGCAGGCCTAGGGCTTCGGGCCGTATCAAATCAGCGCTCAGGTAGGAGCAGATCCGAAGACAGTTCGAAAATACATGAAGCAAGATGATTTCAGCCCCGCTGTGCCGCAGCCAAAACCATTATGCGGCAAACTGGCTCCGTGGATCCCCACCATATGCGTCTGGCTGGAGGAAGACCAACAAAACCGTCATAAACAGCGGCACACGGCTAAACGGATCTATGATCGCCTGGTCAAGGAAGACCCAGCGTTTTCGTGCAGCTACAGAACAGTAAGCCGGTATGTGGCGGACTGGAAGGCAGAACGTCGGCAGGGACATGGAGCACAGGAGTTGGTTTGGCATCCCGGCGAATGCCAGGCAGACTTTGGTGAATGCGATATGTACGTGCGCGGTAGTCGTGTCGTGGTAAAGTACCTGGTGGTGACCTTCCCGTACTCCAATGTGGGCTACCTCCAGTGCTTTCACGGTGAGACGGCGGAATGCCTCTGCCAGGGGCTCAAGGACATCTTTCACTACATCGGAGGAGTTCCACAGCGTGTGGTGATTGACAACGCCACCGGCGCAGGCCGGCGCATGGGAGAGGTCATTCGTCTCACCGAACTGTTTCAAAGATTTAAGGTTCACTATGGATTTTCCCTTACCTTCTGTAATCCCCGATCCGGGAACGAAAAAGGAAATGTCGAGAACAAGGTTGGGTACTTTCGCCGTAATATTCTGGTGCCCATTCCGAAAACGGAGTTGCTGGAGCACTTCAATGCCCAGGTGCTGGAGGAATGCGAACTGGATAACTGCAGGGACCACTACAAGCTGAATATTCCCATGTGTGAGCTGTTTCAGGAGGACAAGCAGCAGTTGCTGCATCTGCCGGAACTGCCCTTTGAATGCTGCAAATACCGCCGGCTGCCCACAGACCACTACGGGAAGTTCTGTATTGATAACTGCCACTTTTACAACATCGGCCCGCAATATGCAGACAGCGAGCTGTGGGTACGCATTGGCGCCTTTGCGGTAGAGCCGCTGGACAGCAAAAACCGGGTGATCTCATCCTTTGAACGGCAGTTTGGCGGGAAACGTACTGACACTGGTGATTGGCTGCTTATGCTGGGGGATCTGGCCAGGAAACCCGGGGCATGGCACAACAGCCAGGTCCGCGAAAATATTCCCTGTCCCCTGCGGGATTATCTGGATGAGATGGACAAGGCCGGGCTGCGGCAGGTAATGACCCAGATGCAGGAGTTGGCAGGCCGGTATGACTTTGATATTGCCCTCAACGCCGTGGAACAGATGCTGACTCGCCGAAGTCAGGGCGAAGAGGTTGGTGCGGAGTATCTGGTAGGTCTCATGTCCATGGGGATCCAGCACGCCAATGATGCTGGTCTGGAGCGCTATGATGAGCTGCTGAAAGAAGAGGTGTGCTGATGGAACGGGCATTGATCCGGCAGGAAATCTCTAAAGCCTGCAAGCGGCTGGCCCTGACCCAGCAGGTGGTGACCATGTGCGAGCTGGAGGCCACCCCCAGGCAGGAGGAATTCCTCTACCAGGTGCTCAGCCAGGAACTGGCTCACCGGGAGCGCCTGCGGCGGGAACGGCTGCTGAAGCGGGCTGCATTCCCTGTACGCAAGACGCTGGACGACTATGAATGGACAGCCCTGCGCTTACCGGCGGCCTTGCCGGCAGAGGATGTGACCAGCTGCAACTTTGCGCGTATGAAGCGCAACCTGATCCTCTATGGTCCGGTTGGAACCGGAAAGACCCATCTGGCCATTGCTCTGGGCGTTGCAGCCTGCGAGGCTGGCTTGGAGACCAGGTTCTTTACTGCTGCGTCTCTGGCCACCAAGTTGGATGAGGCACGCCGGAGCGGCAACCTGGAGAAACTGCTACAAGCCATTGACCGGGCGGAACTGGTAATTCTGGACGAGTGGGGTTATCTTCCACTGGAGAAGGAGCAGGCACAGCTCCTCTTCCAACTGATCTCAAGCTGCTACGAGCGCCGGAGTCTCATCATTACCACCAATCTGGAGTTTTCCAAGTGGGGCACCATCTTTACCGATGACCAGATGGCTGCGGCTATGATTGACCGCCTGGCACATCATGGTCACCTGCTGACCTTTGAGGGGCAGAGTTACCGCCTGCGCAACGCTCTCATGCGGGTAAAATAGCGTGGCAAAACCAGGGAATTTATTTGGCAATTACCAGGGAATCCCCGTGGCAATACCAAGGAATTTGCTTTGGCAAAACCAGGGATTTTTACTTGACAGAATACACATACACGAACGACAGATCCAGCGCCGCCTCCAGCTTTCGGAGGAAGTGCTCCTGCGGCATTAGGTCCTCGATCGTTACCATGTGCATCGCCAGCTGCATCCCATCACCTCAGGTTGTTTTCCTCATTATAACATACCGCGAGGGTTGGTGCGAGACTTTGTCAACAGCGCCATATCCGTACCGATTTCAGAAATGATGGTGATTGCAGAGTTACGGTCAATACCCGGAATGGTGCAAAGAAGGTTAATTTCCCCTTCATGTTTTTCCACCATTTCACTGACACAGGTATCTACCTTGGCAATCATTTTCTCGAGAAAATCGTAATGTTCACGGATGATTTTAATGCGGGCCTTCTGCTCACTGGCAATGGAGAAGCCTTCAATGGACTCCAGCACTTGTTCAGCCTTCTTTTTGAGGGAGCGCTGTAACAGGGAAACACAATGCTCCGGATCAAAGGACTCGTCGGATGTGAGGTAATCCGTAATAGCAGTTGCGGATTTACCAAACATATCGGACACAACAGAATCCAATGCTACATTGCAGACTGTGAACGCATTCTGAAAGCGGTTTTTCTCGCTGCTTTTCATGGATACCAACTTATAGCGGTAGCGGGTAAACTCACGCAAAATGCGGATATTCAGGTCGGGGATGAAGCTGCTTTTTACAAGGCCAATGCGAAACAGATCCCCAATCCACTTGGAATCTTTCGTATCATCCTTGTTTCCCTTTACAGCCTTTACCCATTTTGGGTTCGCTATTACAACCCGAATGCCACGCTTTTCAAGGACGTTGAATACCGGAACCCAGTACTTTCCGGTGGATTCCATGCAGACATCCAAACAGTTGTGTTCCAGAAGCCAATCTGCGAAACGGTTCAAGTCCGAATTGAAGGTGCTGAATCGCTTTTTCTGATAGTTGGGCTGCAAGCTGTCTGCGGGCGTGGTGATGATGGTAGCAACCAGGAATGTCTTGTGAACATCTACACCTCAGCAGGTTGGGAATACGACTTTCACAACAAAACCTCCTCCATAATAATTGTGAGGAGAATGCAGGGACTGAACCGCCAAGCAATTAACAGGTGTTAAAACAATCCTTAGTGTACGGGTTCGAGACGCCACTTATTTGTGCTTGAAAAGGCGGTTCTAGCACTGATTCAGATACTGTTTTAAGTTTGAAATGCAGTCTACGACTCCTCCTACCGTGCGTTGTAGTATGCATTCCCCTCAAAATTATTCTACAAGAAAGGTGGCCGCTTGTCTGCACTCTTTCATTCCTATTTGTGCGGACGCAACGCGGCCGAATGGTTGATTAAAATCAAATTGTAAGTCCTGCTTTATGAGGTGATGAAATGAAAGCAAAAAATATCCTACATTTTCTTGTCAAATATCAGATTGTTCAAATCATAATAAATCTGGCATTCCTTGTTGGAGTTTTGGCGATTTGTCGTAAATTTTTTTCTAGTCCTGGCAGTTATCTGGATTTGGTGGACATTTCAATTTTTTTGAGCTTTATTTTAGTCACGATGGTGCATATTGCAAGCAACAGCATTGAAAAAGGAATCCTCAATCGTATGGAAGATTCCTCCAAATTAACAACAGACTATAGAAAACTGATCAAGGCATATAAGTTCAAAACAGTTCAGACCGGAGCCGGTGTGAACGAGGAGAGACCGGAGGAGAAAAACTTGCCGGAGCTGATCACCTATCGAAATCCGGCAGGCGGAGAACAAAAGCCGCTTGTGCTTCCGGCAATCTATGTGGCAGACCTGTATCGGCGCCATATTGAAATTCAGGATTCTGCGGACAAGCACTACCAACTGCCCGATGTGGTTCAGGAACGCTTTGATGAACTGATGGAGGCACACCAATCCTCTGTGGTCTATAACCAAACGAACATCCGGGTGGATCAATGGCGAGTCAATGACGATCGGTTTTTGATTGAGACCTCCCGCACAACATATTTTGATTCACTGGTTACAAATCGGGCCATGGACTACAAATGGAGCAATGGCCTGTCTGTGCGTTCTGTACTGGATTACGGACCGTTTGTCCATGAGCTGGAGGAGTCAAACCTCTCTAACCATCTGGGCTTCAATGGGTTTACTGAGTCCTCAGACAATATGATTATGTTTATGAAGCGGGGAAAGCACCTGTCTGTGGGCAAAAATATCTATGGTACCAGTGTGGGCGCAAGCCTGAAGGCCAGATATGCATTAGCTGATGGAAAAGATACCTTCAGCAGAGAGGGACTCAAGCGGGCAATTTGCGGTGAAATTCTGGACGAATGTAAAATAAATTATTCAGTGGAGCGTTTTTCATTGGAAGAGAATGTGTTTGCTGCATATCGAGATTTGATAGAGGGTGGCAAACCACAACTTTTATTTTATTTACATTTGGATGATTGGACACGAGAACAGATCGACAGTAATTTTGCTCGCGCAACTAAAAAGATCAAAAACAAGAAGAATGCTACCACAGAGGATGGGTTTCACTTTCTGTGGATTCCCCGTGAAGAGTTGTACAAGGTTACTTTGGGCGAAAACTATATGATCTATCAAAATAGAAAATACCCTATAGGATCCTCGAGTATTGCCTCCATTGTACTTCTTTTGAAACATTTAAATGTAATAGAGCATCAGTAACCGACAAACCTAGCAGCATATAAAACAACCGGTGGCTCAAAATATGAGCCACCGGTTCAGTCTGTCGAAAAAGTCCAGCGTTTGCTGGGCTTTTTCGTAAGCGCTCAATAACCGCACGGGATAAAAGACGGCCGAGGGATCTCTAACGAGATCCCTCGGTGCATTGATGTTTGTTTTCAGCTCCGTGCAGGCAGCCTGCATGGTCTTGGACCACGGGAGAAACTGCATCAGATCCTCCTGGCTCGGAGTCTTGCCCCAATAGGGCAGTTCTGTCAAAAGCAGTTTCAGATAACGATACGGTTCCAGTCCGTTCGCCTTGGCAGTCTCTACCACTGTGTAAACAATGGCACTGGCGTCTGCCCCCTTCGGCGTATCACAGAACAGCCAGTTTTTTCGCCCTACGGTGAACGGGCGGATCGCATTCTCTGCGTAATTGTTGGAAATATCTACCTCGCCATGCTCCAGAAAGGAATTCAGGTATTCCTTCTGATTCTTGGCGTAGGTCACAGCTTCCGCCAGCTTGCTGCCCGGTGTGGGCTCCAGCGTATTTACCCACCACCAATAAGCCTCAAGTAGAGGCTCCGCCTCCACCTGACGCGCTGTCTTTCGCACCGAACTGCTCAAATGCGCATATTTTCGCTCTGCGGCGAAGAGCTTGCTGCAATAGTCATATGCGCGGTTAGGTTTGACGCTATGCCGTGGGCTTGTATCGGGAACTATCCGGAGAGGTGGAGCGTATCGATCCTGTTGTGCAAAGTCTCCGAGTTGCCGGCACGGATATCCGTTTCGAGGACATTTTCTCTATCCGGCTTCCAGCCAATTTTTGACATTGTTTCGGGACGAATGAAATGGCCATCGCAGAGCTCCAACGCGTATGCTGAAAAACAAAATATCATTTCGGCAATGAAGTAGTATCTACTGCCGAAATGATAAGTAATGAGACAAAAGAGCTTGACATACCCTATTAAATAGGGTAAGATATAGCAGAATAGAGGTGGAGGCATGACACGAATTTTTGTAGAACTTCCGTCATTCAGAAAAGAATGGAAATCAATGGGCCTAACCGACGATGATTTGCGTAGACTACAGGAGGAGCTGCTTGTCGATCCTAAGGTTGGTAAAGTAATGCGGGAAACCGGCGGCGTCCGGAAGATGCGGTTTGCATTTGAAACACAAGGGAAAAGTGGTAGTGTCCGTGTAATTTATGTCGATTTTGAAATATACGAAAAGCTGTATCTGCTAACCGCATATCCCAAAAACGAGAAGGATAACCTATCAAAAGCAGAGCGCAATATTCTAAAACAGCTCGTTGGTATCTTAGAACAGCAATTGGATGAAAGCTCTGGAAAGGAGAAATGAGATGAGTGCCTTTGACAAGATCAAGTTGGGCTTGGAAGAAGCGATCGCATACGAAAAGGGAGAACTTCCTGCAAAAGTAACGAAACTATCCATCACGCCAGTCGAAAAATACAAGGCTGATGATATTAAACGCATAAGGAACAGCACGGGTCTCACGCAGAGATCCTTTGCTGAATACATGGGTGTCTCGATCAAAACAGTAGAAGCGTGGGAGTCTGGTCGAAACCATCCGGAAGGATCGGCATGTAGATTGCTTTCTTTGACGAAGGCTGACCCGCTTTTCCCACAGAAAGCCGGCATAGTAGTTAGATAGCAAAGTGGTCTGTTGCAAAATAGGCTCACAAAGGACGCAGGGGCAAAGGACCGGAGAAAGGTCTTTTGCCCCTGCGCTTGTTCGAACGAGTTGCTATATCGTCGGCGACAAGTACATTTCATAACAACGTAGTTGTCACCAAGACCGATGCATTGATCACCAAGGCTCCTACCGCGTCGGCAATCAACTACGGTCAGGAGCTCAGCCAGTCCACGTTGAGCGGCGGCACAGCGAGTGTAGATGGTACGTTTGCATGGAAATCGCCTGAGACTGTGCCGGAAAAGAGCGGCAGCTACGAGGTGGTATTCACCGCAGGCGATGGCAAGGCCGAAAGCTGTTTTGTTTTCGTAACGGTGAACAAAGCCAAGGGCGAAGGCAAAGTCTCGGCTGGAAATATCACTTACGGTAATGCGCTGAGCGTAACGGCAGAATCTGAGACCAACGGCACAGAGAATGTCACATGCACCTACAAGGTCAAAGGCGCGGACGACAGCACTTACACAAAAGTCCAGCCGACGGACATGGGTGAATACACCGTACGCGCGGTTTTTGCCGCGACAGAGCAGTATGCTCAGGTCACGGTGACGGCGGACTTCAAGATCTCCCCCAAGACGCTGACGGCGGACGATGTGACTATCGACGGCGTGGAGGACAGCTATACCTATACGGGCGCAGAGGTCAAGCCTGCTCAGAGTGCGGTCAAATACGGAGAGAAGACCTTAATTGCTGGCACGGACTACACGCTCGGTTACCGCAATAATAAGGCGGCTGGTAACGCAACACTTGTGGTGAGCGTCTGCGGCAACTATACGGGAATTGTCGAAAAGACCTTTACGATCACCGAAAAGCCGGCGCAGACCGTGAGCTTTACTGATGTGAGTGACGGTAAGGTCATAAAGACGTATACATTGCCGGGAGTTACCACTGTCTCAAGCACAAAACCGTTCTTGTCGCAGGCGGTATGCGCCTCATAGGTGAACTGCCGCTTGTGCTCGCCCTTTACGAATAAGCCGCAGTCCGGATCTGTCGTGCTTTTGGTTACGGTACGAAAGCCTTGCTTCTTCCTGCGGGCCAGCTTCTTCTTAGAGGTGTTGTCTTTGTGCTTCTTAGGAGATGCCGGAGGATCGTTGTCATCATCAAAGGGCTTCTTGCCATGCGCTTCTCTGTCCGCGTTGACCTCCTCCATCAGCTCTTTCGCATAGTGCAAAATGCACCACAGCTGAGCGAAGAGGATGCCGCATGGGCTGAAAAGCTGCTTCCCGCAAACGCTCCGGAAGAATGTTGTATGCCGCAAAAATAAAAGACCGCCATCTCAGTGAGCAACAGCTCCTTGAGATGGCGGCCTTTTGATACGCGGTTAGGTTTGACGCTACGATTTATTTCTGCTCGTCGCGCGCGATGGTTTCCTTCACGGCGCGGTAAATGAACGCGTTAGTAGACTCTCCCTGCGCTCTGGCGTGTTCTGTGATTTTTTCTTTCTCGCCTTTTGGAACACGGAGTTGTATGTTCTCCAACTTCTCATGATATTTTTTACTGGCTCTCAGTTGTGCCTCAGTCTGCTTCATTAGAATACCGCCTCTATCCTCTTTGCTCCATCATACAAGATAATAAAGCGTGTGTGAATACACATATTTCACAAAATATCTTGCCAATGTTTGGAGAAATCGCTCATTGATATGTGCATACACATATGTTATACTGTGACTACAAAGTAAAACAACGGCAGTTGCAGAGTGCTGGAACACTCCGCAACCTGCGCAGGTGGATGTAGCACCTACACAACGGCTGAAGCCGCACCGTCAGGAAGTAGTATACCCTGTTTTGCCCCATTTGGCAAGATACGGCTGCTATAAAACTCCCTCCGTGTGCGCTCGGGCGTTAGATCTCCGCACCCTCATGGTGGCTTGGAGCAGCGTGTAGGCAGCTTTGCCTGCACGCTGTTTTGCTTGCCACGCTGAGGAAAGGAGGTACCGTTCCATGAAAGAATCCAAGCCCCGCGCGCTTTATCCGCAGCACATACCCTGAGCAGCGCATCGGGTGACCCTGCGGTCACCGCCCCGCTTTCCCTCCTGCTGCAGCTCACAGGCGCGGAGCAGAACGCGCCGAAAACAAATTTTATTTTATAGGAGATACGATCCATGAATACGACTGACAACATCAAGAGCCTCTTCAGCAGCGCAAGCTCCATGAGCCCCGAGAACATCTATGAACCCTCCGGCGTCTGCATCGGCGACACGGTGCTCGACAACACCCCCAGCGGCTTTGCCCTGTTTCAGGCCATTGGCGGCCACTACACCTCCCCTGCTCAGGCCATCGAGGAGCTGGTGGACAACGCCATTTCCTCCATCAGGGCAAACGGCGGCAGCGGCGAGGTCATTCTCTGCCTCACGGACGGCGGCGACTATGTAGACATCTCCGTCAGTGACAGCGGCACCGGCATCTCGGACCTCGGCACGGCGCTGACCATCTCCGGCTGCGGCGGGGCGCAGACACCGCTCAATGAGCACGGCTGCGGGCTGAAGAACGCCCTTTCCTACCTCTGCGAGGAGGCCGAGCTGTGGCTCCTTGAGAGCCGCACCAAGGAGGACGCGGCGGCGGACCGATACCGCTGCGTGTCCGCGCCCTATGCCGCCATCGACCAAAGGATGCGCGCAAGGGTCCATCAGGGCAGCGGCGCCATTCTGTTTGAGACCGGCACCACTGTCCGCGTCCGCTGCGGCAAGGAGAAGCTCGAGTGCCTCAAGCCCGCAACGAAGCGCGCCAAGGCGGACTTCCGTCAGCTGTGCGGCTACCTCAAGGAGGAGCTCGCCTACACCTACGCAGCCATCCTTGCGGAGGGGCGCGTCACCATCGGCATCATCTGCCGCGAGCAGAGCGCGCACGAGATCTGCCATCGGCTCGAGGCGCTTGAGCCCCTCTGGGAGGCAGATCCGATAGAGCTGCCGGAGACGCCGGCGGACTTCGGCGGCGGCAAGCTCACCGTCCGCTGCCGCTACGGCACCATCGAGGCGGATAAGGAGAATGCCACCTACTACAAGGGCAATATGGCCTCCTCGGGCCTTGAGATCCGCATCAACGGCCGCTGCATTGAGCGCGGCCTGTACAGCAAGGTGTTCGGAAGGGCGCTGCACCCGAGCTGCAACCGCTTCCTCGCACAGATCGACCTGCGCGGCGAGAACGGCGCCGCGTTCCCCGCAACGGAGACGACGAAGAACGCCTTTGTCGAGGGAGACGCGCGCACGCAGGCGCTCTTCCGCTGGATCCGCGCCAATGTCAGGCAGCCGGAGACCTCGCGCGAGTCGCTGGAGAGCCGTCTCGTCGGCAAGCTCGCGGAGAAGAAGGCGGCGGAGAGCGATACGCTCCGCATCGGCCGCGAGGAGGGCACCTACCGTACGATCGGGCTGCAGGGGAAGATCGACCTGCTGGTGAGCAAGACCGATGGAATGACCATCTATGAAGCAAAGGCAAAGGGCACGAAGGCGGAGGACCTCTACCAGCTTCGGCTCTACGCGGACGGCTGCGCGATGGACGGCGTTCCGGCGAAGGAGAGCGTGCTCATCGGGGCGCGCCATCCGAAGGAGGTGTGCAGTCTGGCGGAGCAGCTCAACAGCCAGTGCGACCCCACGGGAGCGCCGTATCACTTCGTGCTGCGGACGTGGGCGGAGGAGGGCATCAGCGCGTGATGCCCTATCCGGTGATCGATGTGAAGGCGGCGGGGGAGAACATCCTCCGCCGCCGGCTCGAGATGGGCTGCACGGTGCTGCCCCGAGCATACTGCTCGGTACGACCGTCAACGGCCTTGTGGTCGAACAAGAGAGTCGATAGGCTTAAAAGAGGACAATAAAACACGGCGGCGGCAGAGAGCTGCAACTCTCTGCCGTCTGCGAAGGTGAAGCACCACCTACACAACGGGATTTCCCGCACCGATGATATCAGTATAATCAATTGCTCTCGTTTGTGCAAGGAAAACCTTCAGAGCGACTCTGAACACTGTGTAGGCTTTTAATGCACCTACACAGTGTTTTCTTGTCCACATACAAGAAAGGAGTCCATCTAATATGGCCTTGTCCGATCATAAAATCGTAGCATTTCCTTCACCGGCTTCTCATAAGCTGGAGGCAGGAGGGACCTGCCCTATGGAAATCAAGCACACGCATCCCAAAAGCAAGTCGCCGGACGAACGCGATGCACAGCTGAAGAATATTCGCAACGCCTGCATAGCCCTGATTATGGCGCAGAAGAAGACTGCCGGAAAAGAGAGTGCGTAAGATGAGATACGAGGCCGCTTATGCACGCCAGTCCGTCGAAAAGAAGAACAGCCTTTCCATCAAGGGACAGCTCGATCTATGCACCCGGACCTCCGGCAATTCGTCGCTGCTCATGTACAGCGATCAGGGCTACTCAGGGAAAAACACAGATCGTCCCGACTTTCAGCGGCTGCTCAAGGATATCAAGGCAGACAAAATCAGCAAGCTCTATGTCTATCGGCTCGATCGCTTCTCGCGTTCCATTGCTGACTTCGGTCAGCTTTGGAACGTGCTGCAAGCGCACAGTGTCGAGTTTGTTTCTGTGACAGAGAACTTTGACACCTCAACCCCTATGGGACGAGCTATGCTCCATATCATCATGGTTTTCGCCCAACTGGAGCGCGAGACGACGGCGGAGCGCGTGAAAGACAACTATGATAGCCGTGCCGCACTTGGCTCATGGCCCGGGGGACCTGCTCCTTACGGCTATTGCAACGGACGGACAAGCACGGGGAGTCCTACGCTAATCCCGAACAAGGAGCAGTTGGAGATCGTCCACCGCATTTTTGAGAAGTACGCCGAAGAGGGCGCTACCCTCAAAAACGTTGCCGATATGCTCAATCGAGAGAAAATTCCTTGTGTTCGGCGCAGTACTTGGGATAATGTCAGCGTCGCCCGAGTTCTTCATGCGCCCGTTTATGTTAATGCGGACGCTCAGGTGCGTCTATACTATGCCTCGCTCGGCGTAAAGGTCGTGTCTGAGGAAAGTGCATTCGACGGGGAGCACGGCCTTCTCCTGTACGGTAAGCGCAAGGCAAACGACCGCAAATACACCGACGTCAAGGATCATCACCTTGCAGTGCTGAACAGTCCCGGTGTTGTATCCTCCGACCTCTTTCTGCGCTGTCAGGACAAGCTCTCACACAACGCACAAATCGGAAATGCGGGCAAGGGCACACACAGCTGGCTCAGCGGTATAATGAAATGCGCCAAATGCGGATACAGTATCACCGTGCAGCAAAGAAAAAACGGCCTCCGTCGTATGATTTGCTCAGGCCGCTACAACCTCTCCCAATGCGATGCCGACATCCGCGCTGATCTCACCGAGCTGGAAAATGCTGTTGCTGTGGAAATTGAAAGACTCCTCGCAGAATGCCCGCCGAGTGAACCGGCCGAGCCGAGCCAGAAGGATGTCTACGCAGAGAAGCTTGACGCCTTAGACCGCAAGGCAGACCGCTTGCTGGAGGCGTTTGCCAACGATGAGAGCCTGAACGGTGCTTACCTTCAGCGTGCGCTTGCCCGCCTCGAAAAGGAACGAAAAGATATTCTTGCCTCGTGCAAGCGTGAAAAATCGAGGCCCGCTATGCCGGAGAAACTCGTCTTTTCCGACTTGAGCTTTGAGGAAAAGAAGATCGTTGCCGCGCAATTTATTGAACGAATTGAGGTTTCTGAAAATTCTGCGGAAATCAAGTGGATCGTATAAAGTCCGGCATATACAAAGAGAGAATCCATATACTCCACAGAAGGAAAGCCCTCGCAGCGTTTCCCATTTGGAGTACGAACAATGGACGCGAACATTTCATCAGGAGTTGAACCGTTACAAGGATGCAAAGGGAGGAGCATTCCTTCTCGATGCCGAGGATGAAGACGTGGTAATTAAAGAAGCCGGAACGGTTTTTTTGAACGCGATTAGACCAAACGATTATAAACCGGACTCCCCGCACAAAAAGAGAAAATAACACAATGATAAAAGATGGCAGACTGAAAAGCCTGCCATCTTTTATCGTATAAATTATTTGCTTGGTTTATTTTGCGTTTATAATAGGGACTCGCGTCAGTGGTGAAAAATTACAGTAGACATTCCGATGCATTTTAGTAGAATGCACGGAAATGCTGCTGTAATTTCTGAGTTAATGAAGCCTGTGCGGATGCTTGAAGCCCTTACGGCACAAGGGTTTTAAGCTGTGTGGGATGTGGACAGCTTGGACTGGAAGGGCATTTCGGCCGCGGAGATCACCAAGCGCGTGACGGGCAAGGTGCAGAACGGCTCCATCGTGCTCTTTCACAATGCGGGGGAGCACACGCCCGAGGCGCTGCCGGACATTCTGGACCATCTGCTCGGCGCGGGTTATGAGGTGGTGCCGATCTCGCAGCTGCTGCTGACCAGCTGCGAGACCTACATCGACCACACGGGACGGCAGTGCGTGAAGAAGGGGTGAGCGGGCAGCGGACTTACAGGCCCATCTCTTTCTTCACCTCGCCGAAGCACTTGACCGCGAAATCGAGGTCTTCCTTCGTGTGGCCCGCGGAGATCTGCGTACGCACGCGGTCGCGGCCCTTGGGGACGACCGGATAGCAGAAGCCGACGACATAGACGCCCTTTTCGAGCATCCTGCGGGCGAACTCGTTCGCCACCTTGGGATCGTAGAGCATGACGGGCACGATGGGGTGCTCGCCGGGGAGCAGGTCAAAGCCGAGCTTTTCCATCTCCGCGCGGAAGTAGCGCGCATTCTCGTGTACGCGGTCGCGCAGCGCAGTGGACTCGGTGAGCATACGGATCGTTTCGATCGTCGCGGCGCAGATAGCGGGCGCGAGGGAGTTGGAGAAGAGATAGGGACGGCTGCGCTGGCGCAGCAGGTCGACGATCTCGCGTCTGGCGGCGGTGTAGCCGCCGGACGCACCGCCCATCGCCTTGCCGAAGGTGCCGGTGAGGATGTCCACGCGGTCCATCACGCCGCAGAATTCGGGCGTGCCGCGCCCGTGCGCGCCCATGAAGCCGACGGCGTGGCTGTCGTCCACCATCACGAGCGCGTCGAACTCGTCGGCGAGGTCGCAGATGCCGCGGAGGTTGGCGATGTAGCCGTCCATGGAGAACACACCGTCGGTCGCAATGATGATCCGCTTGCAGCCCGCCTCGCGCGCCGCGGTGAGCTGTGCGCGCAGATCGTCCATGTCGCTGTTATGGTAGCGGTAGCGGTGCGCCTTGCACAGGCGCACGCCGTCGATGATGCTCGCGTGGTTCAGCTCATCGGAGATCACGGCGTCGTCCGCGCCGAGCAGCGTTTCAAAAAGGCCGCCGTTCGCGTCAAAGCAGGAGGAGTAGAGGATGGCGTCCTCCATGCCGACAAAGGCCGCGATCTCGCGCTCGAGCGTTTTGTGGATCTCCTGCGTGCCGCAGATGAAGCGCACGGAGGAGAGGCCGAAGCCCCACTCGTCGTAGCTCTTCTTCGCCGCCTCGATCAGGCGCGGGTGGTCGGAAAGGCCGAGGTAGTTGTTCGCGCACATATTCACCACGCCGTGCGCGGCGGTGGTGTCGATGCGGCTTTTCTGAGGCGTGGTGATGATGCGTTCATCCTTGTAGGTGCCTGCCTCGCGGATGGCGGCAAGCTCGGCGCGGTAGCTTTCGTAGGCTGACTTCATGGCTCGTTCCTCCTTATTTTTTCGTCCAGTCGAGAATGACCTTGCCGCTCATGCCGCTGTGCATGGCCTCAAAGCCCTTTTCAAATTCGGTGTAGTGGAAGCGGTGGGTGATGGCGGGGGTGAGATCCAGCCCGCCCTGCACCATGTAGCTCATCTGATGCCAGTTGTCCATCTTGCGGCCGTAGATGCCCTGGAGCGTCAGGCCCTTGCCGATGACAAGGTTCATGTCCATCTGGACAGGGCCGTTGCCGAGGCCGAGAAGGCTGATCTTGCCGCCGTTGCGCATCACGCCGATCATCTGGCGCAGCGCAGCGCCGGAGCCTGACATCTCAAAGCCGACATCGAAGCCCTCGACGAGTCCCTGCTCGCGCATGGCGGCCGTCAGGTCCTCCTTCGCGGAGTTGATGGCCGCGTCCGCGCCCATCTTCTTCGCAAGCCCCAGCCGATAGTCGTTCAGGTCGGTGACAACCACGCGCCGCGCGCCCGCATACTTGGCGATGGCGACGGCAAGGATGCCAACGGGACCCGCGCCCGTGATGAGCACATCCTCGCCCACGAGGTTGAACATCAGCGCCGTGTGCGTCGCGTTGCCGACCGCGTCGAACATGGCGACCACATCCTCGTCGAGCGAGGGATCGATGAGGATCACATTGCGCGCGGGGATGCAGAGGTACTCCGCGAACGCGCCGTCGCGGTCCACGCCGACGCTCGTGGTGTTCTTGCACCACTGGATGTTGCCCGTGTGGCAGTTGCGGCAGTGGCCGCAGGTGATGTGGCCCTCGCCCGAAACGCGCTGGCCGACGGTCAGCCCCGTCACGCCCGCGCCGAGCGCGGCGATCTCGCCGACATACTCGTGCCCGATGACCATGGGCGGCTTGACATGCTGGGCCGACCACTCGTTCCAGTCGTAGATGTGCACGTCCGTGCCGCAGATGGCGGTTTTGTGGATCTTGATGAGAACTTCGCCGGGACCGGGGACAGGAACTTCCACCTGTTTGAGCTCCAAACCGGGGCCGGCACTGGTTTTGCAGATAGCGTCCATAAGCTGCATCGTCATGTCCTCCATACATAGTCATATTGCGAAAAAGTGTTCTTTGGCTAAAGACATGGTATAACATGGATCTGCGAATGTCAAGAAAAAAAGCAAAAAAGACCACGCGGCACGACGGAAGCTGCTGCGCTTGTCGTGCCGCGCGGGGAAAATGCCTTGGACAGGCTGTCAGGTATACACTCTGGGCGTGATGATCCAAATTTAGCTTGGCGGCTCTATGCTCGGTCAGATAGTCGGACAATTAGGCGGCACGGGGGCCGACAGGCAAATTGCAGAGCACGCAAAAATATGAGGGTGTGTTTCAATTATGTGAAGTGACGAGAAAATGTTTCTATTTCAGAACAAAAGACAGGAACTATAACGATTTTGGTCTTCCTCCTTGACATTTAATAAATATGCGTTAATTTATGTTTATGTTATAGATAAGCTGCGTCAGAAGCCTTGGGATGCAAGGAATTTACACCTTCTGCGCAACGGAAAGGTAAGGCCAGAAAAATGAGGATCACTGTTATGCGTGCAAATCCTGCCGGGAATATTACGCTGTTTGTGCTCTCTCCCGTGGAAAAGAAGGATCATGCATCTCTCGCGGAGAAACTGATGGCGCTGGAGCAGTTCGAAGCGGAACAGGTGGGCTATTGCTGCGAGCCGGAGTCAGACGTGGATGGCCACATGGAAATGTCCGGCGGAGAGTTTTGCGGAAACGCGACGAGGGCTTATGGTATGCTGGTGGCGCAGCAGAAGAAAATGACCGGAAAAGAGAGCCTGAAAATCAGAGTGAGCGGGTGCGACCACCCTGTGAAGGTAGATGTTGACATGGAGGCGCAGACGGCCCGCTCGGAAATGCCGCTGCCGCGCTTCGTTCGCAGGGAGCTGGTGGAAGGCAAGGAGGGCGTGCTCGTCCATTTAGGAGGAATTGCACACTTTGTCGTAGAAAATGTGGAGCCCTCCCTTGCGTTTTTTGAACAGGCGGAGACGATGTTCCGCGGCTTGAATGATCTTGATGCTTACGGCGTTATGTTTCTTGATGGGAAAACACATCGGCTTACGCCGCTTGTTAAAGTGCCTGCGGCAAATTCACTGTTCTGGGAAGGCAGCTGCGGCAGCGGCAGCCTGGCGACTGTGATCGCGCGGACGGAAGGAATGGCGGATGGCGAGTATGCAGAAGACATTATTCAGCCTGCCGGAACGGTTCGTGTGACAACGATGAGGAAGAACGGCCGGGTGGCTGCCGCTTATATCGGAGGCGGGGTAGAGCTTGATGCTCCGGTCGAGGTCGAAGTGTAAAGATTTCAAGAACGGCCTGTGCATTGCATTTCTGTGACCACACGGCATGAGACGCTTTGGGCGGACGCAAAAAGAGGTTGACGATTGGGGCGGATGCGCCTATAATAAGCGCAAAACGGCGCCCCGCGGGGCCATTGGCGAGCGGTATGCCCTGCCGAAGCAGGCAGGAGAGAAAGGAAACAGGACAGCATGCAGGAACTGAGCAGAAGAAACGAGCATTTTACCGACTCCGTCATCCGGCGGATGACGCGCATCAGCATCGACTGCGGCGCGATCAATCTGGCGCAGGGCTTTCCCGACTTCGACCCGCCCGAGGCGATGACCAGGCGGCTGGAGGAGGTCAGCAAGACCGGGCCGCACCAATATCCCATCACGATGGGCGCGCCGAACTTCCGGCAGGCGCTCTCGCGCAAGTGCGAGCGCTTCATGGGGCTGCGCTACGACCCCGAGACCGAGATGGTCGTGACCATCGGCTCGACCGAGGCGATGGTGGACACTATTTTCGCCCTGACCGACCCGGGCGACAAGATCGTGATGTTCTCGCCCTATTTTGAAAACTACCGCGCGCAGACCATCATGGCGGGCTGCGAGCCGGTGTTCGTGCCGCTCACGCCGCCGGCCTTCGGCTTTGATCCCGAGGTGCTCGAGGACGCGTTCCGACAGCACCCGAAGGCGATTTTGATCTGCAACCCTTCGAACCCGAGCGGCAAGGTGTTTACCTACGAGGAGCTCAAGCTCATTTCGGAGCTGTGCATCAGGTACGATGTCTATGCTATCATGGACGAGGTCTACGAGCACATCGTCTATGAGGGGCACAAGCACACCTATATGAGCACGCTGCCCGGGATGCGCGAGCGCACGGTCTGCTGCTCGAGCCTGTCGAAGACCTATTCCATCACCGGCTGGCGGCTGGGCTATGCCCTCGCGCCGCAGAACATCATGGACCGCATCAAGCAGTATCACGACTTCAACACCGTCGGCGCGCCCTCGCCGCTGATGGAGGCCGCAGTCGTCGGTCTCGATATGCCGATGTGCTATTATGAGGAGTTCGGCGCGCACTACGCGCACATGAAGGCGCTCTTCACCGACGGCATGAGGGAGCTCGGCATCCCCTTCACCGACCCGCAGGGCACCTACTTCGTGCTGGCGGACATCTCGCCGTTTATGAAGAAGGGGCAGTCTGATGTGGACTTCTGCGTCGAGCTGGCGCAGAAGCTCGGCGTGGGCGCGGTGCCGGGCAGTTCGTTCTTTGCCGAGGATGTGGACCACATCATCCGTCTGCACTTCGCCAAGCGCGACGAAACGCTCAACGCGGCGCTCGAGCGATTGAGCCATCTCAAGGAGCTTGCGCACTGACGCGAAAGGAAAAAACGGACGCTGCTGAAAGCAGCGTCCGTTTTCGCTTTGCGGGGGAGTATTTTCGTTTTCTGTGCCGGGCTTTTCCGAGGGGCGGTGGGGCTTACAGCGCGGACGACATGAAGCCGCCGTGCAGCCAGCGGGACAGCTCGGCGGGGGTGCCCGGTGTGCCGACGGTAGCAAACTCTGTGCGGCGGGGGATCATTTTGGCGTTGTCATTGCTCTCCGCCCACTGCACGCGCTGGAGGATATGCTCCGTGCAGCGCGAGAGGTCACCTTCGGGCGCGGGCTTATATTGGAGAAGGATGGTCACATAGCGGTTGTCGGAGGTCCAGCGGCCGAAGTTGGTCGTCGGCTTGCGCCACCTCCAAAGACACTCGCCGCCGCTTTCGCGGCGCAGCCTGAGATAGCCGTCGGCGATGTCCTGTGTGCAGCGCATCAGCCAGATGACATGGTAGCCTGCGCGCTGAAAATGGGAGCAGACCTTAAAGAAGTTTTCCTGCATCAAAAGCCCGTCCTGCAGCATCATCACGAAGTGGTTGATCTGCACATAGGCAAGCATCGTTTTTCCGTCCGCCTCGATGGGGACATTGCGGCACTCCGACGGCACGAGCGACTGCCACTGGCTGCGCCAGTCCTCTGTGGAGGACTGGACGAGGGGCGTCCGCTTCTTTTTCCAAGGCAAGAGCATGGCGGTCTCCTTTCGGGCGGTGATCGTTCCTGCTGCCATTATAAGGGATGGGAGGCGTCCGCGCAAGCGCTATTTCGACACGGAACGCACGGGAACAGGCACGCAGGCGCGGGGGAAATTGCAAAAACGGCTTGTTTTCCGCGTGCGGATGTAGTACAATATACTTTACCGTTATGCACTTTTGCGGCGTGGCGAGCGCCGCCGTATCAAATACGAAGGAGCGAGAAAAAGCTATGAACATGATCCAGAGCGCAAAGGACCAGATCGCCGCCCTGACGCAGGGTGCTTACCGCGCCGCCGTGCAGGAGGGCCTGCTCCCCGATGGTGTGGAGACCGTCCCCGCGGTCGAGATCCCCAAGGACAGCGCCAACGGCGACTATACGACGACCTTCTGTCTGGCAGCGTCCAAGGCGATGCGCAAGAATCCGCGCGAGGTGGCGGCCATTCTCACGCAGCACATGAGCTTTGACGGCACCTATTTTACCTCCGTTGAGATCGCGGGTCCCGGCTTTCTGAACTTCCGTCTCGGCGAGAAGTGGTACGCCGATGTTATCGCCGAGGTGGAGCGTGCGGCGGACGACTACGGCCGCGGCGAGGGCCTCAAGGGAAAGAGGATCATGGTCGAGTTCGTCTCTGCCAATCCCACCGGCCCTATGCATATGGGCAACGCGCGCGGCGGCGTGCTCGGCGACACGCTTGCGAGCGTGCTCGACTGGTCGGGCGCGGATGTGTGGCGCGAATTTTATGTCAACGACGCGGGCAACCAGATCGAGAAGTTCGCCAAGAGCTTAGAGGCGCGCTACTTCCAGATCATCAAGGGTGAGGATGCCGTCGAGTTCCCCGAGGACGGCTACCACGGCGACGACATCAAGGAGCTCGCCCGCGCGTTTTATGAGGAGCACGGCGAGAGCTATGTGGATAAGACCGAGGAGGAGCGCCACGCCGCGCTTGCGCGCTTCGGTCTTGACCGCAACATCCCCAAGATGCAGAGCGACCTCAAGCGCTACGGCATCGAGTTCAACAAGTGGTTCTTTGAGTCCGAGCTGCACGAGAGCGGCTTCGTCGCCGACACCGCCGAGCGGCTCAAGGAGCTGGGCTACACCTATGAAAAGGACGGCGCGCTGTGGCTCAAGACTGCCGAGATCACCCGCGCGCAGCTGCGCAAGACCGGCAAGAAGGACGAGGACATCGACAAGCTCGACCTCAAGGACGATGTGCTGCGCCGCTCCAACGGCTTCTACACCTACTTCACCGCCGACATTGCCTATCACCGCAATAAGTTTGAGGTGCGTCACTTCGACAAGGTCATCGATGTCTTCGGCGCCGACCACCACGGCCACGTCGCCCGCTTGAAGGGCGCGATGGACGCGCTGGGGCTCGACGGCACGAACAGGCTCGACGTGGTGCTGATGCAGCTCGTGCGCCTTGTGCGTGACGGCGAGGTGGTGCGTATGTCCAAGCGCACGGGCAAGACCATCTCGCTCTCCGACCTGCTCGATGAGATTCCCGTGGATGCCTGCCGCTACTTCTTCAACGCCAAGCCCGACACACAGATGGACTTCGACCTCGGTCTCGCCGTGCGCGAGGACAGCGAGAACCCCGTCTACTATATCCAGTACGCCTACGCGCGTATTTGCAGCCTGCTCAAGACGATGGCGGACGAGGGCCGCGCCGTTCCCGCGGCGGACAAGGCTGATCTGACGCTGCTCTCCGGCGAGCAGGAGCGTGCGCTCATCAAGGAGCTGGCGGGCTTCGGTGAGGAGATTCGCATGGCTGCCCGCGACTACGACCCGAGCTATATCAACCGCTATCTCATGCGCCTTGCCGGCGCGTTCCACCGCTTCTACAATGCCTGCCGCATCAAGGGCGAGGCGGACGAGGTGGCGAACGCCCGTCTGTTGCTTGCCGCGGCGACTCGCCAGGTGCTCGCCAACGGCCTGACCATCCTCGGCCTGAGCAAGCCGGAGAAGATGTAAGGCTCATATTATATTGTAATGTAAGAGAAGCCCCTGCCTGCAAAAGCAGACGGGGGCTTCGGCTGTTGTAAATCAAAGGTTTGCTGCGGCATCGGAGAAAGCGTAGAAGAATTGCTCCAAAGTTTCGATGGACATCGTGATTTCGACCGTCGTACCTTCACGATTATTTTGATCCTTAAAGGTGAGACAACTGACAGAAATGGGCCTGCCGGACTCGGGTAATATTTCCGCGTTGACGGTAATTGCTTTGTGCGCGGCACTATTGCGAAGATGCTGCGCGACTTGACGGAGACTGCGCGGAGGCAGCGTGGTTGAAAAGGTACTGCACTCGGAAAGAATATTCTCCAACAAAGATTCGCCGATAATGTCTTGCGAGATTTCATCAAACAGCGTTTTGCTTGGCAGGATAAGAAGTCCGATCAGGGAGTCGATGAGGGCTGTCGTAGGGCTGCCGCTGCTTTTCAAAAGCTCGTAGTTCTCTCTGCTGCACTTTGCGTGGTCCCGAATGAATTTTCTTTCTTCCATAGATGAAACACTCCCTTACTGATTGGCAATAATTGCCTTAATGCTGGCGCAGACCTGCTGTGCAAAAGCGTCTCGCTCATTGTCAAAATCCCAAGTGTCATTTTTCTTTGCGTATAGGTCAATGGTTACAGATGGAGTTGTGATATCACTTGTATAGATAACGATTTTTGCAATGCCACTTTTCGCTGAGGAAGCGCCAATAATGGCACCTGCACCGCCGCCTATAACTCCGCCGACAACAGCGCGGCTGATTCCTTTTCTTGAAAGCCAACCGTTTTTTGAGAGCACTTCACAATTAATGATTTTTTCGAATGGGATTTTTTGAGGAGAAAAAGGATTGGAAAGGTCATTGCAGATCACGATTTGCCGATTTGCAACGTCTACAATAAAGCGGAAAGCAACCGCTTTAGACCAATCCAACTGCTTGAACGCAGTGTCCTGATAGGTATACACGGTGTCCACATTGATCCCTTCGGATTTAAGCTGATTGGTGTGGCTTTCGATCAGCCCGTTAATTTGCTCTTTGATCAATTCCTGCTTCTCTTTTTGCTTTGCATCAAATATCCAGTAGTAAATGACGGCGAGACAAGCCACTATAAAAATTGCTATAAGAATCTCCATAAAATTTCCCTCCCACATTATTCTCACCGGTGCCGCCGCGGAGCGGGGGAGTGCAAGCCCGCTCCGCGTGGCAAGCACCGCCGAGAATAACAAAAGCAGTGCAACGGATCTGACAAATCCATCACACTGCCCGATAAAACGATCAAAGCAGACACAGCTACCATAGCCTTTCTCAAAAGGGGTACAAGCCGCATGAACGAAATCAAAAGAACGGCTTGAATATGGAAAGAGAAAAGGATATAATAGCCTTGTAGGTACAGCAATGCTGTTGTGTGGAATGGTCACGACATTCCGCATAGCCCTGCGGTGAGTTGGCGCTCGCCGCAGGGAGCCTGCAAATGTTATTCTCTTACCATTATCTTACAACAGACTTTCCATAAATGCAAGCAGAAAAAGCGGGGATATCCCCGCTTTTCCGTATTTTTAGAGAAGTGCCCTCCTTCTCTTATCCCATCAAAAGCCGCACCGCGGCGGCGGAGGCGAGGAACATCACCGCGTCCGCGCAGAGCGAGGCGGGAATGGTGTAGCGCGTTTTTACGATGCCGACCGAGCCGAAGTAGACGGCGATGGTGTAGAAGGTAGTCTCACTTGACCCAAGCATCACCGCCGCGACGCGGCCGATATAGCTGTCAGGGCCGTAGGTCGCCATCAGTTCGCTGCCGACGGCCAGCGCGCCGCTGCCGGAGATAGGGCGGATGAAAAGGAGCGGCGCGACTTCCGGCGGGATGCCGAGCCTTTCAAGCACGGGCGCGAGCAGCGCGCCGAGGTATTCCATCGCTCCTGACGCGCGGAACATAGAAACGGCGCTCAGCAGCGCGATGAGGGAGGGGAGGATGTGCACCAGCACATGGAGCCCGTCCTCGGCGCCGTGGGTCAGCGCGGCGTAGACATCGACCTTTTTGCCCAGCGCATAGCAGGCGGTGAAGCACAGCAGGAGCGGGACGAGCAGGGAGGAGAGCGACATGGCCTCACTCCCTCCAGACGCGCGCGAGCAGCTTTGCCGCGGCAAGCCCCACGAGGACGGAGAGCGCGGACGCGAGCCATACGGCGGGCAGAATGTCGAAGGGATCGGCGCAGCCGAGGGCGCTGCGCACGCCCGCCACGGTCGTCGGCAGGAGCTGGATGGACGCGGAGTTGAGCACCACGAGCAAACACAGCTCGTCGGAGGCGACGCCGCCGCAGCCGCAGGCCATGCGCCGCGCGGCGCGGAGCCCCAGCGGCGTCGCCGCGTTGCCGAGACCGAGGAGGTCGGCGGAAAGATTGGCCGAGATCGCCGCGAGCGTTTCGGGATCGCGGCTGGCGCGCGGCAGCAGCCGCCGCAGCAGCGGGCGGAACAGCCGCGCGAGCGCGGCGGAGAGCCCGCACTGTTCCATGACCTCCATCACGCCGGTCCAGAGCGCCATCACGCCCGCCATGGACACGCACAGCTCGACCGCGGCGGCTGCGCCCTCGAGTGCGGCGTTCCCCAGCGCGCCGAGCTGTCCGGTCAGCGCACCGAAGAAGAACGAAACGACCGCCATCCCCGTCCAAAGCCATGCCATCGCCATAAAAATGCCCCCTCAAAAGCCGGTTTCGGCCTATTCTATGCCCGCGCGGGGAGGGAGTATGACCGCAGGGCAAGGGTGACAAAAATTCTTTGAAATTTTCTCAAAAAAATTCAAAAATATGCTTGACATCAGCGCCCGTATCTTGTATGATAGGCAGGTCCGCGAGTGGGGGTATCCTGCTCAAATGCGGGCAAAACTGCGATGAACCGGGAGATTGCTCGGGTTTTCTGAGGTAACTTTCGGGGAGTATGTCCGAGAATCGGGCGGCTGAGATGAGTATCTGTACGTTGCGTAGATCGCTGCGCCATGTGTGGACCGGCCGTTTATTCGTGCCGGTTTTCTTATGAGCCGGAATGATACGCACGGATAAGCGTATAAGAAAAAGTCTCACCGTACGGCTTCGACAACCAGTGAAAAAACCGTACAAACATGAAGGAGAAACCGAAAATGGCAAAAGAAATGATTCGCATTCGCCTCAAGGCCTATGACCATCAGGTCATCGACCAGAGCGCAGAGAAGATCGTCGAGACCGCCAAGCGCACCGGCGCGACCGTGTCCGGCCCCATCCCTCTGCCCACCAAGAGAGAGATCGTCACCATCCTGCGTGCTGTTCATAAGTATAAGGACTCCCGTGAGCAGTTTGAGCGCCGCACCCACAAGCGCCTGATCGACATTACCAACTCTACCCCCAAGACCGTTGAGGCCCTGATGGGGCTTGAGCTGCCCGCCGGTGTGGAGATCGAGATCAAGCTGTAAACCCTCTCAAAAACGACGCCGTCGTTTTTGAAGCAAATTTTGTTGCTCTACCCAATCGCTCATCGACTTGCGTGAGATGAGCGGGGTCATGTCGGCAGAGCAATGCGGCAAGACCGCAACTAAGCCGACCAATAACCTAACAGGAGGATCATACATGAAAGCAATCATCGGCAAAAAAGTTGGCATGTCTCAGATCTTCGACGAAAAGGGCCACGTGATCCCGGTCACTGTGATCGAGGCCGGTCCCTGTGTCGTCACCCAGAAGAAGACCACCGAGAAGGATGGTTATGAGGCTGTTCAGCTGGGCTATGAGGACGTTGCTGAAAGAAAGCTGTCCAAGCCCGAGGTCGGCCATCTCAACAAGGCCGGCGTTTCCCCCAAGAAGTACCTGCGCGAGTTCAACCTCGACAACGCCGGCGAGCTGGAGCTCGGCGCCGTCATCAAGGCTGATATGTTCCGGGTCGGCGACTTCGTTGACGTGACCGGCACCAGCAAGGGCCACGGCTACGAGGGCGTTGTCAAGCGCTGCGGCTATGCCATCCAGCGCAAGAGCCACGGCGGCGGCCCCGTCCATCGTCATGTCGGCTCCCGCGGCTCGGGCACCGATCCCAGCCGTATCTTCAAGGGTACCGGCGGCCCCGGCCAGATGGGCGGCGACACCGTCACCATCCAGAACCTTGAGGTCGTCAAGGTCGATCCCGAGCTCAATATGCTCGTCGTCCGCGGCGCGATCCCCGGCCCCAAGTACAGCCTTGTTACCGTGAAGAACACGGTCAAGACCCACAAGGTCAAGCAGGCGGGCGCCGGCATCAGCAGCAACCCGCAGAAGGCTTCCGGCCGCAACCCGCAGAAGGCTTCCGCCAGAACGAAATAAGGAAAGGAGTGCTTAAAGAATGTCTACGATTAAAGTTGTCAGCATGACCGGTGCCGAAGTCGGTACCGTGGAGCTGAGCGACGCGATCTTCGGCATCGAGCCGAACATGAGCGTTGTTCACGAGGTCGTGAAAAATCACCTTGCCAACTGCCGTCAGGGCACCCAGAGCGCTCTGACCCGTGCTGAGGTTTCCGGCGGCGGCCGCAAGCCGTGGCGCCAGAAGGGCACCGGCCGCGCCCGTCAGGGCAGCACCCGCTCTCCGCAGTGGACGCACGGCGGCATCGCGTTTGCCCCCAAGCCCCGCTCTTACAGCTACGTGCTCAATAAGAAGGTCAAGCGCCTCGCGCTCAAGTCCGTTCTCTCCGCCAAGGCACAGGCTGGTGAGATCGTCGTCGTCGACAAGATCGCGATGGACGAGATCAAGACCAAGAACTTCAAGAACTTCCTCACCGCCGTCAACGCGGAGGGCAAGTCCGTCGTCGTGACCCCCGAGGTCAACGATACCGTCGTCAAGAGTGCCCGCAACATTCCGGGCGTTGTCACCAGCCCTGCAAAGCTCATCAATGTCTATGACCTGATCAACGCCAAGAACCTGGTCATCGACAAGGATGCCCTCGCAGTGATCGAGGAGGTGTTCGCATAATGGCTAACGTTTACGATATCGTCATCCGTCCGATCATCACCGAACGCTCCATGGCAGCCGTCGCGGACAAGAAGTATGTCTTCGAGGTCGCCAGGGATGCCGGCAAGATCGAGATCAAGAACGCGGTCGAGCAGATCTTCGGCGTCAAGGTCGCCAAGGTCAACACCGTCAACGTCGCCGGCAAGGCCAAGCGCATGGGCGCGGGTCGTCCCGGCACCACCCGCAGCTGGAAGAAGGCTTATGTCCAGCTCACGGAAGATTCCAAGACCATCGAAGTGTTCGAGGGCATGGTGTAAGGAGGAGAATGAACAATGGCTATCAAGACTTATAAGCCCACTACCCCCTCCCGCCGTCACATGACCGTGTCCGCCTTCGAGGGGATCGACAAGAAGGCCAAGCCCGAGCGCAAGCTGACCAGAGTTCTCAAGAAGAACGCCGGCCGCAACAGCTATGGCCGCATCACCGTCCGCCATCACGGCGGCGGCAACAAGCAGAAGTACCGCATCATCGACTTCAAGCGCGACAAGACCGATATGTTCGCAACGGTCCTGCGTCTGGAGTATGACCCCAACCGCAGCGCCTACATCGCTCTCGTCGAGTACGAGGACGGCGAGCGCCGCTATGTGATCGCTCCCGTCGGCCTCGCCGCCGGTGACAAGATCATCTCCTCTGCTTCCGCCGATATTAAGCCCGGCAACTGCCTGCCCATCGCCAACATCCCTGTCGGTACGGTCATCCACAACATCGAGATGCACCCCGGCAAGGGCGCTCAGCTCGTCCGCTCCGCCGGCACCGCCGCGCAGCTGATGGCGAAGGAGAACGGCGACGCGCAGATCCGTATGCCCTCCGGCGAGGTGCGTATCGTGCGCACCAACTGCACCGCCTGCATCGGTCAGGTCGGCAATCTCGACCACGAGAACATTCAGATCGGTAAGGCCGGCCGCAAGCGCCACATGGGTTGGCGTCCGACCGTCCGCGGCAGCGTCATGAACCCCTGCGACCACCCCCACGGCGGCGGCGAGGGCAAGGCGCCCGTTGGCCGTCCCGGCCCTGTCACTCCTTGGGGCAAGCCTGCGATGGGTTACAAGACCCGCTCCAAGAAGAACCCGACGAACAAGTTCATCGTCAAGCGTCGTAATGAGAAGTAAGGAGGCAAAGGAACAATGAGCAGAAGCGTTAAAAAAGGCCCGTTTGTTGCCCCTGAGCTGATCAAGCGAGTCGAAGAAATGAACAAGACCGGCGAGAAGAAGGTCCTCAAGACATGGAGCCGCAGCTCCACGATCTTCCCCTCCTTCGTCGGCCACACCATCGCGGTCTATGACGGCCGCAAGCATGTGCCCGTTTATGTGCAGGAAGATATGGTCGGCCACAAGCTCGGCGAGTTTGCTCCCACCCGTACCTTCCGCGGCCACGCCAAGAAGTCTTAAAGAAGGAGGATGCAGAATATGGAAGCTAAAGCTTATCTGAGATATGTCCGCATCTCTCCGCGCAAGGTCCAGATCGTCTGCGATCTGATCCGCGGCAAGGATGTCGGTACGGCCATAGCGATTCTGATGAACACCCCCAAGGCTGCGTCCGAGCCCCTCATCAAGCTGCTCAAGAGCGCTGTCGCCAATGCTGAGAACAACTTCAGCATGGACACCGGCAAGCTCTATGTGAGCGAGGTTTACGCCACCGGCGGCCCGATCCTCAAGCGCATGATCCCCGCCAGCAAGGGCCGCGGCTATCGCATCAACAAGCGTACCTCTCATGTCACGCTCGCCGTGGCGGAGAAGGAATAAAGGGAGGAGACAGTTTTATGGGACAGAAAGTTAATCCCCACGGCATGCGCGTTGGCGTCATCAAAGACTGGGACTCCCGTTGGTATGCCAAGGACGAGAAGGTCGGCGACCTGATCGTTGAAGATTACAACATCCGCAAGTTCCTCAAGAAGACCCTGTACGGCGCGGGCGTGCCCAAGATCGAGATCGAGCGCTCCAACGACGTCGTCACCCTGTTCGTGCATTGCGCGCGTCCGGGCATGGTCATCGGCAAGGATGGCGCCGAGGTCGAGAAGGTCCGCGCCGCGGTCGAAGCCATGATCGGCAAGAAGGTCAAGCTCAACATCGTTGAGGTCCGCTCTCCCGACATGGACGCTCAGCTCGTCGCTGAGAACATCGCCCAGCAGCTTGAGAAGCGTATTTCTCACCGCCGCGCGATGAAGAACGCCATGGGCCGCGCCATGCGCGCCGGCGCCAAGGGTATCAAGTGCTGCTGCACCGGTCGTCTCGGCGGCCGCGAGATCGCGGGCGTTGAGCACTATCACGAGGGCACCATTCCCCTGCAGACCATCCGCGCCGACATCGACTACGGCTTTGCCGAGGCTGCGACCACCTTCGGCCGCATCGGCGTGAAGGTCTGGATCTACAAGGGCGAGGTCCTCACCCAGACCCTGCGCACCACTCCCCGCACGCTGGATACCACCAAGCCTTACGAGGAGCGCCGCGAGCGTCGTCCTCGCCGCGACGGTGACCGTCGTCCCCGCCGTGACGGCCAGGGGTTCCAGCGCCGCGACGGCCAGGGCGGCTTCAACCGCACCGGCAACCGTCCCCAGGGCGACCGTCCGCAGGGCGGCTTCCGCAAGCCCGCAGAGAATAAGGAAGGAGGGGCTCACTAATGCTTCTGCCGAAGAGAGTAAAGTATCGCCGCGTGCAGCGCGGCCGCATGACCGGTAAGGCCATGCGCGGCAACACCGTCACCTACGGTGAGTTCGGTCTTGTCGCCGTTGAGCCCGCCTGGATCACCAGCAACCAGATCGAGGCCGCCCGTATCGCCATGACCCGCTACACCAAGCGCGGCGGTCAGGTGTGGATCAAGATCTTCCCCGATAAGCCCGTCACTCAGAAGCCGGCTGAGACCCGTATGGGTTCCGGTAAGGGCTCCCCTGAGTATTGGGTTGCTGTTGTTAAGCCCGGCCGCGTGATGTTCGAGATCGCCGGCGTTCCCGAAGATGTCGCCCGCGAGGCGCTTCGTCTGGCCAGCCACAAGCTGCCCATCAAGACGAAGGTCGTCCGCCGCGAGGACACCGAGACCCAGGAAGTAGGTGAATGAAGATGAAGGCAAGTGAAGTTCGTGCAATGAGCGTCGCTCAGCTCAATGAGAAGCTCGACGCCCTGAAGAAGGATCTGTTTTTCCTGCGCATGCAGCACGCGACCAATCAGCTTGACAATCCTCAGAAGCTCGTTGAGACCAAGCGTGATATTGCCCGAGTCAAAACCATGATCCGTGAAAAGGAGGAGAAGTAACATGGAAGAGAAGAGAATTTCCTCCCGTAAGGTCCGCGTGGGCAAGGTCGTTTCCGACAAGATGGATAAGACCGTCGTCGTTGCGATCGCCGACCGCGTCGCGCACCCCCTGTATAAGAAGATCGTCGGCCGCACCTATAAGCTCAAGGCCCACGATGAGAACAACGAGTGCGGTATCGGCGATACCGTCAAGGTGATGGAGACCCGTCCCCTGTCCAAGGACAAGCGCTGGCGCGTGGTCGAGATCGTCGAAAAGGCTAAGTAAGGAGGTACCGGAAGTATGATTCAGCAAGAGAGTTTCCTCAAGGTTGCCGATAATACCGGTGCCAAGGAGATCAAGTGCATCCGTGTGCTCGGCGGCTCCAGCCGCAAGTACGGCAACATCGGCGATGTCATCGTGGCGTCTGTCCGTAAGGCCCAGCCCGGCGGCACGGTCAAGAAGGGCGAGGTCGTCAAGGCCGTGATCGTCCGCAGCGCCAAGGGCGTCCGCCGCAACGACGGCACCTATGTCCGCTTTGACGAGAACGCCGCCGTCCTCATCAAGGACGACAAGAACCCCCGCGGCACCCGTATCTTTGGGCCCGTCGCCCGTGAGCTGCGCGACAAGGATTACATGAAGATCCTGTCCCTCGCTCCCGAAGTTGTGTAAGGAGGGCTTGAAGAAATGGCTATGAATGTGAAAAAGGGCGATACCGTTATCGTCCTGTCCGGCAAGGACAAGGGCAAGCAGGGCAAGGTGCTCGGCACCGTTCCCAGCGAAGCCAAGGTCGTGGTCGAGGGCATCAACAAGGTGACCTGCCACATCAAGCCCCGCAAGCAGGGCGAGACCGGCGGCATTGTCGAGCGCGAGGCCGCGCTGTATGCCTCCAAGGTGCAGGTGGTCTGCCCCAAGTGCGGCAAGGGCACCCGCGTCGCCCACAAGGTCGAGGGCGGCAAGAAGACCCGCGTCTGCAAGAAGTGCGGCGCTGAGCTGTAAGAAAGGAGAGTTGTAACACTATGGCAAGACTGAAAGAAAAGTATGTTGCGGAAGTGGCGCCTGCTCTCTTTAAGAAGTTCGGCTACACCTCCATGATGCAGGTCCCCAAGATCGAGAAGGTCGTCGTCAACGTCGGCTGCGGCGAGGCTCGTGAGAATGCGAAGGTTCTCGAGGCGGTCGTGCGTGACCTCTCCACCATCACCGGCCAGAAGGCCATCATCACCAACGCCAAGAAGTCCGTTGCGAACTTCAAGCTGCGTGAAGGTATGCCCGTCGGCGCGAAGGTCACCCTGCGCGGCGAGAAGATGTGGGAGTTCCTCGATCGTCTGTTCAATGTGGCGCTTCCCCGTGTCCGCGACTTCCGCGGCATCAGCGCCAACGCCTTCGACGGCCGCGGTAACTATGCCCTCGGCATCAAGGAGCAGCTGATCTTCCCCGAGATCGAGTACGACAAGATCGACAAGATCCGCGGCATGGACATCGTCATCTGCACCACCGCCAAGACCGACGAAGAGGCCCGCGAGCTGCTCACGCAGGTCGGCGCTCCCTTTGAACGCTAAGTAGGAGGATATGTGAAATGGCTAAGAAATCTATGATTCTCAAGCAGCAGGCTCCTGCTAAGTTCTCCACCCGTAAGTACAACCGCTGCAAGATCTGCGGCCGCCCTCACGCCTATCTGCGTGACTACGGCGTCTGCCGTATCTGCTTCCGCGAGCTGGCCTATAAGGGCGAGATCCCCGGCGTCCGCAAAGCCTCCTTCTGATCTTTTTCCGCTATGCTTCGTTGGCGTGACTTGGCGTACACAAAGTACGCCGGCGTCCCGCCGCCTCGCCTAACGAAAAATCTCAAGAAGGACCGATTTTGGAGAGCCTGCTCTCCGATGAACTCTTAACCAGGGGCGTTGTGATATGGACGCCCTGGCGATAAGGATCGCGAAAGGTCACTGTCAATTACGCGTGGTCACACGCGTGTGGGCACGCTCCAAATTGGCAGTGATACCTCGTGACCGAAACGGGGGAAACTCCGTAACTCTAAATTAGGAGGATTTACACTATGCATATCACCGATCCCATTGCGGATATGCTCACTCGCATCCGCAACGCCAACAGTGCCCGTCATGACACTGTTGATGTCCCCGCCTCCAACATGAAAAAGAGCATTGCTCAGATCCTGCTGGACGAGGGCTATATCAAGAGCTATCAGATCGTTGACGACGGTACGCAGGGCGTCATTCACATCACCCTGAAGTACAACGGCAAGGACAAGGTCATCACCGGCCTGCGCCGTGTCAGCAAGCCCGGCCTGCGTGTTTACGTCGGCGCGGACGAGCTGCCCCGCGTGCTCCGCGGCCTCGGCATTGCCATCGTCTCCACCTCTAAGGGCGTCATGACCGACAAGGCTGCTCGCGCGGCTCATGTCGGCGGAGAAGTCCTTGCGTTCGTGTGGTAAGGAGGGTATTGAACAATGAGTCGAATCGGAAGAATGCCCGTTCATGTCCCCGCCGGTGTTGAAGTTACCATCGGTGCGGGCAACCTTGTCACTGTCAAGGGCCCCAAGGGTTCTCTGACCCAGCAGCTTCATCCCGCGATGACTCTCACGCAGGAGCCCGGCGTCGTTCACGTCGCCCGCCCCAACGATGAGAAGGAAAACCGCGCGCTCCACGGCCTCACCCGCGCTCTGCTCCACAACATGGTGGTCGGCGTGAGCGAGGGCTACAAGAAGGAGCTCGAGATCAACGGTGTCGGTTACCGTGCCGCCAAGGAGGGCAACAAGCTCGTCCTGACCATCGGTTTCTCCCACCCCGTTGAGATGTCCGAGATCGAGGGCATCACCATCGAGGTCCCCGGTCCGAACAAGGTCGTTATCTCCGGCTGCGACAAGCAGAAGGTCGGCCAGTTCGCCGCGGAAGTCCGCGAGAAGCGTCCTCCCGAGCCGTATAAGGGCAAGGGCATCAAGTATGTGGATGAGGTCATCCGCCGCAAGGTCGGTAAGACCGGCGCCAAGAAGTAAGGAGGTGTGCCGATATGATTAAAAGACCCGATACCAACGCGCAGCGCATCAAGCGCCATAAGAGAGTGCGTGCCAAGATCTCCGGCACTCCCGAGCGTCCCCGTCTGAATGTGTTCCGCAGCGAGAAGAACATCTATGCCCAGATCATCGACGATGTCGCGGGCAACACCCTCGTCGCTGCGTCCTCTTTGGACAAAGAGATCGAAGGCAACGGCGGCAATAAGGCCGCGGCCCGTGCGGTCGGCAAGCTGATCGCCGAGCGCGCCAAGGCCAAGGGCATCGGCACGGTCGTGTTCGACCGCGGCGGTTACCTGTATCATGGCCGTGTTGCCGAACTGGCCGAAGGCGCCCGTGAGGGCGGTCTGGAATTCTAAGAAGGAGGAACAACGAAATGCCCAGATTTGAACGTGAACCGAGCGAATATATGGAAAAGCTCGTTGCCCTCAACCGTGTTTCCAAGACCGTTAAGGGCGGCCGTGTTATGAAGTTCTCCGCGCTGATGGTCGTCGGCGACGGAAAAGGCAAGGTCGGCTACGGCCTTGGCAAAGCTGCTGAAGTTCCCGAGGCGATCCGCAAGGGTCTGGAGGCTGCCAAGAAGAACATGGTCACCGTGACCCTGTCCGGCACCACCATCCCCCACGAGACCATCGGTGAGTTCGGCGCGGGCCGCGTGCTGCTCAAGCCCGCCGCCCCCGGTACCGGCGTGATCGCCGGCGGCGCCGTGCGTGCCGTCGTCGAGGCCGCGGGTATCAAGGATATTCGTACCAAGTGCCTGCGCTCCAACAACGCCAACAACGTTGTCGGCGCCGCTTTCGAGGGCCTGAAGGCTATGCGTAGCCCCGAGCAGGTCGCCAAGATCCGCGGCAAGAGCGTGGAAGAAATCGTGGGATAAGGAGGCAGTAACATGGCTAATCTGAACGTCAAGCTCGTCAAGAGCCTCAATGGCAGGCTGGAAAAGCACATCGCCACTGCCAACTCCCTCGGCCTGCGCCGGATCGGCGATGCCACCGTGCAGCCCGACAACGATCAGACCCGCGGCAAGATCGCCCAGATCGGCTATCTGCTGCAGGTCACCGAAGAAAAGTAAGGAGGAGCTGTCTAATGAAGTTACATGAACTGTCTCCTGCCGCCGGCTCCACCAAAGAGGCTTACCGCAAGGGCCGCGGTGCCGGCTCCGGCAACGGCAAGACCGGCGGCCGCGGTCACAAGGGCCAGAAGGCCCGCAGCGGCGGCGGCGTCCGCATCGGTTTTGAAGGCGGCCAGATGCCTCTGGCTCGCGTCACCCCGAAGCGCGGCTTCAACAACATTTTTGCAAAGCCCTATGAGATCATCAACCTCAGCGCGCTCAACGCGTTTGAGAACGGTGAGACCGTCAACGCCGAGGCGCTGCTTGCCAAGGGTATCCTGAACAAGTGCGAGTATGGCTACAAGGTCCTTGGCAACGGCAAGGTCACGAAGAAGGTCAACGTGGAGGCTTCTGCTTTCTCCGCTTCTGCCAAGGAGGCTATCGAGGCAGCAGGCGGAAAGGCAGAGGTGATCTAAGTGATCCAAACGATCCGTAAGGCTTGGGGTATCCCCGAACTGCGCAAGAAGATCGTCTTCACTCTGCTGATCCTGCTCATCTTCCGCGTCGGTAACGCGATCCCCACCCCCTATATCAACACGGAGCTGCTCGGCGCCTATATCGAGTCCACCGGCGGCAGCCTCCTGAACCTCTACAACGTGATGTCCGGCGGCGCCTTCGCGCAGGCTACGGTCTTCGCCCTCGGCGTACAGCCCTATATCAACAGCTCGATCATCATTCAGCTTCTGACCATCGCCATCCCCGCCCTTGAGCGCCTTGCGCGCGACGGCGGCGAGGCCGGCAAGAAGAAGATCGCTTCCATCACGCGCTACGCAACGGTCGCTATCGCTCTTCTTCAGGCCTTCGGCTACTATATGATCTGCAAGAACTACGGCATCCTTGAGCAGACCGGCATCTGGGTCGCTCTGGTCATCATCGTGACGCTCGTCGCCGGTTCTTCCTTCGTCATGTGGCTCGGTGAGCAGGTCAACGAGTTCGGCGTCGGCAACGGCATCTCCATGATCCTCTTTGCCGGCATCCTCGCCCGCGTCCCCACCGCGATCACCACCGGTCGTTACTTTGTCGCCCAAGAGGGCAGCATCGGCTACCTGTGGCTCGCTTTGGTGCTGCTGGGCATCCTTGCGATGATCGTTCTCATCGTCCATGTCAACGGCGCCGAGCGCCGCATCCCCGTGCAGTACGCGAAGCGTCAGGTCGGCCGCAAGATGTACGGCGGCCAGGCATCCACCCTTCCCATGAAGGTGAATATGTCCGGCGTTCTGCCCATCATCTTTGCGCAGTCCATCGCGTCTCTGCCCGCTACGGTCTGGGCTTTTGTCGGCACGCCGAACAAGGAAACCAGCCCTGTCGCTTACTCTATTTACAGCGCGATCGACACGAAGTCCGTGATCTACCTGATCGTTTACTTCCTGATGATCATCGGCTTCAGCTACTTCTACGCCACCATTCAGTTCAACCCCGTTGAGATCTCCAACAACCTCAAGAAGAACGGCGGCTTCATCCCCGGTTTCCGTCCGGGCCAGCCCACCAGCCAGTTCATCGCGAAGGTGCTCAACAAGGTCACGCTGTTCGGTGCGATCTACCTCGGCATCGTGGCCATCGCGCCGCTGATCGTCGGCAAGAGCCTTGGCAACTATTCGCTTGCCATCGGCGGCACCTCGGTCATCATCGTTGTCGGTGTTGCGCTGGAGACCGTACAGGCTTTGGAATCCCAGATGCTGATGCGTCAGTATAAGGGCTTCCTCGAGTAAGAAAGGCGAAAAAATGAAACTGATTTTATTGGGCGCTCCCGGCGCGGGAAAGGGCACACAGGCCGCGATCCTCGCCGATGAGCTTGGAATTCCTACGATTTCAACCGGTAACATTCTGCGCGCGGCCATCAAAAACGGCACGCCGACGGGAATGAAGGCCAAGACCTATATGGACGAAGGCCATCTGGTGCCCGATGAGGTCATCATCGGCATTATCACAGAGCGTCTTGCCGAATCCGATTGTGCGAAGGGCTACATCCTTGACGGTGTGCCCCGCACGATCGCGCAGGCGGAGGCGCTTGAGGCGGCCGGTATCGCGTTTGACCATGTCGTTTCCCTGGAGATCTCCGACGAGACCATCATGGAGCGCATGAGCGGACGCAGAGTGTGCGAGCACTGCGGCGCGAGCTACCACATCAAGGCAGTTCCGCCGAAGGTCGAGGGCGTCTGCGACGCCTGCGGCGGCAAGCTCGTCACTCGGAAGGATGATGCACCGGAGACGGTGAAGAACCGTCTTGCGGTCTATCATAGGGAGACGGAACCGCTCAAGGACTTCTACCAGTCCCGCGGCGTTCTCTATCCCGTGGAGGATATGGGCACAGTCGAAGCCACCTCCAAGGCGATCCTCGCCGTGCTGAAGTAAGAGGGATACCATGATCACTTTGAAATCGGCACACGAGATCGAACTGATGCGCCGAGCGGGAAAAATTACCGCGGCTGCCCGTGCTTTGGCAGGGGAAATGGTAAAGCCCGGCGTAACAACCCAAGAAATCGACAAAGCAGTGTTCAAATTCATCAAGGCACAGGGAGCCGAGCCGTCGTTCCTCAATTATGGCGGCTATCCGGCCAGCGTGTGCGTCAGCGTGAACGATGAGGTCATCCACGGCATCCCGGGAAAGCGGGTTCTGCGCGAGGGCGACATCGTCAGCGTGGATGTGGGCGCGTATATCGGCGGCTTCCACGGCGACTGCGCGGCTACATTCCCCTGCGGAAAAATTTCCGCCGAGGCAGAGCGGCTCATCGATGTCACCCGGCAGAGTTTCTTTGAGGGCATCAAGCTCGCCCGCGAGGGCCAGCGCCTTTCAGACATCTCTGCGGCGGTGCAGCAATATGTTGAGGACAATGGGTACAGCGTTGTGCGCGAGTATGTCGGCCACGGGATCGGCAGAAAGATGCACGAGGCGCCCGAGGTGCCGAACTTCGGCGCTCCGGGCCACGGTCCGAGGCTGCTGCGCGGCATGACGATCGCCGTCGAGCCCATGGTGAACGCGGGCGGCGCGGCGGTTCGGGTCATGCCGGACGGCTGGACTGTCAAGACACAAGACGGTTCGCTCGCCGCGCACTACGAGAACACGATCCTCATCACCGACGGCGAGCCGGAGCTTCTGACGGCGCTTGAGATCTGAGGATATGTGAATGGACATTGCGAGAAACGACCTTGTTATAGCGACGGCGGGCAGGGAGAAGGGCAAGCTCTTCCTCGTTGTGGATGTTCAGAAGGAATATCTGCTGCTCGCAGACGGCAAAGCCAGACGGCTCCAAGCCCCCAAGCGCAAGAAGTGCAAGCACGCTCGGCGCGCGGGAGCCGCGCCGGAGGCCATTGCCGCCAAACTCAGAAGCAACGAGATCATCACAGATAGTGAGCTTCGTAAAGCCCTCGCCGCCTGTCGCGGCGAGCATGGTAATCAAGACCAGGAGGGATCAGCACTTTGGCAAAATCCGACATGATCGAAGTGGAAGGCGTTGTCGTCGAGGCGATGCCCAACACCACATTCCAAGTAGACATTGGAAATGGACACACGATATTGGCGCATATTTCCGGAAAGCTCAGAATGAATTTCATCAGGATCCTGCCAGGTGACAAGGTCACGGTGGAGATGTCTCCCTATGACCTGACTCGCGGTCGCATTACCTGGCGCACTAAGTAATGGAGGTTTATCGACATGAAAGTAAGACCGTCCGTGAAGCCCATGTGCGAGAAGTGCAAGATCATTCGTCGTAAAGGCCGTGTTATGGTCATTTGCGAGAATCCCAAGCACAAGCAGCGCCAGGGCTAAGATTTAATTGGAGGTTAAAGAGTATGGCACGTATTGCCGGTATTGACCTGCCCAAGGATAAGCGAATCGAAATCGGTTTGACTTACATCTACGGCATTGGCAGAAAGAGCGCTCAGGATATCCTGGCGAAAACAGGCATTAACCCCGACACTCGCGTGAAGGATCTGACCGACGCCGAGGAGTCCAAGCTGCGTGAAGCCATCGACCACGGCTACATGGTCGAGGGCGACCTGCGCCGCCAGACCGCGCTCGACATCAAGCGTCTGAGCGAGATCGGCTGCTATCGCGGCACCCGCCATCGCCGCGGTCTGCCCGTTCGCGGTCAGCGCAGCAAGACCAACGCACGCACCCGCAAGGGCCCCAAGAAGACCATTGCGAACAAGAAGAAGTAAGGAGGGAAGATAGAATATGGCTACCGCTAAAGCAACTGGCAAGAAGGTTATCCGCCGCCGCCGCGAAAAGAAGAACATTGAGCGTGGGCAGGTCCACATTCGTTCTTCCTTCAACAACACCATGGTCACTGTGACCGACTCTCAGGGCAACGCCCTTTCCTGGGCTTCCTCCGGCGGTCTCGGTTTCCGCGGCAGCAAGAAGTCCACTCCCTTCGCCGCGCAGAGCGCTGCCGAGACGGCCGCCACCGCTGCGATGGAGCATGGTCTCAAGACCGTTGAGGTCTTTGTCAAGGGCCCCGGTCAGGGCCGTGAGGCCGCGATCCGCGCCCTGCAGGCAGTTGGCCTTGAGGTCACCATGATCAAGGACGTTACGCCCATTCCTCACAATGGCTGCCGTCCCCCGAAGCGCCGCCGCGTTTAATTGATTTAGGAGGTATAAGCAAATGGCAAGATATACCGGAGCAGTCTGCCGCCTGTGCCGCAGAGAGGGCCAGAAGCTCTTCCTCAAGGGCGACCGCTGCTATACGGATAAGTGCGCCCTCGAGCGTCGCGCGTACGCTCCCGGAATGCACGGCAACGCGAGAAACAAGAAGCTCAGCGAGTATGGCGTTCAGCTGCGCGAGAAGCAGAAGGCCCGTCGTTACTACGGCGTGCTCGAGAGCCAGTTCGCTGAATATTTCGAGATGGCCAACAAGCGCAAGGGTATGACCGGTGAAAACCTGCTCTCTATCCTTGAGACCCGCCTGGATAACGTGGTCTATCGCCTCGGCTTTGCAATGAGCCGCGCGGAGGCCCGCCAGCTCGTCCGTCACGGCCACTTCACCGTGGACGGCAAGAAGGTCAACATCCCCTCCTATCTGGTCAGCGTCGGTCAGACGATCGAGCTCAAGGATTCCAGCCGCAGCCTCGATAAGTTCAAGGGCAGCCTGGAGGCCAACGGCTCCCGCGTCATTCCCAAGTGGCTCGATATGGATAAGACCCACAATGTTGCCAAGGTCGTTGCAGTTCCCCAGCGCGAGGACATTGACCTGCCGATCGAGGAGCACCTCATCGTCGAGTTGTACTCCAAGTAATCGGAGGGACCCTCAACTGTCTCGCACGAAAACTATGGTGTGGCTGTTTCCGGCCACAGAACTGAAAAGGAGGGTAACTGCATGATTGAAATTGAAAAGCCCCAGATCGAGTGTATCGAAGACTCCACAAACAGCTCTTACGGCAAGTATGTAGTTGAGCCTTTGGAGCGTGGCTACGGCATCACGCTGGGCAATGCCCTGCGCCGCATCATGCTCTCTTCGCTCCCCGGCACCGCAGCTACCGCCATCAAGATCGCCGGCGTGCAGCATGAGTTTTCCACCATCCCCGGTGTCAAGGAGGATGTGACGGAGATCGTGCTCAATGTCAAGAGCCTGATCACCAAGCTGCACAATGCCGAGGGTACCAAAACGGTCTTCATTGAGGCTGCCGGCCCCTGCGAGGTCAAGGCCGGCGACATCAAGTGCGACAGCGAGGTCGAGGTGCTCAATCCCGACCTGCACATCGCAACGCTCGACGCCGGAGCGACGCTCAACATGGAGCTGACGCTCAGCCACGGCCGCGGCTATGTTCCCGCCGACCGCAACAAGCCGGCGCAGACGACGATCGGCCTCATTCCGGTCGACTCGATCTACACGCCCGTTTACAAGGTCAACTACACCGTGGAGAATACCCGCGTGGGCAACATGACCGACTTCGACAAGCTGACGCTCGAGGTCTGGACCGACGGCACCATCTCGTCCCGCGACGCGGTGTCCCTCGGCGCCAAGATCCTCTGCGATCACTTCGCGCTCTTCACCGACCTGTCCGACGCCATGGGCGGCAAGTCCACCGTCGTCGAGAAGGCCGAGACCCAGCGCGACAAGGTGCTGGAGCTGACGATCGAGGAGCTCGATCTCTCCGTGCGCAGCTTCAACTGCCTCAAGCGCGCCAACATCAACACCGTCGAGGACTTGATCTCCAAGACCGAGGACGATATGATGAAGGTCCGCAATCTGGGCCGCAAGAGCCTCGAAGAGGTCATCAACAAGCTGGCGATGATGGGCTTGTCCCTGGCCAGCGAAGACAACAACTGACAGGGCTTGTAAACTACGGCGCGCGCCGTAGGATGAAGAACCCGCTAACTTATCCCGATAAGGAGGAAAACCAACATGCCCGGAACTCGTAAGCTCGGTAAGACTACCGATCAGCGTATGGCGATGCTCCGTCAGCAGGTCACCGATCTGCTGGACAACGGCAAGATGGAAACGACCGTCACCCGCGCCAAGGAGATCAAGCCCCTGGCCGAGAAGATGATCACGCTCGGCAAGAAGGGCGATCTGGCGGCCTATCGTCAGGCGATGGCTTTCATCACCCGTGAAGATGTCTGCAAGAAGACCTTCAAGGAGCTTGCCCCCGCGTATGCGGAGCGCAATGGCGGCTACACCCGCATCATCCGCACCGGCGTTCGCCGCGGCGATGCTGCCGAGACCGCTATGATCGAGCTGGTCTAAGCTGTAAGGTAAGTAAAAAGCCCTTTTGTATGGCAGATCGCGAAGCCATACAAAAGGGCTTTTTATCATGCGCCGACCTGTCCCATAGGGATAAGGCGGGCTTCGCGCGCATAGTCTCCCCCGAGGGGGCGATGGAATGACAGGAAAAAAGCGGCGGGCACTGCTGTGTATGCTGGCAGTGCCGCTGCTTGCGCTCGCGCCGCGGCGGGAGCAAAGCGCCGCGGTGCCGGCGATGGAGGCGGAGGAGCCGGTGAAGTATGTGGCCCTGACCTTCGACGACGGCCCGTGGGCGGAGACAACAGAGCAGCTGCTTGACGGTCTTGCCGAGCGGGGAGCAAAGGCGACTTTCTTTCTCATCGGCGAGCAGATCGCCGAACACGAGGACACGGTGCGCCGCATGGCGGCGGAGGGGCATCAGGTCGGCAGCCACACCTTCACGCACCGAGATCTCAGCCGCGGCGATCCCGCCGAGCGGCTGCGCGAGATCGAGCAGACCGACACGCTGCTCCGCGATTTGCTGGGGGAGGGGAGCTATTGGCTGCGCCCGCCGTGGGGCTTTCTGGCGGCGGAGACCGCTGCGGCGGTCGGGGTGCCGATGGTCTACTGGTCGCTCGACACCGAGGACTGGCGGCGGCCGGATGCCGACGCCGTGGCGCGGGACATCATCGACCACGCCCGCGACGGCGACATCATTCTCCTGCACGACCCATATCCGACGAGCGTTGAGGCAGCGCTGCGCGCCGTCGATGCGCTCTCGGTGCAGGGCTATCGCTTTGTGACGCTCGAGGAGCTGTTTCGGCAAAAGGGCATCGAGCCGGAGCCGGGGAAGCTTTACATTCGGCCCGGTGAGGTCAGAAAAATCGGATAAAAGCAAAAAGGTACGCCGAAGCGCTGCTTCGGCGTACCTTTTGATATTACATTCGGTCGAATATCCGCGGGATATTACAGCATATTGAGCAGCAGCGTCAGAACGATAAACGCGGCGCCGACCCACTTGGTCGCGCGGGCGAGCTTGGCGTCCATGCTCTTGGCCTTGTTCTTGCTCATGAAAGAATCGGCCACGCCGCCGATCGCACCGCTCAGACCGGCGGACTTGCCGCTCTGGAAGAGGACGATGCCGATAACGATCAGGCCGCAGATCAGCTGAAGAATGGTGATAAAGAGTTTCATAACAGGAGACCTCCCAAAACTTGATGAACGCAAAATGCGCTGTATTCACAGGTTTGTATCATACCATAGCTTCGGACAAAAAGCAAGCAGAAATTGCGCGTTTCTGGCCCGAAATGCAGCAAATGTGCAAAGCCGTATGGGGCTTTGCACATTTGCGGTAAGTTCCGGCAGGAAGGAAGATCGGTGGGGAGGGGGAGCCGGAGACTTCTCAGCAGCAGGAGGATGAATTTATATTCTCGATTTGGAATGATATAGTATCATAATAGGATATTCATGCGATGTCAATTGCTTGAATATTCAATCTTTTGGGAGAAAAGCAGGAGAAACTTATGCAAAGTGACAAGGTTTTGCCGAAGTGGGAGAAAGTGCTTGCAATCCTGCTGCGGTGGATATAAAATACAAAAAAATTTAAAATTCCGCATGAAAATACGAAATAAGAAAAAGAAGCGAATGAAATCTCAAAAAGAAAGAGCGCAGCGCTCGCCCTTTGTCTGCTGCGCGGGAAGTGAGGCAGTATGAATACCAATTACGGCGTGCTCAACAATTCGAGCCTGATCATCGACACCGACAAGCTGCGTGAGAATGTGCGCACGATCCTGCGCTCGCTCCCGGCGGGAACGAAGCTCATCCCCGTGGTCAAGGACGATGCCTACGGGCTGGGGATGCTCGGCGTTGCGCGGACGCTCTGCGCTTTTCCTGAGATCGGCTGCTTCGCCGTTGCCAATGTGTCTGAGGGCGTGGAGCTGCGCCGCGAGGGCATCCGGCAGGAGATCTTGGTGATGGGCAGTACGCTGCCGTTCCAGTATGTACCCGCGGTGGAGTGCGGATTGACCGTGACTGTCACGCGCCCCGGCATGGCGGCAGAGCTTGCGGAGCTCTGCAAGGCGCAGAGCAAGCCATTGAGCGTGCAGCTCAAGCTGGAGACCGGTATGCACCGCATCGGCGTGGAGCTGGGGGAGGAGCTTGACGCGGTGATCGAAGAACTCAAGGCGGCGCAGGACTGGCTGCATGTCACGGGCGTATTTTCCCACTTCGCGTGGCCGGGCAATGCCGCGGTCTGCGAGGCACAGTATCAGAAGCTGCTCGCGGGGATCGCGCAGCTCGAGGCGGCAGGCATCGCCGTTCCGATGCGCCACATCAGCGGCTCGGAAAGCTCGGAGCTCTTCCCGCAGTATGCGCTCGACGCCGTGCGCATCGGCCGCCGGCTCTTTATGGACCACCCCAAAAAGCCGCTCGGCAACATTCAGGAGGTCGCGTCCTGGCGCAGTTGTCTCACCAATGTAAAGCTCCGCCATGCGGGCGATACCCTCGGCTACGGCGGAAAATTCGTCCTCGATCGGGAGGCGCTCGTGGCGACGATCGGCGTCGGCTACGGCGACGGACTGAACGGGGCGCTGGTCGCCTGCCATGCGCCGGTGCTCGTCGGCGGCAAGCGCTGCCCGCTGCTCGCCTGCTGCATGGATCAGTGTTTTGTGGACGTGAGCAGCGTGGCGGAGGCCAAGGTCGGCGACGAGGTCACCTTCTTCGGCTGCGACAGCGCCGGCAATTACCTTTCCTCGCAGGAGGTTGCAAATCTCATCGGCGATAACGAGGGCTGTGGGCTGACCTCCGCGCTGATGCACCGCGTCGCCCGTGTGTTCCACTGAGCGCTGCGTGTGCCAGTGAGCGGTTATTTTTACATACAGTATTGCATATTTTTTGATTTTCCTGTAAAATAGTCTCAAACCATGCATGAAAAAACATCTGCCGGGGGAATAGACTATGAAAAGCAAGCGACAGGAGAAGATTCTTGAGCTGATCGCGCAGAACGCGATCGAAACGCAGGAGGAGCTGCTTGCGCAGCTTTCCGCGTGCGGCATTCCCAGCACGCAGGCGACGGTTTCCCGCGACATCAAGCAGCTGCACCTGTATAAAGAGCCCTGCGGCGACGGGCGCTACCGCTATGCCTCCTCCGCGCGCACAGCGGGCTGCGACTTCGGTGATCGGCTCCAGCGCATCCTGCGCGAGTGCAGCCTGAGCGTGGACTGCGCGCGGAACCTCGTCGTCCTCAAGACGATGCCGGGCCTTGCCAGCGCGGCGGGCGCGGCCTTCGACGCGATGGACGATCTGCCGGCTATGATCGGCTGTGTCTGCGGTGACGATACGGTGCTGGTCGTTATGCGGGACGAGAGCGCGGCACAGAGCTTCTGCGACGAGCTGAGGGGCCTGTGCAAGTAAAGACCGAACAGAAAAGGCAGGGCGTGCGCCCAATGTCATTAAGTTAAGCCGAAAGCGCGGCTGTTGGGGAGCGGGAAGAGAGTTTCCGCTCCTTAACAGTCGCGCCGTTTTTCACTCATTCTGTTAAGCCGATTATCTTTTGTGAACCGTTTGTAAAAAACTACTGTGTTCTGTTGACATTTTTAGAAATTCCAGCTATCCTTATATTAACGCCGTGGTGAACGGTGTTCGCAAGCAGAATTTGAGACAGCCAAAATGTGAGAGTTTAGCCAAAATTGATTGAGTTTTAGAAGTTTTTGATTGCTTTTATTTGAGAGTTAGCCAAAATTAGCGAGAAGATACACCATAGCCAAAGGAAAAGTAGCGAGCATTTTGAACATCAAGCGTACACGCCCTGTTATGGGCGTGCGTTTGGTGTTTTCTTCTTTCATCCGGCGAATATTCGTTCGGAGGCTAACTCTCATGTCAATACAATCCATTCGCGTGGCACTCAACGCCGCAATTAGAGCCGCCGCACAGCGCATCGGGGGCAAGAGTTTTTCCCGCAAGAGCACGCTGACAGCGGAAACCGTCATACGCCTTTTGATTGGCGCGGAGGGCGGTAGTTTAGCTAAGATTTTGCACGACGCGGGCATTCAAGCTACCGCGTCTGCGGTCACGCAGCGCCGCGCTCAAATCCCGCCCGAAGTGTTCCGCACAGTTTTCACCAACTTCAATTCCACTTGCGCCGACAATGAGTTCTTTTGTGGTTATCGTCTGTTGGCAGTTGACGGAACAGCGGTCAATCTGCCGCGTAACCCCAAAGCGCCCTCATTCGTTCAGAACGACGGCATCCCCAAAGGCGTAAATCAGCTTCATGTCACGCCGCTTTATGACATTCTCAACCGTACTTTTGCCGATGTCATCATTCAACCGGAGCCAAAGAAAGATGAAATCGGCGCGTTAGTCACCATGTTGCAACGCAACGACTTCGAAGAAAAGACGCTGATAATAGCCGATAGAGGGTTTGAAAGCTACAATCTTATCGGCCATTGTTTAGAAAAACCGAACACAGATTTTCTCATTCGCGTCAAGCAAAGCCGCTCCGCCATGCGAGAGGTGGCGAAGCTGCCCTTGTGCGAACTGGACTGCGACATCGGTTTTACTATCACTACCACGCAGACCAATGAGGACAAGAAAGGCGGCTATATCCATCTGCAAGTGCCGAAGAAAAGCAAGGCAGGCTCCAAGACGCGGCGTGGACGCTGGGACTTTCCATCGCCCTATCCGATGAAACTCCGCATCTGCCGCTTTTTGCTGGACAACGGCGAGTTTGAAACGGTTACAACCTCTCTGCCGCGTTCGTTCAGCTTGGATGATATAAGAGA
>NZ_JAFBIQ010000079.1 GCF_021531315.1 Oscillibacter valericigenes | reverse complement strand
TGCCAGATAACCGAAAACCCTTGATATACGGGGCTTTTCCGGTTTGTCGTAATTATACCGTAAGGGCATACCTTCGCAACGCTGGCACTGCAAAATGGCGTGGGTGTCAAAACCGTCAGCAGTATGCTCGGCCACTATGACGCCGGTTTCACTCTCCGCACCTACACCCACGCAACAAGGCAGAAGCAGCACAGACCATGGGCAGCTTCATGGCGCAGATCCGATAAGTTCCACAGGCAAGCAGAGCACCGGAAAGACTAACTATTAGATGTCAAGCCTGAAATGTGAGGAATGGCGAAAAAGTACAGACGGTTCAAAAAGGGTATAGCAAAGCAGACGTCCGGTTGGACGCCCAGCTCAGCATATGAGAGAAAAGGTGTTATGCGGCTGTGCTATATGGCCGTTTGGATTTCTCCAAAGCGTAAATCAGTCGAACCAACTTCTTGGCCGCATGGGAGAGTGCAACATTGTAGTGCTTGCCCTCAGCCCGCTTCTTGGCAAGATAAGCGACGAAGGTCGAATCCCAAAGGCAGACATATATGGATTGGAAGGCTGTTTTCTAAATGACGGGGTATTTAGCCAAAATCCACTGGCTGGGAAGCTGCTGGCAATTCTTTCTGCACCCCAGAACAAGGAAAATCTTCTGAACGGTGAGAATACTTCAAAGTTTAATGATGACGCTGTTGTTGTATGCCCTTATTGCGGGGGAACTCATATTGTAAAGAAGGGCTTTTCTGATGACCATGTTACCCGTAGATATGTCTGCCGCAGTTGTGGGAAGAGTTTTCGCCGTACCACGAACTCCGTCATCTCCAACACTCACAAATCTGCGGAGGTTTTGGAACAGTTTATCCTTTTAACGCTGAAAGGGGCATCGTTGGAAGCGTGTTCCCGCCGTTGTAAAATTGCGATTGGAACAGCTTTTGCGTGGCGGCACAATATTCTCGCTGCCATGGCTCAAGACCAGACCGCACGAATGATGAAATCATCCTCTACCAGCAGCTGGACCGTTTCCAAAACAAAATCCACTTCCAGCGATTCGCTCATCGCATAGGCCAGGACCTGC
>NZ_JAFBIQ010000078.1 GCF_021531315.1 Oscillibacter valericigenes | reverse complement strand
TGAGTAATCCCAGCCACCCGGAATACGGCGTGGCAACTATCCCGTTCCCCATTCCGCATGACCAATACACATACTGCATGGACTTGTTGGAGGCGTTGGAGATCGGCGATACAGTCAAGGCGGACTGCAAGGTGGAAAAGATCGACAGCTTCTATACTGTTCTCAAGCGCACGGAAATGCTCACGGTCAATGTGGAGGAGCTGAACTACCTTGCCAAGCGACTGGACAGCTTCGACACCGGCGAGGCCGCGCAGTTTCAGGCGATGGCCCACAAGCTGGAGCTGTTCGAGTTAAAGGATCTCATCAACCTGACCTTCTGCTGCCAGCAGGCCACGGTCATCACTGACTTTTCCGACCTCGCCGCCATCGGCCGTGACCACTACATGAACCTGCACGGCGGCAGCGCAAGCGCGGATGAACTGAACGCGCTGGACGGCGAGGGAACCGCACGGCAGCTCATCGAAAGCGGCAGCGGCACGGTGACACCCTACGGCGTAGTCTACGACAACGGCATGAAGCTGGAGCAGGTCTACGATGGCCGGTTCTTCCCCTGCTACTACTACGAGCCGAACGCCATCACGGTTGCGGTGACCTCCAAAGCCGAGCCGGAGGACACGGAGCATATCACATGGCTGTTCCTCCCCATGGAGCGGGGGGAAATCGACCGCGCCCTCCTTCGCGGAGGTATCACAGATCCCGCCGATGTCCGCCTGCGGCTGGAGGACAGCCAGCTCCCCAATGAGGTGGATATCCTGTTGGATATGGAGTACGAAACTCTCTCTGATCTCAACGAACTGGCAGCGGCAACGGATGGGTTGTCAAAAGCGGATATGGAAAAGCTGGGCGCCGTGGTCATGCTGGCAGAGCCAAAGTCCGCGGCACAGATCAAAAACCTTGCGGAAAACCTTGACCTCTTTGACTTTGCCCCCGGCGCGCACTCTCCCGCCGAGTACGGCAAATACATGATCCGCCAGTCCGGTCATTTCGACTATGACGAAAACCTCGACGCTTTTTATGACTATGAAAAGTACGGCACGGAGCGCATGAACGAGGAGGACGGGATGTTCACCGACCGGGGCTACATCGCCTATAAGGGCTATATCAGCATGGAGGAAGTGATGAACGGCAGCCAGAGCAGCCACATGG
>NZ_JAFBIQ010000077.1 GCF_021531315.1 Oscillibacter valericigenes | reverse complement strand
CAGCCTTGATATAAAGCGCAGCATCTGCTTTGCAGTGGACCTGATCTGGAAAACAGACAGGCGAACGCTGCGGGCGATAACGAGGTGTCCGCTGGAGCGCAAGCCGCACCCCTCGGAGTTCGTCGCCCTTCTTGCCGCCTGCCTTGCGGGCGGCAATGCCGCATGATCTGAGCTTATGAAAAAGCAAGCCAAGGAGAGTATCCTTGGCTTGCTTTTTTCCATCTTTTATAAATGCCGTGTATCGCCGTCGTCATGTCGAATACACTGTCCGGCAGATGGACACGCTGACTGGTTTAGCCGGTCTGTCGGGAACATCTGCCATGAAGCTGCTGTGAGGGTAAAAGCGCAGGGAGGAGTGTTTTTTACTCCTCCCTGTATCACAAATATAAGGCATCCGCAAAGGCGGCAACGCATGTGGCTCAAATCATTTCATTGAAATGCTCCTGTGTTGTTTGCAGTTGCTTTTTCAGAATTTCCTGCCACATATGAGCGTGGATCTCACCGCTCCCCTTGGAAACCTTTGTTCTCAAGATCGTCCCATCCGGCAAAATCTTGCGATAGAAATAGTGGTCTGTCTCTTTGTACAACTCCCACCCATCCCTGTCACAGTAGCGTTTCAGTTCTTCCCAGCGTGGCATTCGATTGCATCCTCCAATTCTTTGGTGCTGTCAGCAATCAATGCCTTCATTACATAGGGAAGATGCGCCCTTCTATTGGGCGAAACCGAATAGCTCTCGTAGTTGGCATAGTATTCTTCCGCATATTCTTCAATATCATTTGCCAGAGATTTTTTTGCGGATTCAAGAGATTTCTCATTCACCACGAGGTCAAGGGCATCGAGTGAAAGGGTGATACTGCCATCATCTTCTTGGAAGATAGTCGTTTCATAGCGAACATTACTGAGCATTGCCGAGAGAGACTCCGTTGAGGCAAGCACCACATTATCGTGTGTGCGTTTGATAAAGGCTGGACGGCGGCGCGTAACGGAGTCGAGAACTCGGCTCCAATCCTTCCGAACCTCGGTTGCAGACATAGTCAACATAGCATTCATCTCCTTTTCACCTCCTACAATAATAATTACCCCAGCCATGAGCAAAACTCCAAAAGAGCAGTGATTGCAATGGTTTCCGGTCATGGCTGAAACCGAAAATCACT
>NZ_JAFBIQ010000076.1 GCF_021531315.1 Oscillibacter valericigenes | reverse complement strand
TTGCCGTAGACGGATTTTTGAATCTGCTTTCCCGTTCCGGGATCAATGCCGAGGGTATAGCGCGCCTCCCAGCGCCCATCAGGACGCTGACGGATCGTGCCGCCGCCCTTGGCTCCTTTTGTTTTTCGCGTTGCCAATGAAACCTCCTGTTCTTCTGAGATCATAAAACGGCCAGTCAGTCCGTTGTTTTATCGCTGCTTGTCGCTGTCGAGCCACGCCACGAAGTCCTCAAGGGACAGCTTGCCCGCTACGCAGGCGTCGCGCTTTTCCCGCGCCTCTGCCGCCCATTTGTCAAACTCCTCGCGCGTCATCAGGCCGTAGCGGATACGGGCGTTGTGCGCCTTGTAGGAGCGCTTATACTCCTTGATAGCAGGCTCGCTGAAGATTTTCTTTTCATACAGGCGGACGGAGCCCATCTCCTTGCAGGTCTTCTCCGAGCCGGGGATCAAGCGGGAGCAGTATTCCTGCTTGTAGTTCTTTGTGACGCCAAACAGCTTGCCGCAGAATTTGCAGGCATGGAAACGAAGATTTGTCTCCAGGTACCGACAAAGAAGGAAACAGATCAGGTCGCTCACACTCTCTGTGTTCAGCACCTCTGCTGTAATTGCTGTCGGCTCGGAGAATTGTCCGAAGTTTAAGAGATCATCGTAGGGATACGGTATATTGCCGCCAGAATAGACAGCCTCCAAATGCAGTTTGCCATACAAGAGCTGCGGGAAATTGTCTGCGTCTGCACCCTGCTTTTCAAGGTATGCTTTTCGCATATCGACATTATCTTCGGACTCCAGTACACAATGGGCAATGCTTTTCAGCTTCGGCTGCCATGCGCGGTATTCCTCCATCATGCGTTCGATTTCGTCCGTATTGAGGACGATGCCATTCGCGGCATCGATCTCTAACCGTTCCAAGGCGGCGGCCAGCGGCGCATAGAGCGGGTTATCGCTGAGCTAGAGCTTGGCAAGGTCAAATAGCCCTCGCATGGATTGCTCGCGCTCCTGCCCTGCATTGATCGCGTCCACGCGCATCTTTACCGCGTTTAGATCGCTCTCAAAGTGTTTCAGATCATCATAGAGGAAGTCCGTGATCGCGGAGCCGAGCGGCGCGTATTTGTGCCAGAGCGGAGAATAGGAATCATTGCTTGTCTCGTTTACGGTGCGCAGCTCGAAATATTCTGATTTCTTATC
>NZ_JAFBIQ010000075.1 GCF_021531315.1 Oscillibacter valericigenes | reverse complement strand
CACAGCGTAGTATCAGATGGGATTTGAAATGCTGAAAAACCTTGTATTTCCAAGCATTTTTAAGCATTAGATGCCACTTCCCGATGTCGTATCGGGTCTACTCCTAAGCGTGGGGTCGGAGGTTCAAGTCCTCTTTGGGACGCCAGCTAACAACGCCGAAAGCCTTTGTTTTCAAGGGTTTTCGGCTTTTTTCATCCCAACAGCTTCCCCTTACTGTGTCTAAATCATGGTTCTGAATTTTACTCCAAATTCTGATTTTTGACAAGCCCTAAAAAATCGAACTACTGTTATAAGACAAAAATTTCTGCTAATGATTAGCAGAAAAAAGGCTGTTTTTGCTAATGAAAATGCCCTTCCTGCTAATCAGCCCCAAAATCGTGCTAAAATTCTTGCTAATTGCAAAAGGCGGATGTTTTAAGTATCACCCAGTTATAGCAGATAAAATTGAATATTACCTCGTACATAGAGCGTCTATTTGCCCCGCATTGGGGATTGATAGACGCTCTTTTTTTATGCCCAAAATTCATGGGTAAATCTGAAAGATTGGAGGTTTGATTTTTGAGTAAAATCGTCTATTCCCCAGACAAGCCAAACGACTGCCGCTACTGTCATTTTTGGAAAAACAATAAAACGGGCTGCTGTCTGGGTGAAGATAAATGCTACTACTTAATCTCTGTACCCCAAAAACCGAAGTTAGAATGTGATGGTTGCCCTTATGGTAGAGATCATCCCTGCATCGGTTGGTGTACCAAGAAGATTTTGAAGGAATTGGGGGTGCGTTGATATGTATGAGCGTGTCCGTTGCCAAAAGCCCAAAGGCTGTCGATATTGTGAGTATCATCAACCTCGTTGGAGGTATCGTTCCTGCTATTTCGTCCGTTGTCCGTTTGGATTAAGAGGCAAGACATTCCGTAGCTCCCCTCTGGAAAAAGAAAATTTCCCGCAGAAAGAGGTGGTGAAAATGAGTGACGTATGATTACTTCTACGGTCAGCAATCAGAACTGTTCACATTCTATCGAGTTCCGAAGGTGTTATTCACCAACGAGAGATTTTGGAACATCTCTGCCGATGCCAAGATGCTGTACGGTATATTGCTTGATCGCATGAGCCTGTCTGCCAAAAACGGTTGGATAGGAAAGGACGGACAGCACTGCGTCAATTGCATTTTCTGAGAGTGCCTGGTCTTCAGCAAAGTTCGCAAA
>NZ_JAFBIQ010000074.1 GCF_021531315.1 Oscillibacter valericigenes | reverse complement strand
TGATGCTATTATAAAAGTGGACACGGGAGGGTAGAAAAAAGCCTGTCCGTGGAGTATCATAAAGGCGAGTATTCTACCGGAAGGGAGCTCGTCTTTATGTCTAAACACTTGAATCCGTTGGAAAAGGAATTCCTGATCCGGCAGTACAAAAGCAACTACCGTATCAAAATGAGTGACTTCTGCGAAGCAAACCACATTTCAACCGGTGCATTCCAGAAGTGGATTAAGCAGTATGATGAGGGCGGCTTGGAAGGCCTGGCTCGTGCAGATAGCGAGATTAAGGATGTCCTCCCGGAGGGAATTGACCGAACGGAGGAATCCTACAAGCGTGAGATACTCAAGCTGCGAATTGAGAATGAACGGCTTAAAAAAAACTATGTCGTGCAGACGACGGATACTGGGGAACAGGAGTTCATTCGTTTAAGGCCGAAGAATTCGAAATCGTAGAACTGCTGTCCAGAGACTATGAGGTTCAGGAACTGTGCTCTCTCATGGGCGTCAGTCGGTCTGGCTATTACAAGTGGAAGAAACGGGATAAGAGTACGCGGGATCTGAAGCGTGAAGAAGTTATCGCATTAGTCTCCGAAGTCCATAAGACCCATCCATCCCACGGCTACCGTTGGGTAGCGGCTTTTATACGAGTCAATTATCAGCAGGAAATAAGCGATAACTATGTGTACAAGGCCTTTCGTTTTCTGGGAATAAAGGCAAAAACCAAGCATCAAGTACATTATCGCACCAGGAAGATACGAGATCTGTACCCAAATCTTATCTTTACAACTTGGGATACCGTAGATCGACCTCGCCAGGTCATTGTGTCAGATATGACGGTATTGAAGCCGTGGATATTTTATCTTGAGCTGACACTTTACTTTGATGTGTTCACGAAACAGATCCTCACATGGAAACTATCTGAACGCCGTGGCGGGCGGGAGCAGTATCTGGACGGTCTTGCGGATGTCGTTGAGCTGCTGCGCGGAAAGAAAGAACCAACCGTTATCCATACCGACCAAGGCTCTGTGTATTCCTCAAAAGCGTACAACGAACTGATTCAGGACAGCAACATTGTCCGCTCCATGTCGCGGGCAGGTAAACCAACAGATAATCCTGTCAATGAGGCTCTAAACGGTTGGATAAAAGAAGAACTATTCATCGATTTTCGATTAGAAGAATGCCGTACAAGAGATGCCGTGAAAGATGTCCTGTGCCGCTATGTTGACTTTTATAACCGGCAACGTCCCTGCTTTGCAATCGGCTATGACACACCGGATAACTACTGCAAGCGCTTCTATCGAGGTGAGCTTGAAAAGAAGGATACCTTTTCAAAGCGCATCCTGACCGAAGAACCCAAATTCGTGCAAAAGCGGAAAGATACAGAAAAATAACTCTGTGCCGTGCCTACTTTTGATTTTATCTCTCTACTCTATCCAAAACTA
>NZ_JAFBIQ010000073.1 GCF_021531315.1 Oscillibacter valericigenes | reverse complement strand
GTCGCCATGGCTGCCGCCATGCCGCTTTTGGAGCCGACCGGCAACGGTCTCGGCTCGGACTGCTTCGCGCTCGTGTGGATCGAGCGGGAGAGAAAGCTCTACGGGCTCAACGCCAGCGGCGTCGCGCCCATGGCGCTGAGCGCCGAGAGGGTCCGCGCGCTGGGCTGCACCGAGATGCCGAAGGCGGGCTGGCTGCCCACAATGGTCCCGGGCGCGCCCGCGGGCTGGGCGGCGCTGAGCCGCCGCTTCGGCACGAAGCCGCTCGCGGAGCTATTCGCTCCCGCCGTCGCCTACGCCGAGGAGGGCTATCCCGTGCCGGTGAATGTCGCGCGGCAGTGGGAGCGCGACGGCGCGCGCATCGCGAAAGCGATGGCGGAGAACGCCGCGCCGCACGAATATTGGTGGAAGTATTTCATGAAGCCCGACGGCACGCCCTACCGCGCGGGCGAGCTGTTCCGCTTCCCCGACTATGCTGCGACGCTGCGCTCTCTCGCTGCGACGGACTGCGAGAGCTATTACCGCGGCGAGCTGATGGAGAAGATCGTCGCCTTCTCCCGCGCGACCGGCGGCTACTTCTGTGAGGACGACTTCCGCAATTACCGCCCCGAGTGGGTGGAGCCGATCACGCAGGACTACCGCGGCTATACGGTCTGCGAGATCCCGCCGAACGGCCACGGCATCACGGTGCTCATGGCGCTTGGCATCCTCGACGGCCTGACCATGCCGGCCGCGCGCGAGAGCGCCGCGCACTACCACAAGGTGATGGAGGCGATCAAGCTCGCCTTTGCTGATGCCAAGACCTATGTTGCCGACCCGCGCTATATGAAAACGAAGGTCGGCGAGCTGCTCGACCCCGTCTATCTCGCCGCGCGCCGCGCGCTCATCACCGACCGTGCGCTCGAGCCGACGGCGGGCGACCCGCACTGCGGCGGCACGATCTACCTCTGCACCGCCGACCGCGAGGGGAATATGGTCTCGTTCATTCAGAGCAACTACACCACCTTCGGCGCGGGCGTCGCTGTCCCCGGCACGGGCATCTCGCTCCAGAACCGCGGCGCGAACTTCTCGCTCGATCCCGCGAGCGACAACTGCCTCGCCGGCGGCAAGAAGTCCTACCACACCATCATTCCGGGCTTTCTGCTCAAGAATGGCACGGCTGTCGGCCCCTTCGGCGTGATGGGCGCGTTCATGCAGCCGCAGGGGCAGGTCGAGGTGCTCGTCAACACGATTGACTACCACATGAACCCGCAGGAGGCGCTCGACGCGCCGCGCATCCAGTGGATCGGCGGGAAGAAGCTCCAGCTTGAGCGCGAGGCAGGCGAGGACATCGCCGACGCGCTGCGCGCGATGGGGCATGAGGTCGAGCTTGTGGACGACCGCATTTCTATGGGACGTGGACAGATCATTTGGCGCGGGGAGAGGGGCGTTTACATCGCCGGAACCGAGCCGCGCTGCGATGGCACGGCCGCCGCGTGGTGAGGCC
>NZ_JAFBIQ010000072.1 GCF_021531315.1 Oscillibacter valericigenes | reverse complement strand
ACACGCTTTTGTGCAAAGTGGAGAAAAGTTGCAAAAACGGCTCAAATAGGCGATAACGTAGCCCCATGGAAATTGGAAAGTGAGGAAGAGAAAATGCCGTAAAATCAGGTGTTTTGAGAGGCGGCATACAAAATCAGGTAGACGGAAAGGTAGACGGCGGCGGTTTCAAAAATCCCGCAAGCCCTTGCGCCGCAGGCGTTTCAGCGGGTAGCCATTGGGTAGACAAGGGTACTTTGCGCGCGTCAGCGCCGTCAGAAGCAACAAATTCCACGCGATTTTAGCACTCTTTGTCAATGAGTGCTAAAATTCATATTCCGTTCACAGAAATGCGTATTTTTGGACATAATTCAAGGATAAGATTTAAAACAAGAAAACAGAAAGGGCGTATCCAAGGGAGCGCCCGCAAGGAGGATTTTATATGTTTGAACTGAGACCTTATCGCAATACCAACAACCACATGACCACTTACGATCCCTTCCGCAGTATGGAGGCACTGGAGCGCGCATTCTTCGGTGACCGCGACTTCCTCGGCGATGTCGGCACCTTCAAGACCGACATTCAGGACAAGGGCGACCATTACCTGCTCGAGGCCGATCTGCCCGGCATGAAGAAGGAGGACATTGCCATCGACATCGAGGGCGACAACCTGACCATCAAGGCCGAGCGCAAGAACGAGCACGAGGAAAAGGGCCAGAACTATGTCCGCTGCGAGCGCAGTTACGGCAGCTACGCGAGAAGCTTTGACATCTCCGGTGTGAAGGCCGAGGAGGTCAAGGCCAGCTATAACGACGGTGTGCTGAGCCTGACGCTGCCCAAGAAGGATGTTGAGGTCGCGGGCACGCGCCGACTGGCAATCGAGTGAAAACGTGCCGCTGCGGCGGCACGGCAGATCGCTGCCCGATGGCGGCGTGACAAAAGGGGTCATTCTCCGCGGAGGGGAATGGCCCCTTTGTTTTGACGGGTTGCACGGAGGTCGGCAACAAAGGGCGGTGTGCGCCTTAACAATGAAAAGCGGTTTGCACGCGGGCGAGACGCTTGCACGGGATGCAAGAGGCCATGGCGGGCGGGCGCGAGGCGAGATGTTTGCATGGGACGCGAGAGGTCATAGCGGGCGGGCGCGGGCGAGAGGACTGCATGGGATGCAAGAGGCCATAGCGGGCGGGCGCGGGCGAGACGACTGCATGGGATGCGAGAGGTCATAGCGGGCGCGGGCGAGATGCTTGCGTGGGACGCGAGAGGCCATAGCGGGCGGGCGCGGGGCGAAAAGGCTCTGTGCGAGGGCGGGAGAGGTCGCTTTGTAACATTGTTTCGGGAATGTTACAGGTGGGTTACAAATCAGCGAAAGCTGTTGACGGGGGAAGGGACGGGGTGTAATATGAGCGTGCAAATGAAGGTGGGCAAGGTGTGTTCCCGGTTCAGTTACGGGAACGGCATGCCACGGTAAGTGGATCGAGAATTACCCAAAAACGCCTGATTTTGCAACTCAAATCCGTTGATGGGGATACGTTATCGCCTATTTGAGCCGTTTTTGCAACTTTTCTCCACTTTGCACAAAAGCGTGTTTCCGAGCAGGAG
>NZ_JAFBIQ010000071.1 GCF_021531315.1 Oscillibacter valericigenes | reverse complement strand
GCCAATGGCGACGCGCAGGAGTTTACCGATGCCGAAGCCTTTCTCAAGTGTGTGCGGGAGGAATTGCCGTATCACCCCACCACAGGCTTCCGTTACGAGGTGCTGACCGACGATTCCAGCGTCCGCAAGCAGGTGGATGACATGATCTTCGACTTCTACGGCGAGGAAAATCCCCGCCAGTTGGAGGAATATCAAAAAACGCCCAAACAGGGCATGACAATGGGAGGAATGTGAGTATGGAGAGAAAAATGGTGAATTTCATCAGGGAGCAGTATCCCCCTGGCACCCGCATCCGGCTGAACGCTATGGACGATCCCTACGCGCCCATTCTTCCCGGCACCGAAGGTGAAGTGGACTTCGTGGACGATAAGGGGCAAATTTTTATGAAGTGGGACAATGGCCGCACGCTGCCGCTCATCCCCGGCGAGGACAGCTTCACCGTGCTGCCGCCCGAGCTGACCACCCTCAAGCTGTATATGCCTCTGACCGCCGATCTCTACGAACGGAACGAGTACGGTGATCTCGATGACAGCAGCACATTGCTGGAGGGCCGTGAGCTGCGCGGCTATCAGGATCAGATCACGGCGGCGCTGGTGAAAAACCGGATGCCGGAGGAGGCGGAGCGAGGGCTCATGCATTGGTATGATGAAGTCGACAGCGTCAACACCAAGGTGCGCACCGCCGTCTTCACCGTGGAGGAGCGTGATCGCCAGCTCTGGGGCGTGGCGGAATGCCGCGTTGCCGGGGAATTATCGGACACAGAACTGGAAACCTTAAAGGAGTACCTCACTGGACAGGCATCGGACGGTTGGGGTGAGGGCTTTGAGCAGCGGGAAATTTCCGTGGATGACGGCGGTGAATTGTATGTCCACCTTTGGAACTCGGACGAGTGGAGCATCCAAACAGAGCAGGAGCTTTTCTCCCCCAAGATAGCAGAGGGCCTGCCGGAGCTGTGCTTCTCCACACTTGCCAGCACCGGCGAGCTCATCTGCATTAAGCGCGGTGAGAGCGGTTATTATCCGAGTGACTGGAGCACGGACAATCCGCAGCAGAACCACGAGCTGGCAGATTACAACAACGAACGCCTCGGCGTAACACAGGAACAGCGATTGGCGATGGAGTGCGGCAGCATGCACGGCTGGAACACTCCTGGCGCTGACCCCAGTTACTATGAGCAGAAGATGGGAGGAATGAAGTTTGGCTAAGAAAGTGTTTGCCATGTATCTGGCAAAGGAGGGCAATCCTAACAGCGATGCATGCGCAAAGCTGGACTTGCCCGCCTCACCGTGGGAACTGTGGGACGCGCTGGACAAGGTACGCCTTCAGAAAGATGACATCCTATACATGGAGATCGAAGACTACTATGCTTTTGAGTATCTCGCTCCCCATTTGGACGGGTTAGAGATCAGCCTCAACGAGCTTAATGATCTCGCCGCGCTTCTGGCGGCGCTGGACGAGATACAGAAGGTTGCCTTTGACGGTTTCCTGCGTATGGAGGTGCAGAATAAAGTCGATACCAACGGCGGCGTCATCACGCTGCAGGATCTGCGGGATCTGGCGGTCAGCGCAAAAACCGACTGCT
>NZ_JAFBIQ010000070.1 GCF_021531315.1 Oscillibacter valericigenes | reverse complement strand
TGTTCGCGTCGGGCGTAACTAACCGCCAGACGTCGGGAGTTTGCAGCCAAAAATAGTCGGAAAAGAAAAAGCCACTACCATAGCTCTTTCAAACCTTGTAAACTGGAAAGTGCCAACAACCCAGTGGAAAGGACGTGCAATGAAAGAGTTATACAGTAATGGCTTCGCATTAAGTATAGCACAAGCCATTGAAGAAATGAAAGCAGAACAGGGAGATAGTTTTTCTCTGGATCGTATCAATCTGGCGGAATTGGAGCGGCGAAGCGGCGTGTCCCGCGGGAAACTGCGACGGCTCAAGCGAAACGGGTTCCAGGACCTGCCCCGCAGTACGAAAGGTAGAAAGCATGCCAACACAAAGCTTAGTGGTTATACTGGCATCATTGACAGCCTGCTTCAACAGGGCGTCAAAAACTCTTCTGTCATACTGGATCGGCTGCGCCATGTCGGGTTTGACGGTGGTGCAACAATCATAAAAGAGTACATCGCCTCTCACAAGCATCTCATCCCCGCCAAGCGGCAGCAAATCGCACCGCAGGGGAACCGTGGGCGGCGCTATACGACGGGACCGGGAGAGGCCTACCAGATGGACTGGGGCTTTACAGACGTTCTGGACTATAGCGGACAAACCTACCGCGCAGCCTGCTTCGCCATGATCTGTCACCATTGCGGACAGCGCTACATCGAGTTTTTCCCCAACGCAAGGCAGGAAAATCTGTTTATCGGCATGATCCACGCCTTTCAGTATATGGGTATTCCCAGGTTTGTTTTGACCGACAACATGAAAAGCGTGGTTTTGCACCGCGATCTGCAGGGACATCCAGTGTGGCAGAAGGATTATGAATCCTTCATGAAAACCGTTGGTTTCGAGACAAAGCTCTGCAAGCCCCGCCATCCGTTTACCAAAGGCAAGGTGGAACGGCTCGTGCGGTTCGTGAAAGAGAATTTCCTTGTTGACCGCGTTTTCTACAACGTTACTGACCTGAACTGGCAGGCACTGGAATGGTGCAACACCCAGAACGGGATCTACCACCGTGCGGTGGATGGCGTACCGCAGCAGATTCATGACGTTGCTTGTAGTGAACAGCTTCGTGTGCTCCCGGAGACATATCCGATACGCTTCTACCTTTGTCCGGAGCGCAGGATCTCCTTTGATGGATTCGTCAACTACGAAGGCCGCCGCTTTGGCGTACCGTACAGCTATCCGGGTGCTACAGCACGGATAGAGCGCAGCGGCGATACGCTGTACATCTATTCTGCTGACCTGAAATGTCTTCTTACAACCCACGATGTGACCTGGAGCCGGAGAGACAGTTTCTGCGAGGGGCAGTACAAGAAGTTCCAGGAACCCGAGGAGTTTCCGACCGCACCAGTGCGAACGCAGATCCTCCAGCTTCCAAAACGGCCTGGCGGGCTCTCTTTTGCCAAGTTCGACTTTGACGAGGAGGAGCCACTATGAACGAGACTGTTTTTGAAAAGATTGAAGCCGCAGCCTCTGTGCTGAAGCTGGATTTCTCCTCCGAAGAATTTGCGAACTTTGCTGAAGACCAGGCACTCTCAGAAAATGCAATTGACGCAGTGCTGTCCGTCCTTTCCTATC
>NZ_JAFBIQ010000006.1 GCF_021531315.1 Oscillibacter valericigenes | reverse complement strand
GGCTTTTTCTTTTCCGACTATTTTTGGCTGCAAACTCCCGACGTCTGGCGGTTAGTTACGCCCGACGCGAACAACCACAATGGAGGAACAATTTGAAAGCTATCTCCGTACCCTGTAAATCCCCGACACGAATGGAACCGAAAAAAACACCTAGACGCTGGCTGTGTCCTGCTGTATAATAGAAATCGGACAAAACTCGCACTCCAATCGTTGTTGGGCCTGACGAACAAAACGATTGGAGGCATTGTTATGAAAAATTTGACCGCACAGGCTGTTTATGACGCCGACATCTACCTCCGTCTGTCTGATGACGATGGAGATAAGCCGGAAAGCAACAGCATCAAAAATCAGCGGGAATTTATCACGGAATTTTTGAAATCAATGCCAGAAATCCGCATCCATGCCGAGAGGAAGGATGACGGGTTTAGTGGCGTTGATTTTTTTCGTCCTGGGATTCAGGAAGTCTTACAGGATGTGCGTTCCGGCGCGGTCAACTGCGTTGTAGTAAAAGACCTGTCCCGTTTGGGGCGCAACTATATTGAAACCGGAAAGGTCTTACAGGAGTTTGCAGACCACGGGGTACGGTTCATCGCCATCAATGACGGCTATGATACCGCCAATTTACAGGGGCAGGCCAGCACCATCCTGCTGCCCATCAAAAACCTGATGAACGATTCTTACAGCCGGGATATTTCGGTGAAAATCCGTAGCCATTTGGAGGTCAAGAAGCGAAAGGGTCAGTTTGTAGGGGCGTTTGCCGCCTACGGCTATCTGAAATCACCGGACGACAAGAATCAGCTTGTTGTGGACGATTACGCCGCCGAGGTGGTGCGGGATATTTTCCGCTGGAAGCTGGAAGGAATGAGCCAGCAAGGGATCGCTGACCGGCTGAACGCCGATGGGGTCCTCTCTCCATCAGAATACAAGCGTTCCCTGGGGATGAAGTATATCTCCGGCTTCAAAAGCAATCCGCAGGCCAAGTGGTCGGCAGTAGCAGTTGGGCGCATCCTGAAGAATCCCCTCTATATCGGTGTGATGGTTCAGGGAAAGACCGGGCGGCCAAACTATAAAATCAAGAAGTTGATGGAGAAACCGGAGGACGAGTGGATCAGGGTTCCCGGCGCCCATGATCCGATTATCAGCGAGGTGGATTTTCGGACAGTCAGCGGCCTGCTGTGCCGGGACACCAGAATCGCCGTACAGAAAAAGACGGTCTATCCCTTTTCGGGACTTTTGTTCTGCGCTGATTGCAAGCAGAACATGATCCGCAAGACCGTTCCGGCAGGCGGGAAAAAATATTTTTACTACTCCTGTTCCACCAATCGGGCGGACAAAACCGCCTGCACCACCCACAATATCAGCGAAGCGCTGCTGACAGACGCAGTTCGTGACTGTATCCACGCTCACATGGAAACGGTGCTGAATATTGAGAAAACCCTGCAATTCATCGCCGCCCTCCCCGCAGAGGACACAGAGGCCAGAAAGATCGACCGGCAGCTTGAAAAGCTGAAAGCCGATTATGAACAGGCCATGCGGTTCAAAATGTCCGCTTATGAGAAGTTCGTGGACCATCTTCTGAATGAAGATGAGTTCAAGCAGTATCAGCGGATTTACACGGAAAAGTGTGAGGCGATTGCGGCGGCCATCAGCAAGCGGCAGGAGGAATTGGACGCCATTGTGCGGGCGGGTTCCCCACAGGGGGAATGGATCGCCCATTTCAAGTCCTTCCGCCATGTGGATGTGATGGAGCGCAAAATCCTGGTGAAGATCATCGACCGCATCTATGTCTATGAAGGGAACCGAATTGAGATCATTTTCAAGTACCAGAATGAGTACAGGGCGGCGGCAGCCTACATCGAACAGTATATGGAGCGTCAGGCAGCGCAGGCAGCCCCTACGGTAAAGGAGGCGGTGTAGATGGCGCGTGTGAGCAGAAGAAAACAGATAGCGGCAGCACAGGGCGTTCCGGTTGATGAGCTGCCCAAGGCCGCCGCTCTGCGGGTTTTCCGCACGGCCCTTTATGTGCGCCTCTCCATCATGGACACCCGTGACCGCAAGGACAGCGAGAGCCTGCAAACGCAGATCGACTACCTGTGTGGGTATATCGCCAAGCACCCTGATTTGGAGCTGTACGACTGCTATCGTGACAACGGAGAAACCGGGACAAATTTTGAGCGCCCTGGGTTCCAGCGGATGATGGAGGATGTGAAAGCAGGCCGGGTGGACTGCATCATTGTGAAAGACCTGTCCCGTTTTGGGCGCGACTTCCTGGAAACCGGAAACTTTCTGGAAAAGGTGCTGCCTTTCATGGGGGTGCGGTTTATCTCCGTCAACGACAACTACGACAGCATCCGGGCGGACAGCGGAGAGGCCATGACCATCGCGCTGAAAAACCTGATGAACGACATTTACGCCAAGGACATTTCTCAAAAAGTGTATTCCGCGCTGGACACCAAGAAACGCAGCGGCGAGTTTATCGGTAATTTCGCCGCCTATGGCTATGTGAAATCCCCGGAGGACCGGCATAAGCTGGCCGTTGATCCAGACGCGGCGAAGGTGGTGCAGCGCATTTTTCGGATGAAAAAGGATGGGATGAGCAACGCTGCGATAGAGAAATACTCCCGAACGGCAGGCAACCCAATCAGCATACACTACGCTTTCCGACTGCCCGAACAGGAAGGCATCCCTGCAATTGAAGTTCTAGCACAGCCTACAGCCAAAACTGCATAAAAAGTAATAACCGGAAGGTTTTTACACCTTCCGGTTACATACCGCCCACCAATTCTCCGTTAAGAACATCACGGAAAGCGGTCTTGCTTTTTTGCTCGCTTCATTTCTCCGTCCGTTTCAGCGCCGCGGCGACAAAGCCGATGAAGAGTGGGTGCGGACGATCGGGACGGCTCTTGAATTCGGGGTGGAACTGGCAGCCGACATACCATTCCCGTTCTCTCAGCTCAACGATCTCGACGAGCGAGCCGTCAGGTGAGGCGCCGGAAAAGGCCATGCCCGCGCGCTCCAACTCCTCGCGGAAGAAGTTGTTGAACTCGTAGCGGTGGCGGTGGCGCTCGGAAATTTCGCGCGTACCGTAGGCGGCGCGTGCCTTGCTGCCCTCCGCGAGCACGCAGGGATAGCTGCCGAGGCGCATCGTGCCGCCCTTGGCGGTCACGCCGACCTGCTCGGGCAGGAGCGCGATGACGGGATGCGCGGTGTCCGCGGAAAATTCCGCGCTGTGCGCGTCGGCCCGGCCGACGACATGGCGGGCGAACTCGATGACCGCGATCTGCATGCCGAGACAGATACCGAGGTAGGGCACGCCGTGCTCGCGCGCGTACTGCGCAGCGAGGATCATGCCCTCGATGCCGCGGTCGCCGAAGCCGCCGGGAACGAGTACGCCGGAGCAGCCACCCAAAACAGAAGCGACATTCTCCGCCGTCAGCGTTTCGGAATCCACCCAGCGGATGCTCACCCGCGCATCGCAGGCCGTGCCCGCGTGGAAGAGGGACTCAACGACGCTGAGGTACGCGTCGTGCAGCTCGGTGTACTTGCCGACGAGCGCGACGGTCACCTGCTTGTGGGCGCGTTTGATCTTTTCGACCAGTGCCCTCCATGCCCTCATGTCCGGTGCGCCGCAGTCAAAGCCGAGCTTTCGGCACACCGCGCGGCAGAGGCCGGCCTCTTCGAGCAGCAGCGGCACCTCGTAGAGCGTGGAGGCCGTGACATTGGGGATGACGCACTCCGGCTCCACATTGCAGAAAAGCGCGATCTTGCGGCGCATCTCGTCAGGAATGGGGCTGTCCGTGCGGCAGACAAGGATGTCCGGCTGGATACCGAGCGACAGCAGCTCCTTGACGGAGTGCTGCGTGGGCTTGCTCTTGAGCTCGCCGCTGCCGGGGATCGAAACGATCAGCGGCACATGGATAAAGAGGACATTGCCCCTCCCCTTTTCCGCCGCGACCTGACGGATGGCCTCCAGAAAGGGCTGGCTCTCGATGTCGCCGACCGTGCCGCCGATCTCGGTGATGCACACATCGGTCTCACCGTCGTCCATCGCATAAACGCGGCTTTTGATCTCATCGGTGACATGGGGAATGATCTGCACCGTGCCGCCGAGGTAGCCGCCCTGCCGCTCGCGGTTGAGAACGCTCCAGTAGATCTTGCCGGAGGACACCGAGGCGTTGGCGGTCAGGGGCTCATCGACAAAGCGCTCGTAGTGGCCGAGATCGAGGTCGGTCTCTGCGCCGTCGTCGGTGACAAAGACCTCGCCGTGCTGATAAGGACTCATCGTGCCGGGATCGACATTGAGATAGGGGTCGAACTTCTGGTTCTTCACGCGCAGGCCGCACTGCTTCAAAAGGCGGCCGAGCGACGCCGCACAGATGCCCTTGCCGAGGCCGGACACCACGCCGCCGGTGACAAAAATATACTTCATCTTTCTCCTCCGTACTCCATACATCAGGTTTTGAACGCGCATATCATCTCAAAAAGGAACGCTCAAAGAGCGTTCCTTTTTGCGTCAAACAGAGAACAACAGATCGTAAAAGGTCGGATAGGGCCAGTATTTTCCGGCGGTCAGGGTCTCGAGCCGATCGACAGTCTCGCGCACCGCGTCCATATCGGCGGCGACGACCTCGTGGTAATAGCGCAGCTCCTCCTCGGCGGAGGCGGCAGCGGGCGCGGTCTCCAGCGCGGTCTTGAGCGTGACGGTCTGCTCCAGGAGCTTATCGTTGAGGATGCCGATGGAGTTCGCCAGCGACTTCTCGACATGGCAGGGCAGCTCGGGCGCGGCCTCGTGCTTGCGCAGCAGCGTTTCGCAGAGCTTACTCTCATACTCGGAGGCGGCGTTGAGAATGGCGTGCTGCACCATGTCGACCATGGTGGCCGCCTCGATGCGCACGACCTTGCGGTACTTTTCCATGTGGATCTCGTGGCGGGAGAGCATTTCCTCCTTTGAGTAAACGCCGTGCTTCGTCATCAGCTCGATGTTCTTGGGCAGGATATAGGTCGGCAGGGCCTCGGCGGTGCTGCGCAGGTTCACGAGACCGCGGCGCGCGGCCTCCTCCACCCACGCCTCCTCATAGCCGTTGCCGTTGAAGAGGACGCGTCCGTGCTCGACGAAGGTCTTGCGCACAAGGTCGTGCAGGGCCTTGTTGAAGTCCGGCGCATCCTTGAGTACAGCGTAGAACCGGCTCAGCTCCTCGGCCATGATGGTGTTGAGCACCGTAACGGGGCCTGCAATGGACTGGCTGGAGCCAGGCATACGGAACTCGAACTTGTTGCCGGTGAAGGCGACAGGCGAGGTGCGGTTGCGGTCGGTGGTGTCCTGCGGGATCGCGGGCAGCACGTCCACGCCGATGCGCAGCGTCTTGCGCTCGGCCTCGGTGTAGTCGTTCTCGCCCACGATGGCGTCGATGATGCTCTGAAGCTCGGAGCCGAGGAAGATGGAGATGATGGCAGGCGGCGCCTCCTGCGCACCGAGGCGGTGATCATTGCCTGCGAAGGCGACGGTGCAGCGCAGCAGCTCCTGATACTCGTCCACACCCTTGACAAAGGCGGCGAGGAAGAGCAGGAAGAGCGCGTTCCGGCTGGGCGTCTTGCCGGGGGAGAACAGATTTTCACCCGTGTCGGTCGAAAGCGACCAGTTGATGTGCTTGCCGGAGCCGTTGACGCCCGCAAAGGGTTTTTCGTGCAGCAGGCAGACAAGGCCGTGGCGCTCGGCGATCTTCTTCATCGTCTCCATAACAAGCTGATTCTGGTCGTTGGCGGTGTTGGCGTCGCAGTAGATGGGCGCCATCTCGTGCTGGCCGGGAGCGACCTCGTTGTGCTTGGTCTTGGAGAGCACGCCGAGCTTCCAAAGCTCCTCGTCAAGGTCTTTCATATAAGCCGCCACACGCGGGCGAATCGCGCCGAAGTAGTGGTCGTCCAGTTCCTGTCCCTTGGGCGGCTTCGCGCCGAAGAGCGTGCGGCCGCACAGACGAAGGTCCTCTCGCTTGAGGTACAGCGCGCGGTCGATGAGGAAATATTCCTGCTCAGCGCCGACCTGCGGCGTGACCTTCGTGACCTCCTTCTCTCCCTCAAAGAGATGCAGAAGCCTGACTGCCTCGCGGCTGACCGCCTCATTCGAGCGCAGCAGCGGGGTCTTTTTATCGAGCGCCGCGCCGCCGTAGGAGCAGAACACCGTCGGGATGCAAAGGCTGCCGTCCTTGATGAAGGCAAAGGAGGTGGGGTCCCACGCGCTGTATCCGCGCGCCTCAAAGGTCGCGCGCAGACCGCCGGAGGGGAAGCTCGAGGCGTCCGGCTCGCCGCACACCAGCTCCTTGCCGGAAAAGTCCATGATGATCTTGCCGCCGCCGACAGGCTTGATGAAGCTGTCATGCTTCTCGGCGGTGATGCCGGTGAGCGGCTGGAACCAGTGGGTGAAGTGCGTCGCGCCGTGCTCGAGCGCCCAGGTCTTCATCGCCTCTGCAATGTCGTTCGCGGCGGTCAGCGGCAGCGCCTTGCCGCTTTTCAGGCAGTCGCGCCAGACTTCCATCGCCTGATGCGGCACATACTGCTCCATCGTTCCCTCATCAAAGGACATCGAGCCGAACAGCTCGGGAATACGATCTTTTTCACTCATCGTTGCGAACCTCCTTATTCGTTTTCTTCTTTTATAAAAAAATATGAATAAATTCTACCTCTACAAGATTTCATCGTCAAGACTTCATATTGTTCAAGCTTTTTCAGATATGCGGGCAATGTGTTGGTGCTGTCCACAAAAATACCGCAAGGACAAAGCTTCCTCTTGCATTGCACCAACGGCCGTGTTATGATAGGTACGAACTCGCCCATTAGGCGCGTTTTTTTTGCGCAAAATATTCCCCGAAGAAACCGCGGCCTCCCCGGGGAATAGCGTATCACTTTTTGAGATAGATGCTGCGGTAGGTCATGCCGAGCGCCGCTCCGCCGACGATGTTGCCGAGCGTCACCGCCGCAAGGTTTTTGAGATAGCCCATGAGCGTCAGTGTTGTTTCGATGCCGTACTCTGCCGCGGCAAACGCGCCCGCGGGCAGATAGTAGAGATTGGCGATGCAGTGCTCGTAGCCGCAGAGGACAAAGAGCAGAATGGGGAAAAAGAGCGCGATGATCTTCCCCTCCGCCCGCTTGGAGGATGTCGCCATCCACACGGCAAGGCAGACGAGGAAATTGCACAGGATGCCGCGCAGGAAGGCGTCGCCAAAGCCGAGCGCTGCCTTGCTCTCCGCGATGGCGGCCATCGAGCAGGCCAGTCCGCCGCCGAAGAGCGAGGCCGTGTGGCTGTAAACCGCCAGCGCGGCCACTGCCGCGCCGCCCACGGCATTGCCGAGGTAGACGATGCCCCAGTTGCGCAGCATTTGTGCCGCCGTGATGCGCCGCTCCAGCAACGCCATCACCATCAGGCAGTTGCCCGTGAACAGCTCGCTGCCCGCAAGGATCACCATGGAAAGTCCCGCGGGGAACACGCAGGCGGAAAGAAGCTTCGCAAGCGAAGCGTTCTCCACCGTCACGGCCGCAGCCGTCGCGCCGACGCCCGCCAGCGCAACATAGGCGCCCGCCAGCACGGCGAGCAGGAACATCTTTTCAAGGGGCAGCTTCGCCTTCCTCTCGCCGGCGGCGAGAAGGCTTTCGGTGATCTCAGCAGGGGTGAGCATGGACGCATCTCCTTTGTATTTTCTATCACAACGGTATTGTATTGTAGCGAAAAACACCGGCGCGGTCAAGCGCTGTCGGCAAGTTCTTTTCACTCGAAAGGTTTTTTCGATTTACACAAAACATTTCACGCTTTCTCCTTGACAAACGCCTGCTCTGTATGTTAAGATATTGCTTGCGTTTGAGAGTGACCGGCTCCGCACAAGCATGGAGAGATGGCTGAGCGGTTGAAAGCACCGGTCTTGAAAACCGGCGATGTGAAAGCATCCGTGGGTTCGAATCCCACTCTCTCCGCCAAATAAAATATCGGCTGTTGTTCGACATTTGCGGAAGTACCCAAGTGGCCGAAGGGGCTCCCCTGCTAAGGGAGTAGGGCGTGTAAAAAGCGCCGCGGAGGTTCAAATCCTCTCTTCCGCGCCAGACCTCGGAAAACCTTGTGCAGCAAGGCTTCCGAGGTTTTTTCCTGTCTTTTTGAAAAAATGCTTTTGCAACTTTTATAGTGCCTTGGTTTAGAAAATTTTATTCCGTGGGCTGCATGGTGGGCTGCAAGTCAGTTAAAATCCCTCGGCCATCCGTTTCAAGTGATCCTATTCCTGCAAAAAAATAATCGATGGCTGCATTGATTTTTGGGGAGCGGAATGGTATTCTCTTCTCAGTTATCGCGTGGATAGCACATTCCGCGACTATTTCAAAAAGAAGGTTTGCTCTTATATGGAGACTATATGCAAACGCACTTGGGCGGAGATCAACCTTGATAATTTGTCACACAATTTCGGAACCATCCGCCGTCAGGTGGGGTCGGAGGCAAAGCTCCTCGGCGTGCTCAAGGCAGACGCCTACGGCCATGGGGCCGTGCGCGTGGCAAAGCACCTTGAAGGGCTCGGCGTGGACTATCTCGCCGTGTCGAACCTCGACGAGTGCGAGGAGCTGCGCGTGAACGGCGTCACGCTGCCGATCCTGATGCTGGGCTACACCCCTGCCGAGCAGGCCGAGCGCATCCTGAAAAACAACATGACACAGGCGGTGACGAACCTTGCCATCGCCGAGGACTATTCCTCCGCCGCCGTGCGCGCGGGCGGAACGATGAAGGTCCACATCAAGCTCGACACCGGCATGGGCCGCCTCGGCTTCCAGTGCGACGACGCGCACTTCGACGCGAGCCTGTGCGACATTCTGAAGGTTCTCACGCTTCCGGGACTGGATGTGGAGGGCGTGTTCACGCACTTTTGCGTCAGCGACGAGGAAGCGGCTGAAAGCGTGGCGTTCACGAAGCTCCAGCACGAGCGCTTTTTGCGCATGATCGATGCGGTGGAGGCGCAGGGCCATTTCAAATTCCGCCTGCACCACTGCTGCAACGCCGGCGGCATCGCGAGCTACCCCGAATGGGCGTGGGACATGGTGCGCTGCGGCATCATCCTCTACGGCACGGGCGGCCTTGCCGAGAAACTGAGCATGAAGCCCGTCATGACCGTCAAAACCACTGTCTCCACCATCAAGGATTTTGACCCCAACGTCTCCATCAGCTATGGCCGCCGGTTCTTCACAACGCGGCCGAGCCGCATCGCGGTGCTGCCCATCGGCTACGCCGACGGCCTGTTTCGCGCGCTCTCCGGCAAGCTCCGTGTGCTCACGCCCTATGGTGAGGCGCAGCAGATCGGGCGCATCTGCATGGATATGTGCATGATCGATGTCACCGACCTGCCGCAGCTCAAGCCGGGCGATGAGATCGAGGTATTCGGCGAGCACCAGCTTGTCGAGACCGCCGCCGAACAGTGCGGCACCATCAGCTATGAGCTGCTCTGTGCCGTCAGCAAACGCGTGCCGCGCTATTATTATCTCGACGGCAAGTGCATCGATCGCAACCTTCAGCTTCTCGGCTGAGAGGCTGTGTGACAGAGGGAGGAAATATGGTAGCTCATAATAAAACGATTGCCGGAAAGACACTGCGGGAATGGCGCGATTTCAGCCCCGTGATCGGAGACATCTGCGCGCTGCGGGAGACCGCATGGATCAACCCCGGTAAGCTGCCGTTTGCCGAAGCGGCACAAAGCTGTCCGCTGACCATGGCGGACATTGAGGACGCCGCCGCGCGGCTGAACCGCTTTGCTTCCTACATAAAGCTCGCATTTCCCGAAACGGCCGGTGCCGGCGGCATCATCGAATCGGACATGGTCCGCATTCCGGTGATGCAGCGCTCGCTCGAGCAGGACGAGGGCGTGCCGCTGCGCGGGCAGCTCTGGCTCAAAAAGGACAGCCACCTGCCCATCTCCGGCTCCATCAAGGCGCGCGGCGGCATTTATGAGGTGCTGAAAACCACCGAGGACATTGCGCTGCAAAACGGCTGCCTGCGCCCCGGCGACGACTATTCCGTGTTTGCCTCGGACGACTTCCGCGCGCTCTTTTCCCGCTATTCCATCGCGGTCGGTTCCACCGGCAACCTCGGCCTCTCCATCGGCATCATGGGTGCAAAGCTCGGCTTTCGCGTCACGGTGCATATGTCCGCGGACGCAAGGCAGTGGAAGAAGGACCTTCTGCGGAGCAAGGGCGTTCGGGTGATCGAATACAAGTCTGATTACAGCACCGCCGTGGCTGAGGGCCGCAAGCAGGCGGAGAGCGACCCCTTCTGTCACTTTGTGGACGATGAAAACTCGCAAACGCTGTTCCTCGGCTATACCGTCGCGGCGCTCCGCCTCAAGCGCCAGCTCACCGAGCAGCGCATCGCCGTTGACGCGGAGCATCCCCTGTTCGTCTATCTCCCCTGCGGCGTCGGCGGCGGGCCGGGCGGCGTTGCCTTCGGCCTCAAGCAGGTCTTCGGCGACCACGCGCATTGCTTCTTTGCCGAGCCCACCCACGCGCCCTGTATGCTGCTGGGCATGGCAAGCGGTGAGAACAACAGGGTCTGCGTGCAGGATTTCGGCGTGGACAACCGCACCGCTGCCGACGGACTCGCGGTAGGCCGCGCCTCGGCGTTTGTCGGCGGGCTGCTGCGGCCCTTCCTCAGCGGCTGCTATTCGCTCAGTGACGAGCGTATGTACAAAATGCTCGCTCGGCTGGCGGATACCGAGGGCATCTATCTGGAGCCGAGCGCGCTGGCGGGTATGTACGGGCCGTTCCTGATGGAAAAGAGCGCGGCGTTCCGCGGCTACATCGCTCGCTTCGGGCTTGACGCGCAGATGCCGCACGCGACGCACCTTGTCTGGGCGACCGGCGGGAACATGGTACCCCGCGCCGAGATGGAGAAATATTACAGCAGGGGCAGGGAGCTGGCGAACCGTGCGGTGGAGTAAAGTCCATCAAGCTCCTGTACCGCCAAATATCTGAGGCCATTGCCAGACTGAAAAAGACAGATCCACCGCACAAATATATGACAGGACGGCGCCGAATATCGGCGCCGTCCTTCTTTAATTTTGGGTGCATCGTCCGCTTCCACGGGAAATAGCAGGGCGCGCTTCCCTTTGCACTCAGACGAAGTATTTTTTGATGACGGGAATGTGATTGAGCAGCACCGAGATCGCCGTGGAGACCGCGAACACAAAGAGTGCGAGCAGCGGCACGGAGAAAAAAGCATTGCACAAAAAGGTGTCGATGCCGAAATGCTGCAGCAGCTCGATGACCGCGGGGTGCACGAGGTAGACGCCGAAGCTGTATTTCGACAGCCTGCGGAGAAGGGCATACGCCCGCTCTCCCATGTGCGGAAAATTCAGATACCGCTTGGCGAGAACGAAGATCGGAACACTGGTGAGCAGGACATTGAGCGAGTTGTAGTTATAGAAGAGATCGCTCGGCGCGCCCTGCGCTTTGGCGTGCGCTACGGGGGCGAATACGGAGAAAAGGATTCCCGCGATACCGACGGCACAGAGGACAAGCTCCTCTCTGCGGCTGAACGCCCGCCGGCTGAGGTAGTAGCCGCCGAGAAAATAGCCGACAAAGCCGAGCGGGAAAAAGCAGTAGGTATACATAATAACCGTGCTGATGACCACGCTCAGCTGCGGCGAGACAAAGGAGCAGAACAGGGCGAGCTGCGGCAGGAGAAAGGTGAAGATGAGCGAGAGCAGCAGGAAATAGCGCGTGAGCGTTTCGCTCTGCGCGACGGGGCGCAGCAGCGGAATGAGCAGATACAGCCCCGCGATCATAAAGAGGAACCACAGATGGTAGTGTCCGGTCACAAACTGAGAAAATGCGCCGAAGAGCGTATCATGGCGAAAGATGAGGTCGATGAGCGCGTAGCCGCCGGACCAGAAAACAAACACACCGGCGATGCGCAGCACATTCTTTTTGAGAACAGTCCGCACATCAATGTCGCGCCCCAGAAACAGCGCGCCGCTGATCATCACGAAGATGGGGACGGACCACTTGCCCGTGCTGCAATAGAGATTGAAAGCAAACCACGCCCGCGAGCCGATGTCAACATCAAGCCAGTGCTGCGCCGAAAGATGCACGGCGACGACCACGAAGGTCGCTATCAGGCGCAGCACATCGAAGTAGATTACACGCCGCGGCGCGGAGCGGTTTTCGCTCATGCCTCAGCCCTGCTTTCCTCACTCTCCTGTGCGGCAGCCTCCTGTGCCTCGACGGGAGCGGGCGCTTCGTCAGCGGCGTCCTGCATCGCCTGCGCGGCGGTCTCTGCCTGTGCCTGCTGCTCGGCGGCACGGGCAGCCTCTGCCTGCGCCTGCTGCTCGGCGGCAGCGCGCCAGCGCTCCTCCGCCGCGCCCTCGGCGCGGGCGCGGGAGACCTCCTCTTCCTTTTGCTTTTCGGCCTGCTTCATGGCCTCGTCAAGCCTGCGGCGGCTGGAGCGTTTCTCCATTCTGTGCGCAACGCGCAGCACGAGAAAAAGCAGCAGAAGCGCAATGCCGAACCAGCTCCAGAAGCGGAGTGCGATGGCCGTTTTGAGCGTCCACAGCTCGGCTTGAATGCCAAGGAAGAAGAACACCACCGACGCGGCAAGCGCCACGCCGAAGAAAATGACCCACAGCACGGACTTGACTGCGGAGGTCTTGCGCACGCGCAGGTGCGCGATCAGAAACAGCACGGCGAGCAGGAAGAGCGCGGGGTACTGCGAGAACAAAATGGTACGAAAACTCATGGAAGCGTTCCTCTTTTCTTTTCTTGTTTCGCTCAGAGGGTGCAGAGCCCGCGGCGGAGATACTGCCCCTCATGGCCGCCGACGATCCTGCCGTCCTCGACCATGAGCTGCCCGCGCAGATAGACCTTGACGATGCCGCCCTCGGTGCGCAGCCCCTCAAAGGGCGTATAGCCAGCTTTGGTGACCATGTCGGCGGCGGTGAGGATATGGCTCGCCTCGGGATCGTAAACCACGATGTCCGCGTCGGAGCCCGCGGCGATGACGCCCTTGCGGGGATAGAGCCCGTAGAGCTTCGCGGGGTTCTCGCACAGCGCGCGGCACATCCCCGCGACCGTCATATTGCCCGCGGCAACGCCGCAGGTATAGACGACCTCGCCGCGCGTTTCCACACCGGGCAGACCGCCGGGGATCTTCGTGAAGTCCTCGCGCCCCATGTCCTTTTGCGCAAGCGTAAAGGAGCAGTGGTCGGTGGAGATGGTCTGGATCTCGCCGCGGCGCAGGCCGCGCCAGAGCGCGCGCTGATTTTCCTCGGCGCGGAGGGGCGGCGCGCAGACATAGCGCGCAGCCGTCGACCAGTTTGGGTCATAATAAATGCCGTCGTCGAGCGCGAGGTACTGCGGGCAGGTCTCGACATAGACCTTTTGCCCGCGCGCGCGGGCAAAGGCGACCTCGTCGAGCGCCTCGCTGTTGGTCAGGTGTACGATGACCACGGGCGCGTCAGCGGCCTCGGCGATGCGCAGCAGCCGCGCGACCGCCTCGGCCTCCAGATAGTCGGGGCGGGACTCGGCGTGCGCGGAAACATCCCACGCGCGGCCCGCGGCCTTCAGCTCGGCGATGCGCGCGTCGATCACGCCTGCGTTCTCGCAGTGGACGCCCGCGATGCCGCCGCGCGCTGTGAGCGCCTTGAGCGCGGAGTACACCGCGCCGTCGCCGATCATCATGGCGGGATAGGTGAGATACATCTTAAAGGAGGTGACGCCTGCGGCGAACATATCGTCCAGCTCGCCCTCGATGCCCTCGTTCCAGTCGTCGATGGTCATGTGAAAGCCGTAGTCGCAGGAGCAGCGGCCGTCGGCCTTTTCGTGCCAGAGCGCAAGACCGTGGGCGAGCGTTTCGCCCTTGTTGGGACAGGCAAAGTCGATGATCGTGGTCGTGCCGCCGCGGATGGCGCTGCGCGTGCCGGACTCGAAATCGTCGATGGTGGTGGTATTGCACACATCGAGGTCAAAGTGCGTGTGCGCATCGATGAAGCCGGGGAAGAGGTAGCAGCCGGAAATGTTGGTCACCTCGGCGCTTTCCGCCTCGGCGGGAGAGATGTGGCCGACCCGCGCGATCTTCTCGCCGTCGAGCAGCACATCGGCGCGGCGCGAGCCGCGGGGTGTGACGACAAAGCCGCCTTTGAGCAGTTTTTTCATAAGAGTCCAGCTCCTTTATCTGAAAAAATCGATACATCTTTACAGTAGCACATTTTTGCCCCGATTTCCACAGAAAAAGAGAAATTGGCAAAAGCGACAAGAAAGCGCAGCGAAAATCTGTGATTATGGCGAGAGAAAGTGGCTTGTGCAAATGGGGAAAAGAAGATAAAATAATTATATCCTGCCGAGGTTGCTCGCTCGATTCGGACAAGCGCTTTGGCAAAAAATTCAGGAGGAAAAAAGCTATGCGCAAGTTTTTGTCCCTGCTGCTGACGATGGCGATGGTTTTCTCTTTGGCTGTGACGGTCAATGCCGCCGCCCCCAAGGAAGACATCACCATCCTGCACACCAACGATGTTCACTGCGACTATGAGAAGTATGCCAAGGTCGCAACGCTGCACAAGAGCGCGGATCTGCTCGTTGACGCGGGCGACCATGTTCAGGGCGGCGTGATCGGTACGCTCTCCAAGGGCGAGTACATCGTCGACATCATGAACTACCTCAAGTACGATGCTGCCGTTCCCGGCAACCATGAGTTCGACTATGGCATGGACCAGTTCCTGCACATTGCCAAGGACCTGGCGAAGTATCCCTACATCTCCGCCAACTTCACCGGCAAGGACGGCAAGCCCTACTTCGACGCTTATAAGATGTTCGAGGTCAAGGGCGTGAAGGTCGCGTTCGTCGGCGTCTGCACGCCGGAGACCTTCACCAAGTCCACCCCCACCTACTTCCAGGACGCCAACGGCAACTACATCTTCGGCTTCTGCGAGGGCAACAACGGCGCTGACCTCTACAAGGCGGTTCAGAGCGCCATCGACGCCGCGAAGGCTGCGGGCGCCGACTATATCATCGGCCTCGGCCACCTCGGCATCGACGAGCAGTCCTCTCCGTGGATGAGCAAGGAGGTCATTGCCAATACCACCGGCTTTGACGCCTTCATCGACGGTCACTCCCACTCCGTCTTCTCCGAGACCATCAAGGATAAGGCTGGCCGAGAGGTCGTCTTTGAGCAGACCGGCACCAAGCTCGCCAACGTCGGCAAGCTGACCATCAAGGCCGACGGTACCATCGCGCACGAGAACGTTGACCTCTCCGCTGTTGAGGAGGACGCGGATGCCAAGGCTTACATCGCCGGCATCACCGAGAAGTTCGACGCGCTGCAGAAGAAGGTCGTCGCCAAGACGACCGTTACCCTCACCACCAAGGGCGCTGACGGCAAGCGTGCCGTCCGCAGCGCGGAGACCAACCTCGGCGACCTGTGCGCCGACGCTTACCGCGTCCTGCTCGGCGCTGACGTCGCTTTCGTCAACGGCGGCGGTGTGCGCGCAGACATCAATGCGGGCGACATCACCTACGGCGACATCATCAATGTCCATCCCTTCGGCAACTCCGCCTGCCTCGTTGAGGTCACCGGCCAGCAGCTCAAGGATGCCCTTGAGCTCGGCTCCGCGGCCTATCCCGGTGAGAGCGGCGGCTTCCTGCAGGTCTCCGGTCTGACCTACACCATCAACGCGGACATCCCCAGCTCCGTAGTGAAGAACGACAAGTCCGAATTCGTCAAGGTCGACGGTGCCTACCGCGTGTCCGACATCATGGTCGGCGGCCAGCCCCTCGATGTCAACAAGACCTACACCCTCGCCTCCCACAACTATATGCTCAAGGATGCCGGCGACGGCTACACCATGTTCGGCACCAAGAACGTCAAGGTTCTTCAGGACGAAGTGATGATCGACAATCAGGTCCTCATCAATTACATCGTTGAGAAGCTCGGCGGCGTGGTCGGCGCGGAGTATACCGCCTCTCAGGGCCGCATCACCATCAAGACCGCACCGGTCGTTGAGCCGCAGCCCGAACCGCAGCCTGAGCCGAAGCCCGAGCCCAAGCCCGAGCCCAAGCCCGAGCCGACTCCGACTCCCACCACCGGTGACACCTACACCGTCGTCGCGGGTGACTGCCTGTGGAACATCGCTTACAAGTTCTATGGCACCGGCACGCTCTACACCAAGCTCGCTGAGGCCAACAAGATCGCCGATCCCTACATCATCAACATCGGCCAGATCCTGATCGTCCCCGCCAAGTAAGCACTGCAAGATCATTTGATCGTACCGGCACATTGAAGCAGTTCAATGTGCCGGTTTTTTATGCTTCGATCCAATTTTTTCACACTTCTGCTTGACGGAAGAAAAGCGTGGTGCTATAATACCTATAATTTCGATAGGGAATAAAGGGGTTTATCGTTATGAAGACTTATAATACCATCACCGAGCTGATCGGCTCCACTCCCCTGCTCAGGCTCAACCGTTTTGCCGAGGCAGAAGGGCTCGGCGCTGAGGTTTATGCCAAGCTGGAATACCTCAACCCCGCCGGCTCCGTCAAGGACCGCATCGCCTACACCATGATCGCCGACGCCGAGCAGCGCGGCGTGCTCAAGCCCGACTCTGTCATCATCGAGCCGACCAGCGGCAACACCGGCATCGGCCTTGCCGCCGTCGCCGCCGCGCGCGGCTACCGCATCATCATCGTTATGCCCGAGACCATGAGCGTCGAGCGCCGTCAGCTGATGAAGGCCTACGGCGCGGAGCTGGTGCTCACCGAGGGCGCCAAGGGCATGAAGGGCGCCATTGCCAAGGCACAGGAGCTCGCCGCCCAGACGCCGCACAGCTTCCTTCCCGGCCAGTTCACCAATCCCGCGAACCCCGCCGCACACCGCGCGGCCACCGGTCCAGAGATCTGGAATGACATGGACGGCACGGTGGACATCTTCGTGGCCGGTGTCGGCACCGGCGGTACACTGACGGGCGTGGGCGAATACCTCAAGAGCCAAAACCCCGCAATCAAGGTCATCGCGGTCGAGCCTGCCTCCTCTCCGGTGCTGTCTGGAGGCGCCGCGGGCGCGCACAAGATCCAGGGCATCGGCGCGGGCTTTGTGCCCGACACGCTCAACACCAGGATCTACGACGAGATCATCCCTGTGGAGAATGAGGATGCCTTTGCTGCCGGCCGCGCGCTGGCGCGCCGCGAGGGTCTGCTCGTCGGCATCTCCTCCGGCGCAGCGGTGTGGGCCGCCGCCCAGCTTGCCAAGCGCCCCGAGAATAAGGGCAAGCGCATCGTCGTCCTGCTGCCCGACACCGGTGACCGCTATCTCTCCACGGCGATGTTCGCAGACTGAGGCCACTCCACCCTTTTTACCTTAACTTCCTCTGCGCGCAGCGCGAGGGAGGCATACCATGCGGCGAGGAGCTGTTCCGGCTCCCCGCCGTATTCTTCTGTCCGTTCATCTCCATAGGTCACGCGCAGCGCCTCGTCACAAAGCGGCAGGACGATGCCCCGCGGCACAATGCCGTCCGCGCTGTCATCGAAGCAGAGCGCAAGGTCCACGCCCTCCGGCGCGGGCAGGACGGGCGCGGCGACGCCGAAGCGGCTGCGCAGGGTCTGGGACAGCTCCCAGCCGCCCTGCGCCGTGCAGAGCTGCAAATAGCGGATGTCCGGCGCAAGCGCCTCCGCCGCCGCGATGTAGGCGCGCGTGACACGCGCGGCGCAGAGCGCGACGGTCGCCCGATGCGGCTCGATGCCCCGCTGCGCCATCGCACAGCGCACGATGGCAGCAGCCGCCGCCTCGCGCAGTGGGCAAATATCCACCGCCGCGATTCCCCGCGCGGCAAAGCGCTCATACCGCGAAAAGCCCTGCGGAAAGACCGCCTGCACAACGCCGTGCTTTTCCAGTATCCGTGCGGCGGCGCGAAGGCTTCGCGCCGCGCGGAGCCCGTCCCCGCGCCGGATGCCGACGGCAAGAAAGCGCACCCCGCCAAGGCGCTTTTCCTCTGCATCGCAGCGCTCCCCCGCACCGCGCCATTCGACCAAGCCAAACATCGTTCTCCTCTCCCCATCGCGCAAAAAAGGACTCTCCCAACTCTATGGGAGAGTCCTCTGTTTCCATGCCGATAAATTTATCTCCACGCCTTGACATAGTCGGTCAGATACTTGAGCGGATCGACGAGCTGGCCGTTCTCGGTGATCTCAAAGTGCAGATGCGGGCCGCTGCCCACGCCGCTCGAGCCGGTCACGCCGATGGCCTGCCCCTGCTTGACCACCGCGCCCACGCTCACCGAGCGCTTGGAGAGGTGCTGATAGGTGGTCGTGTTGCCGCTGCCGTGGCTGACGACGATGTACTGGCCGCGCACACTGTTACTCGAAGAAATGATGACCGTGCCGGCCTTGGCGGCATAGACGGTGGAGCTATAAAACACGCCGCCGATGTCGATGCCGCGGTGGTTGGTGGAGGCACCCTTGATGCCGGTGTTGCGCCGGCCAAACGGCGAAGTGACGCGCTTGCTGGTCGTCACGGGCCAGATGTAGCCGCCGTAGGTCACCTTGGTGTTGCCCTGCTGGGCGGCAAGCTCCTTGCTCAGGCGCACGATCTCCTTCTGTGTTTTTTCCTCTTCAGCCTCGATCTCGGCAAGGACCTCTCGGTAGTCCGCCTCGTTCTCTTCCATTTCCTTGATCAGGCTGGTCGCCTCGGTGCGCTGGTCGCGCAGCTCGCTGTTCTTGGCGGCAAGCTGCTCCTTGGCGCTCTGCTGCTCAGCCAGCGAGTCCTCAAGCGTCGCCTGCTTGGCCGCGATCTGCTCTTGCAGCACGCGCAGATCGTCGATCACGCGCTGATCGGCCTCCATCACCTCGCTGATGAAGTCCAGTGCGCCGAGCATCTCCTCAAAGCTCGCCGCCTGAAACAGCACCGACCAGTAGGACACCGTGCCGCGCTCCTCCATCGCGCGCACGCGCTTGCAGAAGAGCTGATACTGCTCCGCCTCCTGCGCCTGCGCCTCGTTCAGCTCGTTCTCGGTCTGCTCGATGAGCGCCTCGTACTGCGCGATCTGCTGCTCGGTGACGGCGATCTCGTCGCTGATGAGCACGATCTGCTGGTCGAGCAGCGACTTGCGCTTGAGCGTGTTGGCCTTGTCCTTCTTGAGTGCGTTGAGCTCCTTCGTCACATTGGACTTCTTGCTCGCCAGCGCGTTGGATTCCTTTTTGAGCTTGTCGATGTCCGCCTGCGTGACGGCGGAGGCCGTCTGCGGCGCGAGGCTCAGCGGCGGAAGATCCGCCGCGACCACGCACAGGGCGAACAGGAGCGCGACTGCCGCGCGAAAAATTCGTCTGGTTTTCATGGGCAGCGCCCTCCTTGCTTAAACTTGCAGGAACTTGCGGATCGCCGTGAGGCTGCCGCCTACGCCGACGAGCATCCCAGCGCCGCCGAACACCAGCGCGACAGGCTTCCAAATGGTCACAAAGTCCACCACGCTGAAGATGCGCAGCACATCGGACACGGCGATGCTTCTGGCCACGGTCGCGTACAGCAGCCATTGAAGGCCGAAGGAAATGCCCGCGCTCAACAGGCCGATGATGAAGCCCTCGTAGACAAAGGGCCAGCGAATGAAGCCGTTCGTTGCGCCGACCATTTTCATAATAGCGATCTCGTCGCGCCGATCGAAGGTCGTGAGCTTGATGGTGTTGGAGATGATGAAGATGGAAACGACCAGCAAAATGGCGATGAGCGCGATGCACACCACGCTTGCCACATTACGCAGGGCAACAAAGCCCTCTGCCAGATTTTCGTCCGCGCGGGCGTCTGCGATGCCTGCGACCTTCTTGACCGCGTTGCGCGTTTCCTCCATGCGGCTGATGTCGTTCACCTTGATGGCGAAGCGGTCACGCAGGATGCCCGCGTCGAGGTCGCCAAGCGCGTACTTGCCCTCGTACTTCTCTTCAAAGGTCTCGCACGCCTCCTCGCGGGTGATGAAGCGCACGCTCCGCACATTCTCCACCGCCTCGACGGCCGGCTGGAGCGCGCGCCCCTCAGCCTCCGTGAGCGTTTCGTCTACAAAGGCGAGCACTTCGTTCTCGCTCTCCAGCTGCCTGAGCTGTTCGTTGACATTGTAGGCCACGAGAGAGAAGGTTCCCATAACGAGCAGGCAGGCCACGGTGATGCCGATGGCCGCGAAGGACATAAAACCGTGGCTGAAAAGATTTACCACGCCCTCGTGAAAAAAATATGTAAAATTGTGTCTTCTCATCGCGTCTTACCTCACATTGTAGCCCACGCCGTCGCTCACGACAACGCCGCGTTCGAGCGTGATGACGCGCTTTTGAAATTTATTGACCAAGTCCTTCTCATGCGTCACGACCAGCACCGTAGTGCCAAGCTGGTTGATGCGCTCAAGCAGCATCATGATCTCCAGCGAGCGGGCGGGATCCAGGTTTCCGGTCGGCTCGTCGGCAATGATGGTGTAGGGGTTGTTGACAAGCGCGCGGGCGATGGCTACGCGCTGCTGCTCGCCGCCGGAGAGCTCGTCGGGGAACTGGTTGGCCTTGCCGTCCAGTCCTACCAGCTTCAGAACATAGGGGATGCGCTTTTTCGCCTCGCGCGGCGAGGAACCGACGGCACGCATGGCAAAGCTCAGGTTCTCATACACCGTTTTATTCTCGATCAGCCGGAAGTCCTGAAAAATGACGCCGATGGAGCGGCGCAGCAGCGGGATCTGCCGGTCGGAAATGTTGTTGAGGTTGAAGCCGTTGATCATCAGTCGGCCGACGCTGGGCAATATCTCACCCGTGAGCAGCTTGATGATGGTCGACTTGCCGCTGCCGGAGGGGCCGACAAGAAAAACGAACTCGCCGTCGTTGACTTCCATCGTCACACCGCGCAGCGCGTGCGTTCCGTTCTCGTATTCCTTTTGAACATCGGTCAAGCGGATCATCGCCGTGTTCTCCCCCTCTTTTGCATAATCGCCTATTTTCTCCTATTATACGCGAGCGGTCGAAAAATGGCAACAAAAAATTATGTAAACAGACAGCATTTTTTTGCTCTCCCCCGCCAAAAGGTGTCCCCGCGGCGCAAAAAAGAGGCATTCCCTTCGGAACACCTCTTTCGGTATTCGTTTACGCCTCGATGCCGCGGGAGGCAAGGTACTTCTTGACCATCAGCGCCACCTTGAAGGTGATGGCATCGTCGAACTCACGCAGGTCAAGTCCTGTGAGCTTCTTGATCTTCTCCAGACGGTAGACGAGCGTGTTGCGGTGGACAAACAGCTTGCGCGCCGTTTCGGAGAGGACGAGATTATTCTCAAAGAACTTGTTGATGGTGAAGAGCGTCTCCTTATCGAGCGAGTCGATTGGGTTCTTCTTGAAGACCTCCTGCAAAAACATCTCGCACAGGGTGGTCGGAAGCTGGTAGATCAGGCGGCCGATGCCGAGGTTTTCATAGCTGACGACAAACTTTTCCGTGTCGAAGACCTTGCCGACCTCAATGGCGATCTGCGCCTCCTTATAGCTCTTGGCAAGGTCGCGCAGATGCGCGGCGACCGTACCGATGCCAACGACGACCCGGCTCTCGCCGTTCTCGCGCAGCGTTTCCTCAATGAGCTGCGCCGTCTTTTCCAGCTCACGAGTGCCGACATTTTCGCTGAGCTGCTGGATCAGCACCACATCGCTCTCCCCCATGGAAAGGGCGAAGCTGGTCTGCCGATCGGGGAAGATATTCTGCACCGCCTCAACGGTCAGGCCCTCAAAATGCTCGTCCAGACGGCGGATCAGAAACACGCCGCGGTTCAGCTCGCTCTCCACATGCAGCTCCTTGGCGCGGATGTAGAGGTCGCTGAGCATGATGTTGTCAGAGATGATGTTCTTGATGAAGGAGACCTTGTCGTACTTTTCCTCATAGTAGCTCTTGGCAGCATTGAGCGCAACTGCCGCCATCGAACAGGCTGCGCGGCTCATCTCGCCCTCGCCGTAGGCGAACACGGCAAAATCAAAGTGGCCGTTCCAGCCGGACAGCGCCTTAAAGGTCTTTCCCGCAAGCGTGATCACGCCTTCCTCCGCCGCATTGATGCCGCTCACCAGCTCGCTCCAACGGCTGCCGATCTCGCCCAGCTCCGTACAGGCGATGACCGTACCCTCGGCGTCGATCACGCCGATCTCCGTTTCGACCGCGTCCTTGAACTGCAAAACGATGTTTTGGAAAATTCTCCCTGACATAGCATACCTCCGAGACCCCTTACGCGGGTAGTTTGTGCAACTTGCCAATCAATTAAAAATATTATACTTGCCTTCGACATATTTTGCAAGATATTTTTTCTTTTTTTCACAAAAATCTTTTCATTTTTTGTTTAAAGCGTAAAGCCGTCCTTCGGACAAACCAAAAAGTCGGCTTATTCACTTGGGCAATTTGCCTATTGGCGGAGCAGCCCTTCCTCCTCCGGCGTCAGCAGGCGAAACGCCCCCGGCGCAAGCGTTTCATCAAGCCGCAGTGCCCCCATGGAAAGGCGCTTGAGATACGCTACCGGCTTGCCGCGGGCGGCAAGCATCCGCTTGACCTGATGGAATTTTCCCTCGCGCAGCGTGACCAGGCACTCGCTCTCTTCCCCTGCCGAGAGGATCTCAAGACCGGCCGGCATACATTCCAGCCCGTCGCCGAGCGTCATGCCGGCAGCGAAGGCCGCGCAGTCCTCCGGCACGAGCCGTCCGGTCACGCGGGCGTAGTAGACCTTGTCCACATGCTTTTTCGGGCTGAGCAGCGCGTGGGCAAGCTCCCCGTCATCGGTGAGCAGCAGCAGTCCCTCTGTGTCCTTGTCGAGCCGTCCGACCGGAAACACGCCGATCTTGCGCAGCTCCGGCGTGAGCAGGTCGAGCACCGTCCTCCCCCGTCCGTCCTCGGTCGCGCTCAGCACGCCCGCGGGCTTATGGAGCATCACATAGGTATGCCGTCGGAGCGTCAGGGCCTCCCCGTTGACGCTGATGCGGCAGGTATCCGCGTCGTATTTCTCTTCTACGCTGTGCGCAAGCTGTCCGTCCGCGAACACGCGGCCCTCGCGCACAAGATTTTTGACCTCGCGGCGCGACCAGCGCCCGGTCGAGGCGATGAGCTTATCCAGCCGTTCCTTTGCCATGCCGCACCTCTCTGTCCCTACGATTTTCGCGTCTATCCTATCATATTTTGCGCCGTTTTGGAATAGCCTTTTCGGCAGACGCCTGACGCGGCGCAAAAAGAAAGACAGTCTTCCGACTGTCTTTCTTTTTGCCTTTTCAGGAAATTAGTCCTTGACCTCGATAACGACGCCGGAACCGACGGTACGGCCGCCCTCGCGGATAGCGAAGCGGAGACCCTTCTCGATGGCGATGGGGGTGATCAGCTCAACGTTCATGTCGACGTTATCGCCGGGCATGCACATCTCGGTGCCCTCGGGCAGCGTGATGACGCCGGTGACGTCGGTGGTACGGAAGTAGAACTGAGGACGATAGTTGTTGAAGAAGGGGGTGTGACGGCCGCCTTCATCCTTGGTCAGAACGTAGACCTGGCCAACGAACTTGGTGATGGGGTGGATGGAGCCGGGCTTGCAGAGAACCTGACCGCGCTCGATGTCGGTCTTGGCAATGCCGCGGAGCAGAGTACCGACATTATCACCGGCCTCAGCGTAGTCGAGCAGCTTGTGGAACATTTCGATACCGGTGACGACGGTCTTGCGGCGCTCGTCGGTCAGACCGATGATCTCAACTTCCTCGCCGAGCTTGAGCTGGCCACGCTCCACACGACCGGTGGCGACGGTGCCGCGGCCGGAGATGGTGAAGACGTCCTCAACGGGCATCAGGAAGGGCTGGTCAGCCTTGCGCTCGGGAGTGGGGATATAATCGTCAACAGCGTCCATGAGCTCCTTGATGCAGACATACTCGGGCGCGTTGGGATCGGTGGACTCGGAAACGAGAGCGTTCAGAGCGGAGCCCTTGATGATGGGAATGTCATCACCGGGGAACTCATAGCTGGAGAGCAGCTCACGGACTTCCATCTCGACGAGCTCAAGGAGCTCCTCATCGTCGACCTGATCGCACTTGTTCAGGAAGACAACGATGGCGGGAACACCAACCTGACGGGCGAGCAGGACGTGCTCGCGGGTCTGGGCCATAGGACCGTCGGAAGCGGCGATGACCAGGATCGCGCCGTCCATCTGGGCAGCACCGGTGATCATGTTCTTGATATAGTCGGCGTGGCCCGGGCAGTCTACGTGCGCATAGTGGCGCTTGGCAGTCTCATACTCAACGTGGGCGGTGTTGATGGTAATGCCGCGCTCGCGCTCTTCGGGAGCCTTATCGATGGAGCTGTAGTCGGTGTACTCGGCGCCGCCCTGCATGGACAGCCACTTGGTGATGGCAGCGGTCAGAGTGGTCTTACCATGGTCGACGTGACCAATGGTACCGATGTTTACATGGGGCTTGTTTCTCTCGAATTTCTGCTTAGCCATTAGAGTGATCCTCCTATTATGATTTTATCATTGTTTTTCGGTGTCACTTGCATAACACCATAATTCTACCGTAAATCGGGATAATTTGCAACTGTTATTTTTGCCCCTTATCCCATGTGGCGCCCGGTGCGCTGATCGATGATCTTTTCCTGAATGTTCTTCGGGATCTCGATATAGTGCGAGGGCTCCATCGTGTACTGTCCGCGTCCCTGCGTACGGGAGCGGAGGTCAGTCGCGTAACCGAACATCTCGGCGAGCGGCACGAAGGCATCGATCTGCTGGGCGCCGCTGCGGGCCTCAAAGCCCTGGATCTGACCGCGGCGGCTGTTGAGGTCGCCGATGACATCGCCCATATACTCATCGGGAACGATGACGCAGACCTTCATGATCGGCTCGAGCAGCGTGGGACCGGCCTTTTGGCAGGCCTCCTTGAACGCCATGGAACCTGCGATCTTGAACGCCATTTCCGAAGAGTCGACCTCGTGGTAGGAGCCGTCGTACAGCGTGACCTTGACATCGACCACCGGATAACCGGCAAGCACACCGGAGAGCATCGCGCCCTGAATACCGGCATCGACCGCAGGGATATACTCCTTGGGGACGCTGCCGCCGACCGTGGCGTTGACGAACTCATAGCCCTTGCCGGACTCGTTCGGCTCGACATGGATCTTGACATGGCCGTACTGACCCTTACCGCCGCTCTGGCGGGCATACTTGGTGTCCTGATCGACAGCCTTCTTGATAGTCTCCTTATAGGCGACCTGCGGCGCGCCGACATTCGCCTCGACCTTGAACTCGCGGAGCAGACGGTCGACGATGATCTCCAGATGGAGCTCGCCCATACCGGCGATGATGGTCTGACCGGTCTCCTCGTCCGTCCAAGTGCGGAAGGTGGGATCCTCCTCGGCGAGCTTCATGAGCGCGATGCCCATCTTCTCCTGACCGGCCTTGGTCTTGGGCTCGATGGCCACACGGATGACCGGATCGGGGAACTCCATGCTCTCGAGGATGATCGGATGCTTCTCGTCGCAGAGCGTGTCGCCCGTCGTGGTGTTCTTGAGGCCGACCGCCGCGGCGATGTCGCCGGAGTAGACGGTCTCGATGTCCTCACGATGGTTGGCGTGCATCTGCAGGATACGGCCCATGCGCTCGCGCACACCCTTGGTGGAGTTGAGCACGGCGGAGCCGGTGTTGAGGCTGCCGGAATAGACGCGGAAAAAGCTCAGACGGCCGACATAGGGGTCGGTCATGATCTTGAATGCCAAGGCGGAGAACGGCTCGTCATCGCTCGGTGCGCGATCCTCTTCCTCGTCTGTCTTGGGGTTGGTGCCCCGGATGGCGGGGATGTCGGTCGGCGCGGGCATATAGTCCACGATCGCGTCGAGCAGCTTCTGCACGCCCTTGTTGCGGTAGGAAGTACCGCAGACCACAGGGATCATCTCGACCGCGACGGTCGCCTTGCGGATCGCCGCGCGAATCTTGGCAGTCGGGATCTCCTTGCCTTCGAGATACATCTCCATGATCTCATCGTCGAACATGGAAACGGCGTCGAGCATCTTCTCACGGTATTCCTCCGCGAGATCGCGCATATCCTCGGGAATATCCTCGACGCGCATATCCTTGCCCATCTCGTCGTAGTAGATGTCCGCCTTCATCTCCACAAGGTCGATGATGCCGCGGAAATCGGCTTCCTTGCCGATGGGCAGCTGGATCGGCACTGCATTGCACTTGAGACGCTCATCGATCATGCGCAGGACATTGTAGAAGTCCGCACCCATGATGTCCATTTTGTTGACGTAGATCATGCGGGGCACGTGGTAGTGATCCGCCTGACGCCAAACCGTCTCGCTCTGCGGCTCCACGCCGCCCTTGGCGCACATGACGGTCACAGAACCGTCCAGCACGCGCAGGCTGCGCTCCACCTCGACCGTGAAGTCGACATGGCCCGGGGTATCGATGATGTTGATGCGATGATCCTTCCAAAAACAGGTCGTTGCGGCAGACGTAATGGTGATGCCGCGCTCCTGCTCCTGTTCCATCCAGTCCATCGTTGCCGTACCGTCGTGCGTTTCGCCAAGCTTGTAGTTGACGCCTGTGTAGTACAGGATGCGCTCGGTCGTGGTGGTCTTGCCTGCATCGATGTGAGCCATGATGCCGATATTTCTTGTTTTCTCCAGAGATACTTTTCTCGGCATAAGATTCTCCTTGCTTTCTTACCAGCGGAAGTGCGCGAACGCCTTGTTGGCCTCGGCCATCTTGTGGGTATCCTCGCGCTTCTTCACAGCCGCGCCTGTGTTGTTGGCGGCATCCATGAGTTCGCCGGCAAGACGCTCGGCCATGGTGCGCTCACCGCGGGCGCGGGAGTAGGCCGTCAGCCAGCGCAGACCAAGGGTCTGACGACGGGCGGGACGAACCTCCATAGGGACTTGATAGTTGGCACCGCCGACACGGCGGGTCTTGGTTTCGAGAACGGGCATGATGTTCTCCATCGCCTGAGAAAAGACATCGAGCGGCTCATTGCCGGTCTTTTCCTTGATGATGTCAAACGCGCCGTAAACGACCTTCTGCGCCACACCCTTCTTGCCGTCGAGCATGATGCTGTTGACGAGCTTGGTCACCAGCACGCTGTTGTACATAGGATCGGGCAGAATTTCTCTCTTGGGAACATTACCTCTTCTGGGCACTTTGCTTCCCTCCTTCTTATAATATAGAAATCATAGGTACTCGCGGACGGGGCTTGCCCCCGCCGTGTTCCGGCCTGCCAAAGAGGTATCCTTTTATGAATAAGACCTTTTGGCAAAGCTCTACTTTCATGCAGACCTTACTTCTGCTTCGGGCGCTTCGCGCCGTACTTGGAACGGGCCTGCATACGGCCCTGCACGCCCTGAGCGTCCAGAGTGCCGCGGATGATGTGGTAACGCACACCGGGGAGGTCCCTGACACGGCCGCCGCGGATCATGACCACAGAGTGCTCCTGCAGAGAATGACCGACGCCGGGGATGTAAGCGGTGACCTCGTAGCCGTTGGTAAGACGCACACGGGCGATCTTACGAAGGGCGGAGTTCGGCTTCTTGGGGGTGGCCGTTCTCACAGCGGTGCAGACGCCGCGCTTCTGAGGAGAAGGAAGGTTGGTTTCCTTGTTCTTCAGCGTGTTGAGACCGTACTGCATGGCGGGAGAATTGGACTTGTAGGTGGCCTGCTCTCTGCCCTTGCGGACCAGCTGATTAAAAGTAGGCATTCAAAAGTTCTCCTTTCTGAAAATTTGCGAGCCGGAGGCTCATTTTATTTTTTACAGGATATCGGTAAAATATCCCGAAAAAACCGGTTTTATCCGTCGAGGAGCGTCACGACCGCGGCGCCCACGGCGATGCCGCCCGCGCTGCCGAGCTGCGCCATGGTGTAGCCGCGCTCGACCTCGACCGCTGCGCACGCGGCCTCAATGCGGCCGATCACGGCAGGATCGGCGTCGCAGGCGAGGAATACCTTTTTGGCCTCTCCCCCGCGCAGCGCGCGCAGCGATTGCTTCACGCCGACGACCTTTCGGGCGGTGCTGAGCTCTTCTAACACGGCGCGCCCTCCTCACGGCATAACAAAATCCGCGAAACAGTCTCGCGCAGGGTAGAATTATAGCATAGTTGTCCCCTACCGTCAAGCAATATTTCCCCTCCGCGGCCTAAAATTTTCTCTGAAATGTACGATTTTTTCATTTTCTTTTCGGCACAAATGCATAAAGGAAGAGCCGACCCGTGCGGTCGGCTCTTCTCCTGTGCGATTTACACCTCTTCGGGGCTCTCGCTCACCTCGGTGGAAGCGGCCTCGGCGGAGATCTCGGCGGCCTCGCCGCCGTCAGTCTCCTGCATCGGCTCCTCCCCGACGGGCTTCTCCTCGTCGGGAACGATCTTCTCGGCAATGTCGCGGTAGGCGCTCAGGCCCGCGCCGGCGGGAATGAGCTTACCGATGATGACGTTCTCCTTGAGGCCCAGCAGGTGGTCGACCTTGCCCTTGATGGCGGCCTCGGTGAGCACCTTCGTGGTCTCCTGGAAGGAGGCGGCGGAGAGGAAGGAATCGGTGGCCAGCGACGCCTTGGTGATACCCATGAGCAGCTGCGTGGCCTCGGCCTCGCGCAGCGGCTCGCCGGTCTCGGCGTTGACCTCGCCCGCAGCATTGCGCGCGCGGATGTCCTCGTTGGCATCCATCAGCTCCAAAACATCGACCATCGCGCCGGAGAGCAGGTTGGTGTCGCCGGATTCCTCCACGCGCACCTTGCGCATCATCTGGCGGACGATGACCTCGATATGCTTATCGTTGATGTCAACGCCCTGCTGACGGTAGACCTTCAAAACCTCCTGAATGAGGTAGTTGTGAACGGCGGAGGCGCCGCGGATGCGCAGCACATCGTGCGGGTTGAGCGCGCCCTCCTGGATCTGGCAGCCCTTCTCGATCGTCTCGCCGTCCCTCACGCGAAGGCCGGTGTGCGGCACGGAGTAGGTGCGGGTGTCGCCGTCGTCGGCGGTCACGATGATGTTCAGCAGGCTGCCCTTGGCGGCCTCCTCAAACTTGACCTTGCCGGCGATCTCCGAGAGCGTTGCCATCTTCTTGGGACGGCGCGCCTCGAACAGCTCCTCAACACGCGGAAGACCCTGCGTGATGTCTCCGCCGGCAACGCCGCCGGTGTGGAAGGTTCGCATCGTCAGCTGCGTACCGGGCTCGCCGATGGACTGGGCGGCGATGATGCCGACCGCCTCGCCGGGGCCGACGGGCTTCGAGGTCGCAAGGTTCATACCGTAGCACTTCGCGCACACACCTGAGTGGGCGCGGCAGGTGAGCACTGTGCGGATCTCGACCTGGTGGATGTCGAACTTCTCAAGCAGGTCTGCGTCGGAGGCGTCCATCATGTGATCCTTCGAGATCAGCACCTCGTCGGTGCCGGGCTTCATGATGTCACGGACGGGATAGCGGCCGTGGATGCGCTCGGAGAACTTCTCGATGACCTGGCCGTTCTCGCTGATCTCGCTGGCGATGATGCCGCGCTCGGCGCCGCAGTCGTCGGAGCGGATGATGACATCCTGGCAGACGTCGACCATGCGGCGGGTGAGGTAACCGGAGTCTGCGGTACGCAGCGCCGTATCGGCAAGACCCTTGCGCGCGCCTCGGCTGGAGATGAAGTATTCCAGCACGGAGAGGCCCTCGCGGAAGTTCGCCTTGATGGGGATCTCGATCGTCTTACCGGCAGTGTTCGCCATCAATCCGCGCATACCGGTGAGCTGACGGATCTGCTTCATGGAGCCACGGGCGCCGGAGTCGGCCATCATGAAGATGGGATTGTAGCGGTCCATGTTCTTCTGCAGGGCGTCGGTGATGTCGGCGGTGGTCTTTTCCCACTCGGCCACGACCGCGCGATAGCGCTCGTTCTCGGTCATGAAGCCCATCTTGAACTGGTCCTCGATGTCCACAACGCGCTGCTCGGTCTCGTTGATGAGGGTGTACTTCTCATCGGGAATGGTCATATCCGCGATGGAAATGGTGATGGCGGCGATGGTGGAGTTATGGTAGCCGGTCGCCTTGATGTTGTCGAGCACCTCGGCCGCGACGGTAAATCCGTGCTTTTTGATGGTGCGGTCGACGATCTTGCCGAGCTGCTTCTTTCCGCAGGTGAAGTTGATCTCGTAGTCGAAATAACGCTCGGTGGGCTGGCCGTTCTCGTCCACGCGCTCGACAAAGCCGAGATCCTGCGGGATGTTGTGGTTGAAGACGATACGGCCGATGGTCGTGTTGACGATCTTGTGGCCCATCGTGCCGTCCGGCAGCTCCTTCTCCACGCGCACGCGGATGGGCTGGTGGGTGCCGATGAGGTGATCCTTGAAGGCGAGCATTGCCTCGTCCTCGTCGCGGTAAACATAGAGGTGCGTGCTCTCGCGCTCCTCGTCCGTCAGCTCGGCATAGCTCTTGCCTGCGAGCGAGAAGTCGACATTCGCGGGCCAGAACTCGTCGTTGTCGAGCTGGCTCACGCCGTTTTCAAAGCGGTCGAAGGTGAGGTAGTAGGAGCCGAGCACCATATCCTGCGTCGGCACGGTGACGGGGCCGCCGTCCTGCGGGCGCAGGAGGTTGTTGGCGGAGAGCATGAGGATGCGGGCCTCAGCCTGCGCCTCGGCGGACAGCGGCACATGAATGGCCATCTGGTCGCCGTCGAAGTCCGCATTGAACGCCGTGCAGTTGAGGGGGTGCAGCTTGAGCGCGCGGCCCTCGACGAGCACAGGCTCGAACGCCTGGATACCGAGGCGGTGGAGCGTCGGCGCGCGGTTGAGCATGACGGGGTGATCCTTGATGACGAAATCCAGCGCGTCCCAGACCTCCGGGCGGCCCTTGTCGACCATCTTCTTGGCAGATTTGATGTTGTTGGCGGCGCCGTCCTCCACCAGCTTTTTCATGATGAAGGGGCGGAACAGCTCCAGCGCCATCTCCTTGGGCACGCCGCACTGATAGATCTTCAGCTCGGGGCCGACGCAGATAACGGAGCGCCCGGAGTAGTCCACGCGCTTACCCAGCAGGTTCTGACGGAAGCGGCCCTGCTTGCCCTTGAGCATATCGCTCAGGCTCTTGAGCGCACGGTTGTTCGCGCCGGTGACGGCGCGGCCGCGGCGGCCGTTGTCGATCAGGGCGTCGACCGCCTCCTGCAGCATACGCTTTTCGTTGCGCACGATGATGTCGGGCGCCTTGAGCTCCATGAGCCTCTTGAGGCGGTTGTTGCGGTTGATGACGCGGCGGTAGAGATCGTTGAGGTCGCTGGTGGCGAAGCGGCCGCCGTCGAGCTGGACCATCGGGCGGATCTCCGGCGGAATGACCGGCAGCACATCAATGATCATCCACTCCGGCTTATTGCCGGAAAGGCGGAAGGCGTCCACGACCTCAAGGCGCTTGACGATGCGGGCCTTCTTCTGGCCGCTCGCACCCTTGAGCTCGGTGTGGAGCTGCTCGGAGAGGGCTTCGAGGTCAATCTGCTGCAAAAGCTTCTTGACCGCCTCGGCGCCCATGCCGGCGTCGAAATCGTCCTCATACTTCTCGCGCATATCGCGGTACTCTTTTTCGCTGAGGATCTGGTTGCGGATCAGCGGGGTCTCACCGGGGTCGGTGACGATATAGGCCGCGAAGTACAGCACCTTTTCCAAAATGCGGGGGCTGATGTCGAGCAGCAGACCCATGCGGGAGGGGATGCCCTTGAAGTACCAGATGTGGGAAACGGGCGTCGCCAGCTCGATGTGGCCCATGCGCTCGCGGCGCACCTTCGCGCGGGTGACCTCGACGCCGCAGCGGTCGCAGATCTTGCCCTTGTAGCGGATCTTCTTATACTTGCCGCAGTGGCACTCCCAGTCCTTGGTCGGCCCGAAGATACGCTCACAGAACAATCCGTCGCGCTCGGGCTTGAGGGTGCGGTAGTTGATGGTCTCGGGCTTTTTGACCTCGCCGTGGGACCACTCACGGATCATTTCGGGAGAAGCGATACCGATCTTGATGGCGTCAAATGTTGCGTAACTCATAATTCATGCTCCTCCTTTTCTCAATACTCGTCTTTGTCGTCGGCAAGGTCGGATTCGACCTCGTCGTCGGGAACATATTCAAAGCCCGCGTCCTCCAGCTCCGCCTCGTCGGCGAAGGGGTTGCCCCTGCGGTCGTCGTCTGCGTCCATACGGGCGAGGTTGAAGGTGTCGAGCGCGTCCTCGTCCTCCTTGAGCTCGATCTGATTGCCCTCGCGGTCGAGCACCTGAATGTCGAGGCAGAGGGACTGAAGCTCCTTGACGAGCACCTTGAAGGATTCCGGCACGCCGGGCTGCGGGACGTTGTGGCCCTTGACGATGGCCTCGTAGGTGCGCACACGGCCGGTCACATCGTCAGACTTGACCGTCAGGATCTCCTGAAGCGTATAGCTCGCGCCGTAGGCCTCGAGCGCCCAGACTTCCATTTCGCCGAAGCGCTGGCCGCCGAACTGCGCCTTGCCGCCGAGCGGCTGCTGCGTGACAAGGGAGTAGGGGCCCGTGGAGCGGGCGTGGATCTTATCGTCAACAAGGTGGTGCAGCTTGAGGAAGTAGACGTAGCCGACGGTGACCTTGTTGTCGAAGCGCTCGCCGGTGCGGCCGTCGTACAGCCAGCTCTTGCCCTCGGGATCGAGACCGGCAAGCTCAAGCGCCTCGCCGATGTCCTTGTCGGTCGCGCCGTCGAAGATGGGCGTTGCGACCTTCCAGCCGAGCTTCTTGGCGGCATAGCCGAGATGGACCTCGAGCACCTGACCGATGTTCATACGGGACGGAACGCCGAGCGGGTTGAGGACGATGTCCAGCGGGGTACCGTCGGGCAGGAAGGGCATATCCTCCTGCGGCAGCACGCGGGAGACAACGCCCTTGTTGCCGTGGCGGCCAGCCATCTTGTCGCCGGGCTGGATCTTGCGGCGCTGGGCGATATAAACGCGGACGACCATGTTCACACCAGGGCCGAGCTCGTCGCCCGCCTCGCGGGAGAATACCTTGGCGTCGACCACGATGCCGCTCTCGCCGTGGGGAACCTTGAGGGAAGTATCGCGCACCTCGCGCGCCTTCTCGCCGAAAATCGCGCGCAGCAGACGCTCCTCCGCGGTCAGGTCGGTCTCGCCCTTGGGCGTGACCTTGCCGACGAGGATGTCGCCGGCGTGAACCTCCGCGCCGATGCGGATGATGCCGCGCTCGTCGAGGTCCTTGAGGGCATCCTCGCCGACATTGGGGATGTCGCGGGTGATCTCCTCGGGGCCGAGCTTGGTATCGCGGGAGTCGAGCTCGTACTCCTCGAGGTGGATGGAGGTGTAGAGGTCCTCGCGGACAAGGCGCTCGTTGAGCAGCACCGCGTCCTCGTAGTTGTAGCCCTCCCAGGTCATGAAGCCGACGAGGATGTTGCGTCCGAGGGCGATCTCGCCCTGATCGGTAGCGGGGCCGTCCGCCAGCACGGTAGGATCGACGGTCTCGCCGTTTTCGTTGATATGCTTTCCGTGCACGCGCTCGCCGACCTCGACGATGGGGTGCTGGTTGATGCAGGTGCCGTGGTTGGAGCGCAGGAACTTGGTGAGCCTGTATTCCTTCGTTTCGCCGTCATCGTAGGCGACGGTGATGCTGCGCGCATCCATCTTGGTCACCACGCCGTCGCCCTCGGCGAGGACGGCGACCTCGGAGTCCATGCAGATCTTATGCTCCATGCCTGTGCCGACAATGGGCGCCTCGGGACGGAGCAGCGGAACGGCCTGACGCTGCATGTTCGCGCCCATCAGCGCGCGGTTCGCGTCGTCGTTGGGCAGGAAGGGGATCATCGCGGTCGCGATGGAGACCATCATGCGCGGGGAGATGTCGATATAGTCGACGCGCTCGCGGTCGACCTCGACGATCTCGTCGCGGTGGCGGCAGGTGATACGCGGGTTGATGAGGCAGCCGTTCGCGTCGACCGGCTCGGCGGCCTGGCCGACGATGAACTGATCCTCCACGTCGGCGGTCATATAGGTCACCTCATCGGAGACATGGCCGGTGGCGTGATCGACGGCGCGGAAGGGCGCCTCGATGAAGCCGTACTCATTGATGCGGGCGTAGGTCGCGAGGTAGGAGATCAGGCCGATGTTCGGGCCTTCAGGGGTCTCGATGGGGCACATACGGCCATAGTGGCTGTAATGGACGTCGCGGACCTCCATGTTGGCGCGCTCGCGGCTCAGACCGCCGGGGCCGAGCGCGGAGAGACGGCGCTTATGCGTCAGCTCCGCGAGCGGGTTCGTCTGGTCCATGAACTGGGAAAGCGGGCTGGAGCCGAAGAACTCCTTGATCGCCGCCGTGACCGGACGGATGTTGATGAGGCTCTGGGGCGTGACGATGTCGAGATCCTGAATGGTCATGCGCTCGCGGATCACGCGCTCCATGCGGGAAAAGCCGATGCGGAACTGGTTTTGCAGCAGCTCGCCCACGCAGCGCAGGCGGCGGTTGCCGAGGTGGTCAATATCGTCCTTGGAGACGATGCCGCAGGCCAGCGCATTCATGTAGTTGATGCTCGCGAGAATATCGTCGGCAAGGATGTGCTTGGGCACAAGGCGGTCGGCATTGTCGCGGATGGCCTCCTTGAGCTCCTCGCCCTCGTACTTTTCAAGCAGCTCGTCGAGCACGCTCTTGCACACGCGCTCCTTGATGCCGCACTCGGCAGCGGGGTCGAAATCCACGAAGCGGGAAAGGTCGACCATGTTGTTCGAGAAGACGCGCAGCGTCCTTCCGTCAAGATCGAGCGTCACGTCATTGACGCCGATGGCATCCAGCTCGCGGGCCTCGTCGCTGGTCATGACATGGCCGGCGTCAAAGAGGATCTCGCCCGTGCGCGGGTCGGCGACGGGATAGGCAAGCTTCTGGCCGTGGATACGCGCCCACAAAGAGAGCTTTTTATTGAACTTGTAGCGGCCGACCATGGACAGATCATAGCGGCGCGGATCGAAGAAGAGGTTCTTGATAAGGCCCTCGCTGGCCTCGACCGTGGGCGGCTCGCCCGGGCGGAGCTTGCGGTAGATCTCCAGCATGGCCTCCTCATAGGTCTTGCAGGCGTCCTTCTCCAGCGAGACCTTGATGCGGTCGTCGTCGCCGAAGAGGTCAAGGATGCCGGTGTCGGTCTTGAGCGCGGCAAACTGCTCGGCCTGACCGCCGATGGCACGGATCAGCTCGGTGATGGGGAGCTTGCGGTTCTTGTCGATGCGGACCCAGAACACCTCGCTCGCGTCGGTCTCGTATTCGAGCCACGCGCCGCGGTAAGGGATCACGGTAGAGGTCAGCAGCGGCAGGTCGGTCTTGAGGTCGATCTCCTTGCCGTAGTACACGCCCGGAGAGCGGACGATCTGGCTGACGACCACGCGCTCGGCGCCGTTGATGACAAAGGTGCCGGACTGCGTCATGAGCGGGAAGTCGCCCATGAAGATCTCCTGCTCCTTGATCTCCTGCGTCTGGTTGTTATACAGGCGCACATTGACCTTGAGCGGGGCGGCGTAGGTGGCGTCGCGCGCCTTGCACTCCTCCACATCGTACTTGGGGGCCTCGTCCATCTTGTAGCCGATGAAGCTCAGCTCGAGATTGCCCGCATAGTTTGTGATCGAGGCGACGTCGTTGAAGACCTCCTGCAGTCCCTCCTCGAGGAACCACTTGTAGGAGCTTTTCTGCAGCTCCAGAAGGTTCGGCATCTCCATGATCTCCTCATGTCGAGCGAAGTTCTTGCGAAGTGTCTTGCCGTACAGCTTGTCTTTGGCCATTTTTGCTCTTCACGCCTTTCCTTTCCCACCGGTCTGTCTCCGGCGGGGAATGTATTGGTGTGCCGCGATACGCGCGGCTTTGTTGATAAAAATACCGTGTCTGCTCTTGTGCTTTTTTGTTTCCTGTGCTATCCTTATGGCAATGGGTGAGGGTTCGCTTTGCGCATACTCTCACATATAAGCGCCTTATTCTATCAAAAGCAAGCGCACAAGTCAAGCACAAAATGCAAAAAACAGCGGCTTTTTTCAAAGCCGCTGTTTTCCTTTTGTCTATTCCTCCGCTTCTTCGCTCTTTTTTTCCTGCGGGAGGCGCGAGACCAGCGCCCATTCCACACGGCGATCGTTGAAGCTCTGCACCTCGATGTGCAGGCCGCAGGTGTCCACCGTGAACTGGCTGCCGTCCTCGGGAATGAACGAGAGCTGGGCGAACACCAGCCCGCCGAGCGTGTCGGACTCCTCGTCCTCGGGAAACTCGACGCCCGTTTCCTCGGCGACCTGCTCTAACTCACAGGAGCCGGAGATGCGCCAGAGGTTGTCGCCGAGCTTTTCGATGTCCTTTTCCTCCTGCGGGTCGAACTCGTCGTAGATGTTGCCGACGATCTCCTCCAGCAGGTCCTCCATCGTCACCAGTCCGCTCGTGCCGCCGTACTCGTCCACCACGATGGACATATGGATCTTCTTGCTCTGCATATCGCGGAACAAAACATCCGTGCGCACGGACTCGGGCACGAAGTAAGCGGGGCGCAGCAGCTCGCGCAGGGGCTTGGGCTCGTCCGCCTGCGCATTGAGCAGATATTCGCGCGTGGAGAGGATGCCGATGATGTCGTCCGCATTCTCCTCGTAGACCGGGAAACGGGACAGGCCGGACGAGCGGATGGCGGCAAGGATCTCCTCGCGCGTGTCCTCGACCCACAGCATCACCATGTCGGTGCGGTGGATCATCACATCCTCGGCGGTCGTGTTGTTGAACTCAAAAATGTTGTCGATCAGCTCTTTTTCCGTCGATTCGATCGCGCCGCGCTCCTCGCCGAGGTCCACCATCATGCGGATCTCGTCCTCGCTCACATCCTCTTCATCGGCCTTGGGATCGATGTGCAGCGCCCGCAGCACGCCGTTTGTGGACTTTGAGAGCAGCCAGATAATGGGGCGGAACACCGCCGCCACGCCCGTCACCGCGCCGACCGTGAAGCGGGCGACCGCCTCGGTCTTTTTCATGGCGATGCGCTTGGGCACCAGCTCGCCGAGCACAAGGCTGAAGTACGAAAGAGCGAGCGTGATGAGCACGACCATGATCGTGTTGAGCGTGGAGGCAGAGATGGCGGTGACGCCCTTTTCCTCCGTCAGCCAGCGCACGAGGGGACCGGCAAAGCTGTCCGCCGCGAAGGCCGAGGACAGAAAGCCCGCGAGGGTGATGGCGATCTGAATGGCGGAGAGGAAGCTGTCCGGCGCCTGCATCAGCACAAGCAGCCTTTTCGCCTTTCTGTCGCCCTCCTCTGCCTGCTTGCGCAGCTTCGTCTCCGAAAGAGAAATGACCGCGATCTCGGCGGCGGCAAAAAATGCGTTGATTAAAATAAGTATGACCAGCAGCAGAATTTTCGGCAATAACGGGTCAGCAGGGTCCAAGTAGATAACCTCCTAAGTATCCGGTCTGTTGAGATTGACTGCCGCGGCAGCGCAGACCAGTTTAGCATAGGATAGCACACTTTCCACGGAATTGCAACGGCAGTTTTCCGCGCACAAGAAAGTCCGGCTCGCGCCGGACTTTCTTGTGCGCGGTATCTACTTTTCCATAGCTGGCAGCAGCGCGTCGTGTACGGCGCGGAGCGCCGCGTCGGCGGCGGTGCTGTCCACCCGCAGCGAAAGCCTTTGCTCCCCTGTCTCCACGCCGAGAACGGCGATGCCAGCCGTCTCCAGCGCCTCACGCGCGGCGCTCTCCGCCGCGTGTGAGGGCAGGGCGCGTCCGATAACCGTCACGCGCGTGAGATCCCCGTCGCGCGAGCGTGTGACACCTGTGATCTCCTCGCTCTCCGCCGTTGGCACGACAAGCGTGCCGACGCTCTTCTCCCCGCACGCGCGCACCTCGACCGTCACGCCATGGCGCATCGCCAGCGCGACCGAACGGTCATGGAGCACCTGCGCACCGTTTGCGGCAAGGCGGAGCATCTGGTCACAGGAGATCGCGGCGAGCCGCCGCGCGGTCGGGCAGACGCGTGGGTCGGTGGTATAAACGCCGTCCACATCGGTATAAATAATACAGCGTGCCGCGTTGAGAAAGGCCGCGAGCGCCACGGCGCTGGTATCACTGCCGCCGCGGCCGAGCGTGGTGACATCCCCCGCCGCGTCCATCCCCTGAAAGCCTGCGACGAGCACCACCCGCCCCGCCGCAAGCTCCCGCCGGATCCGTGCAGTGTCCGCGCCGCGCACATTCGCGCCGCCGTGGGCGCCGTTTGTCCGCAGCGGCACCTGCCAGCCGGAGAGCGACACCGCCGGCACGCCGAGCGCATGGAGCGCGATGGCACCGAGGGCTACGCTCGCCGTTTCCCCCGTAGCCAAAAGCGCGTCCAGCTCCCGCGGCGGCGGCGCGTCGCTCAACTCACAGGCGCGGGAGAGCAGCGCGTCGGTCGTGTCGCCCTGCGCGCTGAGCACAACGACCACCTCGTCCCCCTGCTCCCACGCCCTTTTCACAATAGTCATGGCGCGCAGCAGCCGCTCGCGGTCCCGCACGCTGCTGCCGCCGAATTTCTGTACGATAAGGCTCATAGCAGCCCCCTTCTCTATGCAGAAAAAATGAGTCGGCAAACTGCAAGCAGTCTGCTGACTCATTGTATGCCCTATGCGCCGCGCGGGTTCAGCCCGCAAGGATCTCAAACTTCACCACGCCCGCCGTCTCCGCGGCGCTTGCGATGAGCTCCTCGAGCGATTCGCGCATATCGCTCGTCTCCGCCGAGATGGTCACGGCGGCGCAGCCGTTCGTCGGAATGCTCTGGTTGATGGTGAGTATATTTGCGCCCGAGCCGGCAAAAATAGAAAGAACATTGCTCAGCACGCCGGGATTATCCTTGAGCAGGGCGTAGAAGGTGATGATGCGGCCGGTCTTCATGTCGTTGAAGGGCTGGACGCTGTCGCGGTACTTATAAAAGGCGCTGCGGCTGATGCCGACCTGCCGTGCGGCCTCGCCCGCCGTGTTCACTTCGCCCGCGTGGAGCATCCGCTTGGCCTCGGCCACCTTGAGAAAGATCTCCGGCAGCGCGTCCGCCGCGACCAGATAGAATTTTGTCTTTGTTCCCATAGTTTGTTTTCCTCTCGCGGTCATTTGTCTTTATATAGACGCATTGTACCATACTTTTTGATAGGAAACAAGTATTTCTTTCCCAAAACATTCCGTTGGAGGGAGGGCTGTCTTTTTGCAAAGCGAACAAAAAAAGGACTTTCTGCTCACCGCCGCCTATTACGCCGTGCTCGCCGCCGCGCTCTACTTCTTTTTCCGCTATCTGCTCTGGTGGCTGCTGCCCTTCCTGCTCGCCCTCGCCGCGGCGCGCGCGATGGAGCCGGCCATTCTCTTCCTGCGCCGCACGGTCCGCTTCAAGCGCGGCTTTTCCGCCGCGCTGCTCACGCTCTTTCTGCTCTTTCTGCTCGGCGGGCTGCTCTCGCTGCTGCTCTCGGCGCTTTTCACCGAGGCAACCGCCTTTCTCACCCAGCTCCCCGCACTTCTCGATACCCTCCCCGCGCTGGCTGACGGTCTGATGGCGCGGCTGCGTGCCTACGGCGCGCTCTGCCCCGACTGGCTGCACGCGCTGCTGAGCGACGCGCTCTCCGACTGGGCGGCCTACGGCAGTGCTGCGCTCCGCGGACTGGCGCCGCGGCTGCTCACGGCACTCGGTTCGCTGGCATCCGCCGTGCCCGCTCTGCTGCTCTTCACCGCGACAACGCTGCTCGCCGTATTTTTTCTCGCCGCCTCCTATCCCACGCTCCGCGCGGCGGCGGAGCGGCGGTTGAGCCCGCACGCACGAGAACGGCTGCGCTTCTGGCGCGATGGCGTGACACACTCGCTCGCGCGCTGGCTGCGCGCGCAGGCGATCCTCTGCACACTCACCTTCTGCCAGCTCCTTGCCGGCCTCTGGCTGCTGGGCGAGCGCTTCTCCCTGCTCGCCGCCTTCCTCATCACGCTCGTGGACGCGCTGCCTGTGTTCGGTACCGGCACGGTGCTGATCCCGTGGGCCGCGCTTGAGCTGCTGCTCGGCTCGTCGCCGTGCGGGGCCGCGCTCCTTATACTCTATCTCTGCACGCTTACCGTGCGCAGCATCACCGAGCCGAGGCTCATGGCCGCGCAGGCGGGGCTGCCGCCCATCGCCTCGCTCATGGCGATGTACCTCGGCGAGCGCGCCTTCGGCGTTGCGGGCATGGTGCTCTTTCCGCTGCTGCTCCTGCTCGTCGCGCAGGTGCTGCGCACAAAAAAGGAAGGCCCGCTCTGAGCCTTCCTTTTTCTCTGTTTTTGTGCTTACGCAGTGTTTTTCAGCAGCCAGCTGAGAAAATCCCTCTCCTCCGGCGTCCGGCCGTCCGTATCCGTCTGACCGACCGTCGCATCCGGGTCGATCGGCTCGGAGGGATCGACCTGCTCTCCCTGCTCGCCCATGCCGTCGGGGATCCAGTTGCCGTACTCGTCGTAGTAGCCGCCCTCGGGGATCGGCTCCGGCTCAACATACCGGTGGACTGTGCAGGTGCCGAGCATCATCAGATCGCTCAGTATTCTGCCGCTGTCGTCCGCCTGAACGGGCTTGCCCTCCGGGATCACAAACGACGGGTCGGCGGCCTGCTGCGCCTGATATGCCTCGCGCTCCGCCTGACTGAGCGGCAGGAGGACCTGCGTGCGCTCATAGCCCCATGCCTCCGTCAGATTTTCGGCGGTAAAATCGATGGCGTTCACGCTCTGCACGCACTCCGCGGGGCAGTATTCGGTGGCGAGCTTCCCGCTCTCGGTGCAAAGCTCCATCGTCACATGGCCGTCGCACACCAGCGCGGGCGCGTTGCTCGCCGCCACCCAAACCGTCTGCACATCGGCGCAGCCGGCGCCCTGCAAAAGCCCCGTGCGTGTGCAGACCGTCACCTGCGTCATTTCGGCGCGGTTGCCCTCAAAGTCCTTGTTGGGCAGCGCCTCATGTGCCCTGCTCATGACCTTGTTCCAAAGCTGCGCGGCGGGGTTGCCGCTCGCGCGGATGCTGGCGTTCCGATCGTAGCCGATCCACACCGCCGCCGTGTAGTACGGCGTATAGCCGACAAAATAGCGGTCATGGTTTCTTGAGGTCGTACCGGTCTTTCCGGCGATGGTCATGCCGGAAAACGCCGCCTCGGTGCCGGTGCCGCTGCGCACAACGTTTTTGAGCAGCTCGTTGATCGAGTACGCAGTGGACTCCTTCATCGCCACCCACGACTCCTGCTTGTTCTCCAGCACGAGGTTTCCCTTGTTGTCGCGCACCTCGACATAGGTGCGCGGCCTGGTGTAAACGCCGTTGTTGGCAAAGGCGGAGTACGCCGCCGCCATCTCGACCGTATTCACACCGTAGGTCAGGCCGCCGAGGCCGAGCGCCGCAGAGTTGAGGTCATCGTTGACGAGCGTAGTGAAACCGAGTTTCTGCGTCATAAAATCGTAGGACACGGAGGGCGTCAGCAGCTCGAGCACGCGCACCGCCGTCGTGTTGGTGGACACGCGTAGCGCGGTCTGGAGCGTGATGAGTCCCTTGTAGCCCTTGTAGGAGTTCTTCGGCCACGCCTTCTTCGTGCCGTTGTCGTCCGCCTGCAATCTTACGGGATAGTCGTCGAGCACCGTTGCCGGCGTGATAACACCGGCATCGAGCGCCGGCGCGTAGGCCGCGATCGGCTTGATGGCGCTGCCGCAGGGGCGTGTGTTGGTCGCGTAGTTCAGCAAAAACCTGCCTGTGCGCTCACCGATGCGCCCCGCCATCGCCACGATGTTGCCCGTAGCGTTGTCGATGATCGTCATGCCCGACTGGAGCTGCTCGCCCTTGGACGAGGTGTAGGGCAGATTGTTCGTGTCGGCATACACCTGCTCGACGAGATTTTGCAGCTCGGGATCAATGGTCGCGTAGATCTGATAGCCGCCGGTGTAGAGCAGCCTCTGGGCGACCTCTTCGGAGTAGTTTTTCTCGCGGCGCAGCGCCTCGACCACGTCGTTGAAGACCTGCTCGACAAGGTAGGGATCGAATTCCTCGACCACCGACTCCGCCAGCTGATCCTTCGCATTCGAGGTGGGCGTATAGTTGTCGTCCCACACGAACACCAGCGGTTCGTTGACCGCCGCCTCATACTCTGTGTCGTTCAGATAGCCCAGCTCGTGCATCTTGTAGAGCACCAGCTCCTGACGCTCCTTGTTCTTCTCGCGGAAGGTCATGCCGCTGTCGAGCGTGCCCCGGCGGGAGGGATCGTAGAGATAGGGGTACTGCGTGATGCCGACGATGGCCGCGCCCTCGGCAACGGTCAGGTCCTTGGCGTCCTTGCCGAAGTAGTTCTCCGCGGCGGCCTGGATGCCATAGGAGCGGTTGCCGAAGTAGACGAGATTGAGGTAGAAGGTCAGCGTTTCCTCGCGCGAATAGTTCTTATAAAAGCGCAGCGCCTGGAAGATCTCCGTCACCTTGCGCTTGATGGTCGGCTGGTTGTTGCCTGTGGCGTTTTTGATGACCTGCTGGGTGATGGTCGAGCCGCCGCGCTGGGTGCCGCCGCCGGTGAGCATGGTGAGCACCGCCTTGCCCGTCGACTTCCAGTCCACGCCGTGGTGCTGGAAAAAGCGCTCGTCCTCGATGGACACCAGCGCCTGCCAAACATGGTCGGGGATGTCGGCGTATTCGATCATCGTGCGGTCCTCGCTGCCGTGGATCTTCTGCAGCTCCTTCCACTCGCCCGTGCCCTTATCCTGATAATAGATGACCGAACTCTGGTTGAGTATGATGGCGCTCATATCCACATCGAGCACCGGCTCGAGCGTGGTGTGCACATATTTCATAAAGATGCCGAAGAACATCAGCGCCGTGCAGACGCCGACGGCAAGGATCGTGCCGATGACCGTCAGCACCGTCCGCCCCGTCCGGCTCTTCCTTTTATGCTTTCTTTGAGGCGCACGGGCTGCTTCGTGTTTCCCTTCCATTGCGCCACCTCCTTTTGCGAATTGAAAAAGCGGTGCTCCGCTCCGCTGTCTTTTGGCGATAGATAATTTATTGTAATACAAAATCCCGCAGATGTCAAACTTGCATTGTGCTTAAAAATGGGGTATACTCAACTCACCGAACAGGAAATCCTTTGGAGGAGGACAGCCCCATGAGTGAAGATTACGGCCCGAATTTCGTCACGCTGACGGACGACGAGGGCAACGACATCGAGCTGGAATATGTAGACGCGCTCGAGCACAACGGCACGACCTACATGGCCTTTTTCCCCGTTGTGGAAGAGGGCGAGGAGGAAAATGAGGACGAATACGGCCTCATCATTCTCAAAAGCGAGCAGATCGGCGGCGAGGAGCTGCTCTCGAACATTCTCGACGAGGACGAGCTCAACGAGGTCTACGACCTCTTTATGGAGCAGCTGATGGCGGACGAAGAGGAATAAGCTCCTGCCCTGCGGGGTGCGTGACAGGCTCTTTATAAACCCACATTTCGTCATACGGGACGCTGGTACGCTCCGGTGGTTTGCAGGCCTCCCGGCTGCATTTTGCGGCTGGAAGTTGGAAGCAGTAAAACCGGACAGAGGCGACCCACCTGCAACTCATGTGCAGGTTTGACGGGGTCTGCACGGCCGCTGCGGGGCAGCTTTTTTCTTTTTTTATCGCTTTGCACAAAAATCCAAGGGCGATTTCTCCGTTTTCACGCCGGTCATTTCACGGATTTTGACGAAATTTCCATTGAAATTGTTCCCGCTTTCCTGTAAAATAAATCCACAATCCAAGACTGATAGCTGTAACGAAGTGCTGCGCGCACGGGCTGAAACTATCACTCCGGCAGAAACGCTGGCGTTTCGGGCGAGTGAGACTCGCTTGAAGCGCCTTTTGTTATCCCCGCAGTATCAGTCAAAACGATCACACCAAGGAGGAACGCATTATGAAGCTCATCACCAACGGACGGCTTATCACCCGCGACCCGGAGGGTCAGGGCTACTACGAACACGGCGCGGTGGCCTACGAGGGCGCGAAGATCGTGGAGGTCGGCGAGGAGGCCGCTCTGAGAGCCAAATACCCGCAGGCGGAGATCATCGACGCCAAGGGCGGCGTGATCATGCCCGCCCTCATCAACGCCCACACCCACATCTACTCCGCTCTCGCCCGGGGCCTTTCCATCGTGGGCAACAACCCCACCAACTTCTACGAGGTGCTGGACGGAACATGGTGGGCCATCGACCGCCATCTGATGATGGACGGCACACGGGCCAGCGCCATCGCCCTCTACATCGACTCCATCAAGCAGGGCGTGACCACCATCTTCGACCACCACGCCAGCTACGGTGAGATCCCCGGCACCCTCCACACCATTGCGGAGGAAAGCAAGCGTCTGGGCCTGCGCTCCTGCCTGTGCTACGAGGTCAGCGACCGGGACGGCGAGGAAAAGTGCTTGCAGGCCATCCAGGAAAACGCCGACTTCATCACGGAATGCGAAAAGAACAAGGACCCCATGCTCTCGGCCATGTTCGGTGGCCACGCGCTGTTCACCATTTCCGACAAGACCTTTGACCGCATGGCCGCGGCCAACAACGGCCGCACGGGCTACCACATCCACGTCTCCGAGGGCATGAACGATGTGTACGACAGCTTGCAGAATTACGGACGCCGCCCCATCCAGCGTTTGCAGGACCACGGCATCCTCGGCCCCAAGACCATTCTGGGCCACTGCATCCATGTGAACACCGCCGAAATGGAGATCATTCAGGAGACCGGCACCATGGTGGTGAACAACCCGGAATCCAACATGGGCAACGCCATCGGCATCTGCCCGGTGCTCCAGCTCTACAAGCGGGGCATCCTGCTGGGCATGGGCACCGACGCCTACACCAACGATATGCTCGAATCCCTCAAGGTGGCCCTCTGCTCCCAGCGGAGCCAGAACTGCCTGCCCAATGTCGGCTGGTGCGAGGTCACGGATATGCTCTTTAAGAACAACGCCAAGATCGGCGAGAAGTACTTCCCCGATACGCTGGGCGTTTTGAAGGCCGGGGCCGCGGCGGACATCATCGTGATGGACTACAAGCCCTACACCCCCTTCTCCGACGAGAATATCGACGGCCACATGATCTTCGGCATGACGGGCCGTCAGTGCCAGACCACCATCGCCGCCGGTAAGACCCTCATGCTGGATCGTCAGCTGGTGGGCATCGACGAGGAGGCGGAGAACGCCCACATCCTCGAGGCCGCGAAGAAACTCTGGGGCGACCTCAATCACCGCGAGTATTAAGCCATCACAGCCAAAGGAGGAACAACGATGTCTGAAAAAATGTATCCCATTCCGTTCGCATCCCTGATGAACTGGATCGTGACCGAGTACGCCCAGAGCGGCGACATCTTCGGCGTCCACAAGAAATATGAGGCCACGGGCAAGAGCCTGCCCATCTTCGGCGAGCGCATCGAGACCCCATTTGGCCCCGCCGCCGGCCCCAACAGCCAGCTCGCGCAGAACATCATCGCCGCCTACTTTGCCGGCGCGCGCTTCTTCGAGGTCAAGACCGTACAGAAGATGGACGGCGCTGAGCTTGCCGCCTGCGTGCCGCGCCCCTGCATCCTCGCCGCCGACGAGGGCTACAATCAGGAGTGGTCCACCGAGCTGACCGTGCAGCAGGCGCAGGACGAGTACATCAAGGCGTGGTGTGCGCTCAAGGCCATCAGCAGGGTCTACGGCCTCGGCGATCCCGACGGCTTCGTGTTCAATATGTCCGTCGGCTATGACTTAGACGGCATCAAGGGCCGCAAGGTCAACAGCTACATCGACAACATGATGGATGCGGGCAAGACGCCGCAATTTAAGGAGTGCAAGCGTGTCCTCACCGAGCTCTTCCCCGCCGAGCGCGATTTCATCGCGCACATCTCCCCGCGCGTTTCGCGCTCGGTCACCGTCTCCACGCTCCATGGCTGCCCGCCGCAGGAGATCGAGCGCATCGCAAGCTATCTGCTCACCAAAAAGCACCTGCACACCTTCGTCAAGTGCAACCCCACCATCCTCGGCTACAAGACCGCCCGCACGATCCTCGACTCCATGGGCTACGACTACATCGTGTTCGACGAGCATCACTTCAACGAGGACCTCCAGTGGGAGGACGCGGTGCCGATGTTCGAGCGTTTGCAGAAGCTCGCGGACAAGGAGGGTCTGGAGTTCGGTCTCAAGCTCTCCAACACCTTCCCCGTGGACACCACACGCGGCGAACTTCCGAACGAAGAAATGTATATGTCTGGCCGCAGTCTCTTCCCGCTGACCATCGAGATGTGCAGCCGCATCTCCCGCGCGTTCGGCGGCAAGCTGCGCATCTCGTTCGCAGGCGGCGCGGAGTACTTCAACTGCGATAAGCTCTTTGCTGCGGGCATTTGGCCCATCACCGTCGCCACCACGATTTTGAAGCCCGGCGGCTACAACCGCCTGCTTCAGATGGTCGAGAAGGTCGAGCCGATGGAGTATCGCGCCTTTGCCGGCACCGACTCCGCCGCCATCTCCGACCTCGCCGCCGCGGCCCGCACGGACCATCACCATCTCAAGCCCATCAAGCCGCTCCCCAGCCGCAAGTCCACCGAGCAGGTGCCGTGGCTCGACTGCTTCATCGCCCCCTGCAAGGGCGGCTGCCCCATCGAGCAGGACATTCCCGAGTACATCGAGCTGTGCCGCAAGGGGCTCTACGGCCCCGCGCTCCGTCTCATCACGGAGAGGAACGCCCTGCCCTTCATCACCGGCACCATCTGCGCCCACCGCTGTCAGGGCAAGTGCTCGCGCAACTTCTATGAAGAGAGCGTCCACATCCGCGACACCAAGCTCCTTGCCGCCGAAAAGGGCTACAACGCTCTGATGGCCTCTATCAAGCAGCCCGAGCGCATCGAGGGCAAGCGCGTCGCCATCGTCGGCGGCGGCCCGACAGGCATCGCCGCGGCGTACTTCTGCGGCCGCGCCGGCATCGAGACCACCATCTTCGAGCGCGAGCGCAAGCTCGGCGGCGTGCCGCGCTATGTGATCCCCTCCTTCCGCATCAGCGACGAGGCCATCGACAAGGACATTGCCCTCATGATGAAGTACGGCGTCGAGGTCAAGTGCGGCAAACCCGCCCCCTCCGTCGCCGAGCTCAAGGAGATGGGCTACACCCACATCCTCCTCGCCACCGGCGCGTGGAAGGCAGGTAAGCTCGACATCGAGGGCAATGTGCAGGGCGTCATTGAGTGGATGAAGAAGGAGAAAAAGCAGGTCAAGCCCAACCTCTCCGGCAGCATCGTGGTCGTCGGCGCAGGCAACACCGCGATGGACGCTGCCCGTGTCGCCAAGCGCATGGGCGCGCACGCGACCATTCTCTACCGCCGCACGAAGAAGTTCATGCCCGCCGACGAGCACGAGCTGCAGCTCGCCATCGCCGACGGCGTGGAGTTCATCGAGCTCGCCGCCCCCGTCAAGCAGGCCAAGGGGCAGCTTTTGTGCGACAGGATGGTGCTCGGCGCGCCCGACGAGAGCGGCCGCCGCAGCCCCATGAGGTCCGGCGAGCAGTTCACCATTCCCTGCGACCTCGTGCTCTCCGCGGTCGGCGAGCAGGTCGATTCCGACCTCATGGCATCGAACGGCATCGAGATGGAGCGCAAGGGTCCCGCGTTTGAGACCAACCTTGAGGGCGTGTACTGCGCGGGCGACGCGCACCGCGGCCCCGCCACGGTGGTCGAGGGCATTGCCGACGCCGCCCGCTTTGCCGAGGCTGTGATCGGCGCGCCCTACGAGTATGAGATCCCCGCGCAGGCCTTCATCACCGAGGCCGACGCCATCGCCAAGCACGGCATTCTCAGAATGAGCGGCAAGTGCGAGGGCGAGCGCTGCCTGCAATGCTCCACCATCTGCGAGAACTGCGTCGACTCCTGCCCGAACCGCGCGAATGTCGCCATCGTCATGCCCGACGAGAGCCACCAGATCGTCCACATCGACAAGCTGTGCAACGAGTGCGGCAACTGCACGCAGTTCTGCCCCTACGCCAGCGAGCCCTGCCACGATAAGTTCACCCTCTTCCAGACGGCGGAGGATATGGCCGAGAGCACGAACCCCGGCGTCCTCTTCCTCGACGGCGAGCATGTCCGCGTCCGCATGGCGGACGAGCGCGACTATGACCTCTCCACCTCCGACAACGACCTGCCGGTCGACATTGAGGCGCTGATCTTCACCCTGCGCGGCGAGTACGGCTACCTCTTCGCGTAAGCGCAAAAATCACAGCTCCTTTCGCACAAAAAAGGGAGCGGCCGCTTTTGAGCGGTCGCTCCCTTTTCTCTTCCCTTTTCTCAATCCACATGCTCGCTCGCGCGCATGGCGAGGATCGTGCGCTCGATCAATGTATCAAGGTCCCAGCCGAGCATCTCCGCGCCGCGCTCGATGACCTCGCGCGAGCAGCCGGCGGCGAACTTCTTGTCCTTGTACTTTTTCTTGACGGACTTGACCTCAAGGTCGTCCACGCTCTTGCTCGGGCGCATGATGGCAGCCGCGCCGATCAGGCCGGTCAGCTCGTCGGCGGCAAAGAGGACCTTCTCCATCTCGTGCTGCGGCTCGGGGAGACCGTCAAAGTGCAGGCCGTAGCCGTGGCTGGCGGTCGCGCGGATCAAACGCTCGTCAAGGCCGTGCTCGCGCATGAGCTCCTGCGATTTGATGCAGTGCTCGTCGGGGTACAGCTCAAAATCGAGGTCGTGCAGGAGACCCACGGTCTCCCAGAAGTCCGCCTCGTCGCCGTAGCCGAGCTCATTTGCGTACCAGCGCATCACATCGCCGACGATCTGCCCGTGCTTGAGGTGAAATTCGCCCTTGTTGTACTCGTTGAGCAGCTCCCACGCCTGTTCTTTTGTCAGTGCCATAAAAAAGCCTCCTTATACGCTCACGGATTCTCGTCCGTAAAATGAACATGGTTGAAAATATGGTCGGTGCAGAAGCAGTGATAGCCCGCGCACTTCGAGCAGTAGCGGAACTGCAGCTCCGGGTTCGTGGCATCCGTGCGGCCGCAGACCGCGCACTTGTGGCGGTAGCCCTGCGTGGCCTGCTCGCGCTGCGTCTGACGGACGGTGTTGTGGAAGTGCGCCGCCTGCTTGCCTCTCACCTGCTCGCGCTTGACAAAGCGCCCGATCTCCGGCGCAAAGAACACGAAGAAGTTCAGCAGCGCCACGAGCGGCAGCACCGCACCGATCCAGTAGCGCGCGGCGGCACAGAAGAAGATGATATACGCGAAGTAGCAAGCGTCCAAAATGGCGAGCCACTTGATCTTGATCGGAATGATAAAGAACAGCAGCACCTGCGCGTCGGGATAGAGCGTTGCGAAGGCGAAAAACATCGCAAGGTTCACATACGCCGCGCCCGCGACCTGATAGTCAATGCCCGTGAGCAGGCTCGTAAGCACCGCGCCGAGCGCCGTGAGCAGCACGCCGCTGAGGTAGTAGATGGTGAACTTTGCCGTACCCCACTCGCGCTCGAGCGTCGAGCCGATCCAGTAGTAAAAGTAGCAGCTCACGAGCAGCCAAAAAGGTCGGGTATCCATCGGCAAGAAGCTGAACGACAAAAGCCGCCAGAGCTGCCCCGCCTTGAGCCCCGCCCAGCTGAAGCTGAGAATGGAATAGAACGAGGTGTTGTTGAGCGAGGAAAACAGGGAGAGCAGATAAAAGGCGATGTTGCCGATGACGATGTAGAGCATCAGGTTCGGAATACCGAAATTCGGATGCAGAACGCAGAAGCGGTCGATGCGGCGGCGAAGTGAGTTCAAGGTCGATTCCTCCCGTGGCAATAATAGCTTATCCAGCATTGTACCCCATGTGTTGGGAAAAGTCATTACCAAATTATAAATTCCGCAAAAATTCCGCCGCTGCTTGACTTTTCCCCCCGGTATGTTCGTCCCCTATTACGGTGAAAAGGACGCCGATACCGTTTCTCTGTGGACAGCGGGCTATCTGCCGGGCAACCCCGCAAGAAAGCTGACACTGCAAAAAAGCGGCGAGGACTGGCGCATCCTCTCGCACCAGACGGCGGACTGAGCGGGCACGAAAAAGCTTCCATTTGCGCAGCTTCGTAAAAAATCGGTTGACAAACTGCCCTGGCATGGGTAAAATATATCGTAGCAAAGTTTCAAAAGTTCATACTTCATCAAGAGTGGTGGAGGGAACGGCCCGATGATACCACGACAACCTGCAATGCAAGGTGCCAAATCCGTCGAACGAATCGAAAGATGAGGGAAAGCAAAAGTTTTCGCGCTCTGTCGGTTCGGCAGAGCGCTTTTTGTTCTCCCGCGAGAAAAGAAAGGAAAGAAAGAATTATGGCAAAGCGTTTATTCACCTCCGAGTCCGTCACCGAGGGGCATCCCGACAAGATCTGCGACCAGATCTCCGACGCGGTGCTCGACGCCATCATGGAAAAGGATCCCAACGGCCGCGTCGCCTGCGAGACGACCGTTTCCACCGGCCTCGTCCACATCATGGGCGAGATCACGACGAGCTGCTATGTGGACATCTCCAAGATCGCGCGCGAGGTCATCCGCTCCATCGGCTACGACCGCGCGAAGTACGGCTTCGACTGTGAGACCTGCGGCATCATCACCAACATCGACGAGCAGAGCGGCGACATCGCCATGGGCGTCGACAACTCCCTTGAGAACAAGGAAAGCGGCGCAAGCGGACTGGACAACGGCGCGGGCGACCAGGGCATGATGTTCGGCTACGCCTGCGATGAAACGAGTGAGCTGATGCCGCTCGCCATCTCCCTCTCGCACAAGATGGCAAAGCGCCTCGCCGAGGTGCGCAAGCAGGGGCTCGTGGACTATCTGCGCCCCGACGGCAAGACGCAGGTCACGGTCGAGTATGACGAAAACGGCAAGCCCAAGCGCATCGACACGGTGGTCGTCTCCACGCAGCACGCGCCCGAGGCGACGCTCGAGCAGATCCGCCGCGACATGATCGAGCTGGTCATCAAGCCCACCGTTCCCGCGGAGCTGCTGGACAGCGAGACAAAGTTTTATGTTAACCCAACCGGCCGTTTTGTCATCGGCGGCCCGCAGGGTGACAGCGGCCTCACAGGCCGCAAGATCATCGTCGATACCTACGGCGGCAGCGCCCCGCACGGCGGCGGCGCCTTCTCGGGCAAGGACCCTACGAAGGTGGACCGCTCCGCGGCCTACGCCACGCGCTGGATCGCCAAGAACATCGTCGCCGCGGGCCTTGCCACGAAGTGTCAGGTGCAGCTCGCCTACGCCATCGGCGTAGCGCGCCCCGTGAGCGTGCTGGTCGAGACCTTCGGCACCGGTACGGTCAGCGACTCTCGGCTTGAGGACGCAGTCGAGAAGGTCTTCGACCTGCGCCCGACCGCCATCATCCGCGACCTCGACCTGCGCCGCCCCATCTACCGCCAGCTCGCCGCCTACGGTCACATGGGCCGCGAGGAGCTCGGTGTCGCGTGGGAGAAGTGCGACCGCGTGGACGCGCTCCGCGCCGCGCTGTAAGCGCCGCGCAAAAGAGAATATCCCTTGAAGGGTCCCGCCTCAAGCAGGCGGGACCTTTTTGCGTCTCGCCGCATAGACTGAACCGCAGGCCAAAGGTCTGCGCCCTCGGCGGCGCGCCGCCGAAGGCTCTCAAGGAGGGTGATCGCTATCAATCGTTATCAGGGTAATTGCGGCAATAGCTGCTGCGAAAATCCGTGCTGCCCGCGTCCTTGCCCGCCGCCGTGTCCGCCGCCTCCGTATCCGCCCTACGGCGTGATCGGTCCGACCGGTCCGCAGGGCGTGCAGGGGCTTCAGGGCGTTCCCGGTCCCATCGGTCCCACGGGGCCGCAGGGCGTGCAGGGTCTGCAAGGCCCGCAGGGTCCTGCCGGTCCGGCGGGCGCGCAGGGAGCACAGGGTCCCACGGGTCCCATGGGCCCGCAGGGCCTTCAGGGTGCGCAGGGGCCTGCCGGTGCAGTCGGTGCAGTTGGTCCTGCCGGTCCCACCGGGCCTACCGGCCCGCAGGGTCCTGTCGGTCCTGTCGGCGCTGACGGTCCTCAGGGGCCTGTCGGCCCCACCGGCCCCGCGGCGACGATCCGTCCCGCGGCGGCGGTCGCAGACACCACCGATCCCGGCAACACGGCGGCTCAGCTCAACGCGCTGCTCGCAAGCCTGCGCGCGGCGGGTCTGCTCGCCACCTGAGAGAAGCAAAGCAACGCGGCGCGGAGATTCCGCGCCGCCTACATAGCATGGGAGGGATATTCGCTTTGAAGGTATGCGTTTACGCCATCTGCAAAAATGAGTCGCAGTTCGTCGACCGCTTCATGGACTCGATGTCCGAGGCCGATTATGTCTGTGTGCTCGACACCGGCTCGACCGACGACACAGTGGAGCGTCTGCGCTCACGCGGGGCCATCGTGGGCGAAACAGTCATCGCGCCGTGGCGCTTCGATACGGCGCGGAATGAGTCGCTGGGGCTCATTCCCGCCGACGCGGACATCTGCTGCGCCATCGATCTCGACGAGCAGTTCCACCCCGGCTGGCGCGCCGCGCTGGAGCGCACATGGCAGCCGGACACCACCCGCGCCCGCTACCGCTACACCTGGAGCTTTCGGCCAGACGGCAGCGAGGGCATGGTGTTCTGGGCGGATAAAATTCACAAAAACGGCTGCTACCGCTGGGCAAGTCCGGTGCATGAGACGCTTGCCTACACCGGCGAGGGCGCGGAGCGCTTCGTGGACGCGGCCGGCGTGCAGCTCGACCATCACCCCGACGAGACGAAGTCCCGCGGGCAATACCTGCCGCTGCTGGAGCTGGCCGTTCGGGAGGACCCGCAGAACGACCGAAACTGCCATTACCTTGGGCGGGAGTATATGTTCCGCGGCGAGTGGCAGAAGGCCATTGAAACGCTCGCGTGGCACCTGACGCTGCCCTCCGCCGTCTGGGCGGACGAACGCTGCGCGTCGATGCGCTACATCGCCCGCTGCCTGCGCGCGCTTGAACAGGACGATTCGGCGGAGCGCTGGCTGCACCGCGCCGTCGCCGAGGCCCCGCACCTGCGCGAGCCGTACATGGACTACGCGCAGCTCCTCTACGCGCAGGGGCGCTGGTACGCGCTGGTCGATGTGCTGCGCGCCGCGCTCGCCATCACCGAGCGCCCGCGCACCTATATCTGCGAGGCGGACGCCTGGGGGAGCCTCCCCTACGACCTGCTCTCGCTCGCCTACGCCCACCTCGGCGACGCGGAAAGCGCCGCTGCCGCCTGCCGCGAGGCCGTCGCGCTTGCGCCGAATGAGGAACGGCTGCGGAGCAATCTTGCCATCTTTGAGAAAATGCGCGAGCAGTGACGCTCGCGCATTGCTTCATTCGTTTCGCTCCGTGATATGCTCTTTCTTCGGGTACTGCCTGGCGGAATAGGGATTTTTGTTCTCCCGCGGCTCGTCGCGGCGGCTGCCGCAGTCGCTCGCCCAGCCGAGGACAAGCATCCAAACGATCAGCCCGCCGATCCAGAGCGCGAGCGCAGCTCCCGCCCACCAAAGCGGCCAGCCGCGCCAACGGTGCAGCGCAAATAAAAGCGCCGCAGGGATGACGCCCTCCCAATTCAGCAGCACATTGAGCAGCAGACAGAGGAAAAAGCCTCCGCTGCGGCGGGTCCTTCGCATGGCTCACACTCCCTTCACGCGGATGCGGCAGGCTTCGCTTTACAGATCCTCGCCGCAGTTGGGGCAGCAGCTCGGCATTATGCCGCAGACATTGTAAAGCCCGTACCCGCAGTGCGGGCAGCGGTAAAAGAGAAACATTTGAATAAGCGACACGGCGAGCACAGCTCCCGCTATCTTCGTGCTGAAAAAGCTGACCGCAATGGTCAGCACAAAGCCGACGATCAGTGCCTCAAGGCTCCGCTTGTGCTTCATGACCGCTTCCTCCTTCCGCCTTCTCGATAAGTCTCCAGAGGTTCGCAATCCCCGAACCCATTCCCGCAGCCGCAAGCAATGCCATAAAAATCGGACTCTGCGCGATGTCCTGTCCCCGTCCGAAAAAATGGGCAAGGAGCGCCGTCGTCGCTCCTGAGCCGACAAACAGCGGCAAAACGACCATGAGAGCCGTATAGCATCTGCACTTCATCTTTCTTCCTCCGTTTCCATTTGCTTGTTTTCCATGAATTTCCATTATGTTATACCATATCCGTCCGCTCCTTGCAAGCGCGGCCCTTGCATTTTTCCGCGCGGTATGATACATTATATCCACTTTTGAAATTTGGGGGCCTCACGATGGAGCTTTGCGACCTTTACCTCAAATACATGAACGCCCTGTGCGAGGGTACGCTCGCCGCGCCCGAGGGCATCGCCCTCAGCGGCGAAGCACCCGAGGCGCGCGCGATGAGTCTGCAAGCCGCGCTCAAGGGCGTCAGCGTACCGGACTTCGTGCGCCGCTGCGCCGATGCTGCGGGCGACTCGCTGCCGGACGGCCTGCTTGACGGCTTCAACGAGGAGGACTTCGCCCGCGCGCTCTTCGCGCGCATGGCGCTCGGCGGCGCAGCGCAGACGGAAGCACCGCCCGTCGAAAAAGCGGACGAACCCGCCCCCGATCCCGACGCGGGCAAGCACGCCTTCGAGGTGTTCTGCGACTGCCTGATGCTGGACGAAAACCTCATCGCCTACCTCATCGAGGTGCTCCGCGCGAACGACCGCGCGGGCTTCTACAAGCTCTCGCAGGTCACGACGCAGCTCGACCTCGACCCCGACGAATTTCTCTACTGGCTCGCCCACCGCGAGGACTATGCCGAGACCGACGAGGAGCGCGCCTGCGCGGTCATTATGGACGTCTGCCTCGACCGCCTGCGCGCGGAGGGACAGATGGAGGTCGCCGCCGCGCTGCTCTCAGGCGACCGCATGGTCTTCGACGCCCTGCGCTGCGAGGCGCCCGAGCTGCGCCGTCTGCCCGTGGCAACCTATGCGTGGTTTGAGAAAAACTATCTCGACCGCGACTACCCGCTGCGCTTTGTTTTGAAGTGCAACGGCGTGGATTTCCCCGAAACGCTCAAAAAGGAGAACTGAGATGACTGCCGCAGAAATTTACAAGACCCTCGGCGTGAGCGAAGAGGTCCTCGCCTACGGCGAAAACATACTCGAAACGCTCGCTCCCCGCTTTGCCGAGATCGACGCGCGCGCGGAGATCAATCAGGCGAAGGTGCTCGCCGCGATGCAGAAAAACCGCGTCAACGCCACGCATTTTGCCGCCTCGACCGGCTACGGCTACGACGACGAGGGCCGCGACAATTTAGAGCGCGTCTACGCCGACGCCTTCCACACCGAGGCCGCGCTCGTGCGCCCGCAGATCACCTGCGGCACCCACGCGCTCGCCGTCGCGCTGAGCGCGAACCTGCTGCCCGGCGATGAGCTGCTCGCCGTCTCCGGCAGGCCCTACGATACGCTCGAGGAGGTCATCGGCATCCGTCCCTCCCCCTGCTCGCTCGCGGAGTACGGCGTGAGCTACCGGCAGGTCGAGCTTCTGGACGACGGCAGCTTCGACCTCCCCGCCATCCGCGCGGCGATCTCGGAGAAAACGAAGCTCATCCACATCCAGCGCTCCAAGGGCTACCAGCCGCGTCCGACGCTCTCGGTCGCGCAGATCGGCGAGGCCATCGCCGTCTGCCGCGCGGTCAAGCCCGATGTCATCGTCATGGTCGATAACTGCTACGGCGAGTTCGTCGAAACGCTCGAGCCGAGCGATGTCGGCGCAGATATGATCGTCGGCAGCCTCATCAAAAACCCCGGCGGCGGTCTCGCGCCCATCGGTGGCTACATCGCCGGCACGCAGAGGTGCGTGGACCGCTGCGCCTACCGCCTCTCCGCCCCCGGACTGGGGCAGGAGGTCGGCGCGAACCTCGGGCTGATGCCCGCGCTCTATCAGGGCTTCTTCCTCGCGCCGAATGTCGTCTCCGGCGCGGTCAAGGGCGCGGTATTCACCGCCGCCGTGTATGAGTCCCTCGGCTTTCATGTCGTCCCCTCCTCGCGCGAGGAGCGGCACGACATCATTCAGTGCGTAGAGCTCAAAAGCCCCGCGGGGATGCTTGCCTTCTGCAAGGGTATCCAGGCCGCCGCACCGGTGGACAGCTATGTAGACCCCGTCCCCGGCGATATGCCCGGCTATGACGCGCAGGTCGTCATGGCGGCGGGCGCCTTCGTGCAGGGCAGCTCCATCGAGCTGTCCGCCGACGGTCCCATCCGCCCGCCCTACGCGGTCTACTATCAAGGGGGCCTGACCTGGTATCACGCCAAGCTCGGCGTGCTGCTCTCGCTTCAGAAAATGCTTGACGCAGGGCTGGTCACACTGCCCTGACTCTATTTGTTAGGAGGGTCTTGCTATGCTGATCCGAAGGACTCCCCTCACCAACCGTCACTTCCGGCGCAGACCGCCGCCGCTTTCTGTCCGCTTTTTGACACAAAAATCTGACAGATAAAAGGAGTTTAACAATTCAATATGTGGTTTTGGCTTTCTCTCATTGCGCTGCTCTGCTGGAGCGGCAGCGACCTCTTTTCCAAGATCGGCTGCCGCGACGAGGACGATTCGCTCAGCCATCTCAAAATGGTCATCGCGGTCGGCGTCGTCATGGGCCTGCACGCGGCGTATGAGATCTTCGTCGGCGGGACGGAGATCAGCTTTGCTATCATCCTCACCTACCTGCCCGTGTCGCTGCTCTACATCAGCTCGATGACGCTCGGCTATCTGGGGCTGCGGTATATCGAGCTGTCCGTCTCCTCCCCGATCTGCAATTCCTCGGGCGCGCTCGTCGCCGTGATGACGCTCGCCTTCCTCGGCGGCGAGGACTACTCTCCGCTCGCCATCTTCGCCGTGATCTTGGTCTGCGTCGGCGCGATCGGTCTCGGCGTGGTGGACGCGACCGAGGACCCCGAGCTGCGCGCGGCGCGTCAGGCTGAGGGCAACCGCAAGTACGCCAAGAGCTTTCTCGCCCTCGCGCTGCCGGTGGCCTACTGCCTGCTCGACGCGGCGGGCACCTTCGCGGACAACCGCGTGCTCGAAACGCTGACCGCACAAGCCTTTGACAGCGGCATGTATGCCACACTGAAGGAGTGCGCCAAGCAAGCGGCAGCCTCCGCCAACTGTGCCTATGAGCTGACCTTCCTCTTCGCTGCTGTCGTCAGCTTCATCTATGTCGTGCTGATCCGCAAGAACAGCCTTGTTCCCAAAAGGGAGGTACCGAAGTACCTCGGCGCGGTCTGCGAGACTGCGGGCCAATTCGCCTACATCTATGCCATCGCAGACACCGAGCACCTTGCCATGTCCGCGCCCATCATCAGCTCCTACTGCGCGGCGAGTGTGCTGTGGAGCCGCCTCTTCCTCAAAGAAAAGCTCTCATGGAAGCACTATGCGATGATAGCTCTCGTGGTCATCGGCATCGCCATCATGGGCGTATTCGACATCTGAATACGGCAAAACACAATAGAAACGCGTCGTGCGATGGCTTCATCGCACGACGCTCTTTTTCTTTTTCACTTATCCTTTTCCTCGCCGCGCATCTGCGCGAAGGCGCGGGCCAGCGCGGCCTGTGCCGCGTTGTATTCCTGCATACTGCGGCGTTGCAGCTCCTCCTCCCGCGCTCGCTCCGCCGCGCGGCGTGCACGGTTGGCCTCGGCCTCCTCGGGGCGCTCGGCGCTGTCGACGAGCAGCAGCACACTGCCGTCCTCGACCTTGATCAAGCCCGCGTCAACCAGTGCGGTGCGGCGCGCGCCGTCCGGCAGGGTGAATTCCACCTGCCCCGGTACAACGGCGCTGATGAGGTCGCTGTGGTGCGCGAGGATACCCAGGCGACCGTCCGACACAGGTATGGTGAGGCTTTGGCATTCGCCGCGGAAGAACGCGCCGTCCGCGGCAAGGATCTCCAGCGGGAAGGTACTCATGCCCCCTCCTCCCGCATCGCCTTAGCCCGCACGGCAACGTCGTCGATCGTACCCGCGTTGAAGAAGGCCGCCTCAGGATACTCGTCCATGCTGCCGGAGAGGATCTCGCCAAAGCCGCGCAGCGTTTCTCTCATCGGGACATAGACACCCTTGAGGCCGCTGAACTTCTCGGCCACATGGAACGGCTGAGACAAAAAGCGCTGGATGCGGCGCGCGCGGGCGACCACCTTGCGGTCGTCCTCGCTGAGCTCCTCCATGCCGAGGATGGCGATGATGTCCTGCAATTCCTGATATTTCTGCAAGGTCTCCTGCACCCTGCGGGCGATGGCATAGTGCTCCGCGCCGACAATGTCCGCCTCCAGAATGCGCGAGGTGGACGCAAGCGGATCGACCGCGGGGTAGATGCCCTGCTCGGCGATCTTGCGGCTCAGAACCGTCGTCGCGTCAAGGTGGGAGAAGGTCGTCGCAGGCGCGGGGTCGGTGAGGTCGTCCGCAGGAACATAGACCGCCTGCACCGAGGTGACGGAGCCGGCCTTGGTCGAGGTGATGCGCTCTTGCAGCATACCCATCTCGTTGGCGAGCGTCGGCTGGTAGCCGACCGCCGAGGGCATACGCCCGAGCAGCGTGGACACCTCGCTGCCCGCCTGCACAAAGCGGAAAATATTGTCGATGAACAGCAGCACATCCTTGTGCTCCGTGTCGCGGAAATACTCCGCCATGGTCAAGCCCGAAAGTGCCACGCGCATACGCACGCCCGGCGACTCGTTCATCTGCCCGAACACGAGCGCGGTTTTGTCCGCCACGCCGCTCTCCTGCATTTCAAACCACAGATCGTTGCCCTCGCGGCTGCGCTCGCCGACGCCGGCAAAGATGGAGTAGCCGCCGTGCTGCATGGCGACATTGTGGATCAGCTCCTGAATGAGCACCGTTTTGCCGACGCCTGCGCCGCCGAACAGTCCGATCTTGCCGCCCTTGGCGTAGGGCTCGAGCAGGTCGATGACCTTGATGCCCGTCTCCAATATCTCGGCCGCGGGCTGCTGGTCGGCAAAGCTCGGCGGGCGGCGGTGGATGCTCCAGCGCTCGACGGGCTCATGCAGAGCGCCCTTGCCGTCGATGGGCGTGCCGAGCACATCAAACATACGCCCCAGCACCGTCTTGCCGACCGGCACCTGAATGCCGTGGCCTTCGCATTCGACCTCCATGCCGCGCGAGATGCCCTCGCTGCCGGACATGAGGATGCAGCGCACCGTGTCGTGCGAGAGATGCTGCGCGACCTCCATCGTGCAGCGCCCTCCGCCAAGCTCCAGCGTCAGCGCGTCGTTGATCGGCGGGAGCGCCGCGTCGGAAAAGCGGACATCGACCACAGGGCCGGAGACCGCCGTGATGATACCGTGCTTCATGCCTGCGCCTCCTTCTTCTTGTTTCTCTGGGCGCGCGCACCGGCGGAGATCTCGGTGATCTCCTGCGTGATGGCAGCCTGCCGCGCGCGGTTATACTGCTTGGAGAGCTGCGTGAGCAGCTCCTCCGCGTTCTCGTCGGCGGCGTTCATCGCCGCCATGCGCGCGCTCTGCTCGCTGCAAAAGCTGTCCACGAGCGCGCTGTAAATATAGCCGGAAATGTAGCTGCGCACCACGCTGTCGAGCACCGCGCCGAGCGAGGGCTCAAAGGGGATCGCCGTTTCCGTGCTGCCGTTTTCGCCGCCCTCTCTGCGCTCGAGCGGCAGCAGACGCATCCGCTGCACGGTCTCGTTCATGCCCGAGGTCATATCCGTATAGATGATGTCGATCTCGTCCGCCGCGCCGCTCTCATAGGCCTCAAGCAGCACGCGCGCGATCTCGCGGGCACGGTAGATGTTGGGATTTTGCGCCGTATAGAGAAAGCTGTGCTCAATGGGGATCCTGCGCTGGTCGAACCAGCGGCGGCCGAACTCCCCGACCACATAGAGCTTGGTGGTCGGATGCTCGGCAAGCTGGCGCTGTGCCTGCTTGAGCACATTGTGGTTGTAAGCGCCGGCCAGCCCCTTGTCCGCCGTGATGACAAGGCAGGCGCACGCGCCGCCCGCCTCCGGCGTTCCGCTGCGGTGGAAATAGCGGCTCTCCACACCGTCGTCCACGCGGAAGATGCGCTCGATCTCGCGTCCGAGCGCGTCGAAATAAGGCCGTGTGCGGTCCAGCTCCTGCCTTGCGCGGCGCAGCTTCGCCGATGAGATGAGGTACATCGCGTGGGTGATCTTCTGCGTCTGACGAACGCCGGCAATGCGCCGGCGGATCTCACTCGTGCTCGGCATGGCCGCTCACCGCTGCGCGGCGAGGAAGCTCTTGAGGCTCTCTCTCGCCTGCGCGAGGATCGCCCTGCGTCCCTCGTCCGTCAAGGTCTCCGTCCGCTCCAGCTCGCCCATGAGAATGCTCTGCTGTGCAGCAAAGTCCGCGAGCATCGCGGCGTTGAACGCCTCGATGCGCTCGATCGGCAGCTCCTGCTGCACATGGCCCAGCGCGCTCACCAGCAAAACGACCTGCTGGGCAAGGCTGTATGGGTGCGAGCGGTTCTGACGCAGCATCCGCATCAGGCTCTGCCCGTAGCTGAGCTGCTGCTTGGTCTCGTCGTCAAGGTCGCTGGAGAACTGCGTGAAGGCCTCCATCTCGCGGTACTGCGCGAGGTCGAGGCGCAGCGAGCCGACCGCCTTTTTCATCGCCTTGGTCTGCGCCGCGCCGCCGACACGCGAAACGGAAAGGCCCACGTTGACCGCGGGACGCTGACCGGCGAAAAAGAGGCTGCTTTCCAGGTAGATCTGACCGTCCGTGATGGAGATGATGTTGGTCGGGATATAGGCGGAAACATCGCCGTCGAGCGTTTCCACGATGGGCAGCGCCGTCATGCTGCCGCCGCCGCGCGCCGCGCTCAGATGCGCCGAGCGTTCGAGCAGGCGGGAGTGGAGATAGAAGATGTCTCCGGGGTAGGCCTCGCGGCCCGGAGAGCGTCCGAGCAGCAGGCTCAGCGCGCGGTAGGCGATGGCGTGCTTGCTCAGGTCGTCGTAGACGATGAGCACATCGCGCCCCTTTTCCATAAAGTATTCGCCCAAAGCGCAGCCGGCATAGGGCGCAATATACTGCATGGAGGCAAAGTCGCTCGCACCCGCGCAGACAATGCAGGTATAGTCCATCGCGCCGTGCGCACGCAGCAGCGCAGCAAGCTGCGCGACCGAGCTGGCCTTCTGCCCGATGGCAACATAGATGCACACCACATCCTTGCCCTTCTGGTTGAGGATGGTGTCCACCGCGATGGCGGTCTTGCCCGTCTGCCGGTCGCCGATGATCAGCTCGCGCTGCCCGCGGCCGATGGGGAACATCGAGTCGATGGACAGGATACCGGTCTCCATGGGTCGGTTGACGCTCTGCCGGTCAAGGATACCGGGCGCGGGACTTTCAATGGGCCGATAGGTGTCGGTCGTGATGTCGCCGAGGTCGTCGATGGGCACGCCGAGCGCGTTGACCACGCGGCCGAGACAGCCCTCGCCCACGCCAACGCCTGCGGTCCGCCCTGTGCGGCGCACCGCGCCGCCCGCGCGCACGGACTCATAGTCACCGAATAGGATGCATCCGATGGAGCGCTCGGCAAGGTCCTGCACCATGCCGCGCACGCCGCCCTCAAAGAGTAAGATCTCGCCGTAGGATGCGCCGGAAAGGCCGTCCACACGGGCGATGCCGTCGCCGACGGTCAGCACCGTGCCGACCTCGTAGGCCAGCACCTCCGGCACCCAGCTCTCCACCGTCTCGCGCACGAGCGGGATCACGGACTGCCCCGCCGCGCTCAGGCGGCTGAGCCGTTCCTTGAGCTGGCTGAGCCGCCCGCCGGTCGTCCAGTCGATGATCTCTGAACCGATCTCAATGCGGAAGCCCCCCGCGATGCGCTTGTCCTCGCACCAGAGCAGCTCGACGCTCTGCCCGTATTTTCTCTCCAGATAGGCGGTGAGCCGCTCGCGCTGCGCATCATTGGGCGCGGCCGCGCTGACGAGCCGCGCCTGCAACCCTGCGCCGCTCATGCGTTCTGCTCCGCTTCCGCCGAGGCAAGAAAGCTGTCGTAAGCGCCGTCGGTGAGCTTATCCATGGCCGCCTCGGCGATCGCCACCGCCTCACGGTTGGCGTCCGCGACGATCCGCTCGCGCTCACGCTCCGCCTGCGTGCGGGCGTCGGTCAAGATCTTGTCCGCCTGCGCCTGCGCCGCGGCGCGCTGACGCGCCGCCAGCTCCTCCGCCTCCTTGGCGGCGGCCGCGCGCCGCTCCGCCAGTTCGTTTTCCAGCGCGGACAGGCGCTCGTCGGCACTTTGGAGCTTCGTCTCCGCGCCGCGTTCCTTTTCCTGCGCGGCAGCGTCCATCTCGCGGTAGTGCTGCTCGCGCTTTTGCATAAAATCCTTCACGGGCTTATAGAGCAGCAGATACAGCCCTCCCGTAAGGAGGGAAAAATTGAAGAAATGGAGCAGGATCTGCTGCCAGTTGATATTCAGCGGGATATTCATGCTCTCCCCCGTCCTTACAGCACAAAGATGATGAGAATGATCACCAACAGCGCGTAGATGATGGCGGTCTCAATGAACACGAGGCCGAGCATCAGCGTGGTGCGGATCTTTCCGTCCGCCTCGGGCTGACGGGAAATGCCTTCCACTGACTTGCTGATCGCCATGGCCATGGCGACCGCGCCGCCTGCGGCGGCAAGGCCGATGGCGATGGCGGAGGCATAGGCCTTCGCGCCGGAGGTCTTGTCCGCGGCAGCCTCGGCGCTCTGCTCCGTCTGCACGGCGCTCTCTGCGTCAGGGCCGTCTGCCAGCGCAGGGACGGTCAGCGCAAAGCTCAGTGTCATCACAGCGATGAGCGCGGCGAGCAGCGCCGCGGCGGTTCTTTTCTTGGTCTGGTTCATGGCAGGGAAACCTCCTAATATATCGTTCTTTATCGTTTTTCTGTTCCTATCGCTTGCGCCGGCATCATGCCTTCGCCGTTTTCGGGTGGGCCGGCTCGCTCATCTCGCCGTAGAAAAGCGTGGTGAGCATCGTGAGCACATAAGCCTGAATGAGCGCGTGGAGCAGCGTGAAGAGCACGCCCACGATCACCGGCAGCACATAGCTGAGCGAGGCGTAGTAATACACCAGCTCCGTAACCAGCAATCCGCTGAGCAGCGCGCCGAATAATCGGAAGCTCATCGACAGCGGCAGCGAGAACTCCTTGAGCGTCATGCCGACGCCGCGGAGGCCGTTGCCCGCGATGCCGCCCGATAGAATGACAAGGTAGGAGAGCACCCCCAGCGAGATCGCCGCGTTGACATCGGAAAGCGGCGCGGGCAGCGCCATAGATATGCCGTTCGTGGTGACGGTCTGAAAGCCGAAGAGCTCAAAGATCGTGCCGATAAAGATGTACACGCCCGCGCTGAAGGCGTAGACGCCGAGAAAGCTGTTGCGGTGCGGGCTGTTCGTTTTGGCAAGGCCGTCGAAAGTCTCCACCGCCAGCTCCAGCGCCGATTGCAGACGCCCCGGCACATAGCGAAAGCGCGGAATCACCAGCACCCGTATCAGCGCCGCGGCCAGCAGGAGCGTTCCGCTCACGACCACGGCGGAGATCAGCGCGGGGTTGACCTGCATGCCGAAAAGCGCGCAGCGGTTCTCCCCGTGCAGCACAGCGTCGCACATCATGGCCCTAACGCTCTCTTCGTGGCCGGCGGACGGCACCAGCAGCGAGCTTACCAGCAGCGCCGCCGTGACCGCGAGCCACGCGAGCGCAAAGCGCTGCTTTTTCTTTCTTTCCATCTTGTTATCACCTTCCGTTTGAGTGTTTTCATCACAAAATTCCAGCGGCAGCATCGGGCGCTTTTCCCCGACACCGCCGCATTCTGTTTTTCCTTATCCTCCTGTGGCTTTTGCCGCGTACAGTATAGTTTTTCTCCTTCCAAAAATCAACGCCGGCATTCGTTTCTTAACGGCTTCTTAGCGTCATAATTGTGCAAATCTGCACTCCTTTCACGCTCTCCCCCACGCGCCGCACAGCGGGGACCGCCCGCCTATTCCTCGATGGGCACATCAATGATGCTCACGCCGCGGCGCAGGGCGTATTCAATGGTGTAGCGCGTGCCGCCGGGCAGTCCGTCATGCACCGCGATGAGCAGCGAGGAACGGTCGACCATGTAGCGGTTGCGCCGCTGCATACAATCGCGCGAGTAGCGCTCCTGCACCATCGTTTCGTAGTCACAGCGTTCAATAATGCGGCGGTATCGTTCGCGCTGCGCCGCGCTCCAGCTGTCCGGCTGGGTGGGGCAGGGGATCGCCGCCTCAAGCGTCACCCCGCCGCGCCGCTCGCGCAGCGCCAGCACCGCCTCGGCGCAGTAGAGGTCGCAGCCCTCCGCCATGCCGCAGATGAAGTGCGTGTAGCCGTCCTCCGCCGCGCGCTCGATCACCTCGCGCAGCCGCTCCTTGAGCCGCAGACAGCGCGGGTCGCTCTCATTCTCTCCCCACGGCAGCTTTGCCGGACGGTGCCCCGTGAAGCAGCAGCTCACCGGTTTTCCGTGCATCCTTACCCCTCCCCTCATTCCTGTCCCTATTGTAGAACATTCGTTTCGATTTGTAAAGAACAAAATTTCCCCTTGCATTTTTCCCTGCGCTGTGCTATGCTTTAGCCAAACTTGAAATACTGGTCTTCGAGGCGGGGTGAAACTCCCCACCGGCGGTCATAGTCCGCAAGCGGCTTTTTTGCTGCACGACCCGGTGAAATTCCGGTACCGACGGTCACAGTCCGGATGAGAGAAGATGTGCTGCGCGCTGTTATCACGCAATTTCCACGCTCTTTTTGCGTCATGCACCTTGGAAGACTCGTTCTTTCAAGGAATATGACCAAAAGGAGTGTCTTTTTATGTCCGAATCCAATGTCAACGCCGTCCCCTCCCCCCGCGCCATCCACCGCAGCCGCACGCACAAGCTGACCGTCACCGCCATGCTCTCGGCGGTCGCCTTCGTGCTCATGTTCATCGAGTTCCCCATCCCCGCGCTGATCCCCGCCTTCGTCAAGCTCGACGTCTCCGACCTTCCCGAGCTGCTGGCCGCCTTCTCGCTCGGCCCCGTCTACGGCGTGGCGGTCGCTTTCCTCAAAAACGTGCTCTTTTCCGTGCTGCACGGCACCTCCTCCGCCTATGTGGGCGAGCTCTTCAACTTCCTCATGGGCGCAGTGTTCGCCTTCACCGCAGGTTTCATTTATCGGCGCAACAAGACCCGTAAGGGCGCGCTGCTCGGCGCGGTCATCGGCGCACTGCTGATGGCGGTGCTCTCCGTGCCGCTCAACTACTTCGTCGTCTACCCCGCCTATGTGGTCTGCTACCATCTGCCGCTCGAGGCGATCCTCGGTATGTATCAGGCCATCCGCCCCTCGGCAGACGGTCTGCTCGAATGTCTGCTGACCTTCAATATGCCCTTCACCTTCGTCAAGGGCATGATCGATGTGGCGCTGTGCTTTTTGGTCTACAAGCCCCTCTCCCCTCTGCTGCACAAGTAAGGCCCGCGGCGTGACACACAAAACATCAAAGGGAAGACCGTCCTGCGGGACGGTCTTCCCTTTCTTCTGTCTGCATTGCCTTTACAGGAACAGCTTATCCTCGGCGCGGCGGCTGTAATCGCGCTCGAGCATTGCCTTGTGGGAGAGGAATGCCTCATCGTCGAAATACTTCGCGCCGGTGGGGCAATTCTTCACGCAGGCATGGCACTTGATGCACACGCCCGTGACCTCGGCGGGATTTTCGCGGCTGATGCTGCCCATCGGACAGAGCGCCGCGCACACGCCGCAGCCCGTACACTTCGCCATGTCGGTCTGCGGCTTGGCCTTGAGGAAGTTCTTCGGCTCGCCGTCGAGGCCGAGGGGACGGTAGTAGGGCGCGTCGGCGTCGCCGTCCACCTGAATGGGCGCGGGCGCCTCGGTCAGCTTGCCGAGCCTCGTCACGACCGCCGCGCCGAGCTGCGCGAGCGCGGTCATGTCCTCGTGGTCGGGACGGCCCGCGGCAAGCGTATCGGAAAAGGCGTGCTGGCAGGCGAACGCTCCGGCGGCAAGGGTGTGGAAGCCCTCATTTTCCAGGCTCCTGCACAGCTCGGCAAGAGAGTTATCAAAGCTGCGGTTGCCGAAGGTCACGACCGGCACGGCAAGCGCGCCGTTGCCGGCAAAGCCTGTCTGCACAAAGGGCAGGAGCTTATTCGGCACCTTGCCCGCGTAGGTCGGTGTGCCGAACACGACGAGGTCCTTGTCCGTAAAGGAATAGCTCTCCTCACGCGCGGCGGGCAGCGTGAAGTCAATGGTCTCCATCGGAAGGTCAAGAGCCTGCGCAATGGCGTTCGCCAGCGTCGTGACGACCTTGCGCGTTTTTCCGGTGGCGCTGAAGTAGACGGCGTAAACGGTTTTGACTTCCATGATGTGTCCTTCTCTCTCTTAATATTTTGCCGTCAGAGGGAAAACTCCTCCGGCGAGTGCGCTTTGGGATCGAGCGAGGCGGGGCGCGGCGGCACGCGGCGCAGGGGATCGTAGCGGAAATGGCGGCAGCTGTCGGCGCTGTCCATCACGCCCTTGCGCGAACAGGCGACCTCACGCTCGCTCACCGCCGAGCCGTTGGCGCAGTAGGCGCAGCGCGGCTCAATGTCCTTGCGGAACGGATTTTTCATGTTCTCCCTCCCCTTTTCTCTCTTTTTTCTCTTACAGGCTCAAAAGGTCGACCGCGCCGTCCTTCATCACGGCGCGCAGCTGCGTGACGGGGTGATCGTAGGAGTCGATGATGCGCGTGGCGATGACGTCCTCCAGCTCCTTTTGAATGGTGCGGCGCAGGTTGCGCGCGCCGTAGGTGAGCGAGTAGGACTTGCTTGCAAGATGCTCCGCCACCTCGTCGTCGTAGGTGAAGGTGAAGCCCTTCTCCTTCAGGCTTGCTGTCAGCTCGTCGAGCATGATGCGCGCGATGGCGGTGAAGTCCTTCTCATCGAGGCGGTTGAAGCAGATGATCTCGTCCACGCGGTTGATGAACTCTGGGCGCAGGAAGTCTCCGAGCGCCTTCATGATGCGCTCGCGGTTCTGCTCGTTCACGCTGCGCCCGAAGCCGACGCTGCCCTCCTTGCGATCCGATCCTGCGTTGGAGGTCATCACGATGACGGTGTTTTCAAAGTTCACCTTGCGCCCGTGCGCATCGGTGATCTCACCGTCGTCGAGAATTTGCAGCAGAACATTGAGAACATCGGGGTGCGCCTTTTCGATCTCGTCGAAGAGGATGACGGCGTAGGGCTTGCGGCGGATCTTCTCCGTCAGCTGCCCCGCCTCGTCGTAGCCGACGTAGCCCGGCGGCGAACCGACGAGCCGCGAGACCGAGTGCTTCTCCATAAACTCCGACATATCGAGGCGAATGAGCGAATCGGGCGAATCGAATAGGTCGGCGGCAAGCTGCTTGACAAGCTCCGTCTTTCCCACGCCCGTCGGGCCGACGAAAATGAAACTCACGGGCTTGTGCTTGGGGCTGATGCCCACGCGCCCGCGGCGGATCGCCGCGGCAACGGCATCCACCGCCTCGTCCTGCCCGATGATATGTCCTTTGAGGCGGTCGGCCAGCTCGGAGAGGCGCTTGAACTCAGCCTCTCTGATGCGGCTCGCGGGAATTTTCGTCCACAGCTCGATGACGCGGGCAAGATTGTCCATCTTCAGCTCGGGGTCACCCTGCGCGCAAAGCGCGTCCAGCTCGCTCTGCGCCTTGAGCTCAAGGCTCCTGAGCTCGGCAAGGCGCTCGAAGTCGGGATTTTCCGTCTCCGCCTCCAGCAGCTCGCGCTCCTTGGCGTAATCGTCCAGCTCGCGGCGCAGCTCCATGCGGCGGTTGATGTTCTCGTCGTGCAGGTTCATGTCCGAGCAGGCCTCGTCGATGAGGTCGATGGCCTTGTCGGGCAGGAAGCGGTCGGTGATGTAGCGCTCGGAGAGCACGACCGCCTGGCGCAGAATGCCGTCGGGAATTTTCACGCCGTGGAAGCTCTCATAGTAGTGGGCGATGCCCTTGAGAATTTTGAGCGTATCCTCCATGCTCGGCTCGTTGACCGTCACGGGCTGGAAGCGGCGCTCGAGCGCGGTGTCCTTCTCGATGTGCTTGCGGTACTCGTTGAAGGTCGTTGCGCCGATGACCTGGATCTCGCCGCGCGAGAGCGCGGGCTTTAAGATATTGGCGGCGTTCATGCTGCCCTCGGCATCGCCCGCGCCGACGATGTTGTGTACCTCGTCGATGACGAGGATGATGTTGCCAAGCTTGCGAATTTCTTCGATCAGCCCCTTCATGCGGCTTTCAAACTGGCCGCGGAACTGCGTACCTGCGACGAGCGCCGTAAGGTCGAGGAGATACACCTCCTTGCTGCGCAGCTTGAAGGGCACCTCGCCCGCCACGATGCGCTGGGCAAGCCCCTCGGCGATGGCGGTCTTGCCGACGCCCGGCTCGCCGATGAGGCAGGGGTTGTTCTTCTGGCGGCGGTTCAAGATCTGCACCACGCGCTCAATTTCCTCCGCCCGGCCGATCACCGCGTCGAGCTTGCCGTCGCGGGCGCGCTGGGAAAGGTTGATGCAATAGCTGTCGAGGAATTTGTGCTTGGCGGGCTTATCGCCCTTCTTGCCGCGCTCGGCGCGGCCCGCGCCCTCCGCCGCGCCGTCTGCGGTCGCAGGCGCGTCGCCGTTCTGACCGAAGAGCCGCCCGAGGAAGGGGAAGGTCGCGGTCTTGCCGTCCTCATCCTCGTCGCCCTCGGGTGCGTCGATGCCCTCAAGGCTTTCGGCGCCGCCGAAGGCGCTCATCATCTCGTTGGAGATGGTGTCGAGGTCCTCGTCGGTGATACCCATGCGCTGCATCATCTCGCTCACCTGCGGCAGGCCGAGATTTTTGGCGCACTTGAGGCAAAGCCCCTCGTTGATATTTTTTCCGTTCTCCATGCGGGTGATGAAGACGACGGCGACATTCTTTTTACATCTGGAACAAAGTTGTGGCTGCATAGTTGGGAAACCTCCGTTATGTGAGAGATGCGATGATGGATCGCGGGGTGTTGTTCATAAACCACGCGAGCAGGTGCGTCCCCGCCGCATGGTCCGCAAACCACGTCACGCCAAGGCGCGGCGCGAGATAGACAACAAGGAAAAGGAGCAGCGCGCCCTCGACGAGCGAGAGCGCCGCGCCGCCGAGGCCGTTGAGCTGCGCGAGCACGGGCAGGGAAAAGAGTCGGTCGAGCCCATGCGTGAGCAGGCGGAGCAGCAAAAGCAGCAGCAGGAAAAGCACGAGGAACAGCGCCGCCTGCACCACCGTTTTCACCAACAGATAGGCCGCCCGCTCCGCCGCCGAAGCGACAGAGTCGCCGACCTCCTTCGTCACGCCGTCGATGGCGTCGGACGAAACGCCGAAGCGCTTGAGCGTGTCGAGCGCACTGCCGAGCGCCTCGCTGAGCTCATCGGGCAAAAGCCCGCCGGCACTCAGATCGTCGCCCTCCGGAGCGAGCGCGGCCGTTGGGATGTCACGCTCAAACTGCCCGATGACCTTCTCCTGCACCTTGGGGAACACGAGGTCGGTGACCGGCTCGACGAACATCGCGGTGAGCAGCGTCGCGCCGATGAGCGCGACCACCACGCTCACAAGTGCCATCAGACTGCAAATCAGCCCCTTGCGCGCGCCGAGAACGGCAAACACCGCCAGCGCAGCGGCAAGAACAAGATCGATGATAAGACCATTATCCACGCTTTTCACGCGCCTTTCAAGTGAAAAAATCTTCTATTTCCGGCGAATTACGGCACATAGAGCCAGCCGCGCCGCGAGCCGAGCAGCACCGCCGAGCCGTCGTCGCGCATCCGCACGCCGCGGGCGTACTGCGTGTCGGCGAGCGAGGCGTATTCGCTCAGATCCTCGGTGTAGATGACCAGCTCGTCGCTGTACAGCACCGCGAGATACTTCCCCGCCGCCGAAATGTCCAGCACATCGCGCTGCGTGTCGAGCGAGGCGATGAGGTTGCCCCCCGCGCCGACGGTGACGAGCCGCCCCGCGCTGCCGGAGCGATAGCGCGAGAGCACGAGCGCACCGAAGTCCGCGCCGCCGAGCGTGCTGCCGCGCAGATAGGGATAGGCGTAATCGTAGGAGCCGCCAAGCGAGCCGTCCGCGCTGAGCGCGAGAAAGCGGTCGTTCGTCACGGCGACGAGCGTGCCGCCGAAGCTGCCGATCTCATAGAGCAGCGAATCGTCCAGCACGCACTCCGAGACCGCCGTTTCCCGGTCGAGCGCATAGCGGCGGATCGTGCTGGCGAACGAGGCGTTCTCCGAGCCGAGCGTCACAACGGCAACATGCTTGCCGCTGCGCTCCACGCAGGCGTCGAGCATATAGCGGTTGGAGGAATTGAAGGTAAAGGCCCGCTCACCGGCGGCCGTGTAGACCGACACAGAGGACTTGTAGCCGCTCTTATCCGTCACGAGCGCGAGCAGGTCGGAGCTGTTGAGCCGCGCCGAAATAACGCCCCCGCCGGTCTCGGCGCTCAGATCGCGCACCAGCCCCTTCTCTCCGAGCAGGTAGAGCGCCGTGCCGCCGACGCTGTAAACCGCCGCCGTCCTGCCGCCGACGGCGATGGCGGGGGACTCCAGCTTGACCTCCTTGGCGTAGACCTCCGTACCGTCGTTCGCCAGCACGCTCATGCGCGTGGTGGAAACAACGATCAGCCGGTCGCCGAGCAGGGCGAAGCGGTTCGTTCGGTCATTGTCGTAGGAATAGGTATTCTCGCTCGCGGCATCGGCCTTATGATAGCTCAGCGCGCGTCGCAGGCTGTCAAAATTGGAGAGGTCGAGATAGGCCGCGGCGAGCACCGCCCCCAGCACGACGGCAAGCACCAGCACCAGCATGGCGATGCGGTGCAGCGCGCCGTGGCGCGCGGGCGCCGCGCGGTCCGCGCGCAGCTCCTCGCGGGAGAGGTTTTCCTTGTCAGTCATTGAGCCGTTCATCCTCATACCATAGTCTTGTCATGTAAAGCCCCCCCGGCGGCACCGTGGGGCCGGCGAGCGTGCGGTCGCCGGCGTCGAGTATCTTCGGGATGTCCTCCGCCGTGAGCTTTCCCTCGGCGGCGTAGAGCACCGTGCCGGTGATGGCGCGCACCATGTTGTAGAGAAAGCCGTCCGCGCAGACCTTCAGCTCCAGCAGCTCGCCGCTGCGCGTCACGCGGCAGTAATGCACGGTGCGGATTGTAGTCTTGGTCTCCGTGCCGACCGAGCGCACGGCGCGGAAGTCGTGCGTGCCCTCAAAGGCCCGCGCCGCCGCATCCATCGCGGCCTCGTCGAGCCTTTTGGGATAGAAGTACGCGCGGTTGACATAAAAAGGGTTCTTGATGCGCGAATTGTAGATGCGGTAGGTGTATTCCTTCCTCAGGCACGAGCCGATGGCATTGAAATCCTCTGCCACCTCCAGCGCCTCGCGCACCACGATGTCCTCGGGCGTGTGGGTGTTGACGGCGAAGGGCAGGCGGTCGATGGGGATGCGGGAGCTCGTGCGGAAATTGGCCACATAGCGCTCGGCGTGAACGCCCGCGTCCGTGCGTCCGACACCTGTGAGCCTGACCTTCTCGCCGCAGACCATCGAAAGACCGCGCTGGAGCGTTTCCTGCACGCTCGCCTCGCTGCGCTGCATCTGCCAGCCATGATAGGCCGTGCCGTTATACATCAATTTTAGCGCAATGTTCCGCATGATCTGTGTCCTTTTTTTGAATTTTAGAAAAATCTTTTCACCGCGACCATCGCCGCGCACAGCGCGGCGTAAAACGCCAGCACCAGATAGTCCCTCGCCTCATAGCGCAGGACATGGAGCTTCGTGCGCCCCTCGCCGCCGTGGTAGCAGCGGCACTCCATTGCCGTCGCCAGCTCATCGGCGCGGCGGAACGCGCTGACGAACAGCGGCACGAGCAGCGGGATGAGCGCCTTGGCGCGCTGGAGCAGGTTGCCGCTTTCAAAGTCCGCGCCGCGCGAGCGCTGGGCGGACATGATCTTGTCCGTTTCCTCGATGAGCGTCGGGATGAAGCGCAGCGCAATGGACATCATCATCGCCAGCTCATGCACCGGTACACCCAACTTCTTGAGCGGGCCGAGCAGGCTCTCCAGCCCGTCGGTCAGGCGGATGGGGCTGGTGGTGTAGGTCAAAAGGAAGGTCCCCATGATCAGCAGCGAGATGCGCAGCATCATGGCGACGGCGGTGATCACGCCCTCGCGCGTGATGTGGAAGATCCAGAACTGCGCGATCACCGTGCCGGGGGTATAGAACAGGTTCAGCACTGCGGTGAAGGCGATGATGAACAGCACCGGCTTTAAGCCGCGGAAGAGCACCCTCGCCCTGACCTTCGAGATGCGCACGGAGACGATCAGCGTCAATATCAGCAGGCCGTAGGCGACCGGCCCCTTTGCCAGAAAGATGGCAACAATGTAAAGCACAGTCGCGATCAGCTTTGTGCGCGGGTCGAGCCGATGGGCGAGCGTGTCGCCAGGGAAGAATTGTCCGAGGGTGATGTCCTTCAGCATACCGCTCCCCCCCTTCGCAGCGCAAGGAGCGCGGCCTTGAGTTCCGCGACCGTGTAGACCGCGGGATCGATGGGCAGCCCCTTCGCGCGCAGCGCCATGGCGACGCGCGTGACCTGCGGCACATCAAGCCCCGCCGCGACCAGCTCGTCCGCGCGGGCAAAGACCTCGCGCGGCGCGCCGCTCATGAGCACATGGCCGTCCGAGAGGACGACGATGCGGTCGGCGTTCTGCGCGATCTCGTCCATGGAATGGCTGACGAGCACGACGGTGTTGCCGCGCTCCGCGTGATAGGCGCGGATGTTGGACAGCAGCTCCTCGCGCCCGCGCGGGTCAAGCCCCGCGCTCGGCTCGTCGAGCACCAGCACCTCCGGCTCCATGGCGATCACGCCCGCGATGGCGACGCGGCGCTTCTGTCCGCCCGAGAGCGCGAAGGGCGACTTTTGCAGCAGCCCCTCGTCCAGGCCCGCGAAGCGCGCCGCATCATGTACGCGGCGGTCCAGCTCCTCGCCGCTCAGGCCCATGTTGGTTGGGCCGAAGGCGATGTCGCGGTAGACCGTTTCCTCAAAAAGCTGATACTCTGGATACTGGAACACCAGCCCCACGCGAAAGCGCACGGCACGGATCTTCTTCGGCTCGGCCCAGATGTCCTGCCCGTCGAGCAGCACACGGCCCGCCGTCGGCTTTAAAAGGCCGTTGAAATGCTGGATCAGCGTTGATTTCCCGCTGCCCGTATGGCCGATCAGGCCGAGGAATTCCCCGCGGTAAATGTCAAGCGACATATCCTCCACCGCGCTGCGGCGGAACGGCGTACCCTCGCCGTAGGTATGCGTCAGATTTTCAATACGAATGATCTCGTTCAACTCAGTTGTCCTCTTTTGCCGATTTTCCAAAGCAGCGCACGATGGCCTCGGCGCACTCGTCCACGGTGATGGCCGTGAGCGGCAGGTCGCAGCCCTCGCCGCGCAGCTCGTATAAAAGCTCCACCGTGTCCGGCACGGTCAGTCCGATGGCGCGCAGCCGCTCCACCTGCGCGAACACCTCGCGCGGCGCGCCGTCCATGGCGACGCGGCCGTCGTTCATCACGACCACGCGGTCGGCGTTCACCGCCTCGTTCATGTGGTGGGTGATGAGCACAACGGTGATGCCCTCGTCGCGGTTCAGCCGCTCAATGGTCGTAAGCACCTCGCCGCGCCCGACGGGATCGAGCATGGCGGTCGCCTCGTCGAGCACGATGCACTGCGGCCGCATCGCAAGCACTCCCGCGATGGCGATGCGCTGCTTTTGTCCGCCCGAGAGCAGGTGCGGCGCGTGCGCGGCAAACTTCTCCATGCCGACGGCGCGGAGCGCATCGTCCACGCGCCGTCGGATCTCGTCGGTCGCCACGCCGAGGTTTTCGGGCGCGAAGGCCACATCCTCCTCCACCACATTGGCGACGATCTGGTTGTCGGGGTTCTGGAACACCATGCCCACGCGGCGGCGGATCTCCAGCAGCAGCGCCTCATCCGCGGTGTCCATGCCGTCTACATACACATGGCCGCCCGAGGGCAGCAGCACCGCGTTGAAGGTCTTGGCGAGCGTAGATTTCCCGCTGCCGTTGTGGCCGAGGACAACGGTGAAGCTCCCGCGCTCGATGGCAAGCGTCACGCCGTCGAGCGCAAGCGTCGGCTGCTCGTTCTCCTCGCCCGCGGGATAGGAATAGGTCAGATTTTCGGTTTGCAGCATGGTTGACATAATCTTTCTTCCTTTGTTTACTCGCTGCACCAGCGTCCGGTCGCGCCGCAGGGCAGCGCAAGCCCCGTTTCGGTGACGGGCAGGCCCAGCTCGTCCCAGGTCACCCTGCCGCCGTACCTCTCGGCAACGAGCAGGTGGAGCATATAGCCAAGCACCGAGGGCGCAAGGCCCGTGGTGTAGGAATTGATGATGACAAAAAGCGGCTTGTCGCTCAGCGCCTGCGCGCAGAGCTTGACAAAGGGGAAGAGGTTATCCTCCAGCTTCCACACCTCGCCGCCGGGGCCGCGCCCGTAGCTCGGCGGGTCCATGATGATGGCGTCGTAGGTCCTGCCGCGGCGCAGCTCGCGCTCGACGAACTTCGCGCAGTCGTCCACGATCCATCGGATCGGCGCTTCGGCAAGGCCGCTGGCCTTTGCGTTCTCCTTCGCCCATGCGACCATGCCCTTCGCCGCGTCAACATGGCACACGCTCGCGCCGCTCTTGGCGCAGGCGACGCTCGCCGCGCCCGTGTAGGCAAAGAGGTTCAGCACGCGGATGGGGCGCCCCGCATTTTCGATCTTCTCGCGCGCAAAATCCCAGTTGACCGCCTGCTCGGGGAAAAGTCCCGTATGCTTGAAGTTCATCGGCTTACACTGGAATGTCAGGTCGCGGTAGCGCATCTGCCACTGCTCGGCCAGCCTCTCCTTATCCCAATGCCCGCCGCCGGTGGCGGAGCGATGATAGCGCCCCTGCGCGTTTTTCCAGCCGCGGTTCGCGTGCGGCGTTTCCCAGATGGCCTGCGGGTCGGGCCGCACGAGGATCTGCTTCCCCCAGCGCTCCAGCTTTTCGCCGCCGCCGCAGTCGAGCAGCTCGTAATCCTCCCACTTGTCCGCGATCCACATAGGCTCCTTCTCCTTCTTGGCGCACTGCGCCGCATACTAAATCACTGTATTATACTATACTGCCACGCCGTTCGTCAATCGAAAAAGAGGGCATTGTCAAAGGCTTTACAATATGTTAAACTTTCCTTTGCTGATCTGCGCTTTGTGGGAGGAAGCCTATGGACAAAATTCTGTTACATTCCTGCTGCGCCCCCTGCTCGGTCTACTGTGTGGACACGCTGCGCGGCGAGGGCGTCGAGCCGGTGTCGCTGTGGTTCAACCCGAACATCCACCCGTGGACGGAGTACGACCTGCGCCGCTCGACGCTGCTTGAATACGGGGAGCGCGAGCAGGTCGAGGTGCATATCTTAGAGGACTACGGCCTGCGCGGCTTCGTCCGCGCCGTCGCCGCCGACATCGACCGCCGCTGCGCGCACTGCTACACCCTCCGCCTCGGCACGGCGGCAAAATACGCCGCGGAGCACGGCTACGGGGCCTTCACCTCGTCGCTGCTCATCTCGCCCTATCAAAACCACGAGCTTTTGCGGACGGTCGGCGAAACGATGGCGAAAAAATACGGCGTGGCGTTCCTCTACCGCGACTTTCGCCCTGGCTTCCGCGCCGGACAGGCAAAGGCGCGCGAAATGGGGCTCTATCTGCAAAAATACTGCGGCTGCATCTTCTCCGAGGAAGAGCGTTACGAAAAAAAGATCGACAAGGCGCGCACGCGCTTTGCCGGAGAATGAGCAAAGGAGTTCAGGAGCATGAAACGATTTCTCTTCGCCGCGCTCGCGGTGCTGACACTTTTTGCCCTCGCGGGCTGCAAGGCGAAGCCGCTCGAGCCGGAGACTCCCGATACCGCGGACTACTGCCTCACGGACGAGGACGTTCCGCTGGACGAGCGTGCGCTTTCGCGCGCCGTACCCGATTTTCTCGATGCGCGGCAGCAAACGCTCTATCGGCAGGCCGCCGCGCTCTACGACGCCATGTTCGGCGGCGAGACGACAGGCATCGACTATAAATTTCCCGCGCCCGGCGCGCCCTTAGACGCGTACAGCACCTACACCCCCGACGGCTCGGACTGCACCTACATCAGCTCCCACAGCCGCTGGAGCTGGGCCGACTTCGACCGCGTGGTCCACGGCGTGTTCACCGACCGCCTTTGGTCTGAGCTCAACGACACCCCCGTCTATGTTGAGCATGACGGGGCGCTTTATATCCTCGACTGCTCCTACGGCGGCCAGTATTATAACAATGTCTTTCCCGACGAATTCACCCTTGTCGGGCAAACGGACGAGCGCATCGACTTCACGGTGACGGCGCACTACTCCTATCCCTACCCGCGAGAGGGCGAGAGCTATGAGGAACGCGACGAGCGGACGAAGACGAGCTATGAGTTCACGCTCACCTTCCCCGTCGTGCTGCTCCGCACCGACGCGGGCTGGCGCTTTGATGTGTTCTGCACCGGCGTCGCCGCCGAGATGCACTGTCCCGACGCCGTGTTCGCGGGTGTCACGGAGGAGGCTTTCTACGGCAACTCTTACGCCATCGGCGCGTAAGCGCCGCCGCATACAGAGAGCAAAACGGCAGGGCCTTGCCCTGCCGTTTCCTCATTGCTGACGCTGCTGCTTTGAGTTCGTCTGCGTGATCTCGGGCAGAAACTCCATAAAGCGAATGGAGTAGAGATCCGCGCTGATGTAGCTCCGCTCGTCGGGCTGATAGAGTGCGATGTAGTCGTTGCCGACCTCGTAGAGGATGCCGTGGGTGACGATGGTATTCTGCGTGCCGATCAGAAAGCTGACGATGACGCTGCGCCCCACATTGCGCGCCATCAGGCTCTTCCACGAGCTGTGGAGGATCTGCTCCGCCACGCTCATGCCGTTCGGGGCGGCAGGCAGCGGGCCGAGACCGGGAGCGATCTGCTGCGCCCCCATCACAGCGTCGGGCGCGGTCGGCGGCGTTTGCCCGCTCTGTCCGTCGGCGGACGGCTGCGGTTCTGCGGTCTGCACGCTGCTGTTGTCGATCATGGTCTGATAGGTGCTCGCGTTCCCCTGCGTCGTCACCGCGGGGAGGTATCGGTCGTTGTCCTGTGCGCCGCAGCGCGTGAGCTCGATCATAGCGTCGATTCCTTTCCAGCCTTGCATTTTGTCTCCTATGTATCGTAGTAGGCGTCTGTGGGATCATAAAAGCAATGGTTGCCGATGCGCGTGAGAAACACGCCGACGCCGGATGGGAAATTCCCCCGGCAGGTGTCGGAGAAGGGGTTGAAAAACCACAGCGCCTCGCCCAGCCCCATAAGTCGGTTGCCCGCGATCGCCCAATCCGCGATGGAATAGTGGGTGTCTGTCGGGCGCATATTGTAAATGTTCTGCGGGTTGTACGCGCCGCGCTCTGTCTCGCTCGCGCAGACGAACTGACCCGGCTGCATGATGATCCTGCGGATGCTGCCCTGCCCCACGCGGGCGTATTCGCCGCCCGCGGCGTTCACGCGGTTCATCACCACGCTCGCCACCGCCTTCATGCCCCGCTCCCCCTCGCCGCCCGCCTCGCACTCGATGAGCCGCGCGAGCAGCTCGCGGTCGGAATAGGCCATCGCCTCGCCTCCCTGCCTGCCGTTTTGTTCATCTCAGCCTATGCGCGCACAGCGCGTCCGTGTGAAAAAATTTTTTTGCCGAAACGGGAACTTTTTTCCCGTCTCCCTCGTCTAAGCCATTGTGCGAGGACGAAAAAAGCTCTCGAACGGATGACGACAGCGCCCCACGGTTTCCCGTGAGGCGCTGTTTTTTCCTGCTTTTACGGAATTTCCTCCTCGACCGGCGGCTCCTCCGCCTCCTGCTCGGCCATGGCCGCCGCACTCATCGCGCCGAGACCGCCGCGCATTTTGATCTCCTCCCACTTCTCGCGCGTGATGAGTAGCTGGCGCGGCTTCGAGCCCTCGAACGGACCCACGATGCCGCGCGTTTCCATCTCGTCGACAATGCGTGCCGCGCGGGAGTAGCCGAGCTTCAGCCGCCGCTGGAGCATCGAAACGGATGCCTGCCCCGTCTCCATCACCACGTCGACGGCGGCGGGCAGCAGCTCGTCGCCCTCGTCGGCGGCCGGCTCGGGTGCCGCGCCGGCAGGCGCGCCCTTGCCGCCCCGTTCCTTCTCGGCGACGTTCTCCTCGATCTTGCTGATGACGCTCTCGTCGTACTGCGCGGTGCCGTTTTCCTTGACGAAGCCGACCACGCGGTCGATCTCCTCGGCGGAGATGAAGCAGCCCTGCACGCGGCGGGGCTTGCCCTCGCCGAGCGGCGCGTAGAGCATATCGCCGCGGCCGACCAGCTTCTCCGCGCCGGTGGTATCGAGAATGATGCGCGACTCCAGCGAGGAGGCGACCGCGAAGGCGATGCGGCTGGGGATATTGGCCTTCATCAAACCTGTGATGACGTCCGCGCTCGGGCGCTGTGTCGCGATGACGAGGTGCATTCCCGCCGCGCGTCCCATCTGCGCCACGCGGCAGATCGACTCCTCGACCTCCTTCGCCGCAACGAGCATCAGATCAGCCAGCTCGTCGATGACGACCACAACGCTCGGCAGCTTTTTGAGCGTGTCGTCCGCTGCCGTGAGGGCGTTGTAGCCCGCAAGGTCCTTGACGTTATGCTCGGAGAAGAGCTTGTAGCGCTTCATCATCTCATAGACCGCCCATTGCAGCGCGCCCGCCGCCTTCTTCGGGTCGGTCACGACCGGAATGAGCAGGTGCGGGATGCCGTTGTAGGGCGCAAGCTCGACCATCTTCGGGTCGACCATGATAAAGCGCACCTCGTCGGGCGTGGACTTATAGAGCAGCGAGACGATGAGCGAGTTTGTGCAGACCGATTTGCCCGAGCCGGTCGTACCGGCAATGAGCACATGAGGGAGCTTGGCGATGTTGCCGATGATGTTGTGGCCCGCGATGTCCTTGCCGACGGCAAAGGCGACGGCGGATTTATGCTGCGTGAACTCGCGCGACTCGATCACCTCGCGGATATGGACAGCGGTGACGAGCTTATTGGGCACCTCGATGCCGACGACGGAAATTTTATCAGGGATCGGCGCGATGCGCACGCCCGATGCGCCGAGCGCAAGGGCGATGTCGTCGGCAAGGTTCGTGATCTTGGAGAGCTTCACGCCCTGATCGAGTGTGAACTCATAGCGTGTGACGCTCGGCCCGCGCACGACCTCGCCCGCGCTTGCGTCCACGCCGAAGCTCTTGATGGTCTCTGCAAGGCGGCGGGAATTGTTGCGCAGCTCTGCGCCCGCCTCGCTCGCGTTGCCCGCGCTGCCCTCGTCGAGCAGCGTGATGGGCGGGAAGGTATATTCGGGAATGTCCTGCTCCAGTTCGGTCTCGATCTCGCCGGCGACCTTCTCGGCCTCGGCGGCGACCTCCTCCGGCGCGGTGGACTTCATCGGCACATTCGCCGCGGCGACAGCGGGGGGCGCGCTCGCGGTCGGCGGAATGCTCGGCTCGCTCGGTGCCGTCTCGACCGCAGGCGTAGGCGCGGAAACAGGCGTGGAAACGATCGTAGGCGCGGGAGCGGTCTCTGCGGCCGCGGCCTTTGCGCTCAGCAGCTCGTCCGGCGTGCGCACATCGTCGGGCTTGTGGGCAAAGAAGCCGGAGAGCCTGCCCTCCTTCCTCGGTGCCTCGCGCTTCTCGCCGTCGAGCGGGATGTCGATGCGCGTCTTGGGCTTTGCCGCGGCGGGATGCGCGGGCGGCACCTCTTCCTCCTCGTCCTCCGGCTCATAGGGGATGCGCTCATGCGCGCGCACCGCCTCGAGCACGGCGGCGGGCGTCAGGCGGAGCGCCAGCATCAAAAAGGTGACAAACAGCACCGCAAGCAGGATCATCGCGAGCGTTTTCTTCACCAGCTTCACGAGCATGATCGCCAGCGTCGCGGAGAAGAGGCCGCCGGACTCCAGCGCAAGGCCGCTGCGCCAGAGGAGCTTTGCAATGCCCTCCACGCCGTCATAATCCGTCTTGCACAGCACGAGGTGGAGCATCGCGCCGAGCAGCAGCGGCAGCAGCGCCGCGCCCACCACGCAGGCGGTCACATTCCGCCCGCGGTGGAAGAGCAGGATATAGCTCACGAGCAGCAGCACGGGCGCGACCGCATAGTAGCCGTAGCCGACAAGGCCGCGGCAGAGCGCCGCGGGCTGGTCGAGCAGCCAGCCGCCCTGCTGGAAGTAGCTGAACGCGATGCACAGCGCCAGCACGAGGCACACCACGCCGCCGACCTCGCGGCGGATGGGGCGTTTCTTCGGCGCGGTGGCGCGCTTGCCCGTCGTCTTTTTACTTGTCGTCGTCCGCTTGCCGGACGATGCTTTCTTCTGCGTTGCCATAGCTTACCCCTTAAACGATCGTAAAGATGAGCACCAGCGCGCCGACGAGCCAGCAGTAGTAGGCGAAGGCGCCGAAGCGCCCGCGGTCGGCGATCATTTTCAAAAGCCTGATGCACAGATACCCCGTGACCGCCGCAACGGCTACGCCGATGAGATACATCGGCATTTCCGACCAATCGATTCCCGCGTCAACAGCGTCCTTGAGGCTCAAAATATTCGCGCCGAGGATGGCGGGAATGGAGAGGATGAAGGAAAATCGCACGGCGAATTTCCGCTCGAAGCCCATAAAGCAGCCCGTGGTGATGGTCATGCCAGAGCGGGACACGCCGGGGCAGAGCGCGACGGCCTGCCCGAGGCCGACAACGAGCGCATCGGCAAGCCTTGCGGTCTTTTCCGTCTTGCGGCCGCGGCGCACGCGGTCGCTTACAAAAAGAAGGCAGCCGGTGAAGAGCAGCGCGCCGCCGATGAAGTACATATTGTCGCCCAGGCCCTCAAAAAAACGGCGGAACGGCACCATGGCGAACAGCGGCAGCGTGCCGATGATGACGAGCAATATCATGCGCCGCGCGGGCGGCACGGTCTTCGGTGTAGTCCGATGGATCAGATCGCCGATTCCGATGAAAAACTCCACGATCATCTCATAGATCTCATCCCAGTAGGCGATGAACACCGCCACCAGCGTGCCGAGGTGGAGCAGCACATCGTAAAACGGCGGGATCTCCGTCGCCCCCTGCATATTCAGCAGGTGCTCGGCGATGGCCAAATGCCCCGAGGACGAAATGGGCAGAAATTCGGCGACGCCCTGCACCAATCCCATGATAACGGCGGAAAGCCAGGTCAAAGCATTCACGCTCCTTTGCGCAAAAAATACAGATACAGTTTAGAGTATAGCATATCCTGCCGGAAAATTCCAGTGGGAATACGGGCAAAGCCTATCTTCCTTTTTTGAGGGCAGATTCTACAATGAAATTGGACAGTCCAGACGGCACCCTTGCAGCTGCTCTGTCCGGACTGATTTTATAGGGCGCTATATGCGCAGAAAGAGAGGCTCTATATGAGCGAATACAGCTTCAAGGAAAATGAATACCTCGTGGTAGGTTGGGCACAGGGCCTAATGGATACCGAGGAAGAGGATGCCAACGGCAAGAAGGTCAACGTTCAGCGCCCTTACTATCAGCTTTTCGTCCTCTCGCCGGTCAGCTCCTATAAGTCGGATACTTACACCGCCTCCGGTCTGAAGGCACAGAAGCTCAAATGCGCCTCGGATGCCGTGTGGAAGAACATCAATCCGATGGAGGTCTGTAATCTCTTCTTTGACGAAAAGAAGCGTGTCGCTATGGCCGTTTCTACCGGCGAAGTCGTCTCGATGGAGTCCGTCTCCCTGTAAGTCACAGGTCCCGAGAAAGCGCCGGAGGGTAGCTCCCTCCGGCGTGCCCCCCCCCCCGCTAACAGGGGGGCACTACCTACAAAAGAGGCATGGGGGCACTCTTTATGGATAGCAAAGCGGATAATATCGTTCTATACGACTGGCTGTCGTTTACCTCAAAAATACACACGCCTGAACAGATCATGGATGCGCTCGGCCTCTCCCATGTACCGTGGACGAATACCAAGGGGTGCAAAGGGTTATCAGGACCGTAAATACTTCTCCTGCATCTCCATTCATTACAATGGCCGTCCCGATATGGGCGTATGGTGCGAGATGTCCGGCCAAGGCTGCCGCACCTTTGAAACGCTCTCTACGCTGGAAACCAACGCTATGAAAAAGTGGCGGAAGCTATTTGACTTCATCCGCTCTTTTGCTTTGAAGATCACGCGCCTTGACGTGGCCTATGACGACCATTCCGGTATACTGGACATCGGTGAAGTTTCGCAGGATACGCAATGCGGAATGTATGTCAGTAAGTCTGACTATTGGGAATGCCTCGTCAGCTCCAAAGGTACAAGCATTCAGATCGGAAGCCCGCAAAGCAAGGTACTCGTCCGTATTTACGATAAGGCTGCCGAGCGTGGCAAGCAGGGCGAGCATTGGAACCGTGTTGAAATTCAGATGCGCGATGATCGCGCGATTCAGTTCAGCATGATCCCGCTGCCGATCGGTGAAGCCTTTGCCGGTGTGCTGCTCAATTATCTTCGCTATGTCGAGCCGGATACCGACAGCAACAAATGGCGCTGGCCGATGAAGGACTATTGGTATGATCTCGTCGAGGACGCCGAGCAGATCAGCATTTATACCGCGCCCGGCATGGAGTACAACGAGGAGCGCTGTAAGCGGTATGTGGTCAATCAGGCGGGAAACGCCATTGACGCCTGCATTCAGATGTATGGGCTTTATGAGTTTGAGCGCATGATACAGGAGCGCGAGGTTGCTCCGAATCCGAAGTATGAGCAGCTTATCAAGCAGCACAAATTTGACGTGCTGTGTCAAAGGGTCGAAAGGCTGTTCGGAGAAAAGCGTAACACAGTTTTTGACGCCGGCGCGCTGGCGCTGCAGCAAAACTGTGTTACACAAGGGGATTAGGTTTTCATGATCTCTCGTATCTGCTGTTGTACTTCTTCGGTCACGGCGCGGGTATGGATGATCTGATAGCCGACGCTCTTTAATACCTCATCTACAAACTCGTCTCGTTTTTTCCGCTCTTCGGCGTCATGGCTGGCATCATCCAGCTCAATGATACAACGGGCTACGAGCTTTTCATCCAGTATCACAAAGTCGACGTGCTTCGCCTGCACCTTGTAGAAATATGTTTTGTACTTTGTGTTTCCCTTTACTGGCTCAAGCAGATCGAGCAGTCTCACCTTGGAAAACGTATAGCAGCTGATTTCATCGGTGACTGCTTTGATCTTCTTGAAAGCATCCTTTTCATTGTAGGTCAAAAGCCATTTCTTTTGGTAGGCTCCGGCGATGGGCAGCGGGGTATCCGCATTCGGTAGTTCCTCAATGGTTTCCGCTTTTGGTGCTCCGGTAGATGGCTGCTTCTTCTGAATTGCTTGAATGACAAAGAAAATAAATCCAAGAAGTGCAGCAACAATAAAGATTTGCATTTTTATCCCTCCTCGAAAGGAGTTTATCATATATCGCGGATCGGCGCAATGGTAGCATGACAGGTTCTTTGTCTATGGCTGCCGATGGAGGTTTGGGCGCTTAGTCGGCCAATATGGCGGGATGGAGTAACGGCAGCTCGCAAGGTTCTCACCCTTGAAATAGTGGTTCGAATCCACTTCCCGCAACCATAAAGGGAGCTTCCCTTTTTATTCTAATTACAGGAAGGAGTGTTTCAAGAGACCAGTCAGGCCGTTTTCAATGTCGCGTCCCTGCTCTCTACTCTTCAGAGTTCCGTCTCCGCGAGTGATGTCCTTACTCTGATCGGTAGCTGTGTCGGCGCCGGAATGGCGTTCGTTCTTGCTTGGTTCGGTGGTCGCAAGGTCGTTCGTTCTTTCTCCGCTGCGCTCAAGAAGGGCAAAATCAGCGTCTAACCCTCGCGCTGGGGGCGTGAATCCGTTCGGCTTCACGCTCCCTTTTTTAATGCTTTTGGAGGTATGGAAAATGCTGGAAAAAGAATTGTGCCGCGAGAGCAAGCGGCCTGTTATCCTGCGCGACTGGCTGCGCTATAAGGCCGGTTTCCGACGCGCTCACCCTGATTATTTCGACCCTGACGGCTTGGCGATCTTCGTCGGCGGACAGGGTACGGGCAAGACGCTCTCGGCGGTCAACTATGTCTATAAGCTGCTGGACGCATATCCTCATGCAAAGCTCGTGACCAATGTGGCTCTTGCCGATTATCCCATCGTTACCTTTTTTGAGTGGTTTGTCAATCAGGATAAAACAAACTTCATCAAAGACGGTAAATTTGAAATGTCGGAGGAGGCTTTTGCGGAGTATGAGCAGCGTTACCTTGCAGAAAACCGTGTTTTTGAGTTTTGCGACAACGATGATTTCAAACGGTATAGCAACGGTGAGTGCGGCGTGATCTTCTTCGTGGATGAGATACAGCTTTATATGAACAGCCTCGAAAGCAAGAACATCAACATTGAAGTTATCACGCAGATCAGTCAGCAGCGGAAGCAGAGAAAGCATATCATTGCGACCTCGCAGGTGTTCGGTCGTATGGCAAAGCCGCTGCGGGAACAGTTTTCAAGCGTTATGCTCTGCAAGAATTACATGGGTTGTATTCAGGTCAATGCTCTGCTGGACCGTGACAGCTTGGAGAGCGACGACAGCACCGGCACGAATATTTCAGGGGAGGTCAAGGAGAAATTTGTATGGTTTCATTCACCGTCCATGTATGCGCGGTATGATACGTCGCGTGTTGTGGAGCGCGGCAAATTTGTTGGCGCGGAAAAGCAAATTCAGGACAAGGAGGGGGACAAATGGATTATCAAAGCGTGATTGATACGCTCGTCGGCTTTATGGGCGTCAGCTGCCCGCTGGTCATCGCCTGCGGTCTCGCAAGCCGTTTATTCAATGCCTTTGTCGGCATGGTGACCGGAAAGGAGCGTGTGCGGTTCTGATGGATGAAGTTGTTGCTTATACCGAGTATGTCGGCATGACCATAGATGAGCTTTCGCCGTATTTTGAAACGCTCACGGTATCGCTGGACCGGCTCGCAGAGATCACCTTTGCGGTCGGCGTGATGCTGGCGGCGTGGTTTCTGTATTCTCTCTTTTGGAGGAGGTAAGGCATGAAAGATACAAACAGATACATTGCGCTGGCTCTCTGCCTTTCTCTTACCCTCGGCGCGTTCGTCTATCGGCCACCGGAGGCAAAGGCTATCGTGCTCGTGGACGATGCTGCTATTGTGGTTTCTGCTATTGTGGCGGTCATGGCCTATGGCGGCTATCGCTTTTGGCTTAATAACATAGATGCGGGGACTTTTTCGGATATTATCAAGCCCAAGGTAAAACAGTGGAACTATCAGCATGGCTCATCTGCCGAGGACCCTTATTCCGGCTTCGCCGAGTGGTCGGCTGGTGGTATGGATAACTTTCGCAATAGCATAACGCCGGACCCCGGTAATTCCGGCCCGGATATGAAAGGGCTTTCGTGGCTTATGGCGGGTGCCTTGTTTGAAAAGGTCTGCGAGTTTGTTGAATGGCTCGGCAAAGAGCTCGGAGTGCAGCCCGGTGTGGAGGAGCCTGTGCCGATTGTTCCGTCTCCGGCTGGCGGTTCCGGTTCTGTGACTGCGGCGAATGTCCTCGATAAAGCGCTGTCTCTTGCATATTTTTCTTACAGTGAAGCTGCTAAGCGGTATCCTGATGATAGTGAACTTTATTTTAATGCATATCAAGAAATCGTTGATGCTAAATATAAGGTTGCTGTTTATCATCCTGGGCCACTTATGACGCAGTATATGGATCGTCCTTATTTAATTTTGTGGTCAAACGAGAGACCTATTTCTTTAAGCCTTGATGGGTTCGGTGCTTATGTTAAAATTCATGGTTATGTTAATGTCGAAACGGGGCTTGAAACTGGTGCATATGTTACTCGCGTTTTTTTAGGCCCTAATGCGGTTGATAGGTGGCATCAGAAAAGCGATGGTAGCGCTAAGTGGGATATTGTTTGTAATTACGTTCCCGGCGTTGTTTTTACTGGCATGGAAACCGCTCCGGCTCCTGCTCCCTCTGCCACGCTGGCCCTCCCCGGCAAATGGGCGCCTGTTCTGCCTGCCGAAGGTGCCGAGACGGTCCCAATGGTGATACCCGGTGCCGCACCCGCTGAAGCTCTTGATGTTGACGCCTTGGCGCAGGAAATTCTAAAGCGCCTTTCTCAAAATGAGCTTGAAGTCAAGCCCTCCGGCTCTCAGATTGTAGACCCCGGCACGCAGCCGGACACAAAACCGTCTATCAATCCCGGCACAGATACGGAGGGCCTCGGCCTTTTCGGCTGGCTCAAGCGGATATGGCAAAGTATTGTTGCTCTCCCCGCTCAGATCGCCGAGAAGATAGGCGCTTTCTTTACTACCCTTTGGGGCTGGCTGCAAAGCATCATCGACGCAATCAAGGCCCTGCCCGCTGCCATAGCCGAGAAGATCAAGGCACTTTTTGTTCCTCGCGAGGGTTATGCTGCGGAGTTTGTTGCAGATATTACAGCGACATATCAGGGGCGTATGGGCTTGCTGACCTATCCGTTTACCGTCCTTGCTGATTTTGTCGGCACCGTGGCAACACTTGAAGAGCAGGAGCCTGTTTTGAGATGGGATGCGGTCGAATGGCAGAATAAGACCATTATTGCAGCCGGTGAATATAATTTGAAGTCGGCGGTCAGCAGCGCTCAGATGCAGACGGTTTACATGATCTATAAGACGGTCGTTTCCGGTATGCTCGTCGTGGCGTTTCTGCATCTGTGCTATAAAAAGCTCAAGGAGGTGCAGCGGAACTGATGTTGGTCGAAGCGTTAGGAAATCTCGGCGTTCAGGTGCTGAACGCTGTTCTGAATATCCTCGATGTTTTGCCGGATATGCCGCAGGCCGTTGTTTCTGCTCTCGGCAATTTCTTTGACCTTGTTTTTGATAACTGTTCACTGATCGGCTTTTTTGTTCCGTTGCCGTTGGTGAAGGTCCTTTTGCCGCTGGTGGTGCTGGTGGTCAACTTTGAGCATATCTATGCGGGCGTCATGTGGATCCTGCGCAAGATCCCTGTGCTTGGGATCGAGTAAGTAAGCGGCGGGGGACCGATGCGGAAGCGCACGGGCCCCGCCGCTCTTTCGTAACACAGCAGATCTTGCAGCTGAAGAGCCTGGCGTCTATTTTTGTGTTACGCTATTTCACTGGGTCTTTTCCAGCCCAATATCTTGCGCGGGTAATTGTTCATCCAGTCTTGCACCGCTTTGACCTCCGAGGGCTTTACCTTGTCAAAATTCGTCCCCTTGGGAAAGAATCTTCGTATCATGCGGTTATGATTTTCATTGCTTCCCTTTTCCCACGCCGCATAGCTATGGCAGTAGTAGACTTGAAATCTTGTCCCACCGCGGACGCTCCGGATCAGCTGCTCATATTGCAGGAACTCGCTGCCGTTGTCCGTGGTGATGCTGCGGAACTTCTGCCGGAACTGCGGTGTTCTGCGCTCCAGCCGGTCAATAGCCCTGCGGATCGTCTCCGCTCTCCGATCCGGCAGCTTCATAATGATCTCCTGTCGGCTCCGGCGCTCGGTCAGCGTGAGCAGCACAGCCTTGGAGCCACGGCAGCCAACAACTAAGTCCATCTCCCAATGCCCGCCCTCTGACCGCTGGCCGATGTGCTCGGGCCGGACCTCAATACTCGGATAGTCCTTGTGCGCGATCCTCGGCTCTTCGCTCTTCTTCCGTTGTCTCCGCCTAACCTTTTCCGGCAAGTCTATGTCGCGGAGCTTCGAAAATCTCCGCTTCGATATGTAGCTATACAGTGTCGTTACACAAATCGTCGTGGTGTAGCCCACCACTCTGGCCTCGGCCAATGCCGCCGCAGGAGAATACTTTCCCTTTAAGATCATGTATTCGAGAAAGTCCATATAGTCGGCGTCGTTCTCCGTCTTGATCCTGCGGCCCTTGCACTTTGACGCCAGCTCGCGGATCGCCTGTCCCTTGTCGGCGGAGTAGCGCACAACGTCCTGATAATCGACCGTATGCAGATAGCTTCCGCGCCGAAGCTCATTGTATATCGTCTGTCGGCTTCGGTTCAGCTGCCGCGCGATCTCCGCAATCGGTATCTTATTCCTCCGCATGGCTTCGAGCTGGTGCCGTTCTCCCGCGGTCATGTAGCACTGCTTTTTCATCATAGCCCTCCAAGTTATCCCTGAATAAAAGCGTTTGATCTGAAACAGTTCCCCGCGGGAGGACCCGCGGGGAATGGCTTTTTTTATTGTAACACATTCCGACGCCGCAGCCAGCTGGGCCGGCTGGGTATTTTGTGTTACATTTCTTCTGCCGCTTCGGCAATGGCCTTTGCCCGCCGCTCGACGAATTTGAAATAGTGCTGTGTGGTTTGCAGATCGTTTTCCAGCTGTCGGAGCTGTTCCGTTGCTCGTTCGAGCTTGTGGAGCCGCTCCCTTTCCCTTTTGATCTGCGCTTCAATGTCGTTCAGCTGCTTTTCTCTGTTCGGCAGCTCCCACACGCATTTGGTGACGAGGTTTTCAAACTTTTGCGTGAAGGTGTCTCCGATCTGCCGGTCGATCAGCTCGACCATTTCGTCAGAGAACCGGATACTGCGGATATTGTTCTTCGTTGCCATAGTTGCCCTCCCAAGATGTAAGTATTGGTGAATCGAAGAGCGCATAGCGCTCGCGCGATTCACTTGCTCACTGAAGGCGCAAAGAAAAAGCCCTGTCAAGCGGACCGTGGAATAAGTCCAGTCCGCAGACTGGGCCTTATGCCGCGAAAGCCGCTTTACAGGAGCTTTTCTCTTTGTGGTAAAGAGATTTTGTAACACAGACAAGCTACGCTGCGGCTTCGATCAGATCTGCACAGTGCGTGTCCTTGTGTTACATCATCAATTATTTTTCTTCAACTGTCTAATTTCCTCTTGACATTTGTATCTTCCTTTTTTGAGCCCCTCGCGCAGCGCCTCACACGCCTCGCTCCAGCCCTCGCGCAGCTCGCGTCCGAGCCGCTCGGTCCCGTCCCGCATCTCGGATACATAGCTCATGGCCTCCATCAGCTCGCCCTGCGCATTGAAAAATTCGTCGCTCAGGCGCTCATGTCTGGGATAGCCTCCGCTGCGGTAGCGCTCGAGCACGAGCTCATAGCGCGCGCAGGCCCGCGTGACCGCGTCCTCCCACGAAAGATACAGCTCGCGCATGGCGTTCTCGCCCACATGGCGCATCGCCTCGCGCTTATCGCAGAGCGCGGTGAGCTTCGCGCACAGGCTCTCGGCGTTCTCCTCGATGAGAAAGCCGTTTTGCCCGTCGCACACGCCCTCGGCGGCGCAGCTGCCCGCGATGAGCACGCTCGCGCAGCCGCTCGCCGCCGCCTCGCGCACGACAAGGCCGTTGGTGTCGAAGGTCGAGGGGAACAAAAAGAGGTCGGCGCGGCTGTACCACGCGCGCAGACGCTCGCGGTCGGCAATGGCGCCTGCAAAAAAGCAGCAGTCACTCAGCCGCAGCGCCTCCACGCTCGCACGGACCTCCCGCTCGTCACCGCCCGCGCCGATGAACACCATGCGGAAGTCCTGCCCCCGCGCGCGCAGGGCGCAAAGCGCGTCGAGAATGATGCGCAGGCCCTTATACCACATCAGCCGCCCGACAAAGAGGAGCAGCGGCACGCCCTGCGGCAGGTCATAGCCCGCCGTCGCCGCGGCGATGGCCGCCTCGCTCACGCGCCCGCGCGGCAGATCCACGCCGTTTTCCATCACAGTGTACTCGCCCTCGTAGCCGAGCGAGCGCAGATTTTCCCCCGCGCCGCGGCTCACCACCCACACCTCGTCGCAGGCGCTCACATTCTGCACGAGGGCGCGGATCGCGCTCTCCTGCAGAAGCCTGCTCTTGACCGCCTTGGCGATGTCGATGTCGAATTTTGTATGGTAGGTCAGTACCAGCGGCGCGTCCACAGTCTCGCGCAGTGAGCGCGCGAGGATCGCCGAGGCGATGGGGCAGTGCGTGTGCAGCAGTTCGACCTTCTCCTCGCGCAGCCGCAGCGCTGTTTCCGGCGAGAAGGGGTAGCCCGCGACATAGCCGACGAGCTTGCGTGTATCAATGCTCGGGTAGCGCACGACCGGAAAGGGATAGCCGCTGTCGTCTGCGCCCGGCACGGCGGGCGTGACCACCACGGCGTGTCCGTAATGCTTTTCGATGTTCTCCGCATAGTTCACCACGGCGTTCGCCACGCCGTCGATGACGGGCGGGAAGGAGTCGTTCAAAAGGCAGATCGTGTGTTTATCCACAGCGCACCTCCTGCAAAAATTCTGAAAATAGTATACCATATTTCTCTGCCGAATGATATACTGGTCGTAAACTTTTCAAAGAGGAGGGGATCCCCTTGCGCGTCCTGCACTGCACCGTTCCCGCCGCCTATGACGGGTGGCCGCTCAAGCATCTGCTGCGCGGCGAGCTGGGCATTTCCTCCACGCTGCTCAAAACGCTCAAGTGGCGCGCGGGCGCGATCACCCTCAACGGCGAAAGCGTTCGTGTCAACGCCCTCGTCCGCACCGGCGACGAGGTGTGTGTCACGCTCTCCGAGCGCGCGCCGCGCGAAACGGACGTCGCTCCGCTCGACCTGCCGCTCGACATCGTCTACGAGGACGAGGACCTGCTCGTGCTCAACAAGCGCGCGGGGCTTGCCATGCACCCGATGTCCACCGACCTCGCCGCACCGAACCTCGCCGGCGCGCTCGTCGCCTATCTCGGCGCGGGGACGGTGCCGCACTTCGTCAGCCGACTCGATAAGTGCACCTCGGGGTTGCTCATCGCGGCCAAGTCCGGCTATGTTCACGAGCTGCTGCGCCGCGCGCTGCACTCCGAGGCGCTGCGGCGCGAGTACCGCGCCCTCGCCGTCGGTCATGTGATGCCGCCGCGCGGCGTCATCGACGCGCCCATCGCCCGCGCCGAAGGCTCGCTCGTCAAGCGCTGCGTCTCCCCCGACGGTCTCCCCTCGCGGACAGAGTATGAGGTCCTCTCCTACCACGGCGGCCTGACGCTCCTGCGCCTCGCGCCGCTGACCGGACGCACCCACCAGCTCCGCGTCCACATGGCCTCGCTCGGCTGTCCGCTCGCGGGCGACTGGCTCTACGGCACGGAGGACAAAGCGCTCATCGCGCGACCCGCACTCCATTCCTATGCGCTGTGGTTCACCCACCCGCTCACGGGGGAGGCGCTGCACTTCACCGCGCCGCTGCCGGAGGACATGGAGAGGCTGATAAAATAAGACGGCTCAAAAGCCGTCTTATTTTCGTTATTCTCTTTTCGCCGCGGTCAGCGCCCGCGCCGTTTGGATGCTGTAACCACCCTCGATGAGCACCAGCAGCACCCATCCGCTCACGACCGCCGCACAGACGCCGTACAGTCCCCACACAGGGATCAGGAGGTACGAGAGCACCACGCGCAGCGCCACCTGCAAAAGTGACGCTACCATCGTCAGCCGCAGCCGCCCCAGCCCGCGGAAAAAGCCCTGAATGACCTCGCCGAGGAAGGCGAAGAGGTAGAGATACGCCATCGTGCCCGTGTAGCGCGCGCCCGCGGCGACGACCTCGGCATTGTCGGAAAAGAGGCCAACGAGCTGCGCCGAAAACAGGTAGCACGCTGTGCCGAGCGCGGCGATCAGCGCAAGCTCCACGCGCACGCCGACGCTGTAAAAGCGCCGCACGCGCGCCTTGTTGCCGTGGCCGAGGTTCTGCGACAGTCCCACGACCATCGCCGCGCTGATGCCCTGCGAGAAGCAGAACAGAAACTGCTCGGCGCGCAGCGACATATTGTAGCCCGTCACCGTGTTGGTGCCGAGCGGCGTCAGCATCCCCTGCACCAGCAGCCGTCCGATGCACACCACCGCCTGCTGCAGCGCCGCCGCCCATGCGTAGGAGAGCACCGCAGCGCCCATTCTGCGCTCAAAGTGCAGCTCGCCGCGCCGAAGCGTCAGCGGCGGACAGCGCCGCTCGGCGTAGAGGATGCACCACGCGGCGGAAAACGCCTGACAGAGCACCGTCGAATATGCCACGCCGCGGATCCCCCACGCGAACACACCGACGAACAGCACATCGAGCAGCGCGTGGAGCGTGGAGGAAACGAGCAGAATGACAAAGGGCGTGCGCGAGTTGCCGCAGGAGCGCAGCATGGCGGCGTAGTAGTTGTAGAGAAAGCAGCAGAGCAGCCCCGCGAACACGATCCGCAGATAGACCGCCGCCTCGCGGCAGACGGCCTCCTCCGTGCCCTGCGCGCGCAAAAGCGGCATTGAGCAGCCGACGCCGAGCGCGGCGATGGCCAGCGTCAGCACCGCGCCGCCAAGGAGCGCCATCGCGTTCATGCCGCGCAGCCGCCCCCAGTCCTCCGCGCCGCAAAGCTGTGCGCACAGCACGCCGACGCCGATGGTGCCGCCGATGACCAGCGCGTTCGCCACATCCACGATGGGCGCGGCGACGCTGATGCCCGCCAGCGGCAGGTCGCCGAGGAATTTTCCCACGACGATCGCGTCCACGATGCTGTAAAGCTGCTGGAAAATGTTGCCCAGAATGATGGGCAGCGCAAAATAGAGCAGTGTCGACAGCGGCGCGCCGTTCAGCAGCGCGCCGTGCTTGCCTGCCGCGCGGTACAACCGCGCGGCCGATCTGTGCGGCACGAGATCTTCACCTCCCGCTTTCGTGTCTCTTACTTTTCCTTATAATACAGCCTGCAGTGACAGTAGCCCTCGAACGCCGGATCGGCGATCTGCTCGCGGAATTCCTTGCACATGCAGCGGTTGTCCTCGGTCTTCGGCAGACGGCAGGGGCAGTACAGCTCCCGCTTGACCAGCGCCTCGCGCAGGCGCGCGACGGCCTCTGCATCCTCGTTGTAACGAATTTTCATGCTTTCCTCCCTTATTTGCAGCCGTCGAGCATCGCGCGGATCTCGTCCTTGCTGCGCAGCCCCACCGAGCCGGTGAGCGTGTGGCGGTCCTGCACGACCGCGAGCGTCGGGATAGACTCGATGCCGAACATCTGCGCCAGCTCGCCCTGCTCGTCGACATTGACGCGGCAGAACTTGACCTGCGGCTCCTCACGGTTGAGTTCTTCAAAGGCAGGCGCGAGCATCCGGCAGGGCTGGCACCACTCCGCCCAGAAGTCGATGAGCATGAGCGCCGGATCGTCGAGCACCTCGCTTTGGAAATTTTCGCTCGTGAGCGTCACGATGTCGGTGAAGGTGCGCGTTTCCACATAGGGCTCGCGCTCGGCCCCGCCGCAGCCGGAGCAGCCCCCGCAGCCCCCCGCCGAGCAGCCGCCGGAGCAGCCCCCGCAGCCGGACGAGGCGAACTCGCCGTCCGACGACTCCAGCTCGCCCTGCAAAAAGCGCTCGAGCACATCGTCCGTGCCGCCGGTGATGCCGGAAAAGACGAGCATGTGCTCGCCCTCCAGCGCCGCTCTCGCGTGCTCGCCGATGCTGGTGCAGAGAACGACCTCCACGCCGCGCTCCTTGAGCGCGCGGGCGACCGCCTCGTGGCTGAGGTCCTCCGGCGCGATGACCTCGCTCGTGACGGGGTCAAGGTCCGTGACGGTGTAGATGACGAACTCCTTCGCGCGGCCGAAATGCTCAAAGAGAACGCCGTCCCGCTGCGGCATTGCGATCTTCATAGAAATGTCTCCTTTGCTTGTTATAAAGTTAAGGCTATCTTATCACACTTCCCGCCATTCTACAACCGGAAGTTTCCATTCCTTATGCGCGGCGCAAAAAAATCGCATCGCGCCCCTTGCGCCCGCCGCGCATTTTCGCTACAATGGGGAAAAGAAAACGCAAGCGAAAGGAAACGCAACCATGAACGACGAGCTGACCGCACAGGACATCCGAAAAATGCAGGAGGAGCTGGACGACCGACGGCTCCGCCTGATGCCGGAGCTGATCGAGGAGGTCAAGCGCACGCGCGCCTTCGGCGACCTGAGCGAAAATTACGAATACAAGGCGGCCAAGCAGGAGCAGAACCGCAACAAAAGCCGCATCCGCTATTTAGAGCGCATGATCGCCTCGGCACACGTGATCGAAGACCGTTCCTCTGCCGACGAGGTCGGGCTGTACGATAAGGTGACGGTGCGCATGGTCGAGCTGGGGAAGGAAAAGGTCTTTCAGATCGTGACCACCGTGCGCTGCGACGCCCTGCGCGGCCTTGTGAGCAAGGAGTCCCCCGTCGGCAGGGCCATTCTCGGCAAAGGAGTCGGTGAGACTGTGACCGTCCGCGTGAGCGACACGAACAGCTATCACGCCGAGATCCTCTCCATCGAAAAGCAGACGGACGACGGCAGCGCGCCGCTGCGCAGCTTTTGAGCGCGATGGACCGTTCTCTTATTCTTCACGCCGAGCGCGGCTTTCTCGTCTGCCGCAAGCCGATCGGCGTCGAGTGCGAGCACGAGCTGCCGCTCCTGCTCGCCGAGGCGCTCCCTTGCAGGGCGGAAACGCTCCGCTGCGTCCATCGGCTCGACCGCGCGGTCGGCGGCGTGATGGTATGGGCGCGCACGGCGGGCGCGGCCGCCGCGCTGAGCCGTCAGGTGCAGGAGCGGACGCTGCAAAAGGAATATCTCGCCGTCTGCGCGGGTATTCCGACGCCCGAGGCGGGCGAGCTGCGCGACCTGCTGTTCAAGGACTCCCTCAAGCAGAAGTCCTATGTCGTCGCCTCCGCGCGCCGCGGCGTCAAGGAGGCCTTGCTGGACTACTGCGTGCTGCAAAGCACGGAGATCAATGGCTCCCCCGCCTCCTTTCTGCGCGTAACGCTGCACACCGGACGCTTTCATCAGATCCGCTGCCAGCTTGCCTCGCGCGGCCACCCGCTGCTCGGCGACGGCAAATACGGCAGCCGTGAGCGCGGCTGCACGGCGGCGCTGTGGAGCTGCCGCCTTGCCTTCCGCCACCCTGAAACAAACGCACCGCTCGCCTTTGAGACCATGCCCCCGCGCGCCTTTCCGTGGGAGCAGTTTGCAGAAAACTAAATTGAGAGCGAGAGCCGATGTGTCGGCTCTCGCTTCCTTATGGAATGGAAATGATCCTTGTGAGCGACTCGAGCCATGTCCTCCCGTTCGCCCGCACCACCGTCAGCGGCGTCACCGCCACGCTGTTCACCGCGCGGCGTTCCCCGCCCGCGCTCCCCGGCGGCAGGAAGTTCCCCGCGGCGCTCAGGCACAGCGGCTCGCCATCCTCCGCCGTCCCATAGCTGAGCATACTATGCCCCGGGAAATAGAGGATCGTCCCGATTGGAAGCGCGCACAGCCGCGCGTACTTTTCCCTTGGCGAAAGCGACGATACATCCTCCGCGCCTGGCAGCAGCGCCAGTCCCGCCGCGTCGCGCGGCAGGCGGAAGCCGAAGCAACGGTAAATGTCCCCTACCAGCGCGGAGCAGTCCCGCCCGCCGAGCATACCGCCCCAGCCGTAGACCTCGCCGCGCGTCTTTTCCATCTGCGCGGCGAGGTTTTCCCGCGTGTAGGGCAGGTCGCCCACGCACACATCGGCGGCCAGCGGCACCATCGCCTCGGCGTATTCGAGCGCCCCCTCCGCGCCGCGCACCGGCAGGCGCACAAGGTAGTTATCATAGCACATGCGCCCGCGCAGCGCGCGCAGCGTCCCCGGCGGCGCGGCGAGCGGAACGCGCGTCCCCATCGGCAGCACCGCGCCGGAGACCCGTGGCTCATAGGGATCGCGGCAGAGCGTAACGCTGCTGCCGGTCACGCGCAGGAAGCTGCCCTCCTGCGCCGCGCGCCAGCAGTCAAGCTCCTTACACAGCGCGATGTCCGACGCCGACACCCATCCCGCGTAATATGAACTCACAGCGCGGTAAAAGCGCCCATCCGCGCTTTGCTCAAAAAGCGCCAGCGGCTCGTTCGGCAGCAGTGCGGTAAGCTGGAGCGCGTCGTCGTATCGGTCGCCCTCCCGCGCGGGGCGCGGCGTTTCCATCGGCTCCGCGCGCAGGCTCGTGCGACGCACACTGACGCCACACCGCGCCCCCGTCGCGCAGAGCGAAGTCAAATCCCAAAGCTGCGCCCTCGTGCCCAACTCCCGCACGAGTCTCCTGTTATAGTGCGCGATTTGCTCTCCGCACATCAATACCGCCTGTTTTGTCCGCATAAAGCACTCCCCCTGTCCGGCGTTTGCTCTACTCTATGCGCCGCGCAGGGGGAGTTTTCTGATTTTATTGTATTCTCAGCAGCAGGCTCAGCACCAGCATATGCACGGGATAAAAGGCATAGCAGGCGTATTGAAAGACCTTGCTGTGGTGACCCTGCCGTCCGCGGTAGAGCCAAATGGGCACGAGGGCCAGCAGCGCAAGCCCCTGCTCGCACAGCTCCATCTCCCGTCCGAAAAGCGTGAGCAGGAACATCTGCCCGCCGAGCAGCTCCACATTCAGCCAATACAGCGCCGCGATCTGCCCGAGCAGGGCCCACCATCTCCGCTCGCGGAAAAAGTAGAACACAAACACCGTCAGCACGCCCACGCCGTAGTAGTCCACCATGCTGAGCATACCGATCACATAGCCCAGTGCAACAACCGCCGCGCAGGTCAGGACATACGCCCAGCGCTTCCCCTTTGCCCGCACCGCTTCCATCAGCCGGATGCCGAGCAGGCCGAGCAGCAGCGTCCAGATCACATTCTGATGCACGGGGTAAAACACTGTGCCGCCGTACATCAGATCGAACGGCACCTCCGAGAGCACGGCAAAGAGCAGCATACGCTGCGCATAGCGCTTGAAGCTGCGTGTGTGGAAGTATCCCTCCACCGCCATAAAGGCAAAAATCGGGAATGCGATCCGCCCAACATGCGTCAGCCATGCCTGCGCAGGCAGCAGCGTCGCCCATAGGTGGTCCATCAGCATGAACGCCATAGCGAGGATATGCAGCGCCGCGGCGCTCAGGTCAAACTGTTTTTTCATCAAGAGTCTCCTTCTGTCCGTAAGCTGCTTAACAGTATAGCAAAGTAGGGCGTGTTTGTCCATCTCCCCAAAAGCCAAAAGCGGCGGTCGAATGACCGCCGCTTTTGTGTTGGCGCTACCTATCTTTCCGGGCCGTCTCCAG
>NZ_JAFBIQ010000069.1 GCF_021531315.1 Oscillibacter valericigenes | reverse complement strand
GGTGCGATTTTTGGACGGTTGAAAGTTTCTTTTCATTGACTGTTATGAAATGACTCTTGTCAAGGTGAAAATTGCCTGTCAAAAGCAAATATTTGAGCAAGGGCATGTGAGAAGAGCTGAGACGATCAGAATTCCGGCATTGGCCACTCTGTTATACGTGGATTGGTTACCACAGGTCAATGGTCCGCCAGGAGCTCTACTGTCTTCAGTCGTGGATCACGAAAGTGCCATCATAGTCAATACATAGATAGCTGAACCATATTCATGTGCTCAGCTCCTCACAAATGCCCTCGCCCGAGGGACTTGAATCGAATCCATCCCTTGCTCACTTTCTATTATGGATTGGGAACCGGGTCAGGGACGAAGCCGCGAAACGCGGTGCGCAGCATCCTTGACGCATGTTTCCAAGACGTAATATCATCCCCAAGGGAATGGATACTACGCCGCGTTGGAAATGTTTCCGGTCATCATACCCCAGACAAAACAGGCCAGTTCGCGCGCAATTGCGGTTTTGGCAATATTGTGCCTGGACTTAAATGCGATGCGGTAATATTTGCGTTGCATGCGTTCATTGGCTTTATCCGCGTAAGCGATGACCTCGGCAGGATTGCCGCCCTGTCTGGCCTTGAGCGCTGCGCTCTTTTTCCCAATGGCTCCTCGATTGTAGGATTGAGCTGCCTCGACCAACAGTCGCCGCAAATGGGTGTTTCCTGCCTTTGTAATACTGGTGCGTATCTGTTTATCAGAGCTGGAATGTTCTCCGGGAACAAGACCGAGATAGGCGGCAAAGTGTTTGGCAGAGCGAAAACGCTGGAAATCGCCTGTCTCAACCAGCAAAGATAATGCGGTATGAGCGGCAACACCGCGGAAGCAGCAGAGCTTCTGCACATTTTCTTCATAGTGCTCCAGATGGGACATTTCCTCGATTCGGGTGTCATAGACCGCAACTTTCTCATCCAGCATATAGTAAAGAATCAAGTATTCCTGAAGGGTTTCCTTATAAAGAGGATGCTCAAAGACGAGTGTCTCCAGCCATTTGAGGTGTTTCTGTGTCCAGCAGCTCTTTCCATCAAAAGCAAAACCGTGTCGAGTAGTGAATGCGATAATCTGTTGCTTTACACGCTTCAGATCAGCCTTGATATCATCTCTCATACGGATATATTCTTTCACGGCATCATCTTCTGTGGTAGGGACATAAACGGGGCTATACAGACTAAACGCCAAGCATCTGGCAATGTTTTCTGCGTCTCGGCGATCCGTCTTGATCCGTTTCCCCTTTTCCTGATGCATCGTTGAAGGTGCCAGAATAACGCAGTCCACACCGCATCTGGTGAGTTGGTGGTAGAGTGAATAACCCAAACAGCCAGCTTCATAGCCGCAAACAAATTTGCATTCTTCACCGCGTTGCTTTTGGACACGTTCCATATACTTGATTACCTGACGGTAATCCGGTTCTGTTTGCGCAACAGCGAAGCCGCGGTCGGAATCTGCGGTATAGCAGCAAAAATTCAAATTTGTGGTATGGACATCCATGCCGACGTAGATTATACTTGCCATGATGACTCCCCCTTGTATGTGGTAGGTCTGGTACTTTTGAGTTTGCGCTAAAAGTATGACAGGTAAATCCACGTTTTACAAGCGCAGGAGTCATTTCATATTGTCTACAGCGGCGCAAAATA
>NZ_JAFBIQ010000068.1 GCF_021531315.1 Oscillibacter valericigenes | reverse complement strand
CAGATGGCAGGGCGCACGCCCCACGCGGTATCGTACTGACCGAGGCAAAAGGAAAAAGAGACAGGTTCTTGGCCGCACCGCAAAACGGTAGACACCGCAAGGCTTTTTCACCATTCAAGGACCTCCGTTCCGCGGAAAGGAAGCGGAAACGGAACCATTTGCCAACGGGTGAAGTGCGCCCATCTGAACACGATAACGACTTCTAAGGAGATCTACATATATGGCTACTATTCAAAGCAAAGGGATATTCCTCTCCCTTGTCACCCAGTTGGACAAGCTGGCACGGCACAATCGACAAGGCAGCTTTCGTACCAAGGCGCGCTACTACGAGGCGTGCAAACGGTTCTGCGCCTACCTCGCTGCAGAGTACCATCTGCAAAAGCTGGAGAACATCAGTGGCAAGCATCTGGTGAGCTATGTGCTGTACTTACAGGATACCGGCAAGTCTGACGGCACCGTAAAAACCGACCTTGCCGCCATTCGCTTCTTCCACGATAAGATGTCCCGCCCAAAATACACGCTGCCAACGAACAGCGAGTTAGGCGTCGGGCTGGAGCGCCGCCGGTTCGGGCAGCTCGACCGGACGTGGAGCGGCCCGGAGTTCAACCGTCTGCTCGGCAAGGCGATGGCTGAAAACCGCGACGACTTCATTCTCACGCTTTATCTCGGGCGCTATGCGGGGCTTCGTATTCATGAGTGCTTCCGCATTGACACAGCGGCAGCAGAACGGGCATTACGCGAAAACGCCCTCACCGTGAAGGGCAAGGGCGGCAAGGTGCGCACCGTCCCCATCGAGGACGAGCGTATCCTAATGATGTTGAAGAGAGTGTTGGCGCAAACCGAGCGTGGTCACAAGCTGCTGGTGCCGGACGGTATGCCTACCGACCGCGCCATCAACACTCTAGAGCTGTTCATCTACCGCTGCCGCAACGGGATCAGCGACGAGGGCTCCGACCGCCGTTTGGCCTTCCATGGGCTTCGACACACCTACGCCGCGGAGAAGTACACAAGGTTGACGGAGGACGGCATGAGCGTCATCGACGCGCACTATGCGGTCTCCCATCTGTTGGGCCACGAGCGCGCCGATGTGACGGATATCTACCTCGCGTCGGTCAGAAAGCGGGGCCGCGATGGAGAATAAGTACCGCTCCCTTGATGACCTCCCCGTGACGCTGCGTGTGGAGGAGCTGATGCCGATCCTCGGCATCGGGCGCAACACAGCCTATGAGCTGGTCCGCAGCGGCAAGCTCCGCAGCATCCGCGTCGGCCGGCAGGTGCGTATCCCCAAGAACGCGCTGATCGAGTTCCTAAACGAAAGCAATAAATAAACAGTAGTGCGGGCTCAGCGCCGCAAGACCGCTGAGTCCGCACCGTATCCTTTTTCCAACAGGCGGTTATACCGCATTCTCATTCCAACAGGGATTGAAATGTCACCCCTGCTATGCTATCATGCTCACCGTAGAGACACAAGCGGACACTCCGCTCTCAGCCATTAAAGGAGGTCTATACGGCTTTGAGCAGACTACAAACTACAAAGGAGTGTCACATAATGAATATCCGTCAAAAGGGCACGCAGTATGAAATTTCCTACCGCTGCCCCAATTACTCAAAACCTATTTATGAGCGTTTTCCCTCTTATGAGGCGGCAAAGCTCCGCGTCGCACAGATTGAATACGAGAAGTCCATCGGCCAGCTTCGTCCTCCGAAGGTCACAC
>NZ_JAFBIQ010000067.1 GCF_021531315.1 Oscillibacter valericigenes | reverse complement strand
CGAACGGTTCCACATACTGCGTAAGCTTGGGCGGGAAAAGCTGCAGGATGTACGGTGCGATCTTCTCCTTGCTTCCAATCCAGGGAAAGGGCGGCTTAGCCATGTCCGGCCTCCTCGTCCTCACGGAACCGATCCATAGACCGTTCCAGACCGTTGATGGCCGCCTCCAGTCCTGCCGCCATCCGTTTCAGCTGGCGGATGGTGTCGTAGACCTCACCGGCAGTCGTGGCGTAAAAGTAGCCGCTGCGGTCGCTGGCGATGGGATGCGTCTTGCGCCGCAGCTGATTCACCAGCTTTCGCAGGTCGGTCCCGCTGACATGGAGCGTTCGCTCCAGTTCCGTCCCACCGACGCGGTTTTTCCTGCCGGAGCAGGAGCCTTTGAGGTAAGCCAACAGTTGTTCATCGCGCATGGTTTCTCCTTTCCGGGGTGATTTCCCGAAAAAGGGCATAAAAAAAGAAGGGGCCGATCCCCTTTCGGAAAATCGGCCCCTAAAAATATTCTTAACCGCGCTCGCGGTTCAAGACGGTATTACTTCATTTTCATTTCCTGTTTCTGCGGGGGATACTGCACATAGTCGCTGCCGATGAACACGCCGGGATGCTCGTCCTCGTAGCGGCAGCCCAGCGCACCCAGGTCCATGTACTCATACAGCTCCTCCGGGACGGTAGTTTCGTTGGCGAGATAATATCTGCCCAGTGCGGCATAGCTGTTGACGCCCTTGAGAATCGTGTAATCACGCAGCCGCTCCGGTGAATTTGCGAAAATCTCTCCAGCCTCCGCCTCGCCCTTTTGCAGAACGATGGCGGAGAGAATCGCCTTTTCGTCCTTGGTCAGAGCGCCCATCCTGCGACGGGCCGCCTCGAATTCCTTCCGCGTCTTGAGCGGCAAGGAGAGTTTATATTTTTCTTGAAATTGTTCCCTGGTCATTTCGTTTTCATCTCCATTTTCTGTGTTTCCTGCATTGGTGACAGCATGGGCTGATAGTCCGCACGGTGCAGCAGACCGTAGGGCGTAAGGGATGCGTTGTCCTCCCTGATGAGGTCGCAACCGTAGGTGTAGAGGTTTACATGGGAAATCAGCAATTCCACCGAGTGGTCATCCGTCATGAAGTGAAGCTGGTCGATGGCCGTTTCCTGGGGCGAGCTGATCTCCGGTGTGAGGACGTAGTCATCCAGATGCTCTGTCAAGCCCATGGCGGTTTCGATGTCCTGCACTTCAAACTGCTTCAGCAGAGCCTTCAACTTTGGAAGCTGCTTTTCAGGAAAAGGTATATCCTGCACTGCTTCGGCGAACTCGTTGAACGCCTCCAGTTCAGTGGGGAGGTCTGCGAAAAAGGCAGCGTTGGGAAGAATGCCGTCATAGTTGAGGACAACGGTGTTTTCCCAATTCAGAGTGCCGAGCTGCTCCTGCGCCGCAGCCAGCGCTTCTTCTGACGCCGGAATATCCAGCTCCGTCGTGCGGTTACCTCCAATGTCGGGATGCAGTCCAAGCGTGAGCCGGAAGAGGTATCCCGGCTTTTCCGGCAGCGTCTTTTGGACGGGCGGCGCAGTGGTCAGTTCGCCATCCCGCAGCACATACAGGCTGTTCATAAAAACGCCGTTTTCACTGCATCGCATCATTCTTCCGATGCCGGCGAAGTCCAGCATCTCGAATACTGCATCCGATATGCCATCCAGTTCCGGCACAAAGCCGTTTTCCGCATAGAAGCGCCCAAGCTGTGCGTCATCCGCGGCATCCACTACATGACAGCAGTCGGTTTTTGCGCTGACCGCCAGATCCCGCAGATCCTGCAGCGTGATGACGCCGCCGTTGGTATCGAC
>NZ_JAFBIQ010000066.1 GCF_021531315.1 Oscillibacter valericigenes | reverse complement strand
CGCATTGTACCTCTGCTGAGGAGGTTAAGCAAGTCCTTTATATAAGGAACGGCGGCGCAGAATTTGCATCGCTATAGACAAAGAATACCCTCACGCCTTTGCCTTCTGGAGATAGAACCCACTCTCCGCAACTCGTGTCACAAAATCATATTCCAGCCGTGTTGCCTTTGAGGGCGAAATATTGTAGCGCTTAAACACCGAGCGAAAATATGCAAAGAACTCCCTGTCTTCCTCTGTTATCGGGACAACCCAGCCGTTCTCGACACCATGAGCTTTGATTTCCGCTAACTCTGCTATACGCTCTTTATCCATGTCAGTTGCTCTTTCTGGATGAAATCATGTTTTTCCCTTAACAGCTATTACGTTCCCGTAATTCATATGGCATTTTAAGGGAAAGACTACCCTTTTCGCTACGGACTTACGTTTCCAGAAGATCCTCCATCGTACAGCCGAGGACTTTTGCAAGGCTAAGAACAGTCTCCGCACTGGCTTTGTTGATGTCCTTGTTGCGCTGTTCGTACATTTGAATTGAGCGAAGACTGACATTGCTTCGCTTGGCAAGCTCTGCCTGCGTGCAGCCATAAAGCGTGCGGATACGCTTGAGGTTGGTATCAGCGAAGTATTCGCGCACTTTGGCATCGACAATATCAGCGAATTTAGTGACATCCGCTTCATGAAGGGGGGAATACATCTGCTGCAAATCTTCAAACGAAAGAACCTTAAAAATATCACTGAACTTTCTTCCGGAGAACCATTGATAGTAGGCGACTGCCCAGCCGATCCAATACTCTCTGGAACGGCTGAAATTCGCTTGAGGCTTGGCGGTCGGCGCTTTGCCCGTAGTCTCAACGAGAACATCAACAGCAGTTTCAATCCCGCTTTTCCCAAAAAGATATGAAGGTTCACCATTCTCGATCCGATTACTGACGGAACTGACGGAAAACAATTTTATGAAGCTATCTCCGGCAACTCCACACGCGTTGATAGCATAATCAAAAGCATCGCCCAGTAATGCCTGCGCGTTACTCAGATAGATTTCTTGGTATGCGTGGGTCATCGTTTTGGATGCCTCCTCTTATGATATCAAGGATATACAGACCATCTGTTTCCTCTTCGAGTATATCCGAATAAAGTTGGTCGGCTTCATCATTTCGAGCCTTGCGGCGAACATAATATTTTTCCTTTTCTGCAATAGAAAATCCATCGTAATGCAGCAGCGAAAAGGCGTATTTAGACTTGATGACAATCTGTTCGCCCAACTTGCCAAGTCGCATAGCGTTTGCGAGTTGCTGTACGGAAATTCCGTTATTTAAGAAAGACGCAGCAAAGTCAAAATAGGAGTCATCAGCACGGTATCCGATGATCAGGTCGTAGGCATTGACGTTGACGCCGAAATTGTCGATCAGATATCGTTTTGCTCGCTGTGCGACTGGGCTTTTGATAGAAAACAGACGATGCGCTACCAGAACAGCAATCCAGTTCAAAATCGTATAGTCTGGACTGTTCAGATTCAGAATTTTCAGATATTCCATATCAAGACTGTAACGACTGACGAAGCCGTTACGCAGAGAGGATACAGCCCATTCTTTGGCGAGTTCCTCGCTTTCCGTGCAGTAGAAGCCCAGCCCGAAGTCATTGTTCTGCTTACCCAACCCAAAGGCTGGAGATTCGATGATCTGTTCGGAGCCATGATATAGGGTAATTTTCTGATTCATCTCCGCATCCTCCTAAGTATCACTGTAAAAATAGTATCACCAAAGTGATATAAAATCAAGCAATATTTGTAGAGAAAAAAGAGAGCATTTCTCGCTTGAAAAATGCAGTTTCTTCAGACGAATATTTCCAAGAGAAACATGAAGATAATCAGTTTACAGAATTATATTGAGCATCCATTTTGCCGGTGGTATAATTAAATGCAGCTAAGTAGGATATTGCAGAACTGCTGGAAAAATACAAATACTCCTCAGCAAAGCATAAGAGTAACCTCAGCAACATCTGCGGGACATTTGCTGCCGAGGGGATGACGATCAGCAAATATACCCGCAGAAATCTTGGCCGAATCGCCAGCGGGCAGACCAGCTATCAGCAAGTCCTGGCCGAGCTGAGAGCGAAGTACGAAAAGAGAGGATAAGGTTGTTTTCTGATTGCAGAC
>NZ_JAFBIQ010000065.1 GCF_021531315.1 Oscillibacter valericigenes | reverse complement strand
CGGGGCTACATCGCCTATAAGGGCTATATCAGCATGGAGGAAGTGATGAACGGCAGCCAGAGCAGCCACATGGTGATGGGAGGGCTTTCACGATGATTCTTTATCTGACTCACGGCAATGGCGAGGAAAGCATCCCGCTGGAATTGCCCGCAGCCTCTTCTCAGGTGGAGGAGATCGACATTCGGCTGGACGATATCTGTTCAGGAGAAGGAAATTTCCGCATTGCAGATGTAAAGAGCTCTGTAAAGGGGCTTTGGCAGTTTATCCGAAGCGCAGACCTTCTTGATCCGGAAGACTTGGAAAAGCTGAATCGACTCTCAAGGCAGATCGACGCAATGAGCGAAAAGGAACATCAGATATTTGCCGGCGCACTGTTGAGCGAATGTATCAGCAATCTCGACGATGTGCTGCAAACGGTTGGGCGCATCGGACAGTACGGAATGATCCCGGAGGTGACCTGTGACCGGGAACTTGGCTGGTATTTGGTGGAGCATGGCAAAATCGACTGCCCGGAGCATCTCAAGCCGTATTTGGACTATGTTGGCATCGGCGCGGAGTTTTACAGCAATTGCGGCGGCGCGTACACCTTGGATGGGTATGTAGTTCGAAAAGAACATCTGTCGAACCATTCCCAAGTGCCGGAGCCTTGGCGCAATGAAAATCGGGATGAAATGCTCCGCATGACGCTGCGCGTCGATGGAAAGCCGGACTACACCCTCGTCCTCCCCACTGACGAGGAATACCTCGACGCTGTGAAAAATTACCTTGATATCGATGTTTTCACGGATGCTATGCTCTGTGATATTCGTTTCAAGGTGCCTTACATCGGGGAGCTGATCCGCGATACGGATTGCCCCGCCGTGGAGGATTACAACGATTTTGCCGAAGCCTTGGAGGACATCTGGCAGCAGGACGGTGCGCTTCTGACCTACGCCGCCGTGCTGGAGGCCGAGAAGCCGGATACGCTGCGCGGAGCCTGTGAACTCCTGCGAAATCTGGATAACTACCAGCGCATCACGGAGGATGCCTACGGTTACGGGCAGCAGCGATTGCAGGAAACGCTGGGGCTGGATGATGAGGCCATCTATGAGCTGGAGGGCTACATGGATTTCGAGAAATACGGTCAGGACTGCATGGAAAACGACTGCGTGACAAAAACAGAGTTCGGCCTGCTGCGGCGCTTGGACCCGCCCTTCCCGGAGCAGCGGCAGGGACAGCAAATGTTTCAGTAGACTTTGCGGCAGATGTGTAGTATGTTTGCCGTTACCAAAAATGGAAGGAAGGAACACCAAATGGCTGTAAACGCAAGAACAGAGGAATTCCAACACATTGAAGTATTTGATAAGCCCGCGCTGTTCACCAACGGGCGCATCGCCCGTGATACCGTGCCGAAGGGCTGGTACTGCTATGACATTCGCGGCTCTGACGATGATCCCGGTGAGCTGTGCTACATGGAAGAAAATGTTGTGGTCAACCACGCAGGCTCGGTGCTGATGCCGGAAAAGCTGGCGATACCCAAGTCCGGACGGCTGGATGTGCGGGATGAGCTCGGTTTTCTCGATGAAGGCGACATGACGCTCCGTGAGTTCTGCGAGGCGTATCAGCTCCCCTATCCCGCGGAGAACATGAAATTTCATATCCGTCCTGCCCGCCCGGAGGAGGCGGGCTTATTTTATACCCCGCACCCCGAAGAAGATAAGCGGCTGGGTACCGTTGGACATGTCCGTATGGACTTCGGGCGCAGCGGAAACGAGTTCTGGCATACCTGGTGGCCCCGTGGCCCGGAGGAGCTGAACAGCCCTGCGTTCAAGCTGGAGCTGCAGGAGGTCGTGGACACGCTGCGGGAGAGTGTGCTGAAAAGCCGCTTCGCTATGGAGCGTTTCTGTTATGACCACGGCGGGAAAATCAGCGGCGGCTGGACACAGAACTACGGTTACATCGTGGAAACGGAGCATTATCGCTACTGCCTGCGCTGCAACCCGTCCCCTGGAGATTACAATGGTTACCTCACCGTTTACGATTTAGCCGTCCAGCGGCAGAACATGGCGCGGGACAAGCCTCTTGTGGGCCGCGTGTCCTATGCCAATGGCGACGCGCAGGAGTTTACCGATGCCGAAGCCTTTCTCAAGTGTGTGCGGGAGGAATTGCCGTATC
>NZ_JAFBIQ010000064.1 GCF_021531315.1 Oscillibacter valericigenes | reverse complement strand
CGGGGCTACATCGCCTATAAGGGCTATATCAGCATGGAGGAAGTGATGAACGGCAGCCAGAGCAGCCACATGGAGATGGGAGGGCTTTCACGATGATCATTCAAGCAGAACTAAAGGAGTGCTTCTATGCAGGTTTTCTTTAAAATGATAATCGATGATGGAGAAAAATACTACGCTGGTGAAGATCCTGGAGTTGCCATTTGCGATTATGTCTATATGCGAGGGTTAAACGGTATAGATGATAATAACTTTTGGGAAAATCAACGAAAACATTACCGCGAACATATGCAATTCAACTTTGGTTTTATTCCAAATCTAAGGTCTACTCTAATAGACGTTGCAGAAGAAATTGCAAAAAGGATTGAACTTGACCCACAAAAATTCATTGAATTTAGAGTTCCTATATACATATTAGAAAACTTGGAGTTTGTAGAAATAGCGGACCCAACAATCCCGCTTTCTACAATATCAAAATACTATGATATTAGTAAAGCACTACATATTTTCTTTGTGCTCTCTAATCAAGCTGGCGATATATGGGTAGAAGATGGTTTAAGGTATTACATGCACTCAAAAGAAGCCGGTCGGCATAACCTACCTCATATTCATGTGGATTATAAACACGAATGCTCAGCTACTATTTCTCTATACGATGGAAAAATGGTTGACGGAGATATGCCGAGGCGAGTAATGAAAAGAGCATCCAAAAAGATAATGGACAATCAGAGATACTTGATGGAATGTTGGAATAAACTGACAGATGGCTTGAGAATAGACTTGAATGTCTATTTCGGTGCAACCCCACTTAAACCGGGATTTGAAGCTATGCGAGTTTGCTGTACGGCGCAAATATCTTTTGGTAGAACATTTCAAAATATCCAGAATGGAGTAGCTTGCCAAAAGTCCTCGAAATCGTCTGATTTCGAGGACTTTTGCTTTTCGTAAGTTGCTATTTTCGGACGCCGCTTTTTCCTGACCCAAACGCTGACCCAAACGGGAGCTAAACTGTACCCAAGAAAATGGACACGAGAATTTGACCCATGGCCCCAGAGGATGGACACGCGCGTGACCCAAGGTGTCAAACGGACGTGCTCTCTCGTTCCTGAAGGTTTTTGTCCGTTTGACAAACAGCGTATCTAAATCTTTTTTATCGGATGTCTAATAACCGTTTTCCATTTTTCCGGAGGAATCTTTCTTGCATCAGACAGATAGATCTCATGATGTAATCTTTCCATATTCATATCATTGACATATCCGTTCCACTCCAAATACGCGTCCATAAGCGCGACAGTCGCGGGCTCATCATCAAACGCGCCCAAGTGCATGATCTGAACACACAGACCTTCGTCAATCGTCATAAGCTCCGCCGGGGAACAATCCAGTTTTTTCTTTTTCGCCGCGGTATCAACCGCCCATTCAAAATCCTCTTTCGTTACGAAATCAGGCAAGCGAATAACGGAGATCCAGTTGAACGCGGACTTATCGGTGTAATCCACGCCAGCTGTATGCTCCTGCCACCAGAAGCCTTCAAGCGGGGGAACGACATATTCAAAGAAGCCGACAATTTTATGGCCAGCCTTGTAACTCATTTTTAAGGTGTATGCAACAGCGTATAACACGCTGATTGCTTGCTGATATGCCCCGCCCTCTTCATTGGGATCACCCTTTCCCTTAACTGCAATATAATTTGCTTTCGGAACAATTACGATCTCCGGCTTGTTCTTCGGCATATAGAACTCTTTGTATTCTTTCTTGAAATCAAAAGCCATAGTTGCCTCCTCAAGTGATGATCTGCCGCTCTCTTTTTACGTTCAAATGATACCACAAACCTGTAAACAATTCTACCGCAACTTTTGTGAGATATAAGAAAAGTCCGGACAGCTTTCTGCCCAGACTTTCTCTCGATCATAAATTAACTCAGTCTTTACGGTGTCTCCGGCCTGCGTTTTACCCAGCACGTTCTTGATGATGGCTTTGCCGGTTTCCGGATCGTGACCGACGGTGTAGCGTCCTTCCCAACGTCCGTCCTTTCGCTTTCGGATGTTCCCCTCGCCGTTTGCTCGTCTTTTCGGCATAAAATCAGCTCCTTTCGCAACGAACAATACCGTAACCAATGGGACAAAGCTACCGAAAAACGGAATCGTTATCAGAAAGTTATCATTTGC
>NZ_JAFBIQ010000063.1 GCF_021531315.1 Oscillibacter valericigenes | reverse complement strand
GTCGATACCAACGGCGGCGTCATCACGCTGCAGGATCTGCGGGATCTGGCGGTCAGCGCAAAAACCGACTGCTATCATGTGGTGGATGCCGCGGATGACGCCCAGCTTGGCCGCTTCTATGCGGAAAACGGATTCATCCCCGAACTGGACGGCATATCCGACGGGGTGTTCGAGATGCTGGACTTCGCCGGCATTGGAAGAATGATGCGATGCAATGAAAACGGTGTTTTTGTGGGCAGCCTGTATGTGCTGCGGGATGGCGAACTGACCACTGCGCCGCCCGTCCAAAAGACACTGCCGGAAAAGCCGGGATACCTCTTTCGGCTGACCCTCGGCCTGCGACCTGACTTCGGAGGAAACCGCACGGCGGTGCTGGATATGCCTGCGTCAGAAGAAGCGCTGGCTGCGGCACAGGAGCAGCTCGGCACTCTGAATTGGGAAAACACCGTTGTCCTCAATTATGACGGTATTCTTCCCAACGCTGTCTTTTTCGCAGACCTCCCCTCTGAACTGGAGGCGTTCAACGAGTTCGCCAAAGCAGTGCAGGATATGCCTTTTCCTGAAAAGCAGCTTCCAAAGCTGAAGGCTCTGCTGAAGCAATTTGAAGTACAGGACATTACGACCGCCTTAAGCCTGACAGAGTGTCTGGATGACTACGTCCTCACACCGGAGATCAGCTCGCCGCAGGAAACGGCCATCGACCAGCTTCACTTCATGACAGATGACCACTCGGCGGAACTGCTGATCTCCCACGTAAACCTCTACGCCTACGGCTGCGACATCATCAGGGAGGACAACGCATCCCTTACGCCCTACGGTCTGCTGCACCGCGCGGACTACCAGCCCATGCTGACGCCAGTGCAAAAAGCATCAGAAGCGAACATGACGATGAGATGAGTAAAGCAGCTTACAACCTCTCCAGGCATTTCCGCGCAGCATAGGCGATAAAGTCTTCCGGCGTGAGGACTTCGGCACCATGTGGAATCTCACGCCATCTTTTCTGTACATCAGGATCAGGGCTACACATTGCCACCGCCATTGCAATCCGGATTTCTTTTCGTACCTCATCTACGGTGGTGTTGTGTCTACGGGCAACTTCTAACAGTGCGGTATCGGCGCTTATGTTCTTTCTCTTCATGGTATCTCTCCTTGCTATTTTGAACGGTTACCGTTCTTATAGAACTACAATAGCACAGAGGTTTAGGGGAAAATCGTCGAACGCAGTCGAAAAAAACAGAGGTCTGCAAAAAAGCAAACCTCTGCACCGGTGTTACCGCAATTCGTCGACCAAAGTATCCAGCACATTCATCACCTTACGCTGCCCTTCTGGTGACAGTGTTTTCAATCGCTCGGAGAGCTCTGTGGCGTGAAGCAGCGTTGCCACATCCAAATTATCCTGAAGCAGCTCGTCCGTTCCAACCTTGAGCACATTGGCAATGGCAACCAGCTTTTCCAGCTTTGGCGGCTTCACGCCCCGCTCTACAACGCTCACATGATCCACGCTATAATCCACAGCGGCAGCAAGATCTTCCTGCGTCATGCCGACTCGCTCACGAGCGGCCTTGATCCGTTTACCCAATGCGATCTGATCCATACGCAATCTCCTTTTGAACGGTATCCGTTCTTAAATTATATGGGAGATGGCGTTTGTTTCACAGGAGCACACAGGGCGATTACCGTTCCGCAAGAACGGGACACTCAGAAAAACAATCACACTTAGGGGCCGTATTCCCGGAGGGGGAAGCGGCCCTTTCTTTTTTGCGCATTGTCCTTTCCTCCGGGAGTACAGCCCCGGAAAGGAAATCACAATGCAAAACGAAAAAATTCTGGCATATCTCGAAGGCTCTTGTTTAGGAAAAGCGAACCGCGCCAGCGGAACGGAGCTGGAGCGGACCCTCCATATCAGTGGGACTTGCCTGAGAAAGCAGGTCAACCGGCTGCGGTGCAAGGAGCACCCTATTGCCAGTGACCGCAGCGGCTACTTCTATGCCACCAATGCCGGCGAGGTCTATGACACCATCCGCCAGCTGAAGCAGATGGTGTCCGGACTGGAGGCGGCCATCAGCGGTCTGGAACGGTCTATGGAACGTTTCCGGGAGCACGGGGAGGCCGGACATGGCTAAGCCGCCCTTTCCCTGGATCGGCAGCAAGGAGAAGATCGCACCGTACATCCTGCAGCTTTTCCCGCCCAAGCTTACGCAGTATGTGGAACCGTTCG
>NZ_JAFBIQ010000062.1 GCF_021531315.1 Oscillibacter valericigenes | reverse complement strand
TGGTAATCTATCAACTGTTCCGCGGTTGGAGCGTGTACCTTGTAAATTAAACAACGAAGAACAAAGAAGCACCAGATATAAGCGGTGTCGAAAGACATCGCAGCTTGCTTCCAAAGTGGTTTAGTCAATTACGCGGAGGAAGCAAGGATAAAAAGTTTTGCAAGCTATGACAAATAGCTCGATAAAGGTTTGAAGAGCTCTGGCTCTTGAAATACCATTTTATTGAGAGTTTGATCCTGGCTCAGGACGAACGCTGGCGGCGTGCTTAACACATGCAAGTCGAACGAGAATCTGTGGATTGAGGATTCGTCCAAATGAAGCAGAGGAAAGTGGCGGACGGGTGAGTAACGCGTGAGGAACCTGCCTTTCAGAGGGGGACAACAGTTGGAAACGACTGCTAATACCGCATAACACATAAGGGCCGCATGGTCTTTATGTCAAAGATTTATCGCTGAAAGATGGCCTCGCGTCTGATTAGCTGGTTGGTGGGGTAACGGCCCACCAAGGCGACGATCAGTAGCCGGACTGAGAGGTTGACCGGCCACATTGGGACTGAGATACGGCCCAGACTCCTACGGGAGGCAGCAGTGGGGAATATTGGGCAATGGGCGCAAGCCTGACCCAGCAACGCCGCGTGAAGGAAGAAGGCTTTCGGGTTGTAAACTTCTTTTAATGGGGAAGAGCAGAAGACTGTACCCATAGAATAAGCCACGGCTAACTACGTGCCAGCAGCCGCGGTAATACGTAGGTGGCAAGCGTTGTCCGGATTTACTGGGTGTAAAGGGCGTGCAGCCGGGAGTGCAAGTCAGATGTGAAATCCATGGGCTCAACCCATGAACTGCATTTGAAACTGTACTTCTTGAGTACTGGAGAGGCAATCGGAATTCCTAGTGTAGCGGTGAAATGCGTAGATATTAGGAGGAACACCAGTGGCGAAGGCGGATTGCTGGACAGCAACTGACGGTGAGGCGCGAAAGTGTGGGGAGCAAACAGGATTAGATACCCTGGTAGTCCACACTGTAAACGATGAATACTAGGTGTGCGGGGACTGACCCCCTGCGTGCCGCAGTTAACACAATAAGTATTCCACCTGGGGAGTACGATCGCAAGGTTGAAACTCAAAGGAATTGACGGGGGCCCGCACAAGCGGTGGATTATGTGGTTTAATTCGAAGCAACGCGAAGAACCTTACCAGGGTTTGACATCCTGCTAACGAAGTAGAGATACATTAGGTGCCCTTCGGGGAAAGCAGAGACAGGTGGTGCATGGTTGTCGTCAGCTCGTGTCGTGAGATGTTGGGTTAAGTCCCGCAACGAGCGCAACCCCTATTGTTAGTTGCTACGCAAGAGCACTCTAGCGAGACTGCCGTTGACAAAACGGAGGAAGGTGGGGACGACGTCAAATCATCATGCCCCTTATATCCTGGGCTACACACGTAATACAATGGCGGTTAACAGAGGGATGCAAAGTCGCAAGGCAGAGCGAACCCCTAAAAGCCGTCCCAGTTCGGATCGTGGGCTGCAACCCGCCCACGTGAAGTCGGAATCGCTAGTAATCGCGGATCAGCATGCCGCGGTGAATACGTTCCCGGGCCTTGTACACACCGCCCGTCACACCATGAGAGTCGGGAACACCCGAAGTCCGTAGCCTAACCGCAAGGGGGGCGCGGCCGAAGGTGGGTTCGATAATTGGGGTGAAGTCGTAACAAGGTAGCCGTTCGAGAACGAGCGGCTGGATCACCTCCTTTCTAAGGAGACATGTCGGTACCGACCCCGATTACACGACGCGCAAAGCGCGGCGTATAATTAAAATAAAAGTCGGAACAAAAGACCGGCAGAGTTCCTGAGGTCAGGGTGCTGGAGCGTCTGCGAAAGCAGACGGTCGCGGCGCGAAAGCGCAGCGGGTTTTTCGTTGTTTAATTTAGAGGGCACACGCGATGAAAGCGCGGTAAGGCCTTAAGAGATGGGCCCGTAGCTCAGCTGGCTAGAGCGTACGACTGATAATCGTAAGGTCGGTGGTTCGAGCCCACTCGGGCCCACCACTTAAACTCAAGAAGATAGCACGGGGATATAGCTCAGCTGGGAGAGCGCCTGCCTTGCAAGCAGGAGGTCGCCGGTTCGATCCCGACTATCTCCACCATTTCACATTTGAAATTGGATAGAAGTATTCGAGAGATCGAGTATTTCCATCTGACTTCAAGTCAGAGCTTGTACCTTGAAAACTGAACAATGAAAGATGAAAGTGATAAGCAAGGCAACAGAGAGGTCTTTC
>NZ_JAFBIQ010000061.1 GCF_021531315.1 Oscillibacter valericigenes | reverse complement strand
TAGCCACAGCTCCATTGAGCGGGCAGCAAACACCGCGCCGATATAGCTGTCGCCCACGTCCTCATAGAGAAGCGTCGCTCGCTGCTTGAACAGCTCCGTGCTGCGATAGTCCAAGCTCAGCGCATTTTTGCCGTCTGCGCGGTAGGCATAGACCGTTTCAGCCTTGTTCCAAACGGCTTGCAGCAGGGCGTGATAGTCGATGTTTTCCAGAAACTCGTCGATCTCCGTTTCCGTGTAGCCGACCTCCGTACCCTTGCGGAACAGCGTGGTCAGCGCTTTTTCCAGCTCTGTTACTCTGCTCATAGTAATTCCTCCAATCGTTTTAGTGACGCCGCTTTTTCCGGTCAGGGAGGATATGCCCCTCAATGACGGCGGCGTGTTTGCGGATTTTGATTTCTCCGCGTTTTTCGGATGCCTGCGCCTTGGCATATCCTACGTCGGAGAGGAACAGCCGCAGCCGTTCGCCCTTTTCACCCACAGGGGATTTCCACGACAGGACATCGAAAATAATCATGTGGCGGGTTTCGTCCATAAAGCGCTCCAGCGCAAGGATGCTGTGCCCGCCGACAAAATCATCAGCGTTCATATTCGGCACCTCGCGCTCTGATCTGAAAGGCGGCAAGCCCATAACGGGCGATCAGAGTGGCGTTGACGATCAGGCGCAGCGCCTCCGGGTCGATCACCTCCGGTTCTGCTAAGTCGGCCATCGTGACCGCCTCTGTCTTGTCGCAGAGGTCGCGCGCCGCCATGAACAGCGCGTAGTTGTGCGGCGAGGTGTTTTTCAGCACCGCATAGCCGAACTCGATCCCGTCCTTGCAGAAGCAATTTGCCGTGCGGCGGTAAATATCGTCGTTGGAGGTCAGCAGGTACATGGCCGCATAGTAGGCGTTGGTGTCTCTGCGGCGGCGATAGCCCTGCACGGCGCACTGATACTGCATCCTGCGCTCATGCTGCTCGTTGCTCCAAAGGCTTCCGGGATAGTGCTTGATCAGCAGGTTCAGGCGCAGGAACAGGCGGCGTTCATGGGGAAATGTCTCTAAGACGGCCTCGCGGTAGCCGACCACACCGGCCTCGATACGCTCGGCCAGCCACGGGCAGCGCAGGGCGGTACAGCCCAGCTTTTTCACATACTCGGTACAGAGCTGGCAGCTCACATCCTTGGGGGTATATTTGAATGTGTTGATATACATGGCGTCCTCCTTTTGGCATGAAAATAGCGGACAAACAAACTGCTTGTCCGCTCAACGGCTCTGGTCGCGCTGGCGCTTTTTCTGCCATGCGTCCAGTAATTTGAAGATGGTGTTCTCAATCTGGAATGGGGTATAGGAACGCGGGAAGTATTTGCGGAGCTTTTCACCGGAAAGGGTAATGTCGTTTTTCTCCGGTTTCTTCTGCTCCATCATAATGGAGAGCATGGTGTCCTCGTTCAGCTCGCCGCTCTGACTGAGCTTTTTCATCCGCTGCGCCTGCGAGAGCGAGGGGGTGGTCTGTTCGCTGTCGATGGTTTCCAGAAGCAGCCCTTGTTCCTTGGGTGTCAGCGCCGCAAGCTGATAGGCGGGACTGAGGGCGATTTTCTTCTCGTCCACCATCTGCTGAAGCTCCGGGACTAACTGCGTCAAGGCGATGTAGTTGCGGATGGTATCTCCGCTCACCCCGGCATCCTGACCAACTTCATCATCGCTGCGGAACTTCGCCGAAATTTTCGGCGAAGTCAGATCCGTTCGTGCGCCCTGCCGCTTGATGGCCTCCATCTTCATCTTGTAGGCTTTGGCTCGTTCGGATGGAAGAATATTCTCGCGCTGGAGGTTGCTGTCCACCATGATGATGGTGGCAGCGTCCCGGTCAATGTCACGGACAATAACCGGCATGGTGGCCAGTCCTGCCAGCTCGCAGGCGTGTTTGCGTCGGTGGCCTGCGATCAGCTCATAGCCGCCGTCCTCCCGTGGCCGCGCCAGCGCGGGGACGAGGACGCCGTATTCCTTGACGCTTTCGGCGGTTTCCTGCATGGACGCATCCTCCCGCACCTGAAAGGGATGATCCGGGAACGGATGCAGCTCGGAGAGCGGAATCTGAACGACTACTTCCTGCTGCGGTTTTGGCTTTTTGGATGGCGCGGGCTTTTTGCCCGGTTCTTTCTGCGCTGTATTTTCAGGCATTGTGTTCCTCCTGTCGGCATCTGATTTTGGGTACAAAAAAAGGACATTTCTTCTTTTCAGAGGAAATGTCCTGATTTCTTGGACGGGCTGACAGCCCGCCCAAACGGTATTTTATTTTTGTCGTTACTATAACACCCCCTACGAAATAACTACTTCGCGGCTCGATTTTTCGGTTTGGAAAAGGATGAAAAACCTTGCCAGATAACCGAAAACCCTTGATATACGGGGCTTTTCCGGTTTGTCGTAATTATACCGTAAGGGCATACCT
>NZ_JAFBIQ010000060.1 GCF_021531315.1 Oscillibacter valericigenes | reverse complement strand
TGGAGGCAGACGGGCTCTACTCCTTCGAACGGGAGGAAGAAGAACACATTTGCCATCCAGCGGAACAGGAGGATTAAATGGCGAAGAAACGTGCCAACGGCGAGGGCAATATCCGCAAGCGGTCAGATGGCCGATGGGAGGGCCGCTACACCGCAGGATACAACGCAGAAACCGGTAAGCGCATCATCAAAAACGTTCTCGGCAAGACGCAGGCGGAGTGCAAGGCAAAGCTGGCTGCTGCTATGGAGGCCGCAAAGGGCGTCGACATCAGCCGCGCGGATGAGTACACGGTAGCAACTTGGCTACGTTGCTGGTATGAGATCTACGCAAAACCGAATATCCGCATCTCAACAGCAAATCGCTATCAACTGATGGTCGAGCAGTACGCCATCCCCCGTATCGGCAGCATCAAGCTCACCAAGCTGACCGCCCACGACCTGCAAAAGCTCTACAAGGAGCTGATGGAGAGCGGCCGCACCAGAGGTAAAAGCGGTCACGGCAATCCGGGACTCAGCAGCACCACCGTCCGCAGCCTGCACCTGATGCTCCACAATGCCCTGAACCACGCCGTAAAAGAACGCCTGATCCTCCGCAACCCCACCGAGGACTGCATCGCACCGAAGGTGCAGAAATTCGAGATGCAGATCCTCCAACCGGAGCATATCAAGACCTACCTCGACGCCGCGGATAAGAGGGGACTGCTGCCCATGTTCTATCTGGAACTGGTCAGCGGACTACGCAAGGGGGAGATCACGGCGCTTCTCTGGAGTGACCTCGACATCCAAAACAAAACCATCTCCGTCAGCAAGCAGTACGTCAAGAACCCCAATGGGGAGTTGACACTCTCGCGCCCCAAAACGGAGACATCGGTCAGAAAGGTCAGTATTCCACAGGAGGCTGTTGACCTGCTGGTTGCCGAACACAAGAAGCATCCCGACAACCCGTATATGTTCCCGTCGCCCGTCACCGGCGAGATGTACTACCCCGATTCCATTGTGAACCAGCATAAGAAAATTCTGAAAGACGCAGGACTGCCGCACATACGCTTCCACGACCTCAGACACACATTCGCCACACTGGCCCTGCAAAACGGCGTAGACGTAAAAACTGTCAGCAGTATGCTGGGACACTACGACGCAGGATTCACCCTGCGAACCTACACCCACGCCACGCGACAGAAACAAGATGAAGCCGCCCGGACTATGGGCATCTTCATGAGCAACTTGAGTTGAGAAAGGTATACTTGAATAGAATGTCTAAACAAGAATTGCTATTGTTGGGGGCTTGATTCGCCATATGAGAAAATGAATATCTCGCGTCGACAATTATAATATATCGGAAAGAAGTTGGAGAAATTGACAAATATCCCAAAAAATCTTATAATATACACAAAAAGAACAGATGGGAGTTTTTTTGTGAAGTACCTATGCAAAGAACTTAGAGAGCAATATGAAATTTCAGCGAAAGAGTGTGGGGAAATCAATGAATTGCAACACCCGCTTATCGGGATGGGTGATGTGCTGAGAGCTTATTATATATTGGCAGACTATTTCACGGATGATTCTGGTGGGGCTAAAGTAGAAAAAATGCTCGTAGGCCTACGTAGTAAAGATTTATTGGCATCCGCACTATGTCGGCAAGCAACTTCTTTTGGAGGAAGAGTGAAGTTCACAATTGATCTTGATATTTGTGCAACTCTGTTTTATGGGCTAGCGAAAAATCATGCCTTTTTGGACGGTAACAAACGAGTGTCATTGCTAATTCTTCTCTATCAATTGAATCTTTATGGATACCTTCCTCAGGCATCCACAAAAGAGTTCGAGAAGCTTGTACTGGCAGTGGCTGCGAACGAATTGGATGTCAAATATAATAATGCGTGGAAAAAGTTCAAAAAGCAATCAGATAAGGAAGTTAAAACCATTTCCTATTTGCTTAAGCGTATGGTAAAGAAGAAAGATCACTCCTATCATGTTTCGCCAACAATGAAAGAATTTATAGCCGCACTGGAGGGGGCAAACATTACAACAAAATTGGAGAATGGGAAAATTCATTTGCGGCGAGAAGTAAAAAGGTCGTGGCCATTTAAGCCCGAAACAATTAACTATTCAATAGGTTTTGCTGGCTGGAGTCGGAGTGTAGGCGCTAAAACGGCGCGGGAAGTCCTTCAAAATCTGAAGCTTTACGAAGAGTATCCAGACTATCAAGACTTCCTTGAGGGGAAAGAACCTATGTACCAAATGGTAGAACAGTTTGAGGTTCCACTTAGGCGATTAAAAGATGAATGAATACGCATATTGTGCATTAAAAGTAGCAAAAGCCATCTGATAGATTGCCGAACTTCCTTTCCGCTCCTTTTTCGCCCTTTCTGCGCATTTCTAAAGTGCTCCCCAAGTCAAGGACATTTTCATTTGACCCATAGCGGCAGCATACCGGCGGGGTACTCACCTGT
>NZ_JAFBIQ010000005.1 GCF_021531315.1 Oscillibacter valericigenes | reverse complement strand
GGCTTTTTCTTTTCCGACTATTTTTGGCTGCAAACTCCCGACGTCTGGCGGTTAGTTACGCCCGACGCGAACATTGTTCAGCCGTGGGGCGTTACACCTCTGAACTCCAGGTCACTGTGTTATCCCGGAAACAGATGTCTGTGGCAAGGCAGATGCTGCGGCTCTCCGTCCCGTTCGTCACGGTGGCGGAAAGCGTAACGCCGTCGTACCGCGAAACATTCAAAAGCCGCACGGTGCAGATGCCGCCGTCCGTCGTCGTTTCAACGGAGGTCAGGCCGTTGTTGTCCGGCGCGCAGCTTGCCGACCACTCGTAGCCCTCGCCGCTGACGCTGGGGACGAAACGGAATACCAACGCGATACCATCGATGTCGAGCGTCAGACCGCTGATGACGATCGTATCCGGCAGGGGCGCCGGCGCCGTTATTCCGCCGCTCGGCGCCTCGCTGTTTTGGAGTGTACAGTACCCCGACAGCATGGTCAGCACGCCGCAAATCAGCATCAGTATGCCTGCCACATAGCGCAGAAGTCTGTTTTGCTTTGCGATTCTCCGAATCTCCTCCGCAAAGGCTTCTCGCCCGGCAGCCTCCTCCGCCGAAGCTGTCGCAGGTACCTCGCCGCATAAAGCCGCTTCGCGGCCGCAGAGCTCGTCCGTACTCACGCCCAACTCGTCGGCGAGCGCCGCGAGCTTATAGAGATCGGGGAGAGACTCCCCCGTTTCCCTTAGTTAAAGATATTGTTGGGTATCTCAAGATGTGTCATTCGATTTTGCCGATAAAGCGGTAGAAGATTTCCACTTCCTGTTCCCGGCTTCCGTCCTCACTTTTGACCGCTTCATGGACAAGGATTTTTTCAATCAGCGTATTCAGAAGTTCAGCCGTCAATTCTGTGGGATTGACATACTGTTTCATCAGACCTATCCACTTTTCAGCGTCAACCGCTGTCTGGGCGGCGGTCTCCATCGCTTCGTGAAGCCGTTCAATTTTTACGTCCAATTCTCGCTGTTCGCCCTGATACTTTTCGGACAGCATATTGAAATTGTATTCTGTAATGCGTCCGGCAGACCAGTCCTCATACATTTTTGCAAACAGGGTGTCTACTTCTGCTTTGCGCTTTTCCGCCTTTTTCAGTTCGGCTGTCTGCCGCTTCCTTGCAGTATTGCGTTCCTTGTCGCTGGCGTTAAGTAGCCGTTTCAGAAGTTTGTCCCCATCCTGCTGTGCCAGCACAGACCAGTATTGCAGACGGGAAAGGACATAGGCGTAAAGCACATCATAGCGGATATAGTGCATGGAACACTGGTGCAATCCTTGCCCGTACTTGCTACAATGGTAGTGGGCATAGGGATTTTTGTTCTGGCTGTTCATACCATAGGCCAGCGACCAGCCGCAGTCCGCACATTTTACCAGCCCGGAAAATATCTGTGTTGTGCCGTTCTTCTGCCGTCTGCGCCTGTTGCAAATCTGCTCCTGTACTTGACGGAACACATCTTCGGAAATAATCGCTTCGTGGGTGTTCTCCACACGATACCATTCCTCTTTTGGCTTGCGTACTTTCTTCTTGTTTTTGAATGAAATGTTGGTCTGCTTATTGTGGACGCTGTGTCCGATATAGGTTTCCTCTTTCAGAATACTTTTCACCTGCGCTATCGTCCACGCATAGGCTTTTTCCTCCGGCGCTCCGGCATAGATATTTGCGAAAGTGCCGTATCTCTGGAAATTCAGCCAGCCGGGAGTAGGTACTTTTTCTTCGACCAAAATCCGTGTAATGCTGGCGGCTCCCCGGCCATGAACGGCAAGGTCAAAAATCTTTTCGATAATCCACCTTGTTTCCGGGTCAATCAGAAGATGGCCTTTCTTATCTGGGTCTTTGACATAGCCAAGCGGAGCATAGGCTCCATAGTGTGCGCCATTTGCGAACCGTGTCCGCATGGCCGCCTTTACCTTTTTGCTGGTCTGGCGGGCGTGCATTTCATTCAGAATGTTGAGGAATGGGGCAAGCTCATTCTCTCCGTTGATGGTGTCCACATTGTCATTGACAGCGATATAGCGGACGCCTTTGCTGGGAAAGTAGATTTCCGTGTACTGGCCGGTCAGAATGTAGTTTCTGCCTAAGCGGGATAAATCCTTCGTAACAACGCAGTTGATTTTCCCGTCCTCAATGTCATCAATCATTCTCTGAAAATCCGGCCTGTCAAAGTTCGTTCCAGACCATCCATCGTCGATATATTCATCTATGACATTCAGGCCATGCTCGGCGGCATATTGCCGGAGCATCATGCGTTGTGTCTGAATACTCCCGCTTTCTCCTTGCAGTTCATCGTCCCGGCTCAATCTCATATAAAGCGCCGTGTTGTAAATCGTAGTATTGTAAGGTTGTTTCACCGTAAAAATCCTCCTTCTAAAGAAACAACCCACGCTTACAATACTTTTGCTCTATGGCAATTATATCATAAGCGTGGGCGTGTTATCAATGATGGGCTATCAGGTTGAAGCGGCTTTTTCTGCGGTATGCCGCACCACATCTACAATCAGATCACCGAGGGGCTTCCCGCCTGCGGCGAAGTGTTCGGAGATTTTTATACGGTTGTTCCCACATACAAAATACTGCGTGCCGTTCTCTGCTTGTATAACCTGCCCTGTTCGGGGTGTAAAAATATCGCTTTCACTTTTTGCCATCCAGTGTCCTCCATATTCAGTTTTCAAGGTACAATGCCGCACAGAGGCGGCGAAAATTTCTGCTTATATCTATCACCTTTCCTTTACCGTGTGCCGCTGCTGACGTTTCAGTTCCGCCAGTATATCCGGCGGGATACGGTCAACCAGCCGCTGTAAATTGTCCAGTTCGCTTTTCAGCTTTGCCCGTTCCATCGTATCTTTCATCTTTCCTTTTTCGCTGGCCTTTGCCCTTGCTTCCAACTTCTCATTCTCCGCCAGCAGGTCATTGATTGTGACCTTGTACTTTTTCAACTGCCCGGAGAAATTCTCCATCTGCGGGAACCACTTTTTCAGCATGGAGAGGGCTTCCTCTTTTTTCTTTCCGGCGTTCAGCGGGTTAATGCCGTCCAGTGTGGCTTCAATGGCTCTTGCCTGCCGGGAGAGGGAAACCGCCTGTTTGAAAAGCCGGGTGGGGATATGCTTCCGGCCTGTCCTGCTGGCGCTCTCCCCACGCTCCAAGTCAGGATATTTCTCCACCATATAGGCGTGAAAATCGTCCTGCCACTTCGTCAGGTTTGCCCGGTTGCCGATAATCTCCTTTGCACACAGGCGGTTGTCCTTTGTCAGCGGAACAAAGGTCAAATGCAGGTGGGGCGTTTTCTCGTCCATGTGTACCACCGCCGACACGATATTTTCCCGTCCTACCCGGCCAATGAGGAAGTCCGCCGCCCTCTGGAAAAACGCCTGTATCTCCTTTGGGGATTTCCCCTTGAAAAACTCCGGGCTGGCAGTTACCAGCGTATCGACAAACCGTGTGCTGTCCTTGCGGGTTCGGCACCCGGCCTGTTCAATGCGGTTTTGAATGAAATGATAGTACCTGCCCTCTGGCTTGACGATATGAAAGTTGTACTTGCTCCGGCTTGTGTCAATGTCGGGGTTGCTGGCGTATTGTTCTTTCTGTCTTTCGTGATGGGCTTCCAGCGGCCTTGCCGGGTTGCCCTTGTGCTTCTCAAACCGCAAAATTGCGTGTTGTGCCATTCTGCTCCTTTCCCCATTCCTTTCCTATCCGGGGTTTTCCACAGGGAAAATCCCGCAGAAATTAGCTCGGATAGGATTGGAATGGATAGAATATAAATAAATCTTTTTAATCTTTGTATTTCTATATACCGTCCGGTTTTCGTACTTCCGGGGAGTGATTTCCTCACTTCATAAGTACGGTTTTCAGCCCTCCGGCGTACCAGAACCGGATTTCTTGAAGTCGGTGTTTGGAACCGCTTCATAGGATTTTGGGAAAATGCGGTTGGGTTTTCCACAGCCCTGCTTCTGGATCTCCACCAGCCCGGCGTATTGCAGTTCCCGCAGGGTGTTTACCGCTTTCTGCCGCCCACAGTGGAGCAGGTCAACCACCTCGCAGATGGGATAGTACAGATAAATCCGTCCGCAATCATCCGCCCACCCATTCTTGCGGGATAACTCTGTCCGGCGCAGGATAAAGGCGTACAGAACCTTTGCCTCGTTGGACAAGGGCTTGAATGTGGGGGCTTCAAAGAGGAAATTCGGGAGCCGGGTGAAGCTGAACGCCTTTTCCGGCTGATGGATATAGATGGTATTTGTCATAGTGCGTTTTGTGGACGGTTAGAAGCCCGTTTTCCGGGGCGGGCGATACTTTATACCACCAGCCCCGGTTTGGGGCTTGCGAAGCCTGATAAATCAAGGCTTTTTTCGCTCCTAACTGTCCACAGCAGACCTCCTTTTCCGTTCACTTTCTGTTTTCTGCCGCCTGTGAACTCTGGCGGCACAGCCGGGGCAGTATTTTGCCCGGTTGGATTTGGGGACGAACACACCGCCGCAGACCTCACAGCGTTTCAAGTCCTTATCCCGGAAAATCTCCGCTTCCAGCGTCCCGTCCAGCGGCAAGACCGCCCAGCGGAACCACTTACAGCAGACCGAGAAAGAAATCGTCTGCGGACAGGTGCAGGTGTCCCCATCGTCAAGGACAATGCAGTTGCCGTCCTCACAGCAACAGCACTCCCGGCGTATCAGGCTGGCCGCCTGTTTTCTCTGCGCCGGGGTCATGCGGTAAAGGGAACCGTCCGGCCTGCGTTCCAGTGGCGGCAAGTCTTTATAGGGGTTATCTCTCATGCGTTCCCTCCATTTTGCTTTCCGTTGCCGTTCTCCCCGAAAAGGTTTCCTGCCCCATTCCTGCGGCGTGTTCCGGCGTTGGCACGCTCCCCGCAGCTTCGGGACATTTTGTCTCGAAGTCCGGTTCCTTGCGGTGCTTCCCCAGCCGGGGTATTCCTTTTCGGACGGTCATTCTGTTTTCAAGGTGCTGTCCATCGATGAACTACCCTAAGTCTACACGAAAAAAATGCAATCCCCGGAATTTTGCGAGAATTGCATTTTGATGAAGTTTACACTTTGGAACTTGCATTTTTGCAATCATTCTGTATAATGGAAGTATGCGGAGGAGGTGCGTATCTATGGCTTTACCCGGAACACCCGGACAGCGGATTTCCGATTTATGCAACGGGAACCACATCACACAAAAGGAACTTGCGGAGAAGATAGGGGTTTCCGCTTCCCAGTTGAGCCGCATTGTCAGCGGCGAAACGAGAACGGTCAGCAGTGATATTCTCATAGGCGTGGCAAAGGAATTTAAGGTATCGACAGACTACATACTGGGCTTATCCACCGTGAGCGTCCGTAAAAGCTACGATATTTCTGAATTAGGCTTGTCCGAGGGAGCCGTGAGGGGGCTCGTGACGGGTGCTGTTGATGTGCAAATCCTCAACCGCCTGTTGGAACACAGGAATTTTCCTAAGCTGATAGATTTGATACGGATTTATTTTCAGGACACAGCGGCAAAAGGCATAACAGCAAGAAACCAGCTTATCGAGATAGCAACGGCTTCCCTGTCCGACCTGATGAAAGAACACCCGGAACACCGGGCGGAAGCAAAGCAGGATTTACAGCTTTTGAACGCCCAGAAGATGGGGGAACATGAGGCGGAGATTGAGAAAATCAAAAATGTGTTCCTTGCTATCCTGCGGGATATTAAGAAAGACATTGACAACGGGGAACAGCCGGGAGAAGCTGTGACCGCCGCGATGTTCCAAGCCATGCGGGACGCATTGGCGGAACAGAAGCAAAACCCGCTTTCCATTGACGATGTAGCGGCGATGGTTGCCGGACAGATCGGACAGCTTACACCGATGGATAAAGAAACTGTTGAAATGTTCCAGCAGTTTGCGAAGAAGATGATTGAGCAGGCAGGAACAAAGTGATAAATTTGAATTGTGAGGGAAAATACAGATGAATCAAGGAAGAATTATTGTGATTACAGGCTCACCGGGGACAGGAAAAACAACAACTGCGTCAATTGTCGCAAAGGAATTAGATATGGATAAATCAGTGCATATGCACACCGATGACTTTTTTCATTACTTAAGCAAAGGCGCAATACCACCACATTTGCCAGAATCCAACGAGCAAAATCTGGTTGTCATTGAAGCCTTTTTAGAAGCTGCAAAGCGATATGCTCGTGGCGGATATGATGTAATTGTAGATGGGATTGTCGGGCCATGGTTTTTGGAGCCATGGAAAGCTCTTGCCCAAGAAGATTACGAGGTACACTATATTGTATTAAGAGCGAGTAAAAAAGAAACTATGAAGCGAGCTGTGGAACGCTCAAAATTAGATAGAAAAACAAATATTGAATTAGTGGAAACAATGTGGGAGCAATTTTCCGGTTTGGGAGTATATGAATCAAATGTCATAGACACAACTACATTCACAATTAAAGATACGGTTTCCGCAATAAAAGAAAGAGTTGCATGTGGGACGTCTTTACTATCTTAGACATTCCCATTTGTCAGGAAGATAGCAAAGCCAGCCGAGCCAGTCAACGGTCAAGATGAACGGCGCATTTCATGCGCCGCCGTTGACAGTCCCGCCCGTCTTTGCTAAAGGGTAATCAAGGCGGGAAAGCCCTAAAATGGCTTCACACCTATTTCAATAATTGGAGGAGATAAAAATGAGATCAGAAAAGGAAGTTTATGATATTGTTTTGAATTTTGCAAAAACAGACAAACGCATTCGCATGGTTACTTTGGAAGGATCTAGAACAAATACAAATATTCCGCCTGATGATTTTCAGGATTTTGATATTACTTTTTTTGTTACGGATATGGACAGCTTCACAAGTGATGATAAATGGCTAGATATATTTGGTGAAAGGTTGATTCTGCAAAAGCCGGAAGATATGGAATTATTTCCAGCTGTAGAAAAGGGATTTTCATATTTAATGCTGTTTACTGATGATGTTAAGATAGATTTAACTTTGCTGCCGCTGGAACTGATAGACGAGTATTTTACATGGGATAAACTGGTAAAGTTACTGTTGGATAAAGACAACCGTATCGTAAAGCCGCCAATACCAACGGATATAGACTACCACTTGCAGAAGCCTACTCAAAGAATGTTTGACGATTGCTGTAATGAATTTTGGAATACTACAACATATGTAGTAAAGGGCTTATGCCGCAAAGAAATTCTTTTTGCTATTGACCATATGAATGATATAGTACGAAAAGAATTGCTTCGCATGATTTCCTGGCTGATTGGTATCAAACAGGGATTTCATTTCAGTTTGGGAAAAAACTATAAATTTATGAAGCAATATGTCCCAGAGGAATTGTGGGAACGACTTATGTCCACTTATAATATGGATTCCTATCCCCATATGTGGGAATCCTTTGAACAATGTATGGCATTGTTCCGGGAGGTTTCGTCAGAAGTGGCATGCCAGTTGGATTACCAGTATCCACTATATGATGAAAAAATCAGTAATTATGTGATTCGGCAAAAGAAAAAATATGGCATTGAAGATGATAACAAATAAAATTTTTTCAATCGAAAAAATTTATTTTGATTATTCAATTTTGAAAAACTGAATACCTCAAAATCAGAAAGAGAGCGGCCAAGCACTTTGAGGGATTGGCCGCCTTGTCCACCCATCCAGCGGGACAGCGGGCGGAGGTCAAGGCCGGGTGTAAACCCGTTCATTTCAGCCTTGACGGTTGCCCGTTGTCCTGCTACTTTTCCGGGAGTGTGGCCACAACTTCGGGACACTTTGTCCACAAGTTGGAGCGTAGGACGAGGAACTGGGGCTTTCATATACGCCCTGTCTGCTGATGAGTCCAGACCTGCGCTTGCGGCTCCACGCCACGCAAGCACAGCCCTGTTTTCCTGCCGCTTCAAATGCCCTTGCCCTCCCCGGCGGCAACGGCATTTTCACGGCAACGCCGGCAGAGCGTATAACACACTACACTTTGCTTCGCAAAGTCGTGTGCCAAATGGGGGCGTTGCCCCCTTTGGAAACCCCCACAAGAAAAGGCGGTACGCTACCCCTCCACGGGGCGCATACCGCCTTTTCTTGTTATCCAGCCCTCCGGCTGTATCGGTTGAGCAAAAGTCCGCGTGGGATTGATGTGGTATCTTTAACTTTGGGAAACTCCCGTTTCCCACTTGCTCACCGCCTGCCGCGAAATATTCAGCTTCGCCGCCAGCTCCTCCTGCGTCATGCCGCGCAGCTTGCGCGCACGGATCAGATTTTCCTGAAAGCCCATCGCCGTTCTCCTTTCGGTTTCTGCCCCCATTGTAGCGTATTTCGCGGTGGCAGGCAAGAAAAGCGCAAGGGATTTGCGCAACGCTCGGTTGCTTTCTCCGCTTTTCGCGGCAGATGAGGCGGAAGCCGACAAGCTCAGGCGTGCTGCATGGCGCGGCTGCGCTCAAGCACGGCATAGACCGCGATACCGGCGGCGATGCCGAACGCGCCCTGCACGAGATTTCCGGGGATGGACGCCGCCGCGGCAAGTCCCTTGCCCAGCAGCAGGCTCGCGTAGCCGAAGTAGCCGAGGACCATGATGATTTCGGCGGCAACGCCGCTCATGAGCTGCGCCGCCAGCTTGCCGCTGCGCTTTCGCATCGCCTCGAAGAGATACGCCGCCGCGACCGCCATCGTAAACTTGATGACCAGCGTGCCGGGCGCATAGTGCGGATAACTCAGAAGGTCGGCCAGCATTGAGCCGAGGCCTGCCGCTGCGCCGCCGTACCACGGCCCCAGCACCCAGGCCGAGAGCAGCACGGCGCAGTCGCCGAGGTTGACATAACCCTGCATCGGCGAGGGCACCTGAATGACCATCGTCATCACCGTACACAGCGCGGCGAACAGCGCCGCAAGCACCAATCGACGGAATTTTGCATCGTTCATTAAGATCATCTCCAAAAATTATTCTTGCATTTCTGCCTGACTTGTATTTTAATCAAAATTGACCCTAATGAAAGCTTCAATTCATTATATTTTAATAGGGTCAGATCGGAGACAGCCATGCTTACCTATGATCTCGACCGGCGCGGCTCGCTCGCGCGCTACGATTATCTCTGCCGCTGCATCAAGGGGGACATTCTCGCAGGGCGCCTTGCCGCAGGGGAAAAGCTGCCGAGCAAGCGCTCGCTTGCCGCCCACCTGCAAACGGCTGTCGTCACGGTGGAAAACGCCTACGCCCAGCTTGAGGCGGAGGGTTATCTCTACACGCGCGAAAAGAGCGGCTACTATGTCGCGCAGGTCGAGGCCCCGCCGGGTCTCGACGCCCCGTCTCCCCACGCCGAAGCGCCGCGCAGCGAGGTGCGGGACAAGGAGGAAAAGCAGGTTCTCGACCTGCGCTCCGGCGGCAGCGGCACGGAGGGCTTTCCCTTCTCGGTATGGGCGCGGCTCATGCGCCGCGTACTGAGCGAAAAGGGCGAGGCGCTGCTGCGTGCCACGCCGCCAAGCGGCGCGGCGGAGCTGCGCGATGCCATCGCGCAGCATCTCTACCGCTTCCGCGGCATCAAGGCCGAGCCGGAGCAGATCGTCGTCGGCGCGGGTACGGAATACCTCTATAATCTCATCGTGCAGTTGCTCGGACGCGAGGCAGTCTACGGCGTGGAGGACCCCGGCTACTCCAAGGCCGCGCGCATTTACGCGCTCAGCGGCGCGCGCACCGCGCCCGTGCGCGTGGACGAGGGCGGCGTAAGCCTCGTCGAACTGGAAACGAGCGGCGCGCAGATCTTGCACACCTCGCCCAACCACCAGTTCCCCACCGGCGCGGTGACGCCCATCGGCCGTCGGCAAAGCCTGCTGCGATGGGCGGAGGCGCAGGCGGGACGCTATATCATCGAGGACGACTACGACAGCGAGTTCCGCTTCTCGCTCCGCCCCATCCCCACGCTCCAGAGCATCGACCACGCGGGGTGCGTGATCTATGTCAACACCTTCTCGCGCACGCTCGCACCCTCGCTGCGCATCAGCTACATGGTGCTGCCCAAGGAGCTCGTCGCGCCCTACCGCGAGCGGCTCGGCTTTTACTCCTGCACCGTGCCGGCGATCGAGCAGTACACGCTTGCGCGTTTTTTGGACGAGGGCTATTTCGACTCGCACATCAACCGGATGCGCAAGTTCTACCGCGTGCGGCGCGACGAGGTGATCGCCGCCATCGCGGAAAGCCCGCTCGGCGTGCGCTGCTGTGTATCGGGCGAGGATGCCGGGCTGCACTTCCTGCTGACGCTGGACACCCAGCGCCCCGACCGCGCGCTGCGCGCCGATGCCGAACGCTGCGGCATCCTGCTCTCCTTCCTGTCGGACTTCGCCCTGCGCCCCGGCTCCGCGCCGCAGCACACGCTGATCGTCAACTACCCCGGCATCGACCTCAAGCAGTTCCGACGGGCGCTGCGCACGCTGGAGGCGCTGCTGCTCCACGCGCCCGAAAAATGAACTCCGTGTAAACATTTCTATAATTCGATAAAATATTTATATAAATCTATTGACAAAGTTTTTCGCGGTGCTATGATACGGTACAGGAAAAACCAACAGGAGGCGCGTGATGAAAAAAAATCTATACAGCCTGACGCTCTCGGACGAGGTGGTGCGGGAGATCGACGCGCTGGCGCACCGGCTGGGCACAAACCGCTCGGCGCTGGTGAACCGCATCCTTGCCGAGTACGTCTCCGTTCCCACGCCGGAGCGGCGCATCAACGATATTTTCGAGGCCATCGAGGCCCTTGTTTCCCCCTCGCGCGAGCTGGTCCCCTTCTTCGCGCCGAACTCACCGACCATGTCGCTCAAGTCGAGCCTTGCCTACAAGTACCGTCCGACGGTCAAGTACGAGGTCGATCTCGGCGGCGATGCGGAGGGCACGATGGGTACGCTGAATGTGGTGTTCCGCACCCAGTCGGCAGAGCTGATCGCTGCGCTGACGGACTTCTTCCGCCTGTGGGCGCGTATTGAGAACGCCTGCCTCGCCCCCCTGCTCGGCGGCGCGATCACCTGCTCGCTCTACGACGGGCGCTTTGTCCGCCCGCTGGCCCTGCCGCATGGAACGGCGCGTTCCGCGGAGGACATCGCCGGCGCGATCAGCGCCTATGTGCAGCTCTTCGACCGCCTGCTCAAGGGCTATCTGAGCGGCGGCTTGTCCGCGCGCGATGTGGAGCTTGCCTACCGCGGCGACCTGAGAGGCCGCGCTCTTCTAATCTGAAAAAGCACAGTTTGTCAATAGAGGTGAATTTGTATGAACGCTGAAAAATATACCCAGAAAACCTTGGAGACCATCAAAAACGCGCAGAGTATGGCGCAGGAAAACGGCAATCAATATGTAACGCCCGAGCATCTGCTCTACGCCCTCGTCGATCAGGACGGCGGGCTGATCCCCTCGCTTTTCGGCAAGATGGGCGTGGACTGCGACGGTCTGCTCGGCGAGATCGACACGCTCATCCGTCGCCTGCCGAAGGTTTCCGGCGGCAGTGGTGAGGTGTACGCCTCGCCCGAGACCGGCAAAGTCTTGAGCCTTGCCGAAAAGACCGCCGAAAAGCTGCACGACGACTACATTTCCGTCGAGCATCTGATGCTCGCCCTCTTCTCCGAGGGCACGAGCGAGGTCAAGCAGCTGCTCCAGAGCCACGGTATCACAAGAAGCCGCTTCACCGAGGAGCTGAGCAAGGTCAAAACCGCGCCCGTGACCTCGGACAATCCCGAGGAGACCTACGACGCGCTGAAAAAGTACGGCACCGACCTCGTCGAGCGCGCCCGCAGCAAGGAGCTCGACCCCGTGATCGGCCGCGACGCGGAGATCCGCAATGTCATCCGCATCCTCTCGCGCAAAACCAAAAATAACCCCGTCCTCATCGGCGAGCCGGGCGTCGGCAAGACGGCCATCGCCGAGGGGCTTGCGCAGCGTATCGTGCGCGGCGATGTGCCCGAGGGCCTCAAGGACCGCACGATCTTCTCGCTCGACATGGGCGCGCTGATCGCTGGTGCGAAGTATCGCGGCGAGTTTGAGGAGCGTTTGAAGGCAGTCCTCAACGAGGTCAAAAAGTCCGAGGGCAAGATCATCCTCTTCATCGACGAGCTGCACACCATCGTCGGCGCGGGCAAGACCGAGGGCAGCATGGACGCGGGCAACCTCTTAAAGCCTCTGCTCGCCCGCGGTGAGCTGCACTGCATCGGCGCGACCACGCTCGACGAGTACCGTCAATACATTGAAAAGGACGCCGCGCTCGAGCGCCGTTTCCAGCCCGTCATGGTCGACGAGCCGACGGTGGAGGACACCATCTCCATCCTGCGCGGATTGAAGGAGCGCTATGAAATTTATCACGGCGTGCGCATCCACGACAATGCGCTCGTCGCCGCCGCGACGCTCTCCGCCCGCTATATCACCGACCGCTTCCTGCCGGACAAGGCCATCGACCTTGTCGACGAGGCCTGCGCCATGATCCGCACGGAGATCGACTCCATGCCCGCCGAGCTCGACGACCTGCGCCGCAGGATCATGCAGCAGGAGATCGAGGAAATGGCGCTCCGCAAGGAGGACGACCAGCTCTCGCGCGACCGTCTGGAGGAGCTGAAGCGCGAGCTTGCCGATGAAAAAGAGCAGTTCAATGCCATGAAATCCCGCTGGGAGGCGGAGAAGAACAGCGTTGAGGGCGTGAAGCAGCTCAAGAGCCGGATCGAGCAGATGAATGGCGACATTGAGCGTGCGCAGGCAAACCTTGAATACGAGAAGGCGGCAAAGCTCAAATACTCTGACCTGCCCGCCCTTGAAAAGCAGCTCAAGGACGCCGAGTCCGCCGCCGAAAAGCATACGAGTGACAATTCGATGGTCCATGACACCGTGACCGAGAGCGAGATCGCCGACATCGTCGGCAAGTGGACGGGCATCCCCGTCAGCCGCCTCATGGAGGGCGAGCGCGAAAAGCTGCTGCGCCTTGACGAGATCATCCACAAGCGCGTGGTCGGTCAGGACGAGGCGGTGCGCCTTGTCACCGAGGCCATCCAGCGCTCGCGCGCCGGCATCGCCGACCCCAACCGCCCCATCGGCAGCTTCCTCTTCCTCGGCCCCACGGGCGTTGGCAAGACGGAGCTTGCAAAGTCCCTTGCCGACTGTCTCTTTGATGATGAGCACAACCTTGTGCGCATCGACATGACCGAGTATATGGAGAAGTTCTCCGTCTCGCGTCTGATCGGCGCGCCTCCGGGCTATGTCGGCTACGACGAGGGCGGTCAGCTCACCGAGGCTGTGCGCCGCAAGCCATACAGTGTGGTGCTCTTCGACGAGGTGGAAAAGGCGCACCCCGATGTTTTCAACATCCTGCTGCAGATCCTTGACGACGGCCGCATCACCGACTCGCAGGGCCGCACGGTGGACTTTAAGAACACCATCATCATCCTGACCTCGAACCTTGGCTCCGCTGAGCTGCTCGACGGCATCCAGCAGGACGGCAGCATCGCCGAGAGCGCGCGTGAGGCTGTCATGGGCGAGCTGCGCCGCGCGTTCCGCCCTGAGTTTCTGAACCGCCTCGACGAGATCATTCTCTTCAAGCCCCTGACGAAGGAGAACCTCAACGGCATCATCGAAATTCTGATGCAGTCTCTGCGTAAACGCATGGCCGACAAGAGCCTTAAGCTCGAGGTCACAGACGCGGCCAGAAGCCTCATCATCGAGCGCGGCTTCGATCCGATCTACGGCGCGCGCCCGCTCAAGCGTTACCTCCAGAGCGCAGCGGAAACACTCATCGCGAAGGAAATTCTGCGCGGCGACCTCGCCGCGGGCAGCACGCTTTTGCTCGACGCCGAAAACGGCGAGCTGACATGCCGCAAGAAATAAGAAAAAGGGAAAGCACCGCGGGTATGCGGTGCTTTCCCTTTACTCTGCGTCAAAATCGGGGTAACCGTTTTTGAGCTCTTCGTTGTAGACTGCGCGCTCGCCGCCGATGAATTTGGGGCGCACACGGGCCGCAAGCACGATGGCCTGTCCGATGCGGTCCTGCTTGAGCCGCACGGGAACGGCGACCTTTTTAAGGTGCATCCCGATCAGCGTGCCGCCGATGTCCAGCCCCGCATCCGCGCGAATTTCCTCCAGCGCAACGGGGCGACGGAAGCTCTCATAGGCTACGGTTGCAAACGAGCTGCCTGCCTTCGGCTGCGGCAGAACGTTAACGATCTCCGCGTTCGGCACCGCCTCATGCTCCACGATCAGCGCGCGGTTCAAATGCTCGCAGCACTGTGCCGCGAGATAAACGCCCATCGGCGCGAGCACGCTTTGCAGCCCCCGAAAGATCGCCTGTGCGACCTCGGGTGTAGACCAGCTGCCGACCTGATGACCGACGACCTCGCTCGTCGAGCAGCCGATGACCACGATCTGTCCGCGGTGCAGCCGCGCCGCCTCGGCAAGCTCCCGCGCGGCATTTGCCGCCTCCTGCTCGACCTGCGCGAGCAGCGCGTGATTTTCGACCTCATGTACCGTTCCCGCCATAGCAAAAACACCTCTTCCTGATAATTTAAGAAAAGTATAGCACGATGCGCGCGGCTTGAAAAGAGCACAGCGCAAATTATCTCCGCCCCGTAAGGCAGCAGAGCAGAAATACGAGCAGGTTGCAGATGACCACGCTCGCCCCTACCGGTGTGGAGATGAGGTAGGAGGCGACCAGTCCCGCGCAGAAGCAGGCCACGCTCAGCGCGCCCGCGCAGAGGACGACGGCGCGGAAGCTCTTGAAAATGCGCATGGCCGAGAGCGCAGGGAAGATGATGAGGCTGGAGATGAGCATGGCGCCCATCATGCGCATACCGAGCACGACCGTCAGCGCCGTGAGCAGGGCGAGGAGCGAATTGTAGGCATCCACCTTCACGCCCGTTGCGCGGGAAAAGCCCTCGTCGAAGGTGACGGCAAAGAGCCGGTGATAAAAGAGCAGGAACAGCGCCAGCACCGCGGCCGCCAGCGTCACAGAGAGCACGACATCGCCGCGCGACATGGCAAGGATGCTGCCAAACATATAGCTGTCCACATCTGTGGTCATGCCGGTGGTGAGACTTGTCACCACGATGCCGATGGCGAGTGCCGATGCGGAGAGCACCGCGATGGCGGCGTCCGCGCCGATGCGGCTCTTTTCCGCGATGCGCAGCAGCAAAAAGGCGGACGCCACCACGACCGGCACGGAGAAGGCAAGCGGCGCGAAGCCGCAGGCAATCGCCACCGCCAGCGCGCCGAAGCTCACATGAGAAAGGCCGTCGCCGATCATCGAGTATCGCTTCAACACCAGCGGCACGCCGAGCAGCGCCGCACAGAGCGAGACGAGAATGCCCACCGCGAAGGCCCGCAGGATAAAGGGATAGGTGAACATTTCCAGAAGAAGACTCATTGCGCACCTCCGAATCGCTTGCCGGCGGGGGAGGCAAGATACTCCGCCACCGTGCCGAAAAACCAGCCGTCGCGCCCGATGTGCAGGATCGCGCGCGCCTCGCGCAGGGCGTTTGGCATATCGTGCGTAACCATGACGACCGCCATGCCCTCCTTTTCATTGAGGTAGCGCAGCGTCTTGTAGAGGTCCTGCGCCGCCGCAGGATCGAGCCCCGTAACGGGTTCGTCTAAAATCAGCAGGCGGTCGGCGGCGCACAGGGCGCGCGCGAGCAGCACGCGCTGCTGCTGTCCGCCGGAGAGCTCACGGTAGCAGCGGCTTTGCAGCTCCAGCACGCCGAGCTTGCCCATATTCATCAGCGCCGCGCTCTTTTCCGCGGCAGAGTAGAAAAAGCGCAGCCCGCGCTTGTTGGCAAAGCCCGAGAGCACGACCTCGCTCACCGTCGCGGGGAAGTCGCGCTGCGCGCTCGTCTGCTGCGGAAGATAGCCGATGGCCCCCGCGCGCTGCACGGGGCAGTCGATCGTGCCCGAGAGCGGAGCGAGCAGGCCGAGGAGGCTTTTCAGCAGGGTCGATTTTCCGCTGCCGTTCTCGCCCACCACGCAGAGATAGTCTCCCGCGCGGACGGTAAAGCTCAGATGCTCGACCAGCGCGCGATGCTCGTAGCCAAGGCTTGCGTCGCGGCAGGCGAGCAGAATGTCCTTGTCCATCACAGCAAGCCTCCCTTCAGCGCGTCGTAGTTGCGCCGCATCAGTGAAATATAGGTCTCGCCCGCGTCGAAGTCCGCACGGGAGACCGTCTGCATCGACCACAGGCGCTCGATGCGCGCGCCCGTACACTCGCTCACAGCCTGCGCGACCTTCTGGCTGCTCAGGTCGATGGTGTAAACGACGGGAATTTTCTCCTCGTTCACCTTGTCGATGAGATATTTGAGCGTGGCAAGGCTCGGCTCGGTGTCGCCCGAGCAGCCGTGGAACGCCGCGCGGTAATGGAGGCCGTATTCCTCGCAGAAGTACAAAAACGGAAAGCGGTCGGCGAAAATAAGCAGGCCGCGCGCGGCGCTCTCGCGCAGAGCGCGGAAATCCTTGTCCAGCGCCGCGAGCTGCGCGCAGTAATCCTCGCCGTTCGCGCGGTAGAAATCCGCGTTCTCCGCATCCGCCGCGCACAGTGCGTCGGTGATGGCGCGGCAGAGAATGATGGCGTTCGCGGGTGAGGTCCAGATGTGCTCGTCGTATTCGATCTCGTCGCTGTCGTCATGGTCGTGCTCGTCATGACCATGCTCATCGTGGTCATCATGGTCGTGGTCGTGCTCGTCCGCACCCTGCATCCCCTCGGAAAATTCCTCCTCGCGGGCGTCAACGAAGTCCATCATGCGCAGCACCGTGCCGATGTCCCCGCCGACCGCCTCGAGCATATCGTCGACCCAGACCTCGCCCTCGCCGCCGTTGTAGATGAACACATCGGCGCGCGAGATGGTCACGGCGTCGAGCGGTGTCGGCTCGAAGCTGTGCGCCTCGCGCCCGGGCGAGAGCAGCAGCGTCACCTCGGCGCGGTCGCCCGCGACAGCGCGGGCAAAGTCGTAATAGGGAAAAAGCGTCGTCACAACGCGCAGCCGTCCGTCGTCTGCTCCTTCGGTTCGCGCAGCGCAGCCGCCGAGCGTGAGCGCATAGGCGAGCGCAAGCAGCGCGAGCGCGGCGCGCCGCAGGAAGGAATGGCTCGGCATGGCGCTCTCCCCTTTCTTCTAATGGTTTATCCTTCAAATCATATCATGCTTTTGCAGATTATCAAGTAATTTGTAATGAAATCGTCATACTTTCCCTCGGCGCCCTATGCTATAATAGCAACAGAAGTTCGTTTCATTCCATTTCATTCTGTTTGAAGGAGGCGATGACCGTGAAGCGTATTTTTTCTCTCCTGCTCGCGCTTGCCCTGCTCGCCGCGCTCGCCGGCTGCGGAAAGCGGGAGCCGACGCCGGACAAGCCCGATGAGCCGACACCACCGCCGGAGGACGGCATCACGCTCGCCGAGCTGAATGTGGAATTCGTCGCGGGCGAGCGCAATCCGGACGAGCTGATGAAACTGAAAAAGGAGCTGCCGCCGCTGCTCATCGACGCGCTCGCGGACGAGGGTGTGACGGTCGGCAAGGTCAATGTGACCTTCGGCGCAAGCGACGAGGCCACCGCCGACGCGCTCGCGCGCGGCACGGTGCAGGTCGGCTTTGTGCCGATGGAGACCTATCTGGCGCACGACGACGCACAGCGGCCGGTCTGCTCGCAGATACCAACGCCCGATATGAGCCTCGATACGGTCTTTCTCCTGTTTACGGAGAGCGAAAGGTCGCTTGCCGCGCAGGAGCAACCAATCGCCTCCGATTATGTGACCGCGCACATCGGAGAGCTTGTATGGCTGCTGCCGGAGGGGGACGAGACCGCCGAGCGCTTTGCCGCCTACTGGGTCGAGCGGAATTGCGGCGTTCCCTTTGAAGAGGTTCCCGTTGAATACTACACGGATGCGGACGCGCTCGCGCCGGACGCGGGCGACATTCTCGTTCTGCGCTGCATGGACAGCGCGCTTCCCAATGGCGCGTGTGTTTTTGACAGCTGCATACTTTGGGGTGAGTTGATCGTCGTTCAGGCTGCAAACCCCATCACGGGGAGCGATACCTTTGCTCTGGCGCTGCAAAACGCAATGGACTCCATTTGGACGGATGACACGGAGGGGCAGGCCGTGATCGCCCACTATTCCTCCGGCGAAAGCCACATTCTCTACACCTCCACCTCTGCCGAGCGGTATGACACCACTCGCTATGTGCTCGGCTATTCGGACGATTTTGTGCCGCAAAGTGAGAAATAACCGATAGACTGAAACGCGCGGCTTTGCCGCGCGTTTCCTCTGCTCTTTCTCAGATCATCATTTGGATGCCGTTGTCCTCAATGGCGATCTCGATGCGCGGCATACCCGGGGCGTACTCACCGTCGAGCGTCCAGGGGATGCTGCCATCGCTCTCGGCGGTCACATGGCGGACATGGCGGAAGATGAGCGCGTCGCTCGTTTCATACTCCTCATAGATGATGGCGCGGATCGTGCGCTGGAGCTGCAAGGGCGTTTTCGGCACGGGCACGAGCATCAGCTCAAAGCGCCCGTCGCTCAGATCCACCGCCTCGGGCGAGAGCTTCATCAGCCCCGCAATGGAGGTGGAGTTGCACACCGCGCCGAAGAGGTACTCGCCGTCGAACACCTCGCCGTCGGCGGTAATTTTCATCGGATAGGGGCAGAGCGTTTCCAGATCCTTCACCCCTTCCAGAAGATAGGCGAAGTGGCCGAACATATTCTTGATGTCCTGCGGCACGGTGTAGGCCGTGCGCGTAAATGCGCCGAAGGAGGCGACATAGACGAAGTTCTTCTCGTTGAACAGCCCCACATCGAGGTCGCGCGGCCGCAGGCGCATCGCGCTCTGCGCGGCGCGCGCGGGGTCAGAGGAGATGGACAGGCTCGCGGCAAAGTCGTTCGTGCTGCCGCCGGGCAGATAGCTCAGCGGCGGGCGCTTTTCCTTTGGTATGCGCATGATGCCGTTGACGGTCTCGTTGAGTGTGCCGTCGCCGCCGTGGCAGACGACCAGATCATATTCCGCGCCCATCGCGGCGGCGAGCTCGGTCGCGTCGCCGCGGTGCCGCGTTTCCACCACGCGGACAAGATATCCCGCGTCGGAGAAGATGGATACGGCGTCGAACAGCGGCGCGCGCGACTTGGTTTTCCCCGCACGGGGATTGACGATGAACAGCAGTTTCTTTTCCACAACAGCCTTCCTTTCTGCAAGCGGCGAAAAAGCGCAAGGTTTTACTTTATTTTTAGTATAGCATGAAAACTGTGCTATTGCAATTCCGCGGTAAACATAGTATGCTAAGTTTGATGTATTTTGAACACAGCGTCGGCGCGGCGTTCTCGCCGCCCGCCGCAGGCAAAGGAGGACGCATGAAGCAAAGATCCTATTTTCACTGGGGCGTGACACTCGCCGCCGCGGCCTGCGCCGTCCTGGTATTTTACGACACTTTTTTCCAGAACGGCGTGCTGCTGCGGTTCATGGAAAAGCTGCTTACCATCCTCAAGCCCGTGCTCTACGGCCTTGCCATGGCCTACCTGCTCACACCCATCGTGGACTTTTTCGACCGCATCTTCCGCGACAGGTGCGGCGTCAAACGCAGCGGCGCGATGCGCGCCCTGAGCATCCTTGTGACCTGGCTGCTTGTGCTGGGGCTGGTGTATCTCCTCTTCAGCATCCTCATCCCCGAGCTGGCCGCGAGCGTGGCGTTGCTCTTTTCCAACTTAGAGAACTACTATCGCGTTATCTACAACTGGGTCACGCAGCTCGCGGAGGACAACCCCTATGTCTCCGAGCGCGTGCTGGTCATGGTCAAGAGCTATTATACCGAGCTGGTCGACTGGGTGAAGAACACGGTCATCCCCGGCGCGCAGGTCGCCATCGTCGCCGTGACCGGCGGCATCGTGAGCGTGCTGGTTTTTGCCAAGGATCTGCTCGTGGGCATCGTCGTTTCCGTTTATATCCTCGCCCGCAAGGAGACCTTTGGCCTCCACTCCCGCAAGCTGCTCTACTCCCTTGTTTCCGCACCGCGCTATGAGCGCGTGATGTCCGCCACGCGCGAGGCCGACCGCATTTTCTCCGGCTTTGTGCGCGGAAAGCTGCTCGACTCGCTCATCATCGGCATTCTCTGCTTCATCATCTGCTCGCTCCTGAAGTTCCCCTACACGCCTATCATCTCCGTCTTTATCGGCGTGACAAATGTGATCCCCATCTTCGGTCCCTTCCTCGGCGCGATCCCGAGCGCCTTCCTTATTCTGCTCGTCGATCCCCGCCAGTGCCTGTATTTTGTCGTCTTCATCATCGCGCTCCAGCAGTTTGACGGCAACATCCTCGGCCCCAAGATCCTCGGCGAGACCGTGGGCGTTTCAAGCTTCTGGATCGTCGTCGCCATTCTCGTCGGCGGCGGCTTCGGCGGCGTGCTGGGTATGTTCCTCGGCGTGCCGGTGTTTGCCTGCCTCCACTCCGCCGTCCATTTTCTGTGTGAATCGTCCCTGCGCAAAAAAGGCGTGACGGACGACACAATATTTGAGCCGCGGCACAAGCTGTCCGGCCCGACCACAACACCAAAAGGAGACTCCCATGAATAAGCGCATCCTCACTCTGTTTCTTTCCCTGACCCTGCTTTTCTCCCTCGCCGCCTGCGGCAGCAAGGACACCAACGCGACCGACGCCCGCCGCGAGGCCAATGAGATCGTTGTCGGCATCGCGCAGGACCTTGAAAACAGCCTTGATCCCTATGCCACCGTCACCGCCGCGAACCGCGAGGTTTTGTTCAATATCTACGAGGGCCTTGTCAAGCCCGACGCGGACGGCAACCTTGTCCCCGCCGTCGCCGAGCGCTGGACGCTCTCCGACGATCAGCTCACCTATACCTTCTATCTTCGCCCCGGCGTAAAGTTCCACAACGGCAGCGAGGTGACCGCCGCGGATGTGGTGTGGTCGATCGACCGGGCAAAGGAGTCCGGCAACTGGAAGGCGCTGGACAATGTTGACGCCGTGAACCTCGGCGACGACTTCATCTCCGTCGTGCTCAAGCAGCCCAACGGCGACTTCCTCTCCTACATGACGCTGGCCATCACTCCGAAGGATCACGCCAACGGCGAGGAGCCCGTCGGCACGGGTCCCTTCAAGTATATCTCCCGCGCAGCGCAGCAGAATGTCGTCTTTGAGCGCTTCCCCGACTACTGGGGCGAGGGCGCGAAGGTGGATAAGGTCACCTATCAAATCTACGAAAACGCCGAGGCGCTCGTCCTCGCGCTCAAGAGCGGCGCGGTGGACATCTGCGCCCATCTGACCGCCACACAGGCAGACCAGCTCACCGAGAGCTTTGACATCCTTGAGGGCACGATGAACCTCGTGCAGGCCGTGTACCTCAACCACGCTTACGAGCCGCTCGCGAACGAGACGGTGCGCAAGGCGCTGTGCTGCGCGCTCGACCGCCAGCAGATTTTTGATGTGGTCGCCGACGGCCACGGCACTGCGGTCGGCAGCAGTATGTATCCCAATTTCCGCAAGTATTTCCTGCCTGAGCTTGCCGAGCTCTATCCGCACGACGCGGAGAAAGCGAAGGCGCTGCTCGCCGAGGCGGGCTATCCCAACGGCTTTGACCTCACCATCACTGTGCCGAGCAACTACCAGCCGCACATGGATACCGCGCAGGTCGTGGCCGAGCAGCTTCGCGCCGTCGGCGTGAATGTGACCATCGAGCCGGTCGAGTGGGCCAGCTGGCTGGAGAATGTCTACTCCGGCCGTCAGTATCAGGCCACGGTCGTCGGCGTGGACGCCAGCACCCTCACTGCCCGCGCCATGCTCGAACGCTTCAACTCTACTGCGGGTAATAATTTCATCAATTATTCCAATGCGGAATACGACGAGGCCTTTGCCGCCGCGGTCAACGCCGCGACTGACGAGGAGGCCACCGCCCACTACCTCCGCTGTGAGGAGATTTTGGCCGAGACCGCCGCGAATGTCTACATTCAGGACCTCGCGGACCTCGTCGCCGTGCGCAAGGGCATCAGCGGCTATCAGTTCTACCCGCTCTATGCCATCGACCTGAGCACCGTCACATACAGCTAAAGAAAATCCGAGGGCGATCCGCCCTGACCGAAAAAGCGAGGCGAACACCATGCGTTACACAGCGAAAAAACTTGCAACCATGCTGCTGACCATGGTGATCGTTTCGCTTTTGACCTTTGTGGCCTTCTCTCTGCTCTCCGGCGACGCGGCCACGCGTCTGCTCGGCACGGAGGCGACGCCCGAAAAGTTAGAGGCCCTGCGTCGTGCGCTGGGACTGAACGACCCGCTCCTTGTGCGCTACGCTCGTTGGCTGCTCGGCGCGCTGCACGGCGACCTCGGCGTCTCGTACCAGTACAGCCAGAGCGTGAGCGCGCTCATCGGGCAGCGGCTGGGACCGACGCTGACGCTCACCGCGCTCTCCTTCGTGCTGATCCTGTTGGTCTCCATTCCACTCGGCGTGATGTCGGCAAAATACGCCGGCGGCTGGCTCGACCGCACGCTCACCGTGCTCAATCAGGTCGTGATGGCGGTGCCGCCATTCTTTACCGGTATCCTCTTTACCTACCTCTTCGGCCTTGTGCTGCACTGGTTCATCGCCGGCGCGTTCCCCATCGGCGGGCCGTCGCACTACTTGGGCTATCTGTTTTTCCCCGCGCTGGCCGTGGCGCTGCCTCGCATCGCCATGACGGTCAAGCTGCTGCGCACCTCGATTTTAGACGAGGCACAGCGCGACTATGTGCGCACCTCGATGAGCCGCGGGCGTTCGCGCAGCGGCATCCTCTACCGCCATGTGCTGAAAAATACGCTTGTCCCGCTTGTGACCTTTCTCGCCATGACCGTCGCTGACCTGCTGGCCGGCAGCGTAGTCATCGAGCAGGTCTTTGCCGTACCGGGACTCGGGCGGCTGCTGCTCTCATCCATCGCCAACCGCGACGAGCCGGTCGCGCGCGCCATTGTCGTGCTGCTGGCCTTCGCCGTCATTCTCTGCAATCTGCTTGCCGATCTGCTCGCGCGGCGCATTGACCCGCGGCTCACTTCCGGCGCGGGAGGTGCGGCATGAAAAAAAATACCTTCCTGCGCGTGGGCCTTGTGCTCACGGCGCTGGTCGTCGGCTTCATCGCCCTCGGCCTTGTCTGGACGCCCTACGCGCCCAACGCCATGGACTTCTCGCGCCTGCTGCCGCCCTCGCTCGCGCACCCGATGGGCACGGACAAGTTCGGCCGCGACATTCTCAGCCGCGTCATGGTCGGCGCGGGCGACACGCTGCTCATCGCGCTCGGCACCGTCGTTATCGGCACCGTCGTCGGCACACTCGTCGGCGCACTGACCGGCTGGTACGGCGGCTGGGTAGACGAACTGCTCATGCGGCTGAACGACGCGCTTGCGTCGTTTCCGAGCATTCTCATCCTGCTCGTGCTCGTGAGCCTGCTCGGCGGCGGACAGGAGCACATGATGCTCGCGCTCGGCATCGTTTTTATCCCCAGCTACGCGCGCATCGTGCGCAGCGAGTTCGCCCGCGCGCGCACGCAGAACTATGTCCGCATGGCAGAGCTGATGGGCGCGTCCACCGCGCGCATCCTCTTCGTCCATATCCTGCCCAACATCTGGCACACGCTGCTCTCTGCCATCACCATTGGCTTTAACAACGCCGTGCTCGCCGAGGCAGCCATGAGCTACCTCTCCATCGGCGTTTCACCCGATGAGGCGAGCCTCGGCTATATGCTCTCGGAGTCGCAGAGCATCCTCGGCTCCGCGCCGTGGTACGCCCTCGGCACGGGCCTTATCATCGTGCTGCTGATCCTCGGCGTGAGTCTGATCGGCGAGGGGCTCCAGCGCGGCGAAAACTGATCCTGCAAGAAGGGAGATGCCCCATGGTCGAAATACGCGATCTTCACGTCCGCTTTCACGACGCCTCGCGCGAGGCCGTGGCGGGCATCGACCTGACCATTCACGACGGCGAGATCGTCGGACTGGTGGGCGAGAGCGGCAGCGGCAAGACCGTCACCGCCATGACGCTCTCCGGCCTCATCGAGCGCAAAAAGGTCTCGCTCTCCGGCGAGGTGCTCGTGGGCGGGCGTGATATTCTGCGCCTGCCGCGTACGGAGCTGCGCACCATTCAGGGCCGCGAGATCGGCGTGGTGTTTCAGGAGCCGATGAGCGCGATGGATCCGCTCATGCGCATCGGCGCGCAGGTCGAGGAGGCGCTGGCCGTCCACACGCAGCTCACGAAGGAGCAGCGCCGCGCGCGCGCCCTCGAGGTGCTGCGCGATGTCGATCTCCCCGCGCCGGAGGAAATTTATCGCAAATATCCGCACGAGTGCTCCGGCGGCCAGCTCCAGCGCGTGATGATAGCAGCGGCCATCGTCACCGATCCCCACCTGCTGCTGCTCGACGAGCCGACCACCGCGCTCGATGTGACGGTGCAGGCGCAGATCCTTGCGCTGCTCCGCCGTCTCAATCAGGAGCGTGGCATTTCGATGCTGCTCATTTCACACAATTTGCAGGTCGTACGGCGCATTTGCTCTCGCGTGGCTGTGATGCAGCGCGGAAAGATCGTCGAAAAGGGCGAGATGGAGCGCGTGTTCACCGCGCCGCAGCACCCCTACACCGCCAAGCTGATCAACGCCATTCCGCACCGCGCGCAGAGGTGAAAGCATGGACGATCTTGTTTTAGAAGTCAAAAATCTCACGAGCTGGTACCGCGTGACGGACGACCGCGGCCGCCGGCACGACAAGACCGTGCTGCGTGACGTGAGCTTCACGCTCCGCCGCGGCGAAATTCTCGGCCTCGTCGGCGAGAGCGGCACGGGCAAAACGACGCTGGTGAAAAATGTCCTCGGGCTGGTAAAAACGAACATGGGCGAGATCATCCACTACACCAAGCGTCCGCAGATGATCTTTCAAGACCCCTACTCCTCGCTCAATCCCGCCTACACCGTCGGCTGGATCTTAGAGGAGCCGCTGCGTATTTACGGCAAGTACGACGCCGCCGAGCGACGCCGCCGCGTCGAGGAGATCGCGGAGAAGGTCGGCCTGCCCGCCGAGTGCCTGGCGCGCAAGCCGAACGGGCTCTCCGGCGGCCAGCGCCAGCGCGTTTCCATCGGCGTGGCGCTCATTCAAAAGCCGCGGCTCATCATCGCCGACGAGCCTGTCAGCGCACTCGATGTGACCATTCAGCGTCAGATCTTGGAGCTGATGCGCTCGGTGCGCGACGAGCTGGGCATTTCCTTCCTCTTCATCTCACACGACCTCAATGTGGTCTATCAGCTTTGCGACCGCGTGATGGTGATGAAGGACGGCCGCATCGTGGAGGAAAATACAGTGCCGGAACTGTTTGAGCACCCGCGCGAGCCCTACACGCGCGAGCTGCTCTCCGCCGCCGACTGACGCTATGAAAGCATTTTTTCTGCACCGCAAAAAACTGCACCTCTGGCTGTTCGGAGACCTTGCGTTCCTCGCGGCCTTTTTCCTCGCGCGGCAAAGCCGTGCGCTGATGAACGCGCTGACAGAGGGCTTTACAAACCCGCTGCGGCGCGCGCTCGGGCGGCTTTGCGAGCGTGTGCCCGTCTCCGTCGCGGAGCTGTTCTATGTCCTTGCGGCGCTGGGCTTTCTCGCCTTTCTCGGCCTCGGCCTGCGTGCCGTGGTGCGCAGCCAGCACAGAGGCGGCACGGTCTATGCCCTTGCGTTGGGGCTTGTAAATGCAATCTTGACGGTCTATGCGCTCTTCTGTCTGCTTTGGGGCGCGAACTACTATGCCGACAGTTTCAGCGACAAAAGCGGCATTTCCGCTGAGCCGGTCGCGCTCGACGACTTGGAGCGCGTAACACGCCAGTTCGCCGCGCTGGTGAACGAGTACGCAGAGGATGTGCCCCGCGATGCCGACGGCGTCTTTGCCGCCGACCACACGGACATCCTCGCCTATGCGCCCAATATCTACGAAAATCTTTACGGAGAATTTCCCTTCCTTGAGATGGCTGATGTGCCGCCGAAGGCGATCCATTTCTCCCGCGCGATGAGCGCGCTTGGCTTCACAGGTTTTTACTTTCCCTTCACAGGCGAGTGCAATGTGAATGTCGATTTCCCCGCCGCCACGCTGCCGACCACCGTCGCACACGAGCTTGCTCACCGCCGCGGCATTGCGAGTGAGCAGGAGTGCAGCTTCCTCGCTGTGCTTGCGTCGCTGCGCTGCGGCAGCGCGCTTTATCACTATGCCGGCGCGCTTTCGGGCTATCTCTACCTTTCCAATGCGCTCTACTCCGCCGACACAGAACGCTGGCGCGCCGTGCGCGAAACGCTCGATGAGCGGGCCGTCGCTGACCTGCGCATGTCGAGCATCTACTGGGCGCAGTTCGAGGGGCCGGTGGACACGCTTTCGACCGCCGTGTACGACGGCTTTCTCAAAAGCTACGGCACGATCGGCGTCCAAAGCTACGGCGCCTGCGTCGACCTGCTGGTGGCATATTTTAAGTGAGATCGTTGAACAACGAAGGCGAGCAGATGAACTGCCCGCCTTCGTTTTATTCGGTCATATCGTTTAAGCCCAGTTTTTCGAGAATCTTTTCGGTATCTATCACAACTGCCCGAAGATTTCCTTTGCCGCCTTCCTGTATGTATTTTTTGATTTCAAACTGGACTTCCATTTTCTCTGCGTCGTCTTTTATCGGATCCGGGGTGTAGTCCATTACATAATCATGGTCTTTGAAAATCGCTTCGCCGCCAATCAGACTTCCGTATTTATCTGTTCCAACATAATCAAAAATCGTATAGGTGTATGCAATGGAACCGTCCTCTGCTATTTTTTTGAGCAAAAGCATATCGGTCAGCCCAAAATAATCGGGGCTTTCCATTTTATTTCGTAGCTCTGCCGCGTTTTGATAAACGATTTGCTCATCCTCCCCCAAAGATGGACCTTGACCTTTCCAGTAAATGGCAAGGCCCACCGCGCTGCATACGAGAAGTACTGCGAATATAAGAACCCATTTTCTGTTTCCCCCTTTTTGCTCTGCAGTCTGTTCATAATTTTGTGTTGTTTCCATGTCTTGCCCCTCCTCCTTTTCTTTGCCTAACAACTTTTTATTGATTATAACATATATTCTTAGAGTATTTCAAGATGATATAGCATTTATTTTTCTACCTCATCGCAAGATAGAACCGCTATCATTTTTATGAGGTGAGAGCGGATGACTGAAGAATTTATTCGTGATCGAATCACACAGCTCCGATTGAAGAAGGGCGTTTCGGAATATCAGATGAGCTATGATCTCGGTCATAGTCGCGGGTATGTCTATAACATTTCCTCCGGCAAGGCACTTCCGCCGTTGAAGGAGTTTCTTGCCATCTGCGATTATTTCGAGATTTCCCCTCAGCAGTTCTTTGATACCTCCTCCGACAACCCTACGCTGATTCAAAAGGCTCTGGACGGAATGAAGCAGTTGGATGAGAGTGATATGCTCATTTTGCTGGGGATTATCAACCGTTTTTTGTCAAAGTGATCGTCTGTACGGTCGCGTATCATTTGATCAAAGCCACCAGTTTACTGGTGGCTTTGATCTCATTCTCGGTGCCGCCTGCGCTTGCCGGAAAATAGGCACCGCGCCGCAAAAGAAAGCGCTCTTACGGCTTCTCCGCGCGGGCCATGGCGGCGATGTCACCCACCCCGTCGAGCACAACGCTCGGGCGGTAAGCGTAGGTCTTGAGCGTTTCGCGCGTGGAAACGCCGGAGAGCACCAGCACCGTGGACATACCGCTCTCCAGGCCCGAGATCACATCGGTATCCATGCGGTCGCCCACCATCACCGCCTCGCCGGAGTGGCAGTTGAGCTTCTTGAGCCCTGTGCGCATCATCAGCGGATTGGGCTTGCCGCAGAAGTAGGCCTGCTTGCCCGTCGCCATCTCGATGGGCGCGATGAGCGCGCGGCAGGCGGGCGCGATGCCGTTTTCGATGGGACCGGAAACGTCGGAGTTCGCGCCGATGAGCTTCGCGCCGTGCATCACAAGGTTCGTCGCCTTGGTGAGCGTGTCGAGCGAATAGCTGCGCCCCTCGCCCACCACCACATAGTCGGGGTTTACATCGTTCATGGTGATGCCCGCGTCGTAGAGGGCGTTCAAAAGCCCCGCCTCGCCGATGGCGAACACCGAGCAGCCCGGCGCCTGCTCGCGCAGGAAGGCGGCGGTGGCGAGCGCGCTCGTGTAGAAGTGCTCCTCCGGTACATCAAGGCCCATGCGGGCCAGCTTCTGGTTCAGCTCGCGCGGCGTGTAGCCGCTGTTGTTGGTGAGGAAAAGATACTCCTTGTCCTCGTCGTGCAGCCACTGGATGAACTCTGCCACGCCCGGCAGGATGCGGTTGCCGTGGTAGATGACGCCGTCCATATCACAGATGAACCCCTTTTTCTCGTTAAAATTGATGGAAGTCTCCATGATCGTTCTCCTTTGTATCGGAAATAATCTTATCATATCATTCCACGCAGCGCATTTCCATAACAAAATCGTAAAATTTCTGTGGTCGGAGCATACGCTCTCGCAGATAAAAAGAGGGCGGCGCCTGATGGCAGGCGCCGCCCTCTTTTTCGATTCAGAGATGATCTCATTCCAGCTCCACGGTCGCGGGGGGCTTGCTGGTGACATCGTAGAGGATGCGGTTGACGCCCTTGACCTCGTTGACGATGCGGCGGGAAACGGTGTCAAGCAGCTCCCACGGCAGGCGCGAGAAGTCGGCGGTCATGAAGTCCTGCGTCTCCACGGCGCGCAGCGCGATGGCGTAGTCATAGGTGCGCTCGTCGCCCATCACACCGACCGAGCGCAGGTTTGTCAGCGCGGCAAAATACTGGTTGATGCTGCGCTCAAGGCCCGCCTTGGCGACCTCCTCTCGGAAGATGGCGTCCGCCTCGCGGACGATGTGCAGCTTTTCCTCGGTGATCTCGCCGATAACGCGGATGGCAAGGCCGGGGCCGGGGAAGGGCTGGCGCCAAACAAGGCTCTCGGGCAGGCCCAGCTCGATGCCGAGCTGGCGCACCTCGTCCTTAAAGAGGCGGCGCAGCGGCTCAATGATCTCCTTGAAGTCCACATGGTCGGGGAGCCCGCCGACGTTGTGGTGGCTCTTGATGACGACGCTCTTGCCGCCGACGCCGGACTCCACCACATCGGGGTAGATGGTACCCTGCGCGAGGAAATCGACGCGGCCGAGCTTCTTCGCCTCAGCCTCAAAGACGCGGATGAACTCCTCACCGATGATCTTGCGCTTGCGCTCAGGCTCAGAGATGCCCGCGAGCTTGGTGAGAAATCGCTCACGCGCGTTCACGCGCACGATGCTCATGCCGAGACAGTCGTGCATGGCGCGCTCGACCTGATCGCCCTCGTCCTTGCGCAGCAGGCCGTGGTCGACGAAGATGCAGGTGAGCTGCTCGCCGACCGCGCGATAGAGGAGCGCCGCGGCGACAGCGCTGTCCACACCGCCAGAGAGGGCAAGGAGCACCTTGCCGCTGCCGACCTTGGCGCGGACCTCCTCAATGGCCTCGCCGACATAGCCCGCCATGCTCCACTCGGGAGCGAGGCCGCAAATTTTATAAAGGAAATTCTTCAAAAGCTCCGTGCCGTGAACGCTGTGGAGCACCTCGGGGTGGAACTGCACGCCATAGAGCTTCTTCTCCGCATTCTCGATGGCGGCGTAGGCGCAGCCCGCGGTGTGCGCGACGGCGCGAAAGCCGGGGGAGAGCTTTTCGACCTCGACGCCGTGACTCATCCAGTAGATGCTCGTCGGCTCGATGCCGTCGAAGAGCAGGCTCGTGCCGTCATGCGTCAGCTCCACCTTGCCGTACTCGCGCACCTCGGCTCGGCGGCAGGCGCCGCCGAGCTGATGGATCATGAGCTGCTGGCCGTAGCAGATGCCGAGAATGGGCAGGCCCATTTCAAAGATGGCATTGTCGAGCGCGGGAGCGTCCGGCTCAAACACGGTGGCGGGGCCGCCGGTAAAGATGATGGCGGCGGGATCGAAGGCGCGGATCTCGTCCATCGACATGGTGTAGGGCTTGATCTCGCAGTAGATGCCGCACTCACGCACGCGGCGCGCGACGAGCAGGTTGTACTGCCCGCCGAAATCTAAAACCAATACTTTTTTCATCTCAGTCGTCCTCTCGGAAGATAATGCCGTTCTCGTCGGCCTGCTCAATGACGGCGAGCGCCTTGTAGGGAACACCGGAGGCGCGGAATTTGTCTCCGCCGCCCTGGAAACCCTTCTCGACCGCGACGCCGATGCCCTCAAGCGTCGCGCCCGCGGCGTTGACGAGGTCGACAAGGCCCTGCATCGCGTAGCCCTTGGCCATGAAGTCGTCGATGATGAGCACATGGTCGTCCGCGTGCAGCCACTCCTGGCTGACGATCATCGTGACCTTTTTCTTGTAGGTATAAGAAAAGACCTCGCTCTGGTACAATCCGCCCTCGATGTTGTCGCTCTTCGCCTTCTTGGCGAACAGCATGGGAACACCGTATTTTTGAGCGCAGACCGTAGCCAAGGCGATGCCGCTTGCCTCTGCTGTTAAAACCATGGTGATCTTGCTGATGTCAAAATTCTTCGCAAACTCATCGGCAAGCGCCTCGAGCAGCTTGGTGTCGACGCGGTGGTTGAGAAAGCCGTCGACCTTGATGATGTTGCCGGGCAGGACCTTTCCCTCGCGGCGGATGCGTTCCTTGAGCAGTTCCATGGGACTTTCCTCCTATCGTAAAATCAGCTTGCGCGCATTTTGTTGCTATTATCGTTATTGTACCGTATGATACGGCATTTGCGCAAGAAAAACAAGCTGGCGGAGAAACCAAAAAAGGGCGAAAAAAGCGCCCGAAAACGGGCGCTTTTTATGCTTTTGCACAGTTTGATAAGCGCAGCTAATGACGAGCATCAGACGCGCGCATCGCGCTCAGCCCGCGTTGGGATAGAGACGGGCCTCCAGCGCGTCGAGCTCGGCAAGGATATTTTCAACTGCCTGCTGTGTGTCGGGGTCCTCGGCAGGCCCGCTGCAAAAGAGCAGATAGGAACTTCCCTCCAGCAGCGACGCCACCCCCTCGCGGAAGCGCACAAATTCCGCCTGCGTCGCACGGTCGATGTCGGGGACCGGCGCGGTGCCGTCCGCTTCGAGCACAAAGGTGATGGTACTTCCGTCAAGGTAGCGCTCCCACCCGCCGGCGTAGGAGATCAAATCGTAGGAGCAGCTGCCCACGCCCCCGTCCTCATGGGTCTGATAGCGCAGCACATCCGCGCCCCACACACCGTTTTCATCCTCGCCGTAGCAGAGGAAGAAGGTGTTCCAGCCGATCGGGGGACCGGCGATCTCCTCGGTGAAGAGCACCGCACCGCCGCGCTTTTTCGCCTCCAGCGTGTAGAGATACAGCTTTGCCTTTTCGGGGGCGTTCGTTGTGAGGACGAGGATCTCGTCCTCGCCGTCACGGTCGAGATCGGCGTAGGTGAGCGGCTTTTCATTGGCTGTGTAGACCTCGGTGAAGCTCTTTACCCCGTCCGCGCTGTAATAAACCTCCGTGTCGCGCCGCGCGAGGTACAGCCCGCCTTCCCCATCGGGACGGTAGGTGTCGGTGTAATACTCGGGCGTGACATGCCACTGGCAGATGCAGACCTCGTTTTCCTCGTCGGGCTCGAGCGCAAAGGCCCAGCTCCCGTAGGGTCGGAAGCCGTCTGTCTGCGCGTCGTAGAACCAGTAATAGAAAGGCACATTGTAGGCGGGATTGTCGAGCTGTAAGCCGATGTCGCGGTAGCCGTCGAAGTTATAGTCGCCGGTCGCAAGGCAGTTCTCGGGCGACCAGCAGCTCGTGTAGCCGTCCGCACCCCAAACCTCGTCGCCGAGGTCGGAGATCAGAAGATTCTCCTCTCTGCCGTCGTCCCACAGAAGGTGGATGCGGCTCACGCCGCAGTCATACTCCCCGTTCTGATAGCCGTATAGCTCAAGCGTCGCCGCCCTGCCCTCGCAGAGGGTGAACGGCTCCGTGCGCAGCAGCACATCGTCCGCGTGCAGGGCGAGCCATTCCGCCGGAAGCGGAGCCTTGGCGGGCACTTCTCCCGAGGTCTGTGCCTTTTCATCGGGGAGCGGCGTGTCTGCGTTGGTTTTTTCGCCGCAGGCGGCGAGCGTCAGCGTGAGTGACGCGGCAAGCAGCAGCGCAAAAAGTCTTTTTTTCATGTCGTTCCTCCTCTGCTATTTTCTGTATATCTCTATTGTATCATATCACCAAAGAGAAGTCACTACAAAACGGTTACAAAAAAGGAGAGCGCCAAAAGCGCTCTCCTTCGCGGTGCGGGATTTACTTCTTCTCGTCCTCCAGCAGGCCCTTGAAGCTTGCGGCAAGGCCCGCAAGGCTCTGGATCTCGCTCGGCACGATGATCTTCGTCGCCTGTCCGTCGGCGGCCTTCTCGAAGGATTCGAGCGCCTTGAGCTTGACGACCTGATCGTTGGGGTTCGCGCTGTTGAGCAGCTTGATGGAGTCCGCCAGCGCGGTCTGCACCTTCATGATGGCCTCGGCCTCGCCCTCAGCGCGCAGCACGGCGGCCTGACGCTCGGCCTCGGCGTGAAGGATGGCGGCCTGCTTCTCGGCGTCCGCCTTGAGGATGGTGGACTGCTTTTCGCCCTCGGCGACGAGGATCTGGCTCTGCTTCTGGCCCTCGGCCTGCAGAATGGACTCGCGGCGCTCGCGCTCGGCCTTCATCTGCTTTTCCATGGCGTTCTGAATTTCCTTGGGCGGCAGAATGTTCTTCAGCTCCACGCGGTTGACCTTGATGCCCCAGGGGTCGGTCGCCTCGTCAAGGATGGAGCGCATCTTGGCGTTGATGACATCGCGGCTGGTGAGAGACTGGTCGAGCTCCATCTCGCCGATGATGTTACGAAGAGTCGTGGCGGTGAGGTTCTCGATGGCGTTCATCGGGTGCTCGACGCCGTAGGTATAGAGCTTGGGGTCGGTGATCTGAAAGTAGATGACCGTGTCGATCTGCATGGTGACGTTATCCTTGGTGATGACGGGCTGGGGATCAAAGTCAGCGACCTGCTCCTTGAGGCTGACCTTCTTGACCACGCGCTCAATGAACGGAATTTTGAGGTGAAGGCCGACGTTCCATGTCGCACTGTACGCGCCGAGGCGCTCGACGACATAGGCGCGGGACTGCTGCACGACATGGATGTTGCTCACGATGAGGATGAGCACCAGCACGACGAGCACGATGACACCGATGTAGTTGAAGATGGCTCCGATAGGCATAGTTATTGTTCCTCCATTTCTTTTCTAACGAAGAGCTTGACGCCCTCCATGCGGACGATGGTGACCATGGTGCCGCGTGCGATAACGTCGCCGTCCTCGCTGCGGGCGGTCCATGTTTTGCCGTCAATGTAGACGGCGCCGGTGGTATTTTCGTTGTCGATGGTCTCGGTGACCTTGGCTGAGTGATGCAGCACACGGTCGGCATTGGTGGGCACGATGGTCTTATCCAGCATTTTCTGCGCCAGCGGGCGCGTGGCGATCAGCGCCGCGATGGACACGACGAGAAAGACGACGATCTGAAGCCACAAAGCCGCGCCGATCTCCAGCGCGAGCAGCGCGGCGACCGCGCCTGCCACGAACCAGATGGAGACCAGCCCCGCCGTCGCCGCCTCGGCGATGCCGAAGACCACAATGGCGGCGATCCATACAAAGGTCATGTTGCCTCCCGAACCTCCTTTCATACTGTGGGCAAGCGCCATCAGCGAGAGCAGAACGATGAAGACCAGCGTGCCGCCGATGAGCTTGTCATAGGGGGAGAGATTGCTGAGGAAGTCGTCCACCGCGCGCTTGAGGGGCTTGCCGGGGATGGGCTGGGCTACCTCCGGCTCCTCCGCCTCGACGGGCGGCAGCTCGTCGGCAAAAAGCGCGTCGAGCGTGGTGTGGTAGCGGTGGCAGATGTACAGGATCTTCTCAATTTCGGGATAACCGCGCCCGCTCTCCCATCGCGACACCGCCTGCCGCGAGACATGGAGCTGTTCGGCAAAGGTCTCCTGCGTCATGCCGCTTTGCTTACGGACCTCCTGCAGCTTTTCGCCAAAGGCCATTCCTCGTTCCTCCGTTTCTCTCTGTGGGGCTATCCTACCGCAGGGGGCGCGGTTTTTCCACCAACTTAAACTTGCGTTTTGCGTTTTTCGTGCTCTCAGCGCGCAACTTCAAGGTTACATCGCCCGTCGGACGGTCGATTTTGCCGCGTTTCATAGTATACCATAGGGCGCGGAGAATTACCATGCTTTTTTTCAGAACGGGTGATTGCGTTTTTTCCATTTGTCCGCTATACTGAGGAAAATGAAATGGAAAGTGACGGAGGAACCATGCTGCAATTTGCCATTCCCTGCCTGCTGGGGCTGGAGAGCCTTGTGGGCGACGAAGTGAAAAAGCTCGGCCTTGCCGATGTAAAGGTGGAAAACGGACGCGTGCTGTGCTGCGGCGAGGAGCGCGACCTCGCGCGGCTGAATATCAACCTGCGCTGCGGCGCGCGCGTGCTGCTCGTGCTCGCGAGCTTCCGCGCGACGGATTTTGAAGCGCTCTTTCAGGGCACCCGCGCGGTGCGCTGGGAGGATTGGGTCCCGCGCGAGGGGGAATTTCCCGTGACGGGCTATTCCATCAACTCCACGCTCCACTCTGTGCCCGCCTGTCAATCCATCGTAAAGAAGGCGATCGTCGAACGGCTGGGCGCGGCCTACGGGCTGGAAACGCTGCCCGAAACCGGCAAGCGCTACCAAATTCGATTTTCCATCATGAAGGACGAGGTGATGCTCTGCCTCGACGCGAGCGGCGAGGGGCTTTATAAGCGCGGCTACCGCGCCGTGGGCGTGGCGGCGCCGCTCAAGGAGACGCTGGCCGCCGCGATGGTGAAGCTTTCGCACTACAATGGCCGCGACCCCTTCTGCGACCCCTTCTGCGGCAGCGGCACCATCGCCATCGAGGCGGCGCTGATCGCCAAAAACCGCGCCCCGGGGCTGAACCGTAGCTTTGCCGCGCAGCACTGGGCGATGCTGGACAAAAAAATCTGGCTCGACGCGGCGGACGAGGCGATGGACAACGAGTTCCGCGACAAGACCTACGAAATTTGGGGCGGCGATCTCGACCCGCACGCGGTCGAGATCGCACGGCACAACGCCGAACTTGCCGAGGTGGACGACACCGTGCGCTTTGAGGTGGACGACGCCACGCGCTTCCACTGGGTCGGGCAGTACGGCCGCATCGTGACCAATCCGCCCTACGGCGAGCGTCTTTTGGAGCAGAAGGAGGCCGAGGAGCTTTACCGCGCCTTCGGCCGCGCGGTGGAAAAGCTGCCGGAGACCTGGCGCGTCTATGTGCTCTCCTCGCACACAGAGTTCGAGCGCTGCTTCGGCCGCAGCGCCGACAAAAAGCGCAAGCTCTACAACGGCATGCTCAAATGTGACCTCTTCATGTACGGGAAGCGAGTGTAGGCATACCGTGTGCGCAGTGCCGCCGCAGGTGCGGCGCACGAGCGTTTTGCCGCAGGCAAAGCCATGGAACAGGCGGGATACGCTCCCGCCCGTTCGGATCAAATCACGGATCCTCCGCAAAATCGGAGATTTTGCGGGGCATTAGGAGCGGTATTATGAAGCATATCTTTATCATCAATCCCTCTGCGGGAAAGAACGACAGCCGCCAGCGTATCTATGCGATGGCAGAGGCGCTGCGCGAAAAGCACGGGCTGGAGGCGCAGTGTATGCTCACCTCCTCGGTCGGCCACGCGACCGCGCTTGCGCGCGGCCTCGCCGAGAGCGGAGAGGAGGTGCGGCTCTATGCCTGCGGCGGCGACGGCACGGTCAACGAGGTCGCCAACGGCATCGCGGGCTATGCCAACGCCGCGATGACCTGCATCCCCATCGGCACGGGCAACGACTTTTTGAAAAACTTCGGCGCGGATTACGAAAAGTTCCTCGACGCGGAAAATCTCTGGAACGGCGCGGCGCAGCCGCTCGACCTCATTGACTGTAACGGCCGTCTCTGCCTGACCATCGCCTGCTCTGGCATCGACGCGCGCATCGCCGAGAGCGTGCATGATTTCAGCGCCAACCCGCGCCTGAGCGGGCGCGGCAGCTACCTTGCGAGCCTCGCGGTGACCGCGGTGTTCGGCCGCATCGGGCAGCACTGGACGGTCTGGCTGGACGAGGAAAAGCTTGAGGGCGACTTCGCCCTTGTCTCCATGTGCAATGGCCGCTACTACGGCGGCGGCTCCACACCCGTACCTGAGGCGCGCATGAACGACGGTGTGCTCTACACGGTTCTGGTCAGGAACATCAGCAAGCTCCGCTTCGCGCGATTGTTCCCCGACTTCTCTGCGGGGAACCACGAGAAGATCCCGCGGGATGTTCTGCGTATTTCCACAGCGAAGGTCGTGCGCATCCATTCAGACGAGGACGAGATCGTCACCTGTCTCGACGGCGAGTGCTCCCGCTCGCGCGACGTCACGCTGCGCCTTGCGGATAAAAAGCTCAACTTCTTCGGCCCCACCGGCTGCGACCCGAACGCGACCGCGCGCCCGACCGCTCCCGCGGGCGAGACACGCGCAATCGCCTTGTGAACGAAATGTGAATTTTTACAAATCGACCGATTTTTTCTAAAAACCCTCTTGCAAATATTGCGCCCTTGCGCTATGATAGCACCGTTGGTTAGCACTCAACAGCAAAGAGTGCTAACCAACGGTGGATTTGTTTTTCAAATTATGAAAATATAGAAGGAGGCACATTCCCATGAAACTCACTCCGCTTGCCGACCGCGTCATCCTCAAGATGCTCGAGGCCGAAGAGACCACCAAGGGCGGCATCATTCTCACCGCCAGCGCCAAGGAGAAGCCCTCGATCGCCGAGGTCATTTCCGTCGGTCCCGGCGGCATGGTCGACGGCCACGACGTCGTCATGACCGTCAAGCCCGGCGACAAGGTCATCACCAGCAAGTATTCCGGCACCGAGGTCAAGATTGACGACGAGGAATACACCGTCGTGCGTCAGTCTGACATTCTTGCCATCGTTGAGTAAATAACAGGAGGTAACTGATTATGTCTAAGCTCATTAAATCCGGTGAAGCGGCGCGCAAGGCGCTGGAAACCGGCGTCAATACCCTCGCCGATACCGTTAAGGTCACCCTTGGCCCCAAGGGCCGCAACGTCGTGCTCGACAAGAAGTTCGGCGCTCCGCTCATCACCAACGACGGCGTGACCATCGCCAAGGAGATCGAGCTCGACGATCCGTTCGAGAACATGGGCGCGCAGCTCGTGCGTGAGGTCTCCACCAAGACCAACGATGTCGCGGGCGACGGCACCACCACCGCCACCCTGCTCGCGCAGGCGATGATCCGCGAGGGCCTCAAGAACCTCGCCGCCGGCGCGAACCCCATCGTGATGAAAAAGGGCATGGCGAAGGCCGTCGAGACCGCTGTCGAGGCCATCAAGGCCAACAGCCAGAAGGTCAACGGCACGGACGACATCGCCCGCGTCGGCACCGTCTCGAGCGGCGACGAGTTCATCGGTAAGCTCATCGCCGAGGCCATGGAGAAGGTCAGCGCCGACGGCGTCATCACCATCGAGGAGTCCAAGACTGCCGAGACCTATTCCGAGGTCGTCGAGGGCATGATGTTCGACCGCGGCTACATCACCCCCTACATGGTCACCGATACCGAGAAGATGGAGGCCGTCGTGGACGACGCTTACATCCTCATCACCGATAAGAAGATCTCCGTCATCTCCGACATCCTGCCCATCCTCGAGCAGCTCGTGCAGAGCGGCAAGAAGCTGGTCATCATCGCCGAGGATGTTGAGGGCGAGGCGCTCTCCACCCTGATCGTCAACCGTCTGCGCGGTACGCTCAATGTCGTGTGCGTCAAGGCGCCCGGCTTCGGCGACCGCCGCAAGGAGATGCTGCAGGATATTGCCATCCTCACCGGCGGTCAGGTCATTTCCGAGGAGCTTGGCTACGAGCTCAAGAGCGCGACCGTCGATATGCTCGGCCGTGCGCGTCAGGTCAAGGTCACCAAGGAGAACACCACCATCGTGGACGGCTCCGGTGACAAGCAGGCCATCAAGGATCGCGTGGCGCAGATCCGCGCCCAGATCGGCGTGACCACCAGCGACTACGACAAGGAGAAGCTGCAGGAGCGCCTTGCCAAGCTCGCCGGCGGCGTAGCGGTCATCAAGGTCGGCGCTGCCACCGAGACCGAGATGAAGGAAAAGAAGCTGCGCATTGAGGACGCGCTCAACGCGACCCGCGCAGCCGTTGAGGAAGGCATCGTCGCCGGCGGCGGCACCGCCTATGTCAACGCCGTACCCGCGGTCGAGAAGCTCGTCAGCAAGGTCGAGGGTGACGAGAAGACCGGCGTGAAGATCATCGCCAACGCTCTGCAGGAGCCCATCCGTCAGATCGCCGCGAACGCGGGCGTGGACGGCAGCGTGGTGCTTGAAAAGATCAAGAGCTCCCGCAAGCTCGGCTACGGCTTCGACGCTTACAAGGAAGTCTACTGCGACATGATCGTCTCCGGTATCGTCGACCCCGCAAAGGTCACCCGCTCCGCGCTGGAGAACGCTGCCTCCGTCAGCTCCATGGTGCTGACCACCGAGGCGCTCGTCGCCGACAAGCCCGAGCCTCCCGCACCTGCGGCTCCCGCCGGCATGGGCGACATGGGCGGCATGTACTAAGAGACGCCGCAAAGCCTTGAAATTGCTTGATTTTTTGAGTGTGCAAAAGCGGATTTACGCCAAACTTACGCCACTTACGCCAAAAATTCAAGCGCATTATAGGGTAACAGAAATCGGCACCTGCCTCAAAAGCAGGTGCCGATTTTTTGCGTTATCCCGCAGCATTGTGATTGCCCCAAGATCAAGAGAGGCCAAAGTCATTCAAGGCTCTTCGGATTTTGTTCTGGAACGTGAATGAGACGGTGTCATTATATTGACTCTGCCCGAGCGTTGAAATCTGTTGAAAAATTTGCGTTTTTGTGTTAAAATAAAGTGTCGTGATGAACTCACGTTTCCTGCTCTAAGGAAAGGAGTTCATTATATGGGCAAAAACTTAAAAGGCAAAGAATGTGGTAAGGGTATCTGCCAGAGAAAGGACGGTTTATATTACGCACGGTTCGTAGATAAAACAGGAAAGCGGCATGAGAAGTATCTTCCGACGCTCCCCGAAGCTCGCAACTGGATTGAAGAATCAAAATACGCCGACGCGCACGAGGATGTTTTCGTAGCCACCGATACGACGGTGGATCAATGGTTTGATTTCTGGATTGAGAATATTGTGGGTGATTTAGCCCCTAATACGCTCCGCAATTATCGGGAGCGGTATGCCCACAATATCCAGCCTGTTATGGGCAAAATGATGATTGCCAACGTCAAGCCAATGCACTGTAAAAAGGTGTTCATTCAGATGGATGCTGACTATGCGGGTTCCACCATCCGTCAAGCCTATATCACAATGGGTACGATGTTCAAGGCTGCGAAGATGAATGACCTGATTGCCAAGCACCCAATGGACGGCGTTCGCTACACAAAGCCAGTCCGAGCGCTGGACGACATTCACTTTTTAACGCGGGATGAGCAAATCAGATTTCTTGAAGTTGCAAAACGCTCCCACAACTACAATCAGTACGCGCTGATCCTTGAAACCGGTTTGTGTACCGGCGAGATGATCGGGCTGACATGGGATGCGATAGATTTCCAGAATCGGACGCTGACGGTCAACAAAACCTTGGAGTACCGCCACAAGCAGCACTTTTGGCGTGCAGGACCTCCGAAAACGCAGCAGAGCTATCGCACCATCCCGCTGACAGATCGGGCCTATGAAATTCTGAAAGAAATCAAGGATAAGCGCCCTTGGCAAAAGGAATCTCCGCTGCTCTCGCAAACACTGGAATATATCGACCGGCGAACGGGGGCAATCTCCCGGCTGGTCATGCGTGATCTTGTCTTTATCAACTGGCGTACCGGGGAACCGGCAAAGAATAGTTCCTATGATACCCACCTTTACAAACTGTGCGATGAGGCAGGAATCCGGCGATTCTGTATGCACGCTTTACGCCATACCTACGCCACAAGAGCGATTGAATGCGGTGTACAGCCTAAGGTTCTTCAAAAGCTGCTGGGTCATGCAAGCATAAAAACAACGATGGACAGATATGTCCACGTCACATCTGAATCCTTGGATCAGGCTGTGCGGTTATTTGAATCAGGCAGGGTTTCCTAGCATATAAGTCCATGCGAAAATGGCGTAAAAATGGCGTAAGCCAAACACGCCGGATTCCGGAAACCCTTGAAAATCAAGACTTTTTAAGGAGATAGAAAAAACTATGAAATTAGGTATCGTGGGACTGCCGAATGTCGGCAAATCGACCCTCTTCAACGCCATCACCAACGCCGGCGCGGAGAGCGCCAACTATCCCTTCTGCACCATTGAGCCGAATGTCGGCATGGTGGCCGTGCCCGACGAGCGGCTCGACAAGCTCGCCGAGATGTATCAGCCGAAGAAGAAAACGCCCGCCGTCATCGAGTTCGTCGACATCGCGGGCCTTGTCAAGGGCGCGAGCCAAGGCGCGGGCCTCGGCAACAAGTTCCTCGAGAATATCCGCCGTACGGATGCCATCGTCCATGTTGTGCGCTGCTTTGACGATGAGAACATCATGCATGTCGTCGCCGATGCCAGCACCAATGTCCCCGTCGACCCCATCGGCGACATCGAGACCATTGATCTGGAGCTCATCATGGCTGACCTTGAAATGGTCAATCGCCGCGTGGAAAAGGCGACAAAAATGGCCAAGGGCGACAAGAAGTTCCTGCACGAGGCGGAGGTATTCAAGGCGCTCGCCGCGCATCTCGACGCGGGCAAGAGCGCGCGCACCTTTGAGACGGACAGCCGCGAGGATGCGGAGCTGCTCGCCACCGCCGACCTTCTGAGCCTCAAGCCCATCATCTACGCCGCCAACATGGATGAGGAGGGCTTCGCTGACAAGGACGCCAACAAGTACTACCAGCTCGTCGCCGACCTCGCCGCGAAGGAGGGCGCGCAGGTGCTGCCCATCTGCGCCAAGCTTGAGCAGGATATTGCCGAGCTTGACGGCGAGGACCGCGCGATGTTTCTTGAAGAGCTGGGCATCGAAAAGTCCGGCCTCGACCGCCTCATTCAGTGCAGCTACACGCTCCTTGGCCTCATTTCCTTCCTCACCTACGGCGAGGACGAGTGCAGGGCTTGGACCATCAAAAACGGCACCAAGGCGCCGCAGGCCGCGGGCAAGATCCACTCCGACATCGAGCGCGGCTTCATCCGCGCTGAGACCATTAACTTCTCTGAGATGATCGCCTGCGGCTCCGTCGCGGCGGCGAAGGAGAAGGGACTGCTCCGCTCGGAGGGCAAGGAGTATGTCGTCAAGGACGGCGACATGATCTATTTCCGATTTAATGTGTAAAGCCTGAAGAGGGGGGGATGAGATCACCCCCCCTCTTTATTTTGCCCCACTGTAAACCTATTAAAAATTACAGGTTGACAAGCGGACGCCGCTGTGCTACACTTGCCACATCTTGAACAAAAAAGAAAGGCAGAACCATGAAAACCAAAGACCTCATCTACTGCGCGCTGTTCGCGGCGCTGACCGCCATCGGCGCGTTCCTTCACTTCCAGTTCATGCAGGCGACCATTACGCTCCAATGCTTCTTCACCGCCATGGCGGGACTGCTGCTGGGCGCCAAGCTCGGCGCGCTCTCACAGGCGCTCTATGTCGGCCTCGGCCTTGTGGGTCTGCCCATCTTCGCTGCGGGCGGCGGCTTCGGTTATGTGTTCAACCCGACCTTCGGTTTTCTGCTCGGCCTGATCCCCGCCGCTTGGGTGATCGGTAAGCTGGCCGAGAAGAACCGCACGCCGCTGCGCCTTGCCCTCGCCTGCGTCGCAGGCTTCGCTGTGCTCTATGCCATCGGTCTGCCCTACATCGCCCTCATCGTCAATGTCTACAAGGGCGGCGCGGTCAGCGCGGCAAAGCTTGCCACCGCCTATATGCTGCCCTATCTCCCCGGCGACTGCCTGAAGATCGTCGTGAGTGTGATCCTCGCGCCGCGTATTCTCAAGGCCATGGGGCGGAATTCATAAAATATTTACTCAAAAGTTGCATTTGCAACTTTGCAAAACCGCAAATTCTGTGCTACACTAAGCTCACAAAGGCAAGAGATCAAAATTTTCCAACTAAAATTTAAATGGAGGATACTATTATGAAGAAGTGGGTTTGCAAGGTTTGCGGTTATATCTATGAGGGTCCCGAGGCACCCGCGGAGTGCCCTGTCTGCCACGCTAAGAATGCGTTTGAAGAGGTCAAGGGTGAGCTGAAGCTCGCTGCCGAGCACGAGTTCGGCATCTATGCCAAGACCGTGAAGAACAACGACCAGATCAGCGCCGAGGACAAGAAGTATATCTTCGAGCAGCTCATGGCCAACTTCAACGGTGAGTGCGGCGAGGTCGGTATGTACCTGTGCATGGCGCGCATCGCGCACCGCGAGGGATATCCCGAGATCGGCCTGTACTGGGAGAAGGCCGCCTATGAGGAGGCCGAGCACGCCGCAAAGTTCGCGGAGCTCCTCGGCAGCGACCTTGAGGCCAACATGACCGACTCCACCAAGAAGAACCTCGCCTGGCGCGTGGACTGCGAGTTCGGCGCGACCGCCGGCAAGTTCGACCTCGCCGCTTGCGCGAAGAAGAACGGCCTCGACGCCATCCACGACACCGTGCACGAGATGGCCCGCGACGAGGCCCGTCACGGCAAGGCGCTCAAGGGCCTGCTGGAGCGTTACTTCGGCTAAACAATTCTGAATATGTATAGGCTTGGTTGAAAGCCGCTTATATCAAGGGAAGAGCCAAGCGGCTGGAACAAGCTCACAGGACACGGATAGCGAGGCGTCGCTATCCGTGCCTTTTATTGTATTGATCTGCATCCGCTTTGGGACAAAAAGGAATAAACACTGCATCAAAGCAGAGATTCACTTTCGTGGACGCCGCTCATGAAAATCAGCTCTGATGCCCGTCCGCGTTCGGTCGCCCGCTAAAGGCCTATGGAAAAGCTGCGGCGTCCTTCCGTACCGAAAGGACGGCTCTACTCTCTCTGCGGAGCCTTGACCGGTACGGCGATCTGCGTGATGTAGTCGCTGCTGTTTTCACCCCGGTTGGGAGGCCCCTCCAAATAGACGGCGCGAAACGGCCCTGCGGCCTCGATGCCGTTTTCCCGAATGTGCTCCAGCAGCGCGCGGATCGCTGCCGCCGTTCCCTCATAGGGACCGCGGTAATAGATGCACAGGGCGGGGGACTCTGCAAATTCCATCCGCTCAGGGCCGTCAAAGCTGCTGTCTACGGGGATGCAGCACATGAGGTCCAGGATGTCTGTTTCCGGCGTCATCCTCATGGTAAACATCCGCGCTGTCATGGACATTTTTCCTGTGCGGGCGGCGGCGATATAGGTGTCCCGCAGCCTGTTTGCGGCCTCAGCCACATTGGCGCAGCAGCAGCGGCGGACAAAGCACACCTGCTGGGGGAGGACGGTTTTATGAACGCTTAGATCGCCCTGCTTGGCGGAGCGCACCTGCAGCATTTGAATATTTCGATCCAATAGGGTGCGCAGCTCAAGCAGATGGAGCAGATGCTTGTCCATATTCTTTATATCGTAATAATATTCCGCCACCTCCTTCAGAGAGAGGCCGAGGGATTGCAAGGATTTGATGGAGCGGATCTGAGTCATATTATCTGCCGTATAATAGCGAAAGCCGCTTTTCTCATCCCTGACCGCCGGGGTCAGCAGCCCCATATCCTCATAGACCAGAATTGCCTTGCGGGTCACACCGAGGATCTTTACTACTTCCCCAATTTTGAACAGATCGTCCCCATGCTTTTTCATGATAACCACCAGCTTTTACGAAAAGTTTCTTGACTCGTCCCTTAGGGGACGAACTATAATGACAGTGTAACAGAATTGATCCATCTCCGCAAGAGCGGCCTCTTCAAAATCCGACTGCCTTTTGAAGGACCCTTCGTTCTGCCGGAGCGCTGCAAAAGGGGGGAGAGATACCGTGACAGAGGTAGCATTTTGCGATGATGACGGCGCCGTATTGCGCGAGCTCAGGTCGCTGCTGGACCAATACCGCGCGGATCGGGACGAGGAAATCAACTGCACCATGTTTCATAACCCCTTGGAGCTGATCCACGCCGTGGAGCACGGCGCCCGGTTCGACATTTTGTTTATGGACATCCTGATGCCGGGGGTAAACGGGATCGACGCAGCGTCAGAGATACGGGTGTTTGACAAGGCTGTAAAAATCATTTTTCTGACCTCCTCGGCGGAGTTTGCGGTGCAGTCCTATACGGTTGGGGCCTACTTTTACCAGCTCAAGCCCATCTGGAGGGAGAGCTTTTTCCGGCTGATGGACTCCGTGCTTGCGGCGTGCGAAAAAGAGCAGATGGACAGCATTGTCCTGCGGTGCAAAACCGGCGTTGCCCGGATCGGGCTGAAGGAGCTGGAATACTGCGAGGTCGTACATCGGACATTGTTTTTCCACCTGACCTCCGGCAAGGTGCTGGAGAGCTTCGGCAGCTTGGACGATTTGAGCGCTCAGCTGGAGCCCTACCAATGCTTCCTGCGGCCTCACCGTTCCTATCTGGTCAATTTGGAATATGTTCGGAACATCACCGCCCGAACAGTTACCATGTCCTGCCTGACAGAGATCCCGCTCCCGCGCGGGAGGTATAACGAGGTCAAGGACGCATACTTGGAATACGCCTTCCGAGACAGGCAGGTGATGGTATAAGCGCGGCTGCGACTGCTCATTTTCGGTGAACAACGGAATATTTCTCCTGCGGCTGTCCCTTTGAATGTGGGCGCGCGGTCGATTCAGTACATTCTGCGTACGATTCAGGCCGCGCGCCCCCTTTTTTCGCCAATGGGGCTTATAATACAGGCAAGCCAAACGGCTGTATGAAACACAGGAGGAATGAACAACATGAAGAAACTACTTACCATTTTGCTGGCGGCGGCGCTGTGCCTCTCGCTGGCGGCCTGCGGCGATAGCGCCCCGGATAAGCAGCCTGCCATCGACGCTTACAACGAGCTTGTCGAAAACTACAACAAGTTCGTGGATATCACCAATGAGGATCTGAGCGACTGGAGCGAGGAAGACATCGACTACATGAACTCGATCGCCGATGTGATCTCGCAGTATGGCAAGCAGCTGGAGAGCGATACAGAACTGACGCAGGAGCAGCTCGACGAGATGGTCGAGGCGTGCAATGAGTTCAACGGCATCATTGAGGAATATCTGGAGAGCGAAGGATAACTCAAGGCAACAGCACCGTATATGACTTTGATTCTGCTTGAGGCGGATGCGCTGGTCCGCATCCGCCTCAAGCTTTGAAGGAGGCTGTTTTATGCCGTTTGTCATAATTGGGGGATTGATCGCTATTTTCGTGATTTGGGGGATCGGCGTCCGGCGCAGGCTGACGGCCATGGACGAGAATGTCAATAACGCCATGAGCCAGATCGGAGTGCAGCTCTCGTCCCGTTTCGATGTGCTCGCCGCCCTGCTGGAGCTGGAAAAGGAATACGCCGCCCACGAGTCTCAGACTTTGGTCGAGACCATTAAGCTCAGGCGCAGCGCCATCACGGCCGCGTCCGTCCCGAACGATGTGCTGAAGCAGGAGAGGGTCATCTCCGAGGCTTTGGGCCGCATATCTATGGTGGCGGAGCAATATCCTGAGCTAAAGGCCGACGAGAGCTATAAAAGGTGCATGGACGCCGTGGACAGCTATGAAAAAATGGTGCGCACCAGTCGCCTCATCTACAACGACAGTGTGACCAGACTGAACAGAGAGCTGCGGACGTTTCCCACCTCTCTGCTGGGCGGGCTGCTCGAATTCCGTCCGCGGGACTATTTGGTGGCGGTGGAGGAATAGGCGGATATGCCCGGCATAAAGTGAGCCAATGATAAAGAAGGCGGCGGTGGGATTCGCTGAAAATGAATGAATGCCTTATAAGGAGGAATGTGATGGGACTGTTTCGTAAAAGTGAGGTATGCCCGGTATGCGGCGGCGAGGTCAAGGGGCTGTTTCTCAAAAAAATCGGCGGTAAGAAAACACTGTGCAAGGAGTGCTCCGCTCAGGTTTCTATGGCGAAGGAGCTGCTGAAAAACGCTACGCCGGAATTTATGAAGGCGCACCTGGAATATCGCCGGGAGAATGCCTTGAAATACAACACGCTGCACTGGGATGTGAAGTATGTCGCCCGCGGCACAAGAATGGGTGTAGATCCCAGCGCGGGTTTTCTCTATCTCGCCGATGCGGATATGGGCGATTTGGATAATCCGGTGGTGTTTTCCTTTGGCCAGATCACCCGGTATGAGCTGTACCGGCTAACCAAGAAAGTGGACGATTCTGATACGCCCGGTGCAACGGCATTGGAAAGCACCCTTTCTGCGCTGTCCGGTATTGCAAAAATACTGGACAAGGATAAGAACAGCAATGATTATTTTCGCCTTGTGCTTACCACCACGGAGCCCTACTGGCCGGAGCTGAAGCTGGAGATCTACTTTAACAGCCCCGATGACATTTACGGCATTGGCGGCTTTGGCGGCGATTTGGAAAGAATGTGTCAGGTGCTCAAGAGCGTTGCCCGCAAGGAGCCTGTCACCATTTACTGATGTGCGGAGGAGTATACTATGGGATTATTCAGCAATAACAAGAAATTGTGCCCGATCTGCGGCAATCCGACGCCCCGGCTGCTGTCCACGAAGATCGAGGGCCAGCCCATCTGCAAGGAGTGCGACAGCAAGATCGACCTGCCCGCCGGAGCCGTGAACCAGATGTCCCTGGAGGACTTCAAGAAGTACCTCGTCGATTTTCAGGACAATCAGGCATTGCAGGCCGCGTTTACCACCACTTACCACTTCGACATCGGCTTTTGGGGCTGCTCTGTGTTTCTGGACGAGACCCACGGCCTGTTCCGCATGAAGGAGAACAGCGGCTGGGTCTTTCAGGGGAAGGATCTGAGATCCTTCCGCATTTCCGAGGATCGCAGCCCCCTGTTTGAAAGCGGCAGCGGCACGCTGAAGTGCATCGAGAGCGACGTCCCCGCCCGGGTGAGCGCCATGGCGGACACCATCGCCCGGTTCCACATGGAAAAGCAGGAATTTGAACGCCGGGAGGCCATGCAGGGCCTGTACCGCTGCATGGACGAGACCAACGAGGAACGCCGGGAGCGGGAGCGGAACAACGACCTCTACCGGCCCCGGTTCGACGTGCCCGCCCCCATCAAGGAGTTCCGCATCGAGCTGATGCTGGATCACCCCTACTGGAGATCCTTTGACGAGAAGATCTCCGCCCCGGAATTTGACCGGGACTATCCCCGGGCCGAGGACTATCTGAAAACCTACCGGGAGCAGACGGAGGAACTGCACCGGCTGGCCTCCAAGCTGATGCGGATGATCGACCCCAACGCGGGGGAGACCCGCACCGGCGGCGCAGCTCAGTCCGTGCCGATGGCCCAGAGCGCGGCAGCGTCTGCGGACGCCGTCAGCGAGATCCAGAAGTACAAGGCGCTGCTGGACGCCGGCGTGCTGACGGAGGAGGAATTTTCCGCCAAAAAGCGTCAGCTTCTGGGAATTTGAGGGAGGAACGCATGAAGAAGTTTTTATCTTGCCTGCTGGCGCTGGCCATGGCCCTGTCCCTGATGGCCTGCGGCGGGTCGGAGGATGTCTCCGACAGCGCCGGAGCGGAGGGGGAGAGCTGGGCGGTCTACTGGTACCTCTGCGGCAGCGATCTGGAGAGCAACGGCGGCTTTGCCACCATGGATCTCTCCGAAATGATGGAAGTGGAGCTGCCGGAGAACGTGAACGTGGTCATCGAGACCGGCGGCGCGTCCGTCTGGCAGAACGATGAGGTGGATCCCTCCAAATTGCAGCGCTGGCTCTATAACAGCGAGGGCTTGCAGCTTTTGGAGGAAAGTGAGACCGCCAACATGGGCGACGCCCAGACGCTGTACGAGTTTTTGGACTTTGCCAACACCAACTATCCCGCCGACCGGGTGGCCGTGACCTTCTGGAACCACGGCGGCGGCAGCGTCAGCGGCGCGGCCTTTGACGAACTGCACGGGCTGGACTCTCTGGATCTGGCCGAGATGTATGAGGCCTTTGACGCGGTGTGGCCCGCCGACAAGGACGACCCGGCGCTGGAACTGATTGGCTTTGACACCTGCCTGATGGCCACGGTGGATGTGGCCGCCGTGTTCTAGAACTTCGCGAAATACTTAGTGGCCTCCGAGGAAGTGGAGCCGGCCAACGGCTGGCTGTATTCCAGCTGGCTGGGGGCCTTGGCAGAGGACCCGACTATGGACGGCGCCCGGCTGGGCCGCGCCATCTGCGACAGCTATTACGAGGGCTGCGAGGCCGTGGGGACGCAGGAGCAGACCACCCTCTCCCTGACGGATCTGAGAAAGCTGACGCCGCTGCTGGACGCCTACGAGGCTTTTGGTCAGGAGGCGCTGGCGGCCGCGGCGGAGGACCCCGCCTTCTTCGCGGAGCTGGGCCGCGCCGCCGCCCAGAGCGAAAACTACGGCGGCAACACCCGAGAGCAGGGCTTTACCAACATGGTGGACATGGGCCATCTGGCCCGGCAGACGGCGTGGCTGCTGCCCTCTGCCCAAAGCGTTTCCGACGCGCTGGCGGACTGCGTGCTCTACAAGGTGGGCGGGCCCTACCGGGCGGAGGCCACCGGCCTGAGCTGCTACTATTCCTATAACGGCGACATGGACGATCTCAACGGCTATCTCACCGTGGGCGAGGGCCTTGCCTTCAAGTATCTCTACGCCTACGCCCTCACCGGCGAGGTGGCGGAGGGCGGCGAGGACTATCTGGCGGAGCTGGATATCCAGGAGCTGCCGGAGCGCATGACCCTGCCGGAGACGGGCTGGGACGGCGCGCCCATTCACGTCACCGATGACGGCATCTCCTATCTGGAGCTTGGCCCGGAGGCAAATTCCGTGCTGGCTGGGATCGGCTTCTCCCTGTTCTATGTGGACGAGGAGACGGATCAGATGCTCCTGCTGGGAACGGACAATGACATGAACGCCGATTGGGACAACGGCGTGTTTTACGACAACTTCCGGGGCGTCTGGGGCGCGCTGGACGGCAATCTGGTGTACATGGAGCTGTCCTTCGACGGCGAGGACTACAACCTCTACTCTGTGCCCATCCTCTTGAACGGCGAGGCCTATAATTTGCAGGTGGCCTACGAGTTCGACACGGAGGAATGGAGCATTTTGGGAGCCACCCAAGGGCTGGATCCCTCCGGCATGGCCAGCAAGGAGCGGCGGCTGCTGAAGGAGGGGGATGTGATCTCCATCATTTGGAAGATCACCTCTCTCAGCGACGACGATGAAGACTTTGAGATGTACACGGTGGACGAGGTGACGGTGACGGCGGACACCGCCTTCGGCGAGGCTCCGCTGTTCGACGGCACCTACGCCATGGTCGTGGAAATGCGGGACGCGGCGGGCAATTACGCCTATTCCGACGCCGTGAGTTTTGAATGTGTGGACGGGCAGGTCACCTCCACCACGATCTACGAGGACTGATCGGGCGTCAAGTCATTCCATCAGCAGTGCAAAACGACCGAAGATGCTGAGAGGTCGGGAAATTATAAGAGGGAGCAGAATGAACTGTTCCCTCTCTTTTTTGCATTCGCAGGGCCTCAGCCCAGCTTTTGCACAAGGTCCTCAAGCGCGGCAGTCATGGCCTCCTCAAACGAGGGGTGCGGACGCATCGCGCGGCAGAACCGCTCGGCGGTCAAATGATTGGCAAGCGCCTGCGAAACGCCGCCGATCATATCGCTCGCGTGCTCACACATGAGCTGCGCGCCGACGAGCTCGTGGGTTTCAGCATGGGCGACAAACTTCATAAAGCAGCGCCCGGGGTCGGCGATGAGCGTTTTGGCGTTATCGAACATCACGTGCTTGCCGACCTTGACGGGGATGCCCGCCTCCTTGGCCTCCGCCTCGGTGAGGCCGACCACGGCGATCTCAGGCCGGCAGTAGATGCAGCTCGGCACGACCGAAAGGTCGGTGCGGTTCTCCGCGCCGCACAGCCGCTCGACGCAGGCGATGCCCTGCGCGGTGGCGACATGGGCGAGCTGAATTTTTGACGACACATCGCCGATGGCGTAGATGTGCGGCAGGCTCGTTTCAAAATTCTCATTTACGGCGATGCTGCGGCCGTTCATCTCGACCGCCAAGCCATCGGTAAAGAGCCCGTCGCAGCAGGGGCGGCGGCCGATGGCGCAGAGCACCGCCTCGCCCGCGACGCTCTCCTCCTTTTCCTTGCAGGTGAAGCGCACGGCGATGTCCTCGCCCGCTTGCTCCACGCCCTGCACCATGGCGTTCGTAAAGACCTGCACGCCTTGCTTTTTGAGAATGAGCGCGAGGTTCTGCCCCAGCTCTCGGTCCATGTTCGGCAGCAGGCGGTCCATGCCCTCGATGACCGTGACGGCGCAGCCGAGGTCGGCATAGAAGGTGGCGAACTCGATGCCGATGACGCCGCCGCCGATGATGACGACGGAGCGATAGAGGTGGTCGCAGCCCTCAAGCAGCTCGTCAGAGGTCATGGCCAGCTCCAGCCCCGAAATCGGCGGTCGGGAGGGCACAGAGCCGGTGGCGATGAGGATGTCGTCGCAGGTATGATCCGCGCTCTGTCCCTCCGTGTCCGTCACGCGGACGCTGCCGGAGCCGGTGATGAGCGCCGTGCCGCGCAGCAGGTCGATTTTCGCGCTCTTAAAGAGCGATTCGATGCCGGAGGACAGCTTCTGCGAGATCTCGCGCTTGTAGGCGAAAATTTCTTCCATGTCCGCGCGGATGCCGTCGGCATGGATGCCGCAGTGTGTGCCGTTTTTTGCGTCGCGGTAAATGGCGGAGGAATGGAGCAGCGTTTTGGTCGGGACGCAGCCGCGGTTGAGGCAGGTGCCGCCCGCCTCGCGCCGCTCGACCACGGCGACCTTTTTGCCCAGCTTTGCCGCGCGCAGCGCGGCCTCGTAGCCGCCGGGACCGGCGCCGATGACGATGAGTTGATAATCAGCCATAATTTTCTTTCCTTTTTGAGAGCAATGCCGCCGTTTGCGCGGCGGCATTGCGTGGTGTTGATGGGGTCAGATGTCCTGCGCGCGCAGCAGCGCGCAGATGTCGTCCGCGTAGGGCGCACAGGCTCCGACCACGCGCACGCGCTCGCACAGCGCGGCGACCGAAAAACGGCAGCCGCACAGCGCGTCTGTAAGCGGGGGAGCGAAGGCCGCGTCCATTGCATCCGACCAGACAGCGGCGTCGGAGCAGATGCCGTCCGCCACAGCGAATTGCAGCGTCAGCTCGCCCCACGCAAAGCGCTTGTTGCAGGAAAACGAGAAGGGGACACTTTTGCCGTATACCCAGTCGTAGCTGTGGAAGCGTTCATAGCGGCGCGCGATCTCGGCGGCGTCAAGGTCGCTCTCGTGCAGCGCCTGTGCCGGCAGGCCGTAGACGGTCTCGAGCGCCCCGACCATAGCGTGCGCCATGCCGTCGATCGTCAGATCGGGCTTTAGCTCCGTGAGGTTGATGACGCGCGAGCGCACGGAGGCGACGCCCTTGCTCTCGAGCTTGGCGCGCGAGGGCGTGAGGTATTTGCCGAGGTCGCTCATGTTTACGCTTATGAGCAGTGTTCCGTTGTGGAACGAGCGCCCCGCGTGGGAGTAAAACGAGTTGCCGGAGAATTTGCAGCCATTGGTCAGAATGTCGTTCCGACCTGAAATTTCCGCCGGGATGCCGAGCGCACGGCAGGCCTCGACGATCACGCTCTGCTGACGGCGGAGGTCATAGTCCTCCGCGCACAGGGAAAAGGTAAAGTTGAGGTTGCCGAGGTCATGGTAGACCGCGCCGCCGCCGGAGAGACGGCGGGCCAGCGTTCCGCCGTCGCGCTCCAGCTCGGTCGTGCGGCACTCCTGCCACGCATTCTGGTTGCGGCCGATGACGACCGTGTGCCTGTTCTGCCAAAGGTAGAGGATGCAGGTGTCCTCCGGCACGGTGTCGGTCAGATACTCCTCGCGCGCAAGGTTGCGGTGCGGATCGGTGTCCGCGCCGATGTAATACAGCAGCTTCCTGATCATGCGAACGAATAGCGCAGGATCATGCTGCGCGCCGCACCGACCTCGTCGAGGCGGCGGACGGGTGTAGCGTGCGGCGCGGTGTGGAGGGACTCGGGATCGGAGTAGGCGAGGTCGAAGAGCTTTCCATAAATATCGCAGACCTCGTCCATCGTCTCCTTGCTCTCGGTCTCGCAGGGCTCGATCATAAGCGCCTCGTGGACGATGAGCGGGAAGTACATCGTGGGCGGGTGCAGACCGTAGTCGAGCATCCCCTTGGCAAGGTCGAGCGCGGAAACGCCCGTCTCCTTGTGGAGCTCGACGAGCGACATGACGAACTCGTGCATACAAATTTCGTCGTATGCCATCGTGAACTTTTCGGCAAGCTTCACGCGCATATAGTTGGCGTTGAGCACGGCGTTCATTGCCGCTTCGCGGATGCCGGATCTGCCAAGCGTGAGCACATAGGTCAGCGCACGGATACAGACATCGAAGTTGCCGTAGAACAGCTTCACGCGGCCGATGGACTTTTCGGGGTAGTCGAAGCCGAACCTCCCGTCCTTTTCCACCACCAGCGGGCCGGGCATGAACTTTCGCAGAAAGTCCTTGCAGCCGACCGCGCCCGCGCCGGGACCGCCGCCGCCGTGGGGCGTTGCGAAGGTCTTGTGGAGATTGCTGTGGATGCAGTCAAAGCCCATGTCGCCGGGGCGCACGACGCCCATCACGGCGTTGAGGTTCGCGCCGTCGTAGTAGCACAGGCCGCCCGCGTCGTGGACAATCCTCGTGATCTCCAAGATGTTCTTATCAAAGATGCCGACGGTGTTCGGGTTCGTGAGCATCAAGCCCGCGGTGTCGGGGCCGACGGAGGCGCGCAGCGCGTCGAGGTCGACGCAGCCGTCCGCGCCCGAGGGGATGTTTACCACCTGATAGCCGCACATCGCGGCGGTGGCGGGGTTGGTGCCGTGGGCGGAGTCGGGCACGATGATCTTCGTGCGCGCACTATCGCCGCGCTCGGTGTGGTACGCCTTGATGAGCAGCACGCCGGTGAGCTCGCCGTGCGCGCCCGCCGCGGGCTGGAAGGTCACAGCGTCCATGCCGAAAATTTCGCCCAGCTCGGTGCCGAGAACGTGCAGCGCCTCAAGCGCGCCCTGCGCGGACTCAATGGGCTGGAGCGGGTGGAGCTGCGTGAAGCCTGCGAGTGCAGCCATGTCCTCGTCGATCTTGGGGTTATACTTCATCGTGCACGAGCCAAGGGGATAGAACCCGTCGTTCACGCCGTGGATGCGCTTACAGAGCGCCGTATAGTGGCGCGTGAGCTCATTTTCGCTCACATGGGGCAGGCGCAGGGGCGCTGTGCGCTCCTCTGGGAGCGTATATTCGGGTATGTCGCACGCGGGCATGAGGCTCATGCCGCGCCCCTCGACGCCCAGCTCAAAGATCAGCTTCATTTACAGCACCTCCTTCACGATGGCGGCGGCGCGGTCGAGCTGCGCCTTGCTTGCAAGCTCGGTCACGCACCAGAGGATGCCGCCGTCCACCTCCGCACCGCCGAGGATACCCGCCGCGTCGAGCGCGTCGAGGACTTTTTTTCGGTGGCCGGGGTCCGCTTCCTCAGTGACGAACTCGTGGAAGAATTCACCCTTGTATTTGAGCGGGCAGCCGGCCTTTTCCAGCGCGGCGGCGAAGTAGTGCGCCTTGGAAACGCACAGCCGCGCGCACTGCTTCATGCCCGCTTCGCCCATCGCAGCCATGTAGACGCCTGCGGTGAAGGCGCACAGCGCCTGATTGGAGCAGATGTTGGAGCTCGCCTTCTCGCGGCGGATGTGCTGCTCGCGCGCGGAGAGGGTGAGGACATAGCCTGTCTTGCCGTCCACATCCGTCGTCTGGCCGACGATGCGGCCGGGGAGCTTGCGCGTCATGGCGGCGGTCGTCGCCATAAAGCCGAGGTAGGGGCCGCCGAAGGCGGTATCGAGCCCGAGGGGCTGGCCGTCGCCGACGGCGATGTCCGCGCCGACCTCGCGCGGCGTGGGCAGCAGCGCACAGGCGATGGGGTTTACGCCCATGACGAACTTCGCGCCCGCGGCGTGGACGATCTCACCGACCGCGCTTGCGTCCTCGAGCTGACCGAAGTAGTTTGGCTGCTGGAGGTAGAAGCAGGCGGCGTCCTCACCAAGTGCAGCGCGGAGCGCATCGAGATCGGTTCTGCCGTCCTTCGCAGGGACGACGATCAGCTCGGTATTCGAGGCAAAGCAGTAGGTCTGCATGACCTCGATGACCTGCGGGTTCGCCGCGGCGGAAACATAAGCCTTCGTGCGCTTGCGGTCGCGGCACATGGGGATGGTCTCGGCGGCGGCGGTCGCGCCGTCGTAGTGCGAGGCGTTGGAGACGTCCATGCCCGTCAGCTCGCAGATCATGGTCTGAAATTCAAAGGTGCCCTGCAAAACGCCCTGGCTGATCTCCGCCTGATAGGGCGTGTAGCAGGTGACCAGCTCCTCGCGGGAGGTGACGGACTTCACCACGGCGGGAATGAAGTGGCGATAGGCGCCTGCGCCGCGCAGAACGGTCTTGTAGACACGGTTCTTCTCGGCCATGGCGCTGACCCTCTCGCGCACCTCCAGCTCGCTGAGACCCTCGGGGATGTTCAGCCCGCCGTCCTTCAGCAGCATCTCCTGCGGAATGGAGCGGTAGAGCTCCTCAAGGCTTTTTACCCCGACGGTCGCGAGCATCTCCTCCCGCTGCGCCGCAGTGGTCGGAACATAGGAGCCCATCAGCCCTCCTCGGCGCAATGCGCCTCATACGCGGCGGCGTCGAGCAGCTCCTCCGTGTCGGTCACGGGGGAGACCCTGATGATCCACGCGCCATAGGGATCGGAGTTGAGCGTTTCGGGCGCGTCGGCGAGCGCCTCGTTGACCGCGCAGACCGTGCCGGAAACGGGGGAGATGACATCGGAGACCGCCTTGACGGACTCCACATCGCCAAGGCTCTCGCCTGCGGTGACGGTGTCGCCCTCAGCGGGCAGGTTGATGAACACCACATCGCCCAGCGCGTCCTGCGCGAAATCGGAAATGCCGACAACGGCAACCTCGCCGTCCATCTTGACCCACTCGTGGGACTTGGAATACTTCAGCTCAGCAGGGAAATTCATAGTGTTGTCCTCCTCAAAATATTTTTATGTTGAAAACTTACTTCTCCAGCTTGTAGAAAGGCATGGGCACGATCTCCAGCTCGACCATACGCCCGCGCACATCGGCGTTGAGATGCCTGCCGATCTCGATGTCCTCGACAGGGATGTAACCCATCGCCACGCCGCAGCCGATGAACGGTGCAAAGGTACCGGAGGACGCCCAGCCGAGCTTTTCACCCTCCATCGTGTAGAGGTCGCAGTGCTCGCGCACGATGCCGCGGCCGACGACCTTCATGCCAATGCGCTTCATTTTCGGCGCGCCGAGCGCGACGAGCGCGTCACGGCCGATGAAGTCCTTGCCCGTCAGCTTGCAGGGGAGCCCCGCCATCTTCGGCGTGATCTCCTCGTTCATCTCGTGGCCGTAGAGCGGCATGGAGGCCTCCAAGCGCAGCGTGTCGCGCGCGCCGAGCCCGCAGGGGATGAGGCCGAATTCCTCGCCTGCCTTCAAAAGGGCGTGCCAGAGCTCCACGGTGTCCTCCGCCTTGCAGTAAATTTCAAAGCCGTATTCGCCGGTGTAGCCGGTCTGAGAGACCAGCGCGCGGATGGTGCGCTCGCCAAGATCGAGGGGAACATTGTCGGTGAAGGTGTAGTACTTCGCGGGAATGTACTGCTCCGCGCAGAGCTTTTTGAGAATTTCGCCGGACTTCGGCCCTTGCAGCGCGAGCTGACCCCACTCGTCGCCCTCGTCGCGGTAATCGACATCGCCGAAGAGATGGCCCTCGACCCACGCGGCGTCCTTATCGCGGTTGCCGGCGTTGACGACCAGCCAGTAGTCGTCGGCGGCGCAGCGGTAGACGATGAAGTCGTCGATGATGCCGCCCGCGTCGTTGCAGAGCATGGCGTATTTGATGTCGCCGTCCTGCATGGTGGAGATGTCGGCGGTGATGAGCTTTTGCACATTCGCCACGGCGTCGGGGCCGCGCAGCCGCAGCTCGCCCATGTGCGAAACATCAAAGAGCCCCGCCTTCTCCCGCACCGCCATGTGCTCGGTGAGCACACCTGTGGGGTACTGCACGGGCATCAGAAAGCCGCCGAACTCGACGATCTTTCCGCCCGCATCCACATGCGTCTGATACAGGGGTGTTTTCCGTTCCATAAGTTGCTTCCTCCTCTATTATTCTTTTTGAATAATAACATCAAAACGATTAAAATAAAGCATAGAAAAAGGCACAAAGCTCCCTTTTGAGCTTTGTGCCTCCGTTTTATGACCTGAGAGTTTCCCTGATGCGGCATATCGCTCATACAGGTTGCACCTTCGGCGTGCGGCAAGCCGCACTTTTCGGAGTGTCGTCCGAGTCCGGTCCTTCCGCCTGAGAGCTTCTGCGTTCCCCTTCGGCGCCGCGGCACAAGCGCCGCGATCTCTCCCGTGACCCATCATCCGATCACCTTATCCATTTTCTTTTTTAAGGTAACACATGCCATGTGCTTTTGTCAAGAGCGATTTTTCATCGATCTGCTGAAAATATTTCACCACAAGCATCATAGCACAGGCAACGCCCGGCGGAGAGACCGAAACGAAGCGTCTGGCCGACCTCCGCCGTGCTGCCCTTCGGCAGCAGAGCTTGCAGGGGCGGCGCGTCCGCCGCGCCCTCCGGTCGGAGCAGCACGAGGTCGCCGTCGAGGTCGTGGATCACGCGCTGCACGACGGCGGTGTACGCGCCGCCCAAAAGCACGGCGTCGTCGGGAACGGCGACGGTGACGCGCTCACGCGACGCGGGCTGTGGCAGGGTGATGTCCCAGCCTTCCAGCGCAATGCCGCCCTCGCATGGCCGCGCCGGAAGAAAGCTGCGCACTCCCGCCAGCCGCGCCGCACTGAGCGTCGCGGGGCGACGGAATAGCTGCTCCATCGGCGTGACCTCGCCGGTCCTGCCGTCCTCCATCACGCAGACGCTCTGACAGCTCCGGCGGCACTCGCCGCGATCGTGGCTGACCCAAAGGATCGGCCCATGAAAGCCCGAGAGTAGCTCGGTCAGCTCCAGCTCGAGATTCCACTTGAGATAGCTGTCGAGCGCGGAAAAAGGCTCGTCGAGCAGGATGGCCTGCGGCTCCGAGCAGAGGATGCGCGCGAGCGCCACGCGCTGCTGCTGCCCGCCGGAGAGCTGCGCGGGGTGCCTTTTTTCCAGCCCCTCCAGGCGGAAGAGCCTGATTTTCTCGGATAGCAGGGCGCGCTTTTCTGCCCGCGTTCCCTCGCGGATACCGCAGAGGATGTTCTGCTCAACGCTCATGTTGGGAAAGAGCGCGTACTGCTGAAAGAGGTAGCCGACACGCCGCTGCTGCGGCGCGAGGTCGATCTTTTTCTCGCTGTCAAAGAGCACGCGGTCATTGAGCACGATGCGCCCGCGGTCGGGCGTTACGATGCCGGCGATGCACTTGAGCGTCATGCTCTTGCCGCAGCCGGAGGCCCCGAGCAGCGCCAGCGTTTCGTCCGCTACCTCGAATTTCGATTGCAGACGGAACGCGCCGAGGCGTTTTTCAATATCAACATACAGGCTCATGCCTTCGCCCTCCTCGCACGACTCGCGCCGCGCAGGAAGTCGCGGCGCTCGAGCATATTGACCGCCAGCAGCACCACGGCGGAGATCACGATGTTCACGGCGACCCACCGGTAGGCCAGCGCGTCGTTGTTCGTCTGCCAGAGCTGATAGACGGTGGTGGAGATGGTCGCCGTCTTGCCGGGCGTGTAGCCCGCGATCATGCTGGTCGCGCCGTATTCGCCGAGCGCGCGGGCGAAGGCGAGCACCGTGCCCGCCAGCACGCCCTGCCGGCAGCAGGGCATCCGAATACGCCAGAAAATATAGGTGTTGGAGAGCCCGAGCGTCTGGCCGGAGTAGGCCAGCGTCTCATCGAAGGCCTCAAACGCGCCGCGTGCCGTGCGGTACATCAGCGGGAAAATGACGACCGTAGTGGCGAAGATGGCCGACCACCAGGTCATGACCAGCTTTGTGCCGAAGGTCTCGAGCACCCACGCGCCGATCATGCGCTTTGGCCCCAGCACGCGCAAGAGCAGATAGCCCACGACCGTGGGCGGCAGCACGAGCGGCAGCGTCAGCACCACATCGAGCACGCCCTTGACGAGACGCGGGAGCTTGGCGATGTAGTACGCGGCGAAAACGCCCGCAAAAAAGATGATGACGGTGGAGATCGCCGCGATGCGCAGCGAGTTCCATAAGGGAAACCAATCCATAGTGACCTCCGGTGCTGCCGTCTGTAACGGCGATTTCAAAGAGGGCCATTCTTAGCGTAAGAATGGCCCCCTTTGTATTCCCCAAGAAACGCAAGGGGCAAGCCCCTTGACCCCCGAACTGCGAAATTCAGCTCACATTTTGGGGATCGTATGCGGGCGTCTTTCTTCGGAACGATTTGGTGTGCTCCTCTTTCCGCTCAGTCGCTGCCGCGCAGGCGGTACGAATTGCAAACCGATCAAATCGCAGGGCTGAAGCCGACGGACTCGAACACGGTCATGGCGGCGTCGGTCTGGAGATAGGCGAGGAAGGCGCGCGCGGCCTCCTCCTTGTCGCCCTTGAGCACGGCGGCGGGGTAGATGACCTGACCGCACATCTCGGCGGTGGCGCTGTCCACGACCGCAAGGCCGGCGGAGTATGCGTCCGTGGCATAGATGATGCCGCAGTCGGCGGCGGCCTCACTCACCTGCGAGGTGACCTCCTTGACGTTGTTGCCATAGGTCAGCTTGTCCGCGACGGCGGTCTCGTCGATGCCGTAGTAGTTGAAAATTTTCAGGGTGTACTGGCCGACGGGCACATCGCTGTTGCCAATGGCCAGCATCACATCTCCCCCCTTGAGCAGCTCGGCAAGCCGGTCAAAGCTCTCGATGCCCTTGGGGTTGCCCTCGGGAACGGCGAGCGTCACCTTGTTCTCCAGCAGATCGATACGGCTGTCGGTCACGATGAGGTCAAGACCGTCGGGGTTCTTGTCCTTGTTTTCGATGAGGCTGCCGTCCATCGCGTTCATCTGCGTGGGGGAGGCGGAGATGAACAGGTCGCAGTCCGCGCCCTCCTTGATCTGGGTGAGCAGCTTGCCGGAGGAATCGAAGTTGTAGGTGATGGTGACCTCGGGCGCGGCGGTCTTGTAAAGCTCCGCGATCTCGGTCAGAGTCTCCGTCATGGAGGCGGCGGCGAAAACGATCAGCTCGACCGGCTGTGCCTGTTCGGTCTGCATATCGTCGGGGTTGGTGGTGTCGGGGGTCGTGTCCTTCTGGCCGCAGGCGGTCAGCGCGAGGACAAGGGAGAGCGCGAGGAGCAGGGATAAGAGCTTTTTCATACTGTTTTTTTCTTCCTTTCAAAATGTTGCTTTATCGTTATCTTTCACAAAAGATAATGAACCAATGGAAATTCTCGCCGCGTGCGGCGAGAATTTTTTATTTGCCGAACGGGCAGATCGGATAATGGCAGGGCTTGCAGCCGAGGCACAGCCCGCCCTCGCCGAGTGCGGCCACATCGGCGCGCGTGACCTCCACGCCCGCCGCGATGCGCGGCAGGACGAGATCAAAGATCGTCGCGCCCGCGTACATCACGCAGCCGGGCAGGCCCATGACGGGCATCCCGTCTTCAAAGTAGCCGAGCAGGAACATCGCGCCGGGGAGCACGGGTGCGCCGTAGGTCACGATGCGCGCGCCGCTCGCGCGGATGCCGCCGGGGGTGTTGTCGTCGGGATCGACGCTCATGCCGCCGGTGCAGAGGATCATATCGGGCCTTCTCTCCCGCATGGCAAGCACCGCGTCGCGCACATTTTCTACGCCGTCGCCGGACTGCACCGTGGCGATGGTCTCGATGCCGTAGGTCTTGAGCTTATCGATCACGACCGGCGTGAAGGTGTCCTGAATGATGCCCTTTTTCACCTCGCTGCCGGTGGTGACGATGCAGGCGGTCTTTTTCACATAGGGCAGCAGCTCCAAAAGCGGCTCGCCGCCCGCCGCGGCCTCCGCCGCGCGGAGCTTTTCTTCCTCAATGATGAGTGGAATGACGCGCATTCCCGCGAGCTTGTCACCCTCACGCACGGGCGTGCTGCCCTTGCGCGTGGCGATCATGACATCCTCCTGCGTGTTGACCGCGAGCAGCTTTTCACTCTGCACGCGGAACAGACCGTCACATTCCGCCCTCAGCTCGATCTTGCCCTCCTTGGCCTCACTGCGCGCCATGTGCTCGTTCACGCACAGCGCCAGCAGGCGCTCTGCCGCGTCGTTCTCGTGTACCATGCCGGGCGTCATCTCGTAGATGTAGAGGTGCTCCTTGCCCATGCTCAGCAGCACGGGAATATCCTCCGCCGTCACCACATGGCCCTTACAGAAGCGCGCGTCCTTGTATTCGTCCTTGATGATCTGCGTCAGGTCATGGCAGAGCACATGGCCGACAGCCTCCTCGGTTTTGATGAGCTTCATTTCAGCACCTCGATCTCGTCGCCCGCCTGTACGCGGCCCTCTTTTACCACCACGGCAAAAATGCCCTCGGTCGGCATCACGCATTTGCCCGCTGTTTTCTTGATCTCGCAGTCGTTGTGGCACTGCTTGCCGATCTGCGTGACCTCCAACTCCGTTTCGCCGATGCGCAGGTGCGTCCCGATTGGCAGCGTTTTGAGCTCGACGCCGCGCGTATTGATGTTCTCGGCAAATACGCCCGCGTCCAGCTCAATGGGGCAGGCGGCACGCATGGTGTCCACGCTCTCGTCCGCGAGCAGGCTGATCTGGCGGTGCCAGTCGCCCGCGTGGGCGTCGCCCACGATGCCGTGGTGCAGCTTCAGGTCAATATAGGGGACCGCGTGCTTGCGCACGCCTTTCTTTTCGCTGATGTTCACCGCTGTTACCACAGCCATATCATTTCGCCTCCACTTTATATACGCCGCTCTTGCCGCCCTCCTTGTAGAGCAGGCGGATGTCGGTGACGGTCATATCCCGCTGCACGGCCTTGCACATATCGTACACGGTGAGGGCCGCCACAGAAACGGCGGTCAGCGCTTCCATTTCAACACCTGTCTCGCCGCGGCAGCGGATCTCGCTGAAGATGTGCAGCGCCGTATCCTTTAGGTCAAAGGAAATATCCGCCTTGGTCAGCAGCAGCGGATGGCACATCGGGATCAGCTCGCTGTTCTTCTTTGCGGCCATGATGCCCGCGACCTGCGCGACCGCGAGCACATCGCCCTTGCCAATGCCGCCCGCTTTGATTTTTTCCATCGTCGTCTTTGCCATGTTGACCGTCGCCGCCGCGCGGGCGACGCGGAAGGTCTGCGGCTTTTCGCTCACATCCACCATGCGGGCGCGCCCCTGCTCGTTAAAATGCGTCAGCTCCATCACTCACCCTCCGATCTCGTTCATCGCGCGGTGCGTCTCCGTCACGCCCTCGGCGCACAGGTGATGCTGCGCGGGCTTTTCCAAAATGCCGCGGCGGATCGCATCCTCCAATGCTGTGCCGGAAAGACCGCGCAGCGGGAGCTCCGCGTCTGAGTGCAGGCAGGGCTTGAGCCGCCCATCCGCCGTGATGCGGATGCGGCTGCATTCGCCGCAGAATTCGTGGCTCATCGGCGTGATGAGCCCCACCGTACCCTTCCCCTCCGGCAGACGGTAGAGGGACGCCACGCCCTCACTCCCGATCGGCTCCAAAGCGGGGCAGCGCTCCGGCACCGTCCGCGCGGGGAGATACGCTCCGTAAGTAGTACAGACACCCATCGGCATCCGCTCGATGAAGCGCACCTGCCACGGCTTTTCGCGCGTCAGCGCCACAAAGTCGACGATCTCGTCCTCGTTCACGCCGCCGAGCAGCACACAGTTGAGTTTGAGCTGTTCAAAGCCGGCGGCCTCCGCCGTCTCGATGCCGCGCAGGGCCTCGTCCAGTGTCCCGCAGCGCGTGATCTCAGCAAAGCGCTCGGGGCGGAGCGTATCAAGGCTGATGTTCAGCCGATCTACGCCCGCCGCCTTAAGCGGTGCGGCCAGCTCGGGCAGAAGACTGCCGTTCGTCGTCAGGCACAGCTCCTCCACGCCGTCGATACGCTTGAGCAGGCGGCAGAAGTCTACGATGCCGCGGCGCACCAGCGGCTCGCCGCCGGTCACACGGATCTTTTTTACGCCGCAGCGCACCGCGGCGGCGGCCATGTTCCGCAGCTCCTCGAATGAGCAGACCTCACTGTGCGCGTGCTTTTCTACGCCCTCGGCGGGCATACAGTAGCGGCAGCGGTAGTTGCAGCGGTCCGTTACGCTGATGCGAAGATATGAAATTGTCCTCCCGCACTGGTCCTGCATGATGCACCGCCGTTATTCTTTGAAAAATACTATAACAGTATATCAGACCCTTTCCTTCCTTGCAAATCTAAAATACGATATTATCGAATTATTAGACGATATTGTCGGATAATCTTGACGCGGCGCGGTATTTGGGCTATGATATTTTTCGGAAAAGAGGTGGTGCGCCGTGATGGACGGCAATATCATTCTGTCGGTCGCCAAGGCGATGGAGCTGCTGCAAACGCTCAGCCGGGCCGGAGAACCGCTCACGCTCACAGAGCTGACGCGGCGCTGCGGCTACCCGAAAAGCACGGTGTTCGGTCTTGCGACCACCCTGCGCGAATACGGCCTCGTCATGCAGACACCGGAGGGGAAGTATGCCCTCGGCCTGCGCCTTTTTGAATACGGCAGGCAGGTGGAGCGCTCGTGGGACATCTCGCGCGTTGCGCGCCCCTATATGGAGCACCTTTCCCAGCAGACCGGTGCGTCGGTGATGCTCTCCATCTGCGAGGGCGGCAGCGTTATCACGCTCGATCAGGTGGAGGCGCGCAACGGGCTTCGCATCGTCTCCGAGGTCGGCGCGCACCTGCCCATCTACTGCACCTCACAGGGCAAGGTGTTCCTTGCCCACCGTCCGACGCAGGAGGCGGAAAAGCTTCTGCGCCGCCAAACGCTGACACCGTTCACGCCCCACACCGTCACGGACATTTCGGCGCTGATGCAGGAGACAGCAGCGTGCCGCGCGAACGGCTACGCCATCGAAAACGGCGAGTACAAGATCGGCCTGCGCTCCATCTCCGCACCTGTGCGCACGATGGAAGGCGAGGTGAAATACGCCATCGGCGTGATCGGGATGTTCCGCAGCGCCCATTCCGAGGAGTTCCGCGCGGCGGCGGAGGAGGTTTGCGCGACGGCGTCGATGATCTCCACCGCGCTCGGCTGGCGGAAATAGCACGAACCAGAAAACTTTTGCAATTTCTGATTTACAAAAAGCGGCGGGTAAGGTATACTGTGACGATGGAAACAAACTTCACGGCATCATAAGAATAGAAAACAGAAGGACGGAATGAGTATGAATTGGGAGATCATCACATTTATCACATACTTTGTTATTTTGCTGGGCGTTGCGCTGGTATTCTACTTCAACGGCTCGAACAAGAACTCTGAGGACTTTTTCCTCGGCGGGCGCTCCATGGGCCCGTGGGTCACGGCCCTGTCCGCGCAGGCATCCGATATGTCGGCTTGGCTGTTGATGGGCCTGCCCGGCTCGATCCTCGCCTTCGGCTTCGGCCAGATGTGGATCGGCATCGGCCTTGCCATCGGCACCGCCGCCAACTGGATCCTCTGCGCCAAGCGTCTGCGCACCTTCTCTAAGGCGGCGGACGACGCCATCACGCTCCCGCAGTATCTGACGAACCGCTTCGCGGTCGACTCCCGCGCGCTGCAGCTCGTGTGCGCGCTCATCTTCCTCTTTGCCTACACCATCTATGTCGCCTCCGCGCTCGTGGCGGGCACCTCCGTGTTCACCACGCTCTTCCCCGATGTCTCCACGAAGGTCGCCATGCTCGCCTTCCTGCTCATCATCGTGGCCTACACCTTCTTCGGCGGCTTTACCGCCGTGTGCTGGACGGACTTCTTCCAGGGCCTTCTGATGATGGCCGCGCTGATGCTGGTGCCCATCGTGGTCTACTTCGGCCACCGAGAGCTGCTCGACCCCACCGCGCTTGAGACCGTTTATGAATACACCGACGCCGCGAGCGGCGCAGTGACGCAGTGCGCCTTCGGCGGCGGCATCTTCAACGCCGGCTGGCAGGAGATCGTCAGCGGCCTCGGCTGGGGCCTCGGCTACTTCGGCATGCCGCACATCCTTGTGCGCTTTATGTCCATCGAAAAGCCCTCGATGATCAAAAAATCCTCCATTGTGGCCATCATCTGGGTCGTCATCTCCCTCTTCTCCGCGGTCATGATCGCCTACTTCGGCCGCATGATCATGGGTGAGGAGCTGCTCAGCCATGGCAATCAGAAGCTGGTCTTTATCGCCATGTCCCGCCGCTTCTTCCCTGCGGGCATCTGCGGGCTGCTGCTTGCCGCCATCATCGCCGCGTCCATCTCCACGGCGGACTCCCAGCTGCTCGTCGCCTCCAGCTCCTTCACCGCCGATCTCTATAAGCCCTTCTTCCGCAAGGACGCGACGGAGAAGGAAACGCTGCTGGTCGGCCGCGTCCTCGTGCTCGTCCTCTCCGCCATCGCCTTTGTCATCGCCAACTCCAAGGGCAGCGGCGCGCAGGCCATCATGGACATGGTGGAAAACGCTTGGGGCGCCTTCGGCGCGTCCTTCGGCCCCACCATCCTGCTCTCCCTCTTCTGGAAGCGCTTTAACTACAAGGGCGCGGTCGCGGGCGTGATCGCCGGCTTTGTGGCCGACCTCGGCTGGCTGCTGACCGGGCTCACCGCCGCCACAGGCGTCTATGAGATCGTCCCCGGCTTTCTCATCAGCTTCCTCGTGGCCTACTTCGTGGCGCGCTTCACCGAGGCGCCCAACGCGAAGGCCGTGGCCATCTTCGAGCAGGCGACGAGCGCTGACGCCAGCTGAGCGGACAGATTTCCCAAAAAGGTCCCCCGACCATTGGTCGGGGGACCTTTTTCAGCGTATGAGTCCGTATTTGCGCTTGACCCGTTCGAGCCTTTCGAGCATCGGTTCGGTGAAAAACCAGAGGAATACCGCCGTCGCGGCGGCCTGCACCGCGTCCATCGCAAGGCCGGAGGCGCAGTAGAGCGCAAGGCTCTGCAGGGTCAGTGTGCCGGTGGCAAGCAGCGCGGAGTAGGCGTTGAGCAGCAGGCCGTAGACGCAAAGCGCGCTGAGCGCGCCGAAGACGCAGAGCAGCCCTTTTTTCCGCGGCAGCCCATCCTTACGGAACACAAGCCCCGCGAGAGCGCCGCACAGCCCCATGGCGAACATCTGCCACGGCGTCCACGGTCCCTGCGAGAAGAGCATATTGGACGAGAGCATCGTCACCGCGCCCACTAAAAAGCCCGCCTCGCCGCCGAGCGACACGCCCGCGAGGATCGTCAGCGCCAGTACGGGCTTACACTGCGGCAGCATGAAAAACGCCGCGCGTCCCGCAACGCCGAGCGCGCAGAGCATCGCAAGGATCACCAGCTCGCGCGCGAGGGGCCTGCGACCCTCAAAGACGAGAAAAAACGGCAGCATCGCCTCAAGCACCATCAAAAGCGATACGGCGTAGTAGCCGCGCGCACCGAAGAGCTTCGGGCCGAACGCCAGCGTCAGCGCAAGGAGCAGGAGGGAGAGCAGGGAGGAAACGACGCTGCGCGCCGATAGCTTTTGCTTTTCCTGCGGCGCGGGAGGCGTTTCCGCCGCTCCCGGCGGCTGCGGCGGAGGCTCCCGCCGCTCTCTTTTCGGCGGCAGTGCGCCGCCGCAGGCGGCGATGATGTCCTCGGCCGTCACGGCATCGGGCAGCAGGCCGCGCGCCATGCGGTTCGCCGCCGTGGTATAGAACCGGTTGCAGGCGAAAAACTGCTGCGGCGCGCCCTCGGTGGCAACGGAGCCGTCGAAAAAGAGCGCACAGCGCTGCGCGTGCGCGGCGCAGAACTCCACATCGTGGCTGACCATGACGACCGTAGCGCCCTGCGCGAGAAGATCCTGCAAAAGCCCTGCCAGCTCGGCCTTAAAGGCCGCGTCGAGCGCGCGCGTCGGCTCGTCGAGCAGTAAAATGTCGGGCTTCGTGAGCAGGAGCTTGGCCAGCGCCGCGCGCTGCTGCTCGCCGCCGGAGAGGTCGTAGGGATGGCGGTCCAAAAGCGGCTCCAGCCGACAGAGCGCGATGACGCGCTCAAGCGAGCGCGCATCGGTCGTGATCTCGGCGAGGTCCTCGCGCACAGTCCTTTTGGCGAAGAGCGTCTGCACCTCCTGCGGCAAAAGCGCCGCTCTGCCCACCACGCGGACCTCGCCGCGATAGGGCCTTTGCAGCCCTGCGAGCAGCCTCAGCGCAGTCGTTTTGCCCGCGCCGTTGCCGCCGAGAATGGCAAGGAATTCGCCACGCTGCACGCTGAGCTCCAGCCCACGCAGCACTTCGGGCGCGTCGGGCGCATAACGGAACCACACATCCGAGACGGTCACGACCGTCTCACCGGAGAGCGTGGGTACAGGGTGCTCCGGCACTTTTTTCAATTCGTGCGCGGCGGAAAACTCCACCAGCCAGTCCCGCCCCTCGCGGACGGAAACAGGGCAGGGGAGACCGCTTTCCGCCGCCGCCCACACGCGCGTGGCGGTGGGCATGGCGCAGAACAGCTCATGATCTGCGCCGCGCAGCCGCGCGCCCACAGCGCGCGGCGTCCCGTCCGCGACGATCGCCCCACGGTCGAGGAAAACGGCGCGGTCGGAGAGCGGCAGCGCCTCCTCCAGCCGCTGCTCGGAGAGCAGCACGGTCGTACCCAGCTCGCGGTTCACGCGCGCGAGCGCGGCGAGAAGGTCCGCCGCCGCAATAGGGTCGAGCTGTGCGGTCGGCTCGTCCAGGATCAGCACATCGGGCTGCATGGTCAGCACGGCGGCGAGGTTCAAAAGCTGTTTCTGCCCGCCCGAGAGCGAGGCCACCTCGCGGTGAAACCAGTCCTCCATGCCGAAAAAGCCCGCCATTTCCGCAACGCGTCGGCGGATGGTCGGCGTATCGCAGCCGAGGCTTTCCAGGCCGAAGGCCAGCTCGTGCCAGACCTTATCCGTAACGAGCTGATCCTCGACGCTTTGCTGCACAAAGCCGATGCGCGCCGCCTGCTCGCGCAAGGAGACCTCACAGAGCGGGCGGTCGTCAAAAAAAACCGCGCCCTCGCGCGTGCCGCTCGGCGCGAGCACCGTTTTGAGCTGGCGCAAAAGCGTGGATTTGCCGCTGCCGGAGAGGCCGCAGAGCGTGACAAATTCGCCCGCGCGGAGCGTCAGACACACATCCCGCAGGGCGGGCGCGGGCTGTTCGGGATAGGTGAAGGTCAATCCTTCGATGCGATAGAGCGCCATGTGCGCGCCTCCTTTCCCTGCAGCAGCACCGGCGTCAGGCACAGCAGAAGATATGCGAGCGCAAGGCTCATGGAATACGGCGTCAGCGCGCCGCGCAGCGTGGGATAGTAGCGCCACCGGATGCCGCCGAGCCGCCAGCCGAGCGCGATATAGCCGCCGCAGAGCGCCAGCCACAGCACCAGCAGACCGTCGCGGCGGCTCCAGCGAAAGGGGGAGAACGCGGTGCGGCCGGGCAGCCCGTAGCCGCGGCTTTTCATGCCCTCCGCCGTTTCGACGGCATGCTCAAGGCTCCATGTCACCATGACCGAAAAGACCGTTACGGCACTTTTGAGCCTTTGAAGACATCCTTTTTCCGCATACAGCCCCATGCCGCGCCGCGCCGCCGTCACCTCGCGGAATTTTGCCTGAAAGCGCGGCACGAAGCGCAGCGTCATCGAAAGCAGGAGGGAGAGCGCGGGCGCGAGCCGCCCGAAAAGGTACATGAGCTTATCCGAGGTCATCACTGTGTTCCAGCAGGAAAACCACAGCACCACGGCGGAGAGCATCGCCGCCGCGGCGATGCCGTAGGCGACGGACTCAAGCGTCAGCGGGTTGCCCGAGGGCAGGTAGCTCAGGATCGTAGCGCCCTCATGGGTGAAGGCGGGATTGACCACCGCGGCCAAAAGCGCCGTCGGCGCAAGATAGCGTGCGGTGCGCCGCAGTGCCGCGCCGCCGTTCAGCTCCGCGGCGCACCAGAGCGCGGAAAAGAGCGAAACGGTCAGGCACAGCGGGTGCAGAAAAAACATCGAGAAGGTCAGCACCAGCACAAAATAGAGCAAATTCACCGATGGATGGCAGGCGAGGAAAGCATGCTGTTTCATGGCGCGAGGCCTCCGCCGATGTCCGTGCCGAAGTCGCAGGTGTAGAGCCACTCCACGCTGTCGCCCGCCTCAAGGGCATAGCGTGAGCAGCCGACATTCGGGAACGCGCCGTTGACGCGGAACATCCAGCCAGAGCCCTCGCCGCAGTCAAACTCGTAGAGGTTGCCGATGCCCTCGACATAGGCGGACTGATAGACCGGTGTTTCGGAAAACTCCATGTGTATTTTGTTCGCGCGGCACACGCGCTTGAGCAGGTCAAAGGCGCTCTCACCCTCGGCGAACTCCGTCTCGGTCGCCGCCAGCAAGATGCCGTCCGCGGGGACGAGACCGCTCTTTTCCGGGGCGAGCCGGTCAAGGTGCTCCAGGATCGCCGCGCAGGAGACGGAGATCGTGCAGACGCGCTCGGCGCGCTCGCTCGGCGCGTCGATTTTCTTGTCCGACGCGGCGGGAGGCTCGGATGTGCCCGACTCCGGCGGTGCAGCGGTGGAGGTCTCCTGCCGTCCTGCGTCGGCAGGAGCGGACGGTTCGACCGCGCCGCTCTGCGGCGGCTCCGTTTCCTGCGCCGCATCGGGCAGAATGGTCTCGCCCTGCGTCGGTGCGGGCAGAGGCTGCGCCGCTTGCCCTCCGCAGCCCGCGAGGGCGAGCAGCAGCGCAAGCATCAGCAAAAATGCGCCGAGGCGCCTTGTCGTTTTCACATCCGCTCCCTCCTTTCACGGTTTTCTTCGCGGCCTTACGCGGCGGCACGCTGTGTGAGCGCCGCCATCTGATAAAAGCCGCTCTCGCCGCGCTCGGCGCGGACGAGCGACGCGAGCGCACAGGCCGCCTGTTCACTCGCCATGAGATTTGTCTCTCCGCCGCGTTCATGGCGGAATCCGCCATCGGCGGTCTGATAGGTCAGCAGCGCGTCGAGCACGCTGCGGCTGTTTTTGACAAAGCGTGCATCCTCGGTGCCGATGCCCAGCGCGCTGAGCGCAAGGAGCACCTGCGCGCAGCTCTCAGCGTTCTGCGCCCCCCAGGAGGAAAAGCCGCCGTCGGCGTCCTGCATCGCGGAAAGCCGAGCGAGCGCACGGTCGGTTGCCGCCTTGACCTCGCTTTGGCTCTGATACCTTGCAAGCGCCTGCAAAGCCATTGCGGTCAGGTCGGGGTCGGCCTCCTCGCCCATGTAGCTCCAGCCGCCGTTCGAGAGCTGAGAGGACAGGATGGCGTCCACATACAGCTGCCGTGTCGCCTGTTTGCCTGCCTCCGCGTTCTGCGGCATGGGATAGTCGCGGCTGTCGAGCGCGAGGAGCGCGTAGATCACGCCGTTTACGCCCTGCGCCGATACCTTGTCGTAGTCACCGAGCGGGAGCGTCAGGTCATAGCCCGCGGCGCTCCGCGCGTCGCACTCCAGCGCAGAGAGCGCGAGGATCACGCGGCTGTACTCGGTGTATTTGCGCTCGCTCAGCACGCCCTTGCTCTCGCGGACACTCTGCTCCAGCGCGGCGCGGTAGTTGGTGAGGTAAGCCCCCTCTACATCCGCGCCGCCGCGCGCAAGGGCGAGTACGACCCACTCGCCGCCATACTGCGGTGCGGGGACTGCGGCGCGAAGATAGGCCGCCGCGCTTTCATAGGCGGTCTGCGCCGCGCTCTCGGCAGCCTCCTCCTTGGGCAGGGTGCAGAAGCGTTGGAGAATGGCTGCCAGCTCCGCGCGCTTGGCGATGGCGCGGGGCGCGAGCGTCGTGTCGCTCGTGCCGCTGAGGATGCCCTTCATCACGCACCAGTGCATCGCCTCGTCTGCCCACTCGCTGATGGCCGTTGCATCGTCGTAGCGCAGCGGGAAGTACCACATGCCACTGAAGCCCTGCCCCTGCGCCTTGGCGCAGCGGTAGAGGATCGCGGCGAGCTGCTCGCGCGTGATCGCATCGTTGGGAGCAAAGCGGCTCTCGTTGTAGCCTGTGACGACGCCTGTGGACGCTGCCCAACGCACGGCCTCGCCGTACCACGCGCCCTCGTTCACATCGTCGTAGCGCATGGCGTAGTTGACCACGGGCTTTCCTGCGAGCCGCCAGAGGATCGTGACGATCTGGCCGCGCGTCGCCGTGCCGTCGGGGGCAAACGCCTTCTCGGAAATGCCGGACATCAGGCCGTTTTCATAGGCGTAGCGCACCGCGTCGGCGTACCACGCGCCCGCGGAAATGTCGCCGAAGGGAAGATCGGCCTGCGCGGGGAGGGGCGTCGTTTCGATCGGATCGGTCTCCACTGCCCGACTCGTGGCAGGCAGCAGGCTGACAGCCATCACAAGGGCCGTCAGCAGGGATAGTGTGCGTTTTTTCATGTGCTTTTCTCCTGTTCTTTGTAAAAATGCTCAGTAGCGGTCCACCCAAATGCCTTCGATGAGCGCGGCGAGCGCCCATAGCAGAAGGTACACCAGCATGGAAACGGGCGTGAGCGCACTGTACGCGCCGACAGAGGTGAGATAGAACGCAAGCAGCGCACTTACCGCGCTGCTTGCCAGTGAGAGCACGGCGGCCATGCGCACGGCATGGACCAGACGCTTGCTGCCGACGGCGATCTCTGCGAAGGGCATCAGCCCCTCGCGGTAGAGCAGGGCGTAGGGGTGCTCGCCGTCCTTCTCCGAGAGCGCGAGGCGCGTGGAGACCGTGGGGTAGACGGCGCGGGCGTCGGTGCCGAACTTGCGCTTTAAAAGCGCGGGCGTGAGCTGGGCGTCGCGCACGGCGAGCACGGGCGTGATACGGTTGCGCTTGAGCGCGTGGAGCGCCCAGTCCACATTCTCCGCCGCGAGGTACTTGACGGCAAAAACGGCGATGAGCGAGCCGTCCACCGCAAGGAACGCACCGGTTTTGAGGTTCAGAGCGCCGGGCATCGCAATGTGCATCTTGCGGCAGAAGGCGGCGGTGCCGAAGAGCACGGTCTCGCCGTGAATGAGGCCGGAAATGCCGCCCTCCTCATAAAAGCTCAGGTCGTCGAGCGGCTCAAGCTTGCCGCCCTCACTCTCAAGGAGCGTGTCGAACAGGCGGCTCAGGCCGCTTTGCGAGGCGTGGGCCATCGTGGCGGCGTAAGAGATGACCTTGCCGCTCTCCTCGCCGTAGATCTTCAGGCCGTTGAGACTGACCGTGCCGGGCGGGAAGAGGTCGGTGTCGGTGAGGATGACGCAGTTGCTTCGGCGCAGGCGGTTTGCGCCCACATAGCCCGCCAGCGCACTGCCGGACTTCACAAAGCGCCGCGTCAGCCGGCGCAGCGGCAGGGAATAGCTCAGCGGGAAGGCGAGTGTATTGACCGCCGTGAGCAGCACGCTCCAGTTCCACAAAAAGAGCAGCCGCTCGCCGCGCCGCAGTGTAGCGAGCGCGGCAAATACGAGCGAGGCGGTGAGCAGCACGGGCAGCAGCACGCTCTGCCAGTGCGAGGCGGCGTCCTCCCGCTGCGCGCAGCGGGCAAAGCCGCGCGCGCTGCCGCGGCGCTTGGCCGCGCCTCCCGCGGTGACGGTGACAAGATAGTCCGGCTCGCCGACCGCCGCAACGCGGAAGGTGTCGTAGAGCGCACCGAAGAGCAGCGCGCGCCCATAGAGCGCGGCAGTCATGCCCAGCATGGCGACCGCGTGGAAGGGCGGCGCGAGCGCCGCGCGCTCAGGCAGGAAAAAGTCGATCGCTGTGTCCGCGAGCGTGACGACGCAGGCGAGCGAGGAGAGCAGCTCGTAGGTGACGGTCCTCGCGCGGAGCTGCTCAAAGGCGTAGACGAACACATCGCGCCCGAGGACGCACACGAGCAGCTCAAGAATGAAAAACGGCAGGCAGTTCAGCAGCCTTTCCTCGGCGAAGAGCGCGGGCATCAGGGCAAAGTGATCGAGCAGCAGCGCACACCACGAGAGCGCCGTGACCGATAGTGCGGCCCGCGCGCTGCGAAGCCCCGCGCGGGCGTCGCCGCGGTAGTCGGCGGCCAGAGAGGCGGCGTCCGGCTCGGGGGAATCGTCCCGCTCGCCGAAGTCCTCGGTGAAAAAGTCCTCCGGTTCCTCAACATTCTCCGCCTCCTCCGGCGTTTCCTCCCGCTCCTGCTCGGCGGGTGCGTAAAGCTGCTCGGTGTCGCGCATTTTTTTGCGCGAGAAGAGCCAGCGGCGGCGCGGCGGCAGCAGCTCCGGCGGCTCCTCCGCACTGCCCTCGTCGAGCACGGATTGCACGGTGCTCTCCAGCACATCCTGCAAGCTCACTGTGTCCGGCTCGTCCTTCGGCTCGTCGTGCGGCGCTTTCGTGCCATCGTCCACCTGCACGGGAGGACAGGGCGCGGGCGGCTCGATGCCCTCCGGCTCCGTACTCATGCCCTCGTCCGACGCCGCGGAGCCGAACTCCGCAAGGATGCTCTCGAGCGTCAGGTCCGCCTCGTCCGACGCGCTGCGCGCGGCGTCACGCAGCAGAAACTCGGACTCGGCGAGTGTTTGTTCAAATTCCCATTCCTTGTTATGATCCATGAAAAGACCTCGCAAATGATCGCAGCGCGCGTCAGCCAAAACGCTGGCGCACGGCCTCGTAGAGCAAAATGGCGGCGGCGGCCGAGGCGTTGAGCGACGAGATGTGCCCCTTCATCGGGATGCTGACGAGAAAATCGCAGCCCTCGCGCACGAGCCGTCCCATGCCGTCGCCCTCGCTGCCGATGACGATGGCCGCGGGGCCCTTGAGATCGGCCTCGTAGAGCGCGGTCGTGCCCTCGGCGGCAGTGCCGAAGACCCACACGCCCTGCTGCTGAAGCTCCTTCAGCAGCGCGGGGATATTCGGCACGCGCGCGACGGGCAGATAGCTCACCGCGCCCGCGCTCGTCTTGCCGACGATGCTCGTCAGACCCGCGCTGCGGCGCTTGGGGATGATGACGCCGTGCGCGCCCGCGCACTCCGCCGTGCGGATGATGGCGCCGAGGTTGTGCGGGTCGCTGATCTCGTCGCACACCACGAGCAGGGGAGCCTCCCCGCGCTCGCGGGCGATGGCGAGAATATCCTCCACGCTCGCGTACTCGCGCACAGCGGCAAGGGCGATGACGCCCTGGTGCGCCTTCGTCGCGCTCATGTAGTCAAGCTTGCGGCGGTCTGCCTCGACTACCACGACGCCCGCCGCGCGGGCGGTGGAGGCGATGTGGCCGAGCGTTTTGTCCGTCTCGCCGCGGGCGATGAAAATCTTATCGATGGGCGCGCCGGCGCGCAGCGCCTCGGTCACGGCGTTGCGGCCCTCGATAATGCCGTCCGCCTCGGCGTCGCGCTCGCGCAGGGGAAACCTTTCCGCCGTGCCGCGCGCGCCGCGCTTTGCTTCAAATTCCTTCGACATAAACCGTTCCTCCCGGTCAAAATTCGTACACATAACACACTATACCACAACCGCGGTGCGAGATAAAGAGGAAAGCGGACAAAAATTCACCGAAAATTCATACCGCGGCGCTTGTGAAACCAAGAGGGGTATGCTACAATACCTTAATACAACATGGCAAGTGATCGCCTGCGCCCACCGGCGCGGGCCGAAAGGAAATCAGATACATGGATCAGAACGATAAAAACAAAAACAACAAGAACGGCGACCGCCGCAAGGGCGTATTCCCGCTGCTCATCTGGGCGCTGGTGCTGACCATCGGCTTCAACTACCTGCTTGCGGCGATGGACACAAAGAAACTCACCGAAAGCGCCTGCTACATCCGCTACGACGAGTTCGTCGAGATGGTGAAGGAGAGCAAGGTCAGCGAGGTCGAGATCACCGACAAGCTGCTCAACATCACGCCGGCCAAGGGCGTCGCCTACACCGACGAGAAGGGCAGGGAATATACCGGCGAATACCTTCTCTACACCTCGCCGCTCAACGACCCGGAGCTGCTGCCCCTGCTTGAGGAGTATGGTGTGAAGTACTATAAGCCCTACACGGCGGACGATTCGCTGCTCATGGCGCTGATGGTCAACTATGTCCTGCCGACGGTGCTGATGGTGGGTGCGTTCATCCTGATGATGCGCTTTATCAGCAAAAAGACCGGCGGCGGCTTTGGCGGCCTTGGCAGTGTGGGCAAGGCCAACGCGAAGGTCTATATGGAAAAGACCACCGGCGTCACCTTTGCCGATGTCGCGGGGCAGGACGAGGCGAAGGAGAGCCTCGTCGAGATCATCGACTTTTTGCACAACCCGCAGAAGTACACCGAGATCGGCGCAAAGCTGCCGCGCGGCGCGCTGCTCGTCGGCCCTCCGGGTACGGGCAAAACACTGCTGGCCAAGGCTGTTGCCGGTGAGGCGAATGTACCCTTCTTCTCCATCTCCGGCTCCGGCTTTGTGGAGATGTTCGTGGGCGTCGGCGCGAGCCGCGTGCGCGACCTCTTCGCCGAGGCATCGAAGGTAGCGCCCTGCATCATCTTCATCGACGAGATCGATGCCATCGGCAAGACGCGCGACTCCCGCTTCGGCGGCGGCAACGACGAGCGCGAGCAGACGCTCAACCAGCTGCTCGCCGAGATGGACGGCTTCGATCCCGGCAAGGGCATCATCGTCCTCGCCGCGACCAACCGCCCCGAGGTACTCGATCAGGCGCTGCTGCGCCCCGGCCGCTTTGACCGCCGCATCACCATCGACCGCCCAAATCTCGCCGGCCGCATCGCGACGCTCGAGGTGCACACGCGCAACATCAAGCTCGGCGAGGATGTCGACCTCAAGAAGGTCGCGCTCGCGACCGCCGGCTGCGTCGGTGCGGACCTTGCCAACATCGTCAACGAGGCGGCGCTGCGCGCTGTGCGCAAGGGACGCAAGTTCGTTTCGCAGGAGGATATGCTTGCGGCCTTTGAGTTCGTTATTGCGGGCAGCGAGAAGAAGAACAGCGTCCTCACCGAGTTTGAAAAGAAGCTCGTCGCCTACCACGAGGTCGGCCACGCGATGGTCGCCTACAAGCAGAAAAACGCCGAGCCCGTGCAGAAGATCACCATCGTGCCCCACACCGAGGGGAGTCTCGGCTACACGCTCCTCATGCCCGAGGAGGATAAGACGAACCTGCGCACCCGCGACGAGCTGATGGCGAAGATCTCCGTTTCCATGGGCGGCCGCGCCGCCGAGGAGGTCATCATGCACACGATGACCAACGGCGCCTCTCAGGACATTCAGGAGGCTACGAACATCGCGCGCAACATGGTCGCCATGTACGGCATGAGCGACGAGTTCGGCATGATGGCGCTCGGCTCGGTCCGCAGCCAGTATCTCGACGGCGGCTACGGCCTCGACTGTGCGCAGGAGACTGCCGCAGTCATGGACAAGGCGGTCAAGGAGATCCTTGAAAAGTGCTACGCCGACGCAGTGAAGGTCATTGAGGAGAATGCGGACGATATGCACAAGGTCGTCGCCTATCTTCTTGAGAAGGAGACGATCACCGGCGGCGAAATGGTCGCCATTCTCGAGGGCCGCGATCCCGCGACGGTCGAGGACGCCTACGCCTCTACCCGCAAGAGCGAGGAGGGCTTCCGCCCCTCTGTGCCGAGCACCATCGAGGCGCCTGCCCGTCACATCGCCATGACGAGCGAGAAGATCGAGGCGCCGCAGCCGGACGGGGAAAAGCCGGAAGGCGAAACGCCTGCGCCGGAAAGCTCCGACACCGACGCGAGCGCCGAGAGCGGCGCGGACAGCGCACCGTCCGCGGAGGGCGATGGCGCGGAGAAGTCCGAAAACGAATAAAACGAAAGCGCCGCCCGCGGGCGGCGCTTTTCCGTCAGGAGTGTTTTTATGAGACAACAGACAAGGGAGCTGGCGCTTGCGAGTATGTTCGGCGCGCTGGCGGTCATTTTCCTTTTTCTCGGCGGCGTGCTGCCGCTGGCCCTCTACGCCTGTCCGCTGCTTGCCTCGGTCTGCCTGCTGCCCGTGCGCGAGGAGTGCCGCAAGAGCTATCGGTGGTGCTGCTTTTTCGCCGCCGCCCTCCTGGGGCTGCTGCTGGGGCCGGACAAGGAGTCTGCGCTGCTCTTCTGCGCACTGGGCTACTATCCGCTCGTGCAGCCGCGGCTCGACGCGGTCGGCAGCCGCGCGCCGCGCCTTCTCGCAAAGCTGGGGCTCTATGTCCTCGCTGTCGGCGGGATGTACGCGCTCATCATTTTTGTTTTCAAGCTCGACGCGGTAACGCGCGAGCTGGCGGCGACCGCCCCATGGCTCATCGCGGTAACAGTTGCGCTCGGCGCGGTGCTGCTCCTTCTCTATGATGAGCTGCTGCACCGCTTCGCACGGCTGTATCGAAGGCGGAAGAGAGGGTAAGAAAGTCGGCAGGAGCCATACGGTTCCTGCCGACTTTTTATGTTCTTATGCATCCTCCTTCGGCTGTATCTTCGCGCTGAGATAGGCCGCGAGCGCGCCGAGCGCAGCGGCGAAGAGGCACAAAAGCGCGTCGCGCGCGCCGTCATAGCGCAGGGGGATGATCACGAGCGTCGAGGCCAGCACGATGCCGAACACGGCGTGGTAGAAAAGCGGATAGTGCGCCTGAAAGCACCAGTTTACCACGCGCGCGAGCGTCAGCACGACCGCCGCCATGCCGAGCAGCCACGGCAGAATGACCGCAAAGTCGAGCCGCGCGAAGCCCTCGGCCATCGGCGTGAACAGGCCCACCGCCATCAAAATGGAGGATGAGGTCATGCCCGGCACGATCAGGCTCAGCCCCCACAAAAGGCCGCAGAAGAGAAAACCGAAGAAATTCGCCTCCATCGTGTAGAACGCGCCGTACTGTGCGTAGAGCAAAACGGCGGAGAGGGCGAGAAAGCTCGCCGCACAGGCGAGGTAGGCACCACCGCCGCGCCCCTGCGCGCCCGCCTCGTGCCACAGGCTCGGCAGCGTGCCGAGAATGAGGCCGATGAACAGGCAGGTCGCAAGCTTCTCCGAGTGGTCGAACAGCACGAGGATCAGCCCGCCGCCGCAGAGAAAGCCAAGGATCGCGCCGACGCCCACAGGCAGCAGGAGGGAAAGGTTGCGGCGCAGTCCCTCGCGCGGGTGCGCCAGCACCTCCATCACCGGCCGGTAGATGCCGAAGATGACCGACAGCACGCCGCCGGAGATGCCCGGCAGGATGCCGCCCGCGCCGATGATGAAGCCCTGCACGAGCCGCAAAAGGGAGGTTTTGAGGGAGAAGTTCATTTAATAGCCCCGCTTCCGGTTGACCAGATGCGCGAGCGGGCGGCCTGCGGCGTAGTTCTCAAGATCGTCGCAGAACATCTGCACGCTCTTATCGCAGGTGTAGCCGAGCGTCATGTTGCCTGCCACATGGGGCGTGAGGAGCAGGTTCTTCGCGCGGCGCAGCGGGTGGTCGGCGGGCAGGGGCTCGGGCACGACGACATCGAGCGCCGCACCGGCGAGACGGCCGGAATCAAGCGCGTCGATCAGCGCCTCCTGGTCGACGGCCGTGCCGCGTCCGACATTCACGACATACGCGCCCTGCGGCAGCAGTGCGAGGCGCTCGCGCGAGAGGATGCCGACGGTCTCCGCCGTGGAGGGCAGCGCCATCACCAGAAGATCCGTTTCCGGCAGGACGCTGTCCAGCTCCGCGATGGCGTGAATGGCGGTAAAGGCGGGGTCGGAGGGCTTGACCGTGCGGCGCACGCCGTTGATGCACGCGGGGTGGAAGGACTGTGCGCGGCGGGCAAACTCCGTGCCGATGTCGCCCGTGCCGAGCACAGTGATGCGCGCGCCGTGCAGCGAGCGGATGCCGCCGGGCAGCGTTTCCCAGCCGCCGTTGCGGATGACCTCGGTATACTCCATCTGGCGGCGCAGCAGCATCAGGCAGACCATGATAAGGTGCTCGGAAATGGTCGTGCCATAGGCGCCGGAGGAGTTGGTGAGCAGGCAGTCGGGATTTTGATAAAGCTCGTCGTCGCAGAAATGATCCACGCCCGCCCAACAGGTGCAGTACCATTTGAGGCTTTTCGCACTTTTTACGACCTTGCGCGAGCAATGCCCGTAGAGGATCTCACACTCGTCCACATTTCCGACCGCCGCGGCGCTGGAGGGGAAGTACACCACCTCGTAGCCGCACTTTGCCGCGGCCTCGTTGAGCTGACGCTCGTAGCTGTCGTTGAGAAAGTCAATGATGACGCCGATCTTTTTCGCCATGATGGTTGATCTCCTTTATAATTTGCTCTGCGCAGCGCATTCCGTCCGCCGCGGCGGAGAGGATGCCGCCGGCATAGCCGGCGCCCTCGCCGCAGGGATAGAGCCCGCGCAGGGTGGTTTGATAGCTTTCATCGCGCACGATGCGCACGGGGGAGCTGGAGCGAGTTTCGACCGCGGTGAGCACCGCGTCGGGGGCCGCAAAGCCGCGCAGCCTGCGCTCGAGCAGCGGCAGCGCCTCCTCCAGCGCCTCGCAGATGAACGGCGGCAGGCACTCGTGCAAATCGCACCAGCGCACGGCGGGACGATAGGTCGGCGCGACGCTCCCCGGCCCTGTGGACGGACGGTGTGCGAGGAAATCCCCGACTGTCTGCGACGGCGCGGCGTAGCCTCCGCCGCCGAGGGCATAGGCGGCCTCCTCCAGCCGCCGCTGGAAGGCGACGCCCGCGAGCGCGTCCGCGCCGCCGAAGTCCTCCGGCGTGACGGAGACGAGCAGACCGCCGTTGATGTTCTCTCCGTCGCGCGCCAATTCGCTCATGCCGTTTGTGACCACGCGCCCCGCCTCGCTCGCCGCGGCGACCACCTGCCCGCCGGGGCAGACGCAAAACGAGAATACGCCGCGACCCGCCGCCGTGTGGACGGAGAGCTTATACGAGGTCGGCGGCAGCGCGGGATGGCCCGCGTACTGCTTATACTGCTGCGCGTCCATGTCGCGCTGACGGTGCTCGATGCGCACGCCGACGGCAAAGGGCTTCGCCTCCATCGGGATATGTGCGCCGCGCAGCATTTCGAAGGTGTCGCGCGCGCTGTGGCCGACCGCGAGCACCGCGTGCTCGGCGGGGAGGGTGTAGTCTCCCTTGGGAGAGGCGACTCTCAGCGCAGTGAGACGCCCGTCCTTCTGCTCCAAGCCGACGACCTGGTGGCCGAAACGCACCTCCGCGCCGAGGGAGAGCAGCTCGCGCCGCAGATTTTGCAGCACGACATACAGACGGTCTGTACCGATGTGGGGCTTGGCGTCGATGAGGATGTCGGCGCTCGCGCCAAGCTCGGCAAAGGTCTCTAAAATATAGCGGTGGCGCACATCCTTCGTGCCGGTGTTGAGCTTGCCGTCGGAAAAAGTTCCCGCGCCGCCCTCACCGAACTGGACATTGGAGCGCTCGTTCAGCGCTCCCGTCGCCCAGAAATGCTCGACATCGCGCTTGCGCTGCTCGACGCATTCTCCGCGCTCGAGCAGGATGGGGCGCGCGCCGCAGCGCGCGAGCAGCAGCGCGGCGAACAGACCCGCGGGGCCTGCGCCGATGACCACGGGGCGCGTTTGCGGCGCGTCGATCATCGGCGGCAGCTCGTAAAAGGCGGGCGCGTAGACGCTGACGCCTTTATTCCTCGCGCGGCGCAGCACCCGCGCCTCTCCGTCAAGCGTGACGGAAACGGTATAGATCAAAGTCACGCCCTCGCGCGCGTCAATGCTGCGCCGGAGAATGCGGAGCGCGCGTACGGCCTCGGGCTTGACGCGCAGCGCCGCTGCGGCGCGCGCGGGCAGCAGGCCTTCGCTCTCGCCGGGGGCGAGCTTGAGCCCTTCGATCTTCAGCATGGCGGCGCTCCTTTCCCTTCCTGAAATCGACTTCATTGTAGTATATCCGCAGGTCCCACGCAAGAGATTTTTTCCAATTCCGTCATTCTTCAAAAAATCTTCACGCCGTATTCAGAAAAAATTCAAAAAAAGAATGCCGCACTTCATGAAATGGACATAAACAGGGTCTATCATCGGTAGCATCAAGGAGAAAACGACCGCTTTACCGTAACAGGAGGCTTATCTATGTATTACGAAGACGAAAACAATCTCTATCATTACAGCTACCGCAAGGGCGACAAGGCCGAGCGCGTCCGCGACGCAGACTACGCCGAGACGTCGAGCGAGCCGCTCAAGGCCGATCCTTGGGAGGAAAAGAAGCCGAAGAAGAACCGCCTCGGCATGAAGCTCGCCGCGCTGGCGCTCGTGTGCGCGCTGATCGGCGGCGCGACAGGTGCGGGCATCACGCACCATGCCGTCACCTCTGCGCACGGCTCGACCGAGATCGCGGTCAGCGACCGTCAGGTCGCCGAGGTGCAGACCGTCAAGGTCGACGGTAAAAAGCAGCTCACCATGCCCGAGGTCTATGCCGCGAATGTGAACAGCGTCGTGAGCATCAATGTGTCCACCACAACGAATGTCTTCGGCCGCACGACAGAGTCCGCCGCCAGCGGCAGCGGCTTTTTCATCACCAAGGACGGCTATATCCTCACCAACTACCATGTCATCGAGGGCGCAAACACCGTCAAGGTCACGACCTACGACGGCACGACCTATGATGCTGCCGTCATCGGCGGCGACGAGGATTACGACATCGCCGTCATCAAGGTCGAGGGCACGGGCTTTCAGCCCGTCGTGATCGGCAAGTCCGGCAGCGTGCAGATCGGCGAGACGGTCGCCGCGGTCGGCAACCCGCTCGGCGAGCTGACCTTCTCGATGTCGCAGGGCATCGTCTCCTGCGTGAACCGCGCGATCAATGTGGACGGCAAGCCCTTCAACATGATCCAGGTCGATTGCTCCATCAACCCCGGCAACTCCGGCGGCCCGCTCTTCAACAGCTACGGCGAGGTCATCGGCATCGTGTCCGCGAAGTATTCGAGCTACTCCAACACCACCGTTGAGGGCATCGGCTTCGCCATCCCCATCGACGATGTGCTCGCCATGGTCAAGGACATTATGACCAACGGCTATGTGACCAACAAAGCATATATCGGCATCACGCCCCAGACCATGAACGCACAGATGGCGCAGCAGTTCCGCTACGATGTCACGCAGGGCGTGTTTGTCTGCTCGGTGGAGGAGGGCAGCGCCGCCGAGAAGGCGGGCCTCAAGATGGGCGATGTCATCACCAAGATCGACGACAAGACCATCACGAGCTATGAGGACTTAGTCGCGGTCAAAAAGAGTTATTCTGCCGGCGACACCGCGACCTTCACCATCTACCGCGAGGGTAAGACGCAGACCGTCGAGCTGACTTTCGACGCCGCTCCTCAGACGCAGGAGACCGCGCAGGACAGCTCTCAGCAACAGCAGGGCGGCAGCAACGGCGGCTATTACTACAATCCATGGGATTTCTTCAATAGCTTCTTCGGCAACGGCTACTACGGCAGCAGCTATTCCGGCGAGAGCCGCGACGCGGCCTGAGATGGCGGCATAACGAAATACGGAAAGGGCGGCTCGAAGGAGCCGCCCTTTTGCCGCGCAAAAATAAGGACTTCCGCTTTGGGAAAAGCTGTGATATAATTTCCATCTATCTGAAAGCGAAGGAGGGCACGCCCATGCGCATCGGCACGGTGGAGATCAACTCAAGGCTTGCGCTCGCACCGATGGCGGGCGTGACTGACGCTGCCTTCCGCGAGCTGTGCGCCTCGCTCGGCGCGGGGCTGACCTGCACCGAGCTCGTGAGCTCCAAGGCGCTGTGCTATCAGGATAAAAAGAGCCGCACGCTGCTCGCGCCCTTCCCCGGTGAGCATCCGATGCAGGCGCAGATCTTCGGCAGCGATCCCGTGTGCATGGCGGAGGCCGCCGAGATCGCCATCGAGGCGAGCGGCGCGGATATTCTGGACATCAATATGGGCTGCCCGGTCGGCAAGGTCGTCAACAACGGCGACGGCTCGGCGCTGATGCGCGACCCCGAAAAGGCGGCGCGCATCGCCGAGGCGGTGGTCGGGGCCGTCAAGGTCCCCGTGACGGTGAAGATGCGCCGCGGCTGGGACAAGGGCAGCATCAACGCGCCGGAGCTGGCGGTGCTGTTAGAATCCGTGGGCGTCGCGGCGATCACCGTCCACGGGCGCACGCGTGTGCAGATGTACGGCGGGCAGGCGGACTGGACGACGATCCGCGCGGTGAAGGAAGCGGTGAAGATCCCGGTCATCGCCAACGGCGATGTGTTCACGCCTGAGGACGCGGTGAAGATCTTGAAGGCCACCGGCGCGGACGCGGCGATGATCGGACGCGGCTGCTTCGGCAACCCATGGCTCTTTCAGCAATCGAAGGCCGCGCTCGCGGGCGAGCCCATCCCGCCGCTGCCGCCCCTTGCCGAGCGCTGCGACGCGCTGGTGCGTCAGATCGAGCGCAGCGCGGAGTTCCGCAATGGAAGGGTCGCTCTGCTTGAGGCGCGGCGGCATTACTGCTGGTATCTCAAGGGCGTGAAATACGCCAATTACTATAAAGATCAGATCAACCACATGGAAACGCTTGACGATCTCTACCGCGTCACGGCGGGCATCAAGCGCGATCTGAGCGACGGATAACGGAGCGGGATATGAACGAAAGCGAACTGATCCGGGCCGCGCGAGGCGGCGACGAGGCAGCCTTTGAACAGCTCGTCCGGCTGCATGAGAAGAAAATATACAACCTCTGCCTTCGTATGTGCGGCAACGCCGAGGACGCGGCGGAGGCCGCGCAGGACACCTTCCTCGCCCTCTGGCGCGGTTTGGAGGGCTTCCGCGAGGATGCGGCGCTCGCTACCTGGCTCTATCGGCTGGCGAGCAATGCCTGCATCGACCTGCTGCGGCGCGGCAAGCGCACGGTGGACGGCGTATCGCTCGACGACGAGGACATTCACCTTGAGGTGCGCGACCACGCGCCCACGCCGGAGCAGCACATCGAGGGACAGGAAACGCGGCGATTGCTGCACGAGGGGCTTGCCGCCCTGCCGGAGGATTACCGGAAGGTGCTCGTGCTGCGAGAGCTTGAGCAGCTCAGCTATGACGAGATCTGCAAGGTCACAGCGCTCGAGCTCGGCACGGTAAAAAGCCGCATCAGCCGCGCGCGGCTGATGCTGCGAAATTATTTGGCAGCGAGTGGGAACTTTTTTGAATTGTCAGCGTCAAAGGTTACAGAATGTAATCAGACTGTCGGAGGGGAGAGGAACGCAAAATGAAAAAATGTGAAGAATTTGCTCCGCTGCTCTCGGCCTTTGTTGACGGAGAGCTGACGGAGGAGGAGCGCGCAGAGCTGCGCGCCCATGTAATGGAGTGTGAGGCGTGCCAAAAGCTGCTCGGCGAGATGACGGCGCTGCACGAGGCATTCGGCGCGCTCGGCGAGGAGGAAGTGCCCGCGGGCTTCACCGAGGGCGTGATGGCGGCGGTCCGCGCGGAAAAGGCGGCGGCAAAGCCGCAGACAAAAAAGCGGAGCGCATGGCGCCGCATGGCGCCGCTGGCGGCCTGCGCCGCCCTTGTGCTGCTCGCCGCGGCGGTCGCGCTGCCGCAGATGGACAAAAAGTCTGTGAACGACGCGGATATGAGTCCGGCCTGCGCGCCGGAGAACCGGAAGATCTATGCTGTCACGGGCGCGCCCTCCGCCGACGGAGACACCGGGGAGGACTGCCCGGAGCAGTACTGCGAGGAGGTGCAGGCCAGCCCGTACTATGACTACCAGCTTGGCGGCGCGGCGGCGGACGAGTTCAGGACCGCAAACGCACCCGCTGACTTGGAAAACGGCAGCTCCGAGCCGGAATACTACTGTGAGACCGCTCCTATCGGCGAGAGCGGCAGAGAGGGTAAATTTCTGGCCGCCGACTACGGCCCGCCGATATTCGAGCTGTACGGCGCGGGCGCGACGGACTACGTGCTCTCAAGCGGCGGCGTGAAGGACGGCGACGCGGGCTTTTACTGCGTCCCTATCGCCGCGCTGCGCGCCCTGCCGGAGGGCCTCGGTATGACGCAGGCGCAGACGGAAACGCTCGCGCGCGCCCCCGCGGATGCGGAGTGGGTGCTCGTCTATCCCAATGACTTCAGCGAGGTGCCACAGCCGTGAAGAAGCATCAGCTATGGCTCTGCCCCTTGGCAATCGCGCTCATCGTCGCGCTCGACCAGTGGACGAAGGCGTACATCGTGGCGCATTTCGCCGTGGGCGAGAGCAAGCCCTTTCTCCCACACCTGCTGGAGCTTCAATATGTGCGCAATTTCGGCGCCGCGTGGTCGAGCTTTTCGGGCGCGCGCTGGCTGCTCATCGGCGTGACGAGCGTGGGGATGCTCGCGCTCGCGTGGCTGCTTTGGAGGGTCGTGCGCCATCCGCTCGGCGTGTGGTCGCTCACCGCCATCCTCGGCGGCGGCGTCGGCAACCTTGTCGACCGCGTGCGCCTCGGCTATGTGGTCGATATGCTCGACTGCGCCTTTATCGACTTTCCGGTCTTCAATGTCGCGGACTGCTTCGTGGTCTGCGGCACCATCGCGGCGGCGGTCTACTACCTGTGGGTCTATCCGAAAACCGACGCCAAAAACTGGGGGAACGGCAATGGAACCGATCCTGCTGAGAACAACTGAAGAGAACAAAGACCAAAGGCTCGACGCATTTCTTGCGTCGGGCCTTGACGGCCTGACGCGCTCACAGGCGGCGCGGCTCATCGAGAGCGGCGCGGTCACGGCGAACGGCAAGACCGTGAGCAAAAGCTATAAAATTGTGTGCGGCGAGGAGATTTCCGTGATGCTGCCAGCGCCGGAGCCGGTCGAGGCTGTGCCGCAGGACATTCCGCTCGATGTGGTGTACGAGGACGCGGATGTCATCGTGGTCAACAAGCCGAGCGGCATGGTCGTTCACCCCGCGCCGGGGCATCCGAACGGTACGCTTGTCAATGCGCTCCTTTACCATTGCGCCGGTTCGCTCTCGGGCGTCGGCGGCGCGCTGCGGCCGGGCATCGTCCACCGCATCGACCGCGACACGAGCGGCCTCATCATCGCGGCGAAAAACGACGCGGCGCACCAATTCCTCTCCGCGCAGCTCGCCGACCACACGCTCGCGCGCACCTATGAGTGCATCGTCGTGGGCAGCCTCCGCGAGGAGCGCGGCACGGTGGACGCGCCCATCGCCCGCCACCCGAGCGACCGCAAGCGCATGGCGGTGGCAGCCGGCGGACGCGAGGCGGTCACGCATTGGGAGGTCCTCGCCCGCTATTCGGGCTACACGCACCTCCGCTGCCGCCTTGAGACCGGACGCACGCACCAGATCCGCGTCCACATGGCCTACCTCGGCCACCCCATCCTCGGCGATACGGTGTACGGCGCGAAAAAGGAGGTCGCGGGGCTGACGGGACAATGCCTGCATGCGGTCGGACTGCGCTTCATCCACCCGCGCACACACGAGAGCGTGGAGCTCTCCTGCCCCCTGCCGGAGGAGTTTATAAGGATGCTCGAAAAGCTCGCGAAAAAAAGCTGAGACAGAAAAACAGCCGAAGGGCTGTTTTTTCTGTCTCTCAATAGATTTGATCTAAGTACTCCACCACATCGGCGACCGCGCCGTCGCTGCAATGCGAAACAATGCGCGCACCGAACTCGTGCACGGCAGGGATGGCGTTCGCGGGCGCGAAGGGCACAGCGCTGACCTCAAGCATCGGGATGTCGTTTTTATGGTCGCCGATGCAGTAGAGGTCCTTGCGCGCAACGCCGAGCAGCGATGCAAGGCGCAGGATCATGCCGCCCTTGGTCGCGCCGGCGGCAGTCAGCTCGAGCAGGTGGTCGTTGGAGTAGATCAGCTCATACTCCCGCCCCCACGGGCGCGAGAGAATGAAGCCGCGCAGCTCCTCGAGCAGGGGATAGTCCTCCTCGAAGAGCACCTTGATGATGGGCAGATCAATGTCGGTGAAGCGTTCGACCACCTGCACCGGCGCGCGCGTGAGATGCTCGTGGTCGCGGATATAGTGGTTGGGGTGCATCGCGTGGATGCGGCGGTCGTCGTGGTAGACCTCAAAGGCAAGCATCGGGAACTGCGCGAGCACCTCCGCCATGTGGTCGTAGATCGCCTCGCCGAGAAACGCGGTGTAGAGATATTCATTGGCGCGGAAGTCGTAGATCGCCGCGCCGTTAGCGATGACGCCCGGCGCGTTCATCGGCACATCCTTGGCATAGTCGATGAAGGCGGGCAGGGCGCGGCCCGTGGAGATGGCGAACAGGCCGCCGTTTTGCATGAAATAGTCCAAAGCCGCGCGGTTGCGCGGGCACATGGGGGGAATGTCGGTGCCGCTGTCGAGCGCGGCCTGAGTGTAGACGAGCGTGTTGTCAAAGTCGCTGGCGAGCAGCACATGGTCGAATTTCTGCATGGGAAGCCCTTTCCTGTCGGTTTCTTTTTTTCGCTTCCCAGTATACCACGGCTGCGGAAAAAAGCAAAGCCTTTCGCGTATCGACATTTGTTTGTCCGTAGGAAAAGCGGCTTGCATCGCTGCAAGCCGCTCCTTTACGGTTCGTAGTTCCACAGGTCGATACTGCCGTCGTCCAGTATGGAGAATTGCAGAGCGTTCTGTACGCGGCGGAAGACGGGACCGTCCCCCCAGCCGCTATAATCCTTCGCGGTCCGGACGGGGTACTGGAGGCGGCTCTCCTGATGCGTGTAGTTGCTCCGCGAGGCGAGGAAGGTCGTCTCACCGTCTGTCTCCTCGGTGCTATAGGCGACATAGCCGCGCCGATTTTTCCCGCGCGAGGGCAGGGAGAATTCGGCGGAAATATCCTCCAGGTGATAGGTCCATCCTAACCAGTTGGTCACCGTGTAACGCTCGACGGTAAGGGAGGCACAGGGCGCGGCGTAGACATTCCCCTCCGCGTCGTCGTAGAGCACGCGTCCCGTCGGCGCACCGTCGTCGGGACGCCAACTGTCGTTCTCATAGTAGGCGGGCCAGAGACGGACGAGCTCCGTTCCGCGGAATTTCACCTCCTCCGTCCAGCGGAAGTGGTGGAAGACGCGCCAGCGCTCCGCCTCGCCGGACAGCCGCACGGCGACATCCGTGAAGTGCAGCTCCTTGACGTCGTAGACGGTTTTGATGTGCGTCGAGCTGCCGAACTCCTCGCGCACCTCGCGGCCGCCGTTCATCGGCTTATCCGCCTCGTGCGCCACGACAAGCGTCGCGCCGCGGCAGGCGAGCAGGTCGTCCTCGCTGAGATCGGCGAGCGCGGTCTCGGGATAGCCGAGGGCAAGCAGCTCCGCGCAGAGCTCGGCGGCCTCGGCGCCCACCGCGCCGCCCTCGCTTTGCCAGTCCATGCGGTAGCTGCCAAAGAACAGATAGCCGCAGGCGACGCCGACGGCGAGCAGCGCCGCAGCGGTCTTGACCAGCACACTGTCCGAAAGGCGCACCGGCGCGGGCGTGAGCGCGTAGCCGCTCTCCTCCATCTCACGGGAGAGATGGAAGAGGCTGCGCAGAATGAGAATATAGCAGCCGAGCATCGCAAAGCCGAGCAGCAGGCCGTTATATTGGACATAGGCCAGCGCAAGGACCGCTGCGTACCACACGAGCAGCGCCGCGGCGGAGCCGGCGCGGACCTCCGTTCCCGACTTCCTCTGTGTGGCGCGCAGGGCACGCCAGAAGCAGAAGAAGAGCAGCATCTGCACCGCGAGCATGGCATAGGTCAGTGCCGTTCCCGCGGGCGAGGAGAGTGCGGCGGTGCCATAGATCGTCGCGTTGAGGACGATGCAGGGCAGAAACAGCGCCGCGCGCAGGATGGCGAGCAGCCAGCAGACGCGAAACCAGCCGTTCTCCCGCCGCAGCGGACGGAAGCCGAGCAGCTGTAAGATCACGCCGATGGTCGGCAGCAGATAGTTCATCGCGAGCAGGTTGAGCGTGATGGCGCACATGGCGCTGCCGCCGAGGATATTTTCCATCGCGCGGCGCCACGGCGTCACCTCCCGCGCGACATCGTCGGGCGGAAGCTCAGGCGCGGCGGACTCGAGCAGCGCGTCGAATTCGCGTTCGTTCATGCCTCGTCACCTCCCAGCTGTTCGCGTAATGTCTTTTTGATGCGGTAGAGCCGCCCCTCCACGGCGCGCTCCGTCATGCCCAGCTCCGCGGCGATCTGCGCGGTGGACTGGCGGTAGTAATATTTGCGGTAGAAGAGCACCCGCTCCTTCTGCCCCAGCCTGCCGAGCGCGGACAGCAGCGCCTGCCGGCGCTCCTGCTGCAAAAGCCGTTCCTCGGGCGTCGGTTCGGCAGAGGGCAGCTCGCTCGAAAGCTCCTCGCCGCTGCTGCCTTGTTTTCGCGCACGGTTGAGCGCGGCATTGCGCGTGAGCGCCGTGAGCCACGCCGTCCAGGTTCCGCGCGCAGGGTCGTAGGTCTCGATCCTCTCCCACACACGCAGCGCGGCGTCGGAGAGACATTCCTCGCGGTCCTGCGCGTCCGGCACGATGGGCGCGATGATGTAGCGCATCAGCGGCGCGTAGTGGCGCAGCAGCGCCTCCGCGCCGCGCTCGTCCCGCGCGCGAAGCAGCGCGAGGACCTCCTGCTCATGCATCCGCCCACCTCCCTGTAAGAGCCTTTTGCTTTATGATACACGCCCTGCGCGAAAATCCCACGAAAAAAGCGGAAGCCACCGAAATGGGGCTTCCGCTTTCTGCTTTATTCCGCCTTCGGCGCGGCAGGGGGCGTTCCGCCGCCGCTGCCGTGTCCGCCTCTGCGTCCGCGTCCGCCGCGATGACGGCGGCGGTGCGTGCTCTTTTCGCCCTCGCCACCCGCTTCGGCGGCCGGTGCGGGAGCTTTCCGCTCGACCGGCTTGCGGCGCTCGCTGCCCTTTTCGCCGGCGGGCTTTTCCGCGCCGACGCCCTCGGGCCTTGTCTCCCTGCGGCCCTCGCCGTCGCGTCCGCGCCCGCCTCTGCGCCCGCGCCCGCCTCTGCGGCGGCGCTCGCGTTTCTCGCCGCCCTCATCGGCGGCGGGCATTTCCTGCGCAGCGGGAGCAACGGCGGGCTCGGAGATCTCCAGCGCGCGGAACATCGGGGAGGGAGCAAATTCCAGCTCACTTTCCGCATCCTGCTTGACGAAGCGCGCGGGGCGCTCGGCGGGGATCTCGATGCCCTCGCGCGAGCCCTTGCCGTTGCGCAGCACGCGAACCTCGCAATTGTGATAGCTCTTTTGCGCGCTGCCCGCGTCGTCCAACCGGACGCTGAGCGTTTCGCGCACCAGGTTCACGGCGCTGACATTGCCGGGGCCGTCGGGCGTGAGGACGAAGGAATCGTTCTTTGGCATCCGCTTGACAGCGTCCTCGTAGGCCGCCTGCTCATACTTCAGGCAGCACATCAGCCTCCCGCACGCGCCGGAGATCTTCGTAGGGTTCAGGCTGAGGTTCTGCGTTTTGGCCATCTTGATGGACACGGGCACAAAATCGTCAAGGAATTGTGCGCAGCAGAACGGACGGCCGCAGATGCCGAGGCCGCCGAGCATCTTTGCCTCGTCGCGCACGCCGATCTGGCGCAGCTCGATGCGGGCGCGGAATACGCCCGCGAGGTCGCGCACCAGCTCGCGGAAGTCCACGCGCCCCTCCGAGGTGAAGAAGAAAACGATCTTGCTGCCGTCAAAGCAGCTCTCCACGCGCACAAGCTTCATGTCCAGCCCGCGCTCGGCGATCTTCTTCTGGCAGATGCCGAAGGCGTCCTTCTCGCGCTGGCGGTTATACTCCATCGTGCGGCGGTCGTTTTCCGTCGCAACGCGCACGAGGGCGCGCAGGGGACGCACGACCACGCCGTCGTCCACCTCATGGTTGCCGCTCAGGCACTGGGCGTACTCGGTGCCCTGCGCCGTCTCGACGATAACGAACTGACCCGTCTCTACGGCGATGCCGTGCGGGTCGAAATAATACTCCTTGCAGCCGCCGCGAAAGCGGACGCCGATCACTTCAGTCAAAGGTTCTCCTCCAATTCTACGGCGAGTCCGCCGAGCAGCGGGCCGACGCCGACATTATAATCACAGTGTTTCCGATAGGTTTCCAGCAGCTCTATTGTGCCGAGAAGCTGCGCTCTTGTCAAGCGGGAATCGAGCAGGGCGCGCAGCGCCTGTGCGTCGCGCGGCGCGGCAGGAGGCACACCGCAGAGAGCACACAGCGCGTCGGCGAGGATCACGCGCACGCCCTCAAAGAGCGCGGAGAGCTCTTCACGGGGGACCTTTTCCACCTCCAGCCGCAGCAGGAACGCGGCGCGCTCCGCCTCATGCCCCTCCGCGATCAGCCGCAGCAGCGTGCGCACGCGCTCGTCGTCCGCGCCGACCGCCTCCGCCGGCGGGAGCTTGCACTCCACGCAGCGCGAGCGGATGGTGGGCAGCAGCACGCTCGGATTTTCCGCACAGAACAGGAACGCCGCGTAGGGCGGCCCCTCCTCCACGGTCTTGAGCAGTACATTCTGCCCCTTTTCGTTCAGCCTTGTGCAGTCGGGGAAAATGTAGACCTTGCACGCGCCCTCGTTCGGGCGGATGAAGGCGTCCGTCCTCACACCGCGAATGACCTCCACGCCCAGCTCGGCGTGCTCGTCATCGCGCACGGTGATGACATCGGGGTGGATGTCTGCAAGCACCTTGCGGCAGTGCACGCAGGCGAGACAGGGCTTGTCCGCGCCCGTACACTCCAGCGCGGCGGCGGCGTAGCGCGCCGCGGCAGCGAGGTCGCCGGAGCCCGAAAAAATGAGCGCGTGGCTCAGCGCGCCGCGGCTCGCGGCGGCGCGGAGGCGTGCGGCTGTATTCGTTTTTGCAAAGGTCGAAAGCTCCATGCGCCCCTCCGGACAATATATCTACAAAATACAGTATAGCGCAAAAATGCGCGGAGTGCAAGAAAAGTTACGGGAAAATGCAGAGTCAGAGAGAAAATCTATAAACATTTTTGGATTTTTTCGGCGGAATTTCTTGCAAGTTCAGAAAAATCTGTCTATAATATAAAGGCTTTTGAACGACCAAGATCAATAGATACTTTATAAATGGAGGAAAGTTATGAGCAAAAAGTATTGTTACCTGTTTACCGAGGGCAACGCCGATATGCGTGAGCTGCTCGGCGGCAAGGGCGCGAACCTGGCCGAGATGACCAACATCGGCCTGCCCGTCCCGCAGGGCTTCACCATCACCACCGAGGCCTGCACCCAGTATTATGAGGACGGCCAGAAGATCAACGACTCCATCTTCGCCGAGATCATGGAGTATGTGGAGAAGATGGAGAAGATCACCGGCAAGAAGTTCGGCGACCTGCACAATCCTCTGCTCGTTTCCGTCCGTTCCGGTGCGCGCGCTTCCATGCCCGGCATGATGGATACCATTCTGAACCTCGGCCTCAACGAGGAAGTGGTCAATGTCATCGCCGAGAAGTCCGGCAATGCCCGCTGGGCGTGGGACTGCTATCGCCGCTTCATCCAGATGTATTCCGATGTCGTTATGGAGGTCGGCAAGAAGTACTTCGAGCAGCTCATCGACCAGATGAAGGAGAAGAAGGGCGTTACGCTCGACGTCGAGCTGACTGCCGACGATCTGCGTGAGCTGGCGGGCCAGTTCAAGGCCGAGTATAAGTCCAAGATCGGCGAGGACTTCCCCTCCGACCCGAAGGAGCAGCTCATGGGCGCCATCAAGGCTGTCTTCCGCTCCTGGGATAACCCCCGCGCGAATGTCTATCGCCGCGATAACGACATCCCCTATTCCTGGGGCACTGCTGTCAATGTGCAGTCCATGGCCTTCGGCAACATGGGCGACGACTGCGGCACCGGCGTTGCCTTTACCCGCAACCCCGCCACCGGCGAGAAGAAGCTCATGGGCGAGTTTTTGACCAACGCGCAGGGCGAGGATGTCGTCGCCGGCGTCCGCACCCCCATGCCCATCGCCGAGATGGCCGAGAAGTTCCCCGAGGCCTTCAAGCAGTTCGAGGATGTCTGCAAGATCCTTGAGGATCACTATCGTGATATGCAGGACATGGAGTTCACCGTCGAGCACGGCAAGCTCTATATGCTCCAGACCCGTAACGGCAAGCGCACCCCCGCCGCCGCCCTCAAGATCGCCTGCGACCTCGTGGACGAGGGCATGATCGACGAGAAGAAGGCCGTCGCCATGATCGAGCCGCGCTCTCTCGATACCCTGCTCCATCCTCAGTTCGACACCGAGGTCCTCAAAAAGACCCCCGTCATCGGCAAGGCCCTGCCCGCCTCTCCCGGCGCCGCCTGCGGCAAGATCGTCTTCTCTGCCGAAGATGCGAAGGAGTGGAAGGAGCGCGGCGAGAAGGTCGTGCTCGTCCGCCTCGAGACCTCTCCCGAGGACATTGAGGGCATGAAGGCCTCTCAGGGCATCCTGACCGTGCGCGGCGGCATGACCTCCCACGCGGCCGTCGTGGCGCGCGGCATGGGCAAGTGCTGCGTTTCCGGCTGCGGCGAGATCAAGATGGACGAGGAGAACAAGAAGTTCGAGCTCTCCGGCAAGGTCTATCACGAGGGCGACTGGCTGAGCATCGACGGCTCCACCGGCAACATCTACGACGGCGCCGTTCCCACGGTGGACGCCTCCATCGGCGGCGAATTCGGCCGCGTCATGGGCTGGGCGGACAAGTATCGCCGTCTGGGCGTCCGCACCAACGCCGACAACCCGCACGATACCGCGCAGGCGGTCAAGTTCGGTGCCGAGGGCATCGGCCTTTGCCGCACCGAGCATATGTTCTTCGAGCCCGACCGCATCCCCGCCATCCGCGAGATGATCTGCTCCGACACTGTCGAGCAGCGCGAGAAGGCGCTCGCCAAGCTCGAGCCGATGCAGCAGAGCGACTTCGAGGCCATGTATATCGCCCTTGAGGGCCGTCCGATGACCGTCCGCTTCCTCGATCCCCCGCTGCATGAGTTCGTTCCCACCGAGGAGGCTGACATCGCCCAGCTCGCCAAGGATATGGGCAAGAGCGTGCAGGAGATCAAGGACATCATCGCCTCCCTGCATGAGTTCAACCCCATGATGGGCCACCGCGGCTGCCGTCTGGCCGTCACCTTCCCCGAGATCGCCGCCATGCAGACCCGTGCGGTCATCAAGGCTGCGCTCAATGTCAACGCCAAGCATCCCGAGTGGAACATCGTGCCCGAGATCATGATCCCGCTCGTCGGCGAGGTCAAGGAGCTCAAGTATGTCAAGGACATCGTTGTCAAGACCGCCGATGAGATCATCGCCTCCGCCAAGGCTGACCTGAAGTACAAGGTCGGCACGATGATCGAGATCCCGCGCGCCGCGCTGACCGCCGACGAGATCGCCAAGGAGGCCGACTTCTTCTCCTTCGGCACCAACGACCTCACCCAGATGACCTTCGGTTTCAGCCGCGACGACGCCGGCAAGTTCCTCGGCGCGTACTATGATAAGAAGATCTATGAGAACGATCCCTTCGCCAAGATCGATCAGGTCGGCGTGGGCAAGCTCGTGAAGATGGCCGCGACCCTGGGCCGCGAGGCCAACCCCGAGCTGCATCTCGGCATCTGCGGTGAGCACGGCGGCGACCCCACCTCCGTGGAGTTCTGCCACAAGGTCGGGCTGGACTATGTTTCCTGTTCTCCCTTCCGCGTGCCCATCGCCCGCCTCGCCGCCGCACAGGCCGCCATCAAGGAGATGTAATTCTCCTGCAAGGGCGTAACAACCGCATAACCACAAGCCTCCGGTCATTGACCGGAGGCTTGTATTTTCTTCGGGCGCGTGATAGGATAGAAAAAAGAACATACATACAGATTTACCGGACACACGGAAAGAGGAGCAAACATGGTCGAGTCAAAGATCTATATAGGGCTGAACGATGTGGCCACAAATACACAGCTTTTCGAAAGCGAAAAATACATCCGGGTGCTTCGCAGCGTGTGCTATTCGTACAAGGTGCCGTTTTCCTTCAGCGTGCAGGAGGGCGGATACATCTACGAAAACGGGGACTATGCCAGAGAGACAAGTCTGGTCCTCACCCTTATCGATGTCGAAAAAGCCGTTGTAGACGATATTGCCAAAGACCTCTGTGCCTTCTTCCGTCAGGAGACCGTTCTGGTCACGGAGAGCCGGATACAGGCGCATTTTATCCGCGAGAGGTTGGAATGAGGGAAGCACATGTGTTCCGCTATGACAATTTTTCCACAAGGCAAGCTCCCGATCATGCGATTGGGAGCTTGTATTTTACACGGGGGCATGATAAAATAATGGGCGGGAAAAGAAACCGGACGCCATATCGTCATATCACGGGGGGAGTGGTCGCATGAGAAAGCAAGAGGATAGATCCGACATGACGCGCGATATGTCCTTTTGGATCTCGGAGGCGGCCTTTGTCAGATTTCAAAGCTTTTGCGATCATGTTCTCGGCGTGACGCTCGACCATGTCCCCACCCAGCAAACCATCTTCATGCGGCAGAATTTTTCCGTCCTGTTCTATGCGACCATTCTGTTTTTAATGACCAACGGGTTTTACCTCGTTAGAAACAGTATGCTGGATGACAGTCTCCCCATCGACATGATACCGCTTTATATGATGGTCTCCGCCTCCCTTGCGATGCTGTTTTTCTCGGCCTTTTATAAAGATTACGGCTCTCCGCTTGCACGCTTTGCCCAGCTTGCGTTTTATACGGTGGTGATCGCCAGTGTTACCGTTTTTATGGTCTCCTGCAATTACCACAAGATCGGCCTCTCGATCTCAATGTGCTACCTGTTCGCCATCATGGCCGCGCCCCCGTACAAAGCGATAGATACCGTGGTTGTCTGCGCTCTGATCGTCGCCAGCTGGTGGCTTCCCGGGCAGCTCCCCTATGCGGAAAACTATGATCTGCTCAAGCATTTTCTTCTGCGTTTTTCCGTCGTTGTCGGCCTTATTGCCCTCCGATCCATCTTCCTGCGCCAAACGGCGAACGAACGGACCGTCATGGGCATGAGCAATTCCTTCCTCAAGCTTGCCTATAACGATGTGATGACGGGGACGCTGAACAAAAAGGCGATGGACACCTACTGCAAGTACATTGTCAGGAAGCTGGCGCCTGAGAAGGTCAGCGTCATCATCTGCGACATAGATAATTTCAAGTCGTACAACGACCATTATTCCCACCTGAAGGGAGACGAGGCGCTCAAGCACTTTGCCGGCAGCATAATCGCTGTCCTTGAGGCATCCGACCGCTACCTTTTCCGTTTCGGCGGCGAGGAGTTTGTTATCATTCTGCCCGACGCCGACGAGGAAGAGGCCCGCCGCATCGCCGTTGAGCTGCTCGGCGCAGTCCGTGCCGCCGCCATCTCGCGGGACGATCTGCCGGGAAGGAGCATCGTCACCGCCTCCTTCGGCGTCGCCTGCGGCAGCTGCGCGGAGCTGAACGACCTCTCTTTGGTCGCAAAGGCAGATAAGCAGCTTTATCTCTGCAAGAGCGGCGGGAAGGACTGTGTGGCCGCCGGCGATACGATCTATCGGTGATACAAAAAAAGAAAGCTCCCGACCGATGGTCGGGAGCTTGTGCTTTGCATGGAAATATGGTAAAGTAAGAGAAGGATGGAATGGGACAAATTTGCGGCGGCCGCCGTCATTCCGCTCATTGCAGAGCTGCTGCAAACGATATTCGGCAGGAGCTTTGATGTGGACGATCTGATCTGCAACTTTATTGGCATCGTGCTCGGTTTCTTCATCGGCTTTGCCGTAAAAAACGGCAAGCGGAGGAGCGCGGCTTGACAGAAAAAATTGTAAGTGGTAAAATAAATAATTCAATAACAGACGATCGGCTCCGAAAGCTGCGGAGCCGATCACATTTGTGACAGAAAACGATCAAAAAGGAGACCACAGCACCATGGCAGAAAACACCTGCAAACCCCGCGTACCGGATTTGATGGAGGCGGTATTTGACATTTGCTATCTGACCTTTGACCTCATCGCGGGGATCGTCTTCCTCGCGCTGGCAAAGGGCAGCGCCCTGTTTGTCCTGTACGGCATTTTGACCTTGACCCTTTGCGGCGGCGACGCATTTCACCTCGTCCCCCGCGTGATCCGTGCGTTCAAGGGCAGCAGCGAGAAGATCGAGAGACAGCTCGGCATCGGCCTTCAGGTGTCCTCTATCACCATGACGGTATTCTATATCCTGCTGCTCTATATCTGGAAGCTCACCTTCTATGAGATGGAGTCGCCCGCCGCCTTGGAGGCCGTCATCTGGGCCTCCGCCATTGCCCGCATCGTGATCTGCCTTTTGCCGCATAACAACTGGTGCAGCGAGGAGGGCAACCCGAAGCTGTCCTTGCTCAGAAATGTGGTTTTTGCCGTGACGGGGATCGGCGTCATCATCCTGTACGCGCTTTCCGGCAACACCTACGGCTATCACATGACGAGAATGGCAGCGGCCATCCTCATCTCCTTCGGCTGCTATCTGCCGGTGACGCTGCTGAGCAAGAAGATGCCGAAGGTCGGATTGCTGATGATCCCGAAGACCTGCGCCTATGTTTGGATCATTATCATGGGTCTGCAGCTGCTCTTCCGCGCGGCCTGAGGGAAAGAGGCGATGGTATGAAGCGGGAGAACTATTCGATCCTTTTCAGCAGCGTAACGGGCAACACGAAGAAGCTCGCCGACGCAATCCGCGAGACCCTGCCGGAGGAGGACTGTGATTACTTCGGCGAGAGCGGGGCGGCGGAGCCTGTCTCGGAGCTTCTTTATATCGGCTTTTGGACAGATCGGGGAAACGCGGATAAAACCACGCTGGAGCTGCTCGGAAAGCTAAAGAATAAAAGGATATTTCTCTTCGGAACGGCGGGCTTCGGCGGCAGCGAGGCATATTTCCAAGGAATCCTCGGGCGTGTGCGGCAGTCCATCGACGCAAGCAATACCGTGGTCGGGACCTACATGTGTCAGGGCAGGATGCCGCAGACCGTGAGAGAACGCTATCTCAAGATGAAGGAGCAGCCGGAGCATCCGACCAACCTTGAGGCATTGATCGAAAATTTTGACCGCGCCCTGCCGCACCCCGACGCGGAGGATCTGGAGCGGCTCAGAAAGGCTGTCTTGAGCTGACCGCCTTCGTCCCGTAAAAAAGAGGAGCACCCTTTTGCGGTGCTCCTCTTTGCTGTTCGGCGTGTCTCCGCTTACGCCAGAGCGGCAGTGATCATGGTCATCGAATAGTGGTACAAGGCTGCGCCTTGGCTGCCGCCGCCCGATTGAATTAACGGCGCTGCCGCGCCGCCCCGCCGTTCGGCGGGGGAGGTCTATCCGATGGCTCGGAAGACTTACGCCAGCGCGGCGGTAATGATGGCCATCGAATAGACTTCCTGTGCGTTGCAGCCGCGGGAGAGGTCGTTGATGGGGGCGTTCAGGCCGAGCAGAATGGGGCCGTAGGCCTCAAAGCTGCCGAGACGCTGGGCGATCTTGTAGCCGATGTTGCCGGCGTTGATGTCGGGGAAGATGAAGGTGTTGGCGTGGCCGCCGACGGCGTCGGTGATGTGCTTGGTCTTGGCGACGACGGGGGAGACGGCCGCGTCGAACTGGAACTCGCCGCCGATGGGGGTGTCGGGCATGAGCGCCTTCGCCTTCTCGCAGGCGTTGCGCATCTTGTCCACATCCTCGCCCTTGCCGCTGCCGAGGGTGGAATAGCTCAGGAAAGCGACCTTGGGGTCGACGCCGAACACCTTCGCGCACTCAACAGTCGCTCCGCAGATCTCGACCAGCTCGTCCTCGGTGGGCTTGATGTTGATGGCGCAGTCGGCCATGGCAAGCACCTCGTTCTCGCCGGATGCGGCGGGGCGAACCAGAATGAAGCAGGAGGAGACGATGTTGCTGCCGGGACGGGTCTTGATGAGCTGGAGCGCGGGGCGCACGGTGTCGGCTGTGGAGTAGGTCGCGCCGCCGAGCAGGCAGTCGGCCTTGCCCATCTTGACGAGCATGGTGCCGAAGTAGTTGCCCTTTTTGAGGGCCTCACGGCACTGCTCGGGCGTCATCTTGCCCTTGCGCAGCTCGACCATTTTTTCGACCATCGCGTCCATTTCGGGATAGTTTTCGGGATCGGCGATCTCCGCGCCGCGGATGTTGAAGCCGACTTCCTCCGCAGCCGCGGCCAGCTCGTCGGGGTTGCCGATGAGCAGCGGCTTGAGAAAGCTGCTGGAGAGCAGACGCGCGCTCGCCTCAAGGATACGCGGGTCGGTGCCCTCGGTAAAAACAATGGTTTTGGGATTCTTTTTCAGGGTCGCGATCAATTGAGCAAACATAGAGATTCCTCCAAATTTTGCTGCCGCAGGGGGGCGGCAAGAATTAACGGATAACAGTATACACCTGTTTTTTTCGCGTCTCAACACCAAATCATAAAAAATTTACAATTTTTATATGATTTTTTGAAATGCCCAAAAAGGGGCGAAATTTCGCAGATGTTGTGCCGAAATTGCACAAAAACGGCCAAATGTAGGCCGGCGCGCCCCACCGCGCGTCCCGTGAGCCGCGCTGCGGAAAAGTCGGGGCTTGACGCGGCGGAGAAAAGAGGGTATATTACATTTGTTACAAATTGTAACCATTTTGAATGGTTTGTTATTTGCGGAGTGAACATGGAACAGTGCAAAGGGAAAAGACAACTGAATCGAAACGGCTTCGGCGCGCGTACCAAGCGCGCCGAACGCGCGGAAAAGCCGCGCAAAGCCGCGGCAAACGAGGCTCGCACTGCCAAACCGCTCAGAGAGCGCCTGCGTCATACGCACGACCGTGTGCGTCAGGTGGTGCATGAGTCCCGCGCACGCAGCTTCCCTGAATCGGGCAATCTGGCGGGGCAGCTGCTTCTTATGCTGTGCGGTATGCTGTCCTACTGGGGCACGATGGGACGCGAGAGGCTGCGCCTTGCGCGTCGGCATTTTATCCGCCGCACAGGCGGGCAGCGCGTGATCCGCTGGCGCGCGAGAAAGTATCATTCGCTCGTGTTCGTCGGCGGCGCGCTGGCCATCGCGGCGGTGGCGGTCCTTCTCTCCCGCTACACCATCGGCACGACGGTGATCTACAACGGCAAGGCGCTCGACACCGTTGAGAGCCTGCGTGAGGCAAAGCATGTCGCGGCGAGCATTGCCGACATCACCAGCGAAACGCTGGGCAAGAAATTCACCTTCTCAGATAGCTCCATCCAGTATACGAGCGCCCTGGTCGCACGCAGTGAGGTCGTGGACCGCGAGGAGCTGGAGGAGGAACTGACCGACGAGGTCGGCCTTGTCACGCGCGGCTACTCCCTGTATATCGACGATACGCTCATCGGCTCGACGCAGTATGAGGGCGCACTTGAGGGCCTGCTCGACCAGCTCAAGGAGAGCTATATCTCCGAGGATACGCTGACGGTCGATTTTGTGGAGGATGTCCGTATCGCCAAGGGCTATGTCCCTACCGAGAGCATCGTCAACCTCGGCCAGATCGCTGAGATCCTCAACTCCACCAAGTCCGGTGAGGTGACCTACACGGTCGTCAAGGGCGACACTTGGAGCGCCATCGCCAACAGCCATGGTATGACCAGCAAGGAGCTGCTGGCCATCAACCCGGACTTTGACATCAACCGCCTGCAGATCGGCGATGAGCTGACGCTCTCCAACGCCGTGCCGTATCTGACCGTTGTGGTCACCGAGCGGCAGAACTATGTGGAGGACCTTCAGTACGACATCACCTACACCGACGATGCAAGCATGTATAAGGGCGACTACAAGGTGCTCTCCAAGGGCTCCTACGGCTCGGCGGATGTCGTGGCCGATGTCACCTATATCAACGGCGAGGAGACCGAGCGTACCGTCCTCTCGAGCGTGACGCTTACCGAGCCGGTCACCGAGCGGCGCGCGCAGGGCACCAAGGAGCGCCCGAGCTGGTATCCCACGGGCAGCTTCCGCTGGCCGACGAGCGGCCGCATCACCTCTTACTTCGGCTACCGAAACACCGGCATCCGAGGCGCGTCCACCAACCACAAGGGCATCGACATTTCCGTGTCCTACGGCACGCCGATCTATGCGGCGGACGGCGGCGTGGTGAGCTATTCCGGCTATAAGGGTGCGATGGGCTATGTGGTCATTATTGACCATCAGAACGGCTTTAAGACCTACTATGAGCATAACGCCTCTCTGCTCGTCTCCGCGGGACAGACGGTCTACAAGGGCCAGCAGATCGCCAAGGCAGGCCGCAGCGGCGTCGCCAGCGGCGTCCACTGCCACTTCGGCGTCATGTATAACGGCACCTATTATAACCCGCTGAACTATCTTTCCTGATCCTGTAAAAGGGAGCGTCCTCATGGGACGCTCCCTTTTGACGAAAAAGCGCTGATTTTCAAAGAAAAAAAGGATGCCAAAATCAGTGGAAAATGAAAATTACAGCTTGACAAACGAGCATATATCTGCTATTATTCTCAATGTTCCGCGGGCGTAGCTCATCTGGTAGAGCGCCACCTTGCCAAGGTGGAGGTAGCGAGTTCGAGCCTCGTCGCCCGCTCCAAAAAAAGAAAAGGAGCAATGCATTTGCTCCTTTTTCCATCCGGTGACATAGCCAAGTGGTAAGGCAAGGGTCTGCAAAACCCTCATTCCCCAGTTCAAATCTGGGTGTCACCTCCATAAGGTGGCAGCAATTCGGATATTTTAAGCGAAACGCTTAGAATACCAAAGGGTTGCCACCTTTTTTTCTTTCAAATTCCGCACTCTGAAAAAAGATATTTTCGCGTTATTTTGGTAACTGGGGAGATTCGAACTCCCCCTTTTGCGATTTCAAGGGCAGAATTCAAAGAAGCGCCCTTTTTGCGGGCGCAAATTAGAGCGTTCTTTCCTCAAAATTTCATACGATCTTTCAGGCGTCTGTTTGTTGGTTTCGTCGAAGCCATCAAATAGGCGCCCTTTTTCATTTCACAACTTAATCCGTCAACCGGCCGGAGCATTTTTAGGATGCTCCGGCCTATTTTTTTGCTTACGAGGAGGACTTCACAATGAACGATCAGAACGGAACCACGCAGCTTCGTTTCCTTGAAGAAACCGCCATTCGGCTGCGGCAGAACGGTTTCACGGTAGAGCCCATCGAGGATCACCACCTGCCCGTCTGCTGGGAAAAAGGGCGCCTCTGCCGCGTATCCGGCAAGGGCAGCGTGTTGTACCGGCAAGAGAACGTGGACAATATTCGGACGCAGGACGCTTTGCAGACGGTGATCGACACCGCTAAAATGACTTCGGAATACATGGCGATTCTGGAAACTGCGCCGCGGCTCAAAGCCAGCGGACTGGATGGCGACTACCGTATCCTCGCGGACTTCGGTGACGCGGTGCTGGCGGGCCATCCCACCGAGCGGGGTGTCCAGTTTGTGACTTGGGAGTGGGACTTCGACCGAGAGGGCGTCCATCTCGGGCATTATTTTCAGCAGGACTACGAAGCCGCCAAACGCGACTTCACCGTGCGCAGTGGACTTGTTCAAAAAGACGCCCTTTTTGAGCCGGAGCAGCTTG
>NZ_JAFBIQ010000059.1 GCF_021531315.1 Oscillibacter valericigenes | reverse complement strand
CGGGCCAAGAGCATCGCCGCCGTCAAGCGCACCAACGGTCAGCTGCGGTTGGAACAGAAGCTCCGTGAGCTGGAGAGCGAAGCATGGCAAGGCTGATCGTCAAGAGTCCGTACATCAAGTGCAGCAGTGGGAAAAGTGCCGGTGGGTATCTCAAGTACATTGCAACGCGGGAGCGGGTAGAGATCATCCCGGATGACCGTCCGCCCACCCAAAAGCAGACGCAGCTCATCGCGAAATTAGTGAAGGATTTTCCTGACGCAAAAGAGCTGATGGAATATGAGGACTACCTCTCACACCCGACAAAAGCGACGGCGTCCGCGCTCATCACACTGACGCTGGAGGAAAATTGGGATCTGGTGCAGGGCATGGAAGGTTACGCCAAGTACATCGCTCTGCGTCCAAGGGCGGAGCGGTTGGGTGAGCACGGCATGTTCGGTGACGATAACAATGTGGATCTGAACAGAGTCATGGATGAACTGGATCACTACACCGGCAATGTGTGGACGCACATCATCTCCCTCCACCGCGAGGATGCGGAGCGGCTGGGCTACAACCACGCGGAAGCGTGGCGCACGTTGTTGAGGACGCACCGTAACGACATCGCCGCGGCGATGAAGATCCCGCCGGAGAATTTTCGCTGGTACGCTGCGTTCCATGACGAAGGCAACCACCCTCATGTTCACATGATGGCGTGGTCAACGAAACCCAATCAGGCGTACCTTTCCAAGGATGGTATCCGGCAGATCAAATCCACTCTCACCAATCAGATCTTCCGTCAGGAGCTGCTCCATGTCTATGAGCAGAAAAGTAAATCTCGTGATGAACTGGTAGCTGAAGCGCGGAAAGCGATGCTGGAATTGGCGAAGGCCATGCGGGAAATGACCTGCATCCACCCAGAGGCGGAGCAGATGATTTGGGATCTGTCACGGCAACTCGGTCAGGTCGGCGGCAAGAAAACCTACGGCTATCTGCCAAAGCCAATGAAAAAGCTGGTGGATGAGATCGTCGATCAGATGGCGCGGCTGCCTACCGTGGAAATGTGCTACCAAACATGGTGGGAACTGCAATGTCAGGTGGAGGATTACTACTCCGAAGATAAAAAGAGAATACGTCCACCGCTGTCTCAGCAAAAGGAATTTCGCCAGATCAAGAACGCCGTCATCAAAGAGGCGGAGCATCTTCGCATGAACAGATTTTCCTTCGAGGACGAGGAAATGCAGGATAACGGCGAGCAGATCAGCGCCTATGACATGAGCTACGAGTGTCAGGATCTGCAAAGCGTGGCAAATGATGAGAGCTTTCCGTTGGCAGAGCGAGACGAGGCGGCAGAGCAGTTGGAGCAGCTTGCGGAGGACGGTGACGCCTATGCCCAGTACATCATCGGCACGGCGTACCGTGACGGCGGGCTGCTGATCCCCGACATGGTCAAAGCGGAAAAGCTGTTGGAACGCGCGGCCGAGCAGGACTTGGACGCGGCGCAGTACGCCCTCAGCAAGCTGTATCTCTCTGATGATGCAGATGTGCACGATCCTGCCAAGGGCATCTATTGGCTAAAACGCTCTGCTGACAACGGCAACGATCACGCCGCCTACCGGTTGGGCAAGGAATATCTTAGCGGCAAAAATACGATAAAAGATGCCGAAATCGCAGCGTCATATTTGCGGCAGGCCGCGGATAACGGCAACGCCTACGCTCAATATCTGTTGGGCAAGCTGACCCTCATGGGCGAGGGCGTTCCGAAGAACCCGGACGCCGCCTACGAATGGTTCGCGGCGGCGCGGAATAACGGCCACACCTACGCGGAATTTTTTATGAAACGCATGGAGCGCGGCGAACAGGAGCCTCCCTCCGTCCTGCTGTCAGCCTCCCGGCTGCTCTATCACATGGGCAATATCTTCCGGGACAACGCCCCCGCTATGCCAACGGTCGGCGGCATCCACATCGACCGCAAGCGGCTGCAGGAGCTCCAACGCAAACGCATTGCCCTTGGCCATAAGCCGGACGATCATGAGCCAGAGCAGCAACAGGGATTTTCAATGAAATTCCATATGTGAAGCAGGTCGAGGTGTTCAGTTTTTGCGCCGCAATAGTCAAAGAAACATTTTGGAAAACAGTAGCTTTGCGCGCGGAGTTGTGGTATGTGTTGTGGTTACCAAAAGGAGGTGCCGCAATGTATGACTACACGAAAGCCCTGCAAAAGCGTTTCGGCCGTCAGTCTCATCCAGAATTGGACGCCCAGATCAAAAGCGCCCATGAAGAACTGCGGCGGGACATGGACGCCGCAGGGCGCAGAAAGCTGCTGCGGCTGTTGGACGCACAAAACACATTGCTGGTTGAATCCAAGCTGATGAGCTTCACGGCGGGCTTCAAGCTGGCGTGGGGCATGGCGAAAGAGCTGGAGGCAGACGGGCTCTACTCCTTCGAACGGGAGGAAGAAGAACACATTTGCCATCCAGCGGAACAGGAGGA
>NZ_JAFBIQ010000058.1 GCF_021531315.1 Oscillibacter valericigenes | reverse complement strand
AAAAGTATGACAGGTAAATCCACGTTTTACAAGCGCAGGAGTCATTTCATATTGTCTACAGCGGCGCAAAATACACATATTTTTCTCCGAAAATTGCGTTGCGCTGAAAGCACTTTTTCTGGCAGTTGAAAACAGCGGTTTTGCTGTTTGACTGCGGAATGTCCACCTTGAAAAGTCTGCCGTCACAGGCATTTTCCGTGCCTGACGTTCACCCAAGACCGTTTCAAGGTGCACCTTAGACTGCGGTTTCAAAACCCCGGAAAGCCCCGCACTGCGGGGCTTTGTGGCCGAGCCGCGGGCGCTTGCGACTGCGGCCCTTTATCTTGTACTAAAATCGAACGGCTTTCACTGTCCAAAAATCCGGCTTAAAAAGTTCAGCCTTTCGCCCAAAACCGTTCCCGCATATATCGTCAAAAAGTTACCGCCACAACGCTGTCCCAAACCGCTTCTCATCCCGCTTTTCAACTTCTCGCACAAACGGCCCACGTTCGCTTTCACAGGCGAAAGCGGGTACACACTCGGCTTTCAGAGAAGGATCGCACACAGCGGCTCACACGCCGAAACAGGGGGCGTTTCGGATGGGGGCGCTATTACTACCCTCGGAGCGTTCCACACGTTCACCAACATCCCCGGGCCGGGTATCAGAACGGCGTACTTTGCCGCTTTTGGGTCTTGGCCGGGTGTGCTCCCGAAGAACGCAGAAAGCCTTCGGGACAGCGATGCGCTTATGCGTGTCGCTGTCCCGAGGCGTCGCGGCCCCGCTGGGCTGCGTGATCTTTTTTCGTTTCTGTCGAAATTACGGTTTTCACACTCTGTGCTCAGGGCTTTCTGCGTGTGCGAAGCAGGGGTGGTATCACTACCCTCGGCGTGCTCCGCGTACTGCCGAAGTTCTCGGTATCCGTTTGTCAAAACGGCTCATTTGCCGTTTCCTTGCGTCTCCTAATTTGCATTTGTGAAAGCCCCTGCAGGGTACTGCCAACATCCGCATCTATACAGATATCCCACCGTCGACTGTAAGGATAGAACCTTTTCGCCCCACAAACTGCCAAATACGAGTTCATGCAGAAATTCTCGTACATGATGGCATTCTCGTATACGACATTTTTTGAATCGATCCAGTTCAAAAACGCCGCCAGTTTTTTGGCATACTCCTTCCCAGTACTTGCTTTTCGTATGCTTTTCAATTTGATCCATTGATTTCCAAAGAAAAACGGCATATAATTTTCTTATTCATAACCAGACACCATACGGATAAAAACAGAGAGGTACACCATATGATCACGCCCAACAATGTACGCGAAGCAGCATTGAAAGTCGAAGAAGAAAATCACCGTTTTCGCAGTTTTCTGAAAACTCACGCTGACGAGGAGGAATTGGATCAGCAGTTTCTCAGTCTGCATAAAGAACTATTTGCGTCATATGACTGCTCTAAATGCCGCAACTGCTGCCGCTCCTATGATGTGTCGCTTGAAAATGAAGAGGTTTCCACCATCGCGGCGGCGAAGGGGCTTACACCTGATGCCTTCTGCAAGCAATTCCTTTCCGAAGGTTTATTGGGCTATGAGATGAAAAAGCCATGCCCGTTTTTGCGCGAAGATGGACAGTGTGAAGTGGAATTCTGCAAGCCATCCGAGTGCGCCGCTTATCCCTATACGGATAGACCGGGCAGAATGGGGAGTTTGCTCAACATCATTGCTTCTGCCGAAGTTTGTCCCGTTGTTTATGAAATGCTGGAACGGTTGAAAGATACATACCACTTCAGAAAACAGTATTGATGCGGGAGGGACACTCTTGTCAGTGTCTCGCCCCCGCATCATCTATCGTGTGAATTTGTATCGTGTGCACGAGATTCGGAAAAACCTTTTTCTTTGGTGTCCTCCACGGACAGTCTGCAATAAAGCGTTGTGATTTTGTCGGTTGCCCTTAACATATTGTTGTCCTCCTTCGGTAGGGCAACTGTCTGAACAGGATTGGAGAAATAAAACGAGCGGATTTCACTGTCCTCGCCGTTATCAAGCCGAGTTCTTTTTCATCTACGAAAAATTTAATCTGTATCGGTCGCTTGCGATTCCTGTCGTCTGGCTTTTCTGATCACTGCATTCTGTAGGCGTTTATTCATCTGGATGTTGTTCTTTATAACACATATTCATTAAGGTAATCAAATCACGAATAAGCAGCGTGTGCGGAGTATAAACCCGATAAAACCTGCTGCCGGAAAACACTTCCAAGTATTCATCATACATCGTGATATTTGACACTTTATCAAAGCCTATATCAAATCCATACCGCTCTGCAAGAAAAACGATTCTTTGGTTGGTGATAAACAGACGTCCTGGATACTCTGTGCTAACCGTTTCTCTTATAGTCTTACTCTGACCAGTTGATCTATGGATGGAATATCCTTTCATGACACGCGCACTGCTTCCGTATGAGTTGCTCTTATAACCAGTAACAATAAGTGATGAGCAAAACAGGCAGAAGGAGCAGCCCACAAACAAGGGAAACGGGAATCAAAAGAGCTTAGGGC
>NZ_JAFBIQ010000057.1 GCF_021531315.1 Oscillibacter valericigenes | reverse complement strand
AGGGCCTCAACGAGGTGCGCATGGCCTATGTGCTCGAGTGCGACAAGATCGAGCGCGCGATGGACATTCTCAAAAAGGCCATTGAGGAATACAATCGGATTAGAGCGTGAGACAAAAGCAAATTAGAAGTTAACTATTTTCCATGATGCTATTGCCGACCGAATGAAGTCAGCCGGCAATAGCGGTATGGACGCACGGATTTATTGCGAAAAAACAAATCCGCCTCTGTATCACACAGGGACGGATTTGCTTATTGGTCATACGGTACTCGAAAATCATCCGGATATTTCTTGAACTTGCTGCCCGGTGTTGTAGTTGTTCATGTGATGAACCTTCTTTTTCCGTATACAGCGAACATCTATGCGCATGTGATGGAGAACGCCGATCGGAAAAACGCTGACATTTTAGCTGACGTGTTTTTGAAAAAGGCTTGAATTTTCAAAGTGAGTTGAACTAAAGTTGAATTATTTCTTCTCGTCACAGATAAAATATCTTGTTAAAGTTGCAAAAACATCAGTTTTCTTTACGAAAACGGCTGTTTTTCTGGTCCGGAAGCGTGATACGGAAGTGTGAGCAACACCCGAAAACACATTGAAAATTCTACATTTTTACGGCATAGACGCACGGGTTTATTACGAAAAAGCAATCCGCCTCTGTATCGCACAGGGGCGGATTTGCTTATTTGTCATACGGGACTCGGAAATAGTCCAAATACTTCTTAAACCTGTCCTGTGCAGAAAGGCAGGTATCACGCAGATAGCCGCGCTCATTCTGCCATTCCTTCAAGCCGCGGTAGTAGAACATCTTGATGTCGTCCTCAATGATAAACGGCACGATGTTGTTCCGCAGGCATTCTTTGAAAAGGAGCAGGCGCCCGACTCTGCCGTTGCCGTCCTGGAACGGATGGATGCGCTCAAAGCGGTAGTGAAAGTCAAGCAAATCGTCAAAGGTTTTGCCCTCAATGGCGTTGTACTCGGCAAGCAGCTTCTTCATTTCAGCACCGACATTCTCCGGCGCAGTTGTGTCCATGCCGCCGACCTCGTTGGGCAGTTTCTTGTAATTTCCAACGGCAAACCAATCAAGCCGGGAATCGGAAGTTCCGCTTTTCAGAACGGCGTGCAGTTGCTTGATGAACGCCTCGCTCGGAGCATAATTGGCATTGTCGATCACCATATCAATGCACTTGAAATGGTTGGCGGTCTCGACCACATCGTCAACCTTGACCGTCCCGTCCGATGCGCCGATGGTGTTCGTCTCAAAGATATAGCGCGTCTGATCGTGAGTAAGGTGACTGCCCTCGATGTGGTTGGAGTTATAGGTCAGATCGATTTGGATTTTATGATAAATACCGCCGTGCAGCTTCGCCGCTTTTTCGGCTTTCAGCACCTCAAGAAGGGTCTTTGGTGTACCGGTTTTCTTGTTAATGCGATCGGGCTTCTCCGCGGTTTCTGGTATGTTCCATGTCTTGCCGGTCAGAAATGCACCGTCGATTTTTCCTTCGGCGCAGTACCCTCGCACGCTGCGTTCGGAAACGCCCCACCTTTTCGCCGTTTCCGCGACAGGTTTCCGCGACAGAAATATATTTCATAGAGATCCCTCACTTTCTGTACAGGGATAGTATAGCACATTATCGGCAAAATATCAAGTTTTCTTCAATGAAATACAGCTTAGTTTTTGCCAATATCGGCAGAAAGTCAATTTGAATAATTAGATAAAAACGCGCCTTTTCTGATGAAATTCAGCAAGTTTCGGCATAAATCCTATTGAAGAATCATGATAATTGCGATATAATATATTGCATCTACTTATAACCTCTGCCTGAAGGAGAATTATCAAATGGGAAATGAACAGATAGAACGCTGGTATTCCATGAAAGAAATTTCCGAGTACCTCGGCATTACTCGCGACACAGCATTGTCGTGGATAGAAAAACGCGGTATGCCTGGCGTTAAAGTTGGTCGCACATGGAAATTCAAAATCAGCGAAGTAGATGCCTGGATGAGATCCGGACAGACTGAAGAAAAGTAAAACTCAGCATTTGTATACAAAAAGTCGACCGGAATTGGAGAACAAGTATGATTAGAATTGCAACTGTTTTCAGCGGGATTGGCGCAATTGAGCATGCGCTTGATAGAATGAATCTTGACCATGAGATCGTTTTTGCCTGCGATAACGGAGATGTAGACATCCTTACTAAGGATATTGGGATGAGTATAGATGATATTCAGGTAGAGCTGAACCAACTTAGCCAAACAATAAGTGCCATTCGGTTCAATGACGCTGTCCAAGATCTATATAAAGAACAACTTGCAGGTATGTTGTCAGAAGCAAAACTGGAGTATACAACTGTCTGCAAAAAATTAGATGAAATACCCAGCGGCGTATCCTTAGTTACTGATATCCTTCAATGCATTTTGAAAATGACTGATATCGCTACAGGCAGGAGAAAAGAATACACCTCCTTTGTTTCTAATCTCCAGCCATGAGCAAAACTCCAAAAGAGCAGTGATTGCAATGGTTTCCGGTCATGGCTGAAACCGAAAATCACTC
>NZ_JAFBIQ010000056.1 GCF_021531315.1 Oscillibacter valericigenes | reverse complement strand
GCGTTCCGGTACGGAAGCACCTACCCGAAGCGTACCATCCGGGGCAAGCGGTGCGGCGGCTTCCATCTGCTTTTTCAGCGTCAGGAACACTGTCTGTTCCAGCTCCGCGGCGTTCAGACGCATTTTGTGGCAGCGGCTTTCTTTGTCCGCTTCGGAATGGCGGCAGTGATAATACGAGGTTTTCTGCATGGTGCGGGACAGCGCATGACCGCAGCAGCCACAGAAGGCTTTGCCCTTCAGCGGGTAGTCCCGCTTCTTTTTGTTGGGCTGGGAAAAGCGGAGCTGGCTGGCCTGCACGGTATCAAACACGGCTTTCTCAACGATGGCCGGGTGATGGTCGGGGATGATATACCACGATTCTCTATCCTTCAGGCGGCTTCTGGTGCCGCCTACTTCGAGAACCGCCCGCTTTCCGATCACATACACGCCGGTGTAGCGTTCGTCGGCCAAAATGCGGAGAATAGTGGATGCACTCCAAATCCCGTGGCAGCGGGAAATATCATGGGTGTGATTGCCGTGCGCTGCCTTGTATTCTCCGGGTGTCGGAATACCGCGCCGGAAAAGCTCCCGCGTGATGGCAGCGGCGTTCATGCCGCCTGCGGAAAGGCTGAAAATGAGCTGCACAACGGCAGCAGCCTCCGGGTCAGGCTCCATTCTGCCATCGGCGCTTTTGCGGTAGCCGTAGGGACAGATTTTGCTCTGATACTCACCGCGCTGCATCTTGGCGTACTTGGCACTCTTGGTTTTGATGGACATATCGCGGCTGTAATATTCGCTGATGAGGTACTTGAACGCCACATCCATGCCGCCGGTATCGCCCTTGAATTTCGCGCTGTCAAAATCATCGCTGATGGAAATGAAGCGGGTGTGGAACAGCGGGAACACACGCTCGATGAAATAGCCGGTTTCAATGCTGTTTCGTCCGAAGCGGGAAAAATCCTTGACGATGATGCAGTCAATTTGATTGGCCCGCACCATCTCAATGAGCTTCTGTACCTGCGGACGCTCAAAATTCGTGCCGCTGTATCCGTTGTCGATGAACTCCATGATCTCCGCGTTCAGAGCTTCGGGCATGGATGCCGCATATTCATGGAGAACAAGGCTCTGATTCTCAATGCTCAAGCTGTCGTACTTGTAGTCCTCGATAGAGAGGCGGATGTAGAGGGCAATCACATATTTCTGCATTGTTCCAGCACCTCCGCATAGGTTTCAAACTCGCTCTGGAAGCGATAGCGCACCGTAATCTGCTTGTCGTGGGATACCTCGATGCGGTCGATCAGCCGCTCGATGAGTGCGCCGGTCAGCGCACGGTCAGCCTTGATTTGCGCGGCATCCTGTTCCAGCGCCTGGTGCTGCTCTGCTTGAGCATCCATCGTTCGCAGGCCGTCCTCCAACTGTTCCATTTCCACGGAGAGGTCGGCAATGCGGCTCTCATACTTTTCCTTGTAGTCGAAGTATTCATCCTTGGTGAGAACGCCTTGCACAAGATTTTCATATAAGCTCCGCACAATGCCGCGAAGCCGCTGGATTTCCTGTTTGCGGCTGGTGATCTTCTCCCGCAGCTCGGCACGTTCAGCGGCCTGCCGGGGCAACTCTGCAAGGGAGAGGGTGTATTGCCCCAGCGCCGTATCAAGCGCATCCTGAAGCATATCTGCCAGCATATCCAGCAGCATATCCTCGCGGATGGTCACGCCGGGGCAGGCACCCTTGCTGATTCGGCTCTGGCTCAGACAATGGTAGAAGTACACATCATCGGACTTCTTGCGGATATTTCTCTGCCGATGCAGGCTGCCGCCGCAATGGGCGCAAAACACCTTGCCTTTGAGCAAATTCGGCGTGTAGGCTTTGACCTCCCGTGCCTTGGCGCGGCTGGCAGTCTGGTCGAGGATTGCTTGCACCGCCGCGAACTGTTCCCGGCTGATGATGGCCTCATGGGTGTCCCGCACCACCGTCCATTCCTCGGCATCGGCCTTGACCTGCCGGTGATCCACGGTTTTGGTCTGCCCCTGAACGAGATCTCCGGTGTAGACCTCGGAGCGGAGAATGACGCCGACCGTTCGGGTTTGCCACTTGCCGCTGCCGAGCAAATTCTCATGAGTGATCTTGCCCTGCATCTTCTTGTAGTGGCTGGGGGTAAGAACGCCTGCTTCGTTCAGCCGCACGGCAATGGTATTCAGGCCAGCGCCCTCGGAAGCCCAGCGGAACATCCGCTGCACCACGACGGCGGCAACGGGGTCGATGATAAGCTGGTGGCAATCGTCCTCGGCTTTCAGATAGCCGTAGGGAGTACGCGCACCGATGAACTTTCCGTCCTTCATGGCCTGCCGCTGCTGCGCCCTGATCTTTCGCCCGATGTCCAAAGCGTAGGCTTCGTTTATCATGTTCCGCAGCGGAATGATGATACCGGAATGAGCGTCCTCCGGGGCGGCGGTGTCGAAGTTTTCATTGACCGCAATGAAGCGGACGCTGCGGATACGGAAATACTGCTCAATGTAGTAGCCGGTGTCGATGGTGTTTCGTCCCAAACGGGAAAGGTCTTTGACAATGACGCAGTTTACATGACCGGCCTCAATATCTGATAGCATCTGCTGAAAGCCCGGACGGTGGAAGTTTGTCCCGGTCGCGCCGTTGTCGATATAGGTATCGTACACGCTGATCTCCGGGTACTGCTCCAGATAGCGGGCAATAATCATCTGCTGGGTTTCAATGGATACGCTGTGCGTGTGGGTATCCTCCACCGAAAGGCGGACATAGATCGCGGCGCGGCAAGCGGCGTCGGCCTCCTGCACGGCCACCGCAGCCGTTTCTTTTCTGCTTTTTCTTGCCATGCTCATCCCACCTTTCTCTGTTCGTAATCTTTCTGCTGCGCAGCCAGCGCCAGAAGCTGCAACGCCTTTTTATATTCGTCCTCATGGGTAAAGGTAATATCCAGTTCCTTTTTGCCACGGACGCGGATGCTCTGTACCATGTGAATGAGCGCCCTGCGGTCTAAGGTTTCCAGCGTGGAGAACTGCGTAAACTGCGAAATCCAGCGATTGCGCTCACTCCGGTTTTCCAGCACCTCCG
>NZ_JAFBIQ010000055.1 GCF_021531315.1 Oscillibacter valericigenes | reverse complement strand
AGGTCAAGCTATAAAGAGCGCAAGGGGAATGCCTTGGCATCAGGAGCCGAAGAAGGACGTGACAAGCTGCGATAAGCCACGGGGAGGAGCAAATATCCGTTATATCCGTGGATTTCCGAATGGGGGAACCCGCTTGAGCAATACTCAAGCATCGTGCATTGAATCAAATAGGTGTACGAAGGGAACGGCCTGAACTGAAACATCTAAGTAGGGCCAGGAAAAGACATCAACCGAGATTCCGCAAGTAGTGGCGAGCGAACGCGGAGGAGGCCAAACCGGAGGATTTATTCTCCGGGGTTGCGGACAGACATCATGACTAGAGGAAGCTAGGAGAACGGCATGGGAAGGCCGGCGATAAAGGGTGAGAGCCCCGTATCCGAAAGCGGAGACTGGCAGTCTGGATCCAGAGTACCGCGGGACACGTGAAACCCCGTGGGAAACCGGGTGGACCACCATCCAAGCCTAAATACTACCTGATGACCGATAGAGGAGCAGTACCGTGAGGGAAAGGTGAAAAGGACCCCGGGAGGGGAGTGAAAGAGAACCTGAAACCTTGTGCTTACAAGCAGTCAGAGCGCGTTAAAGCGTGATGGCGTACTTTTTGTAGAACGGTCCGGCGAGTTATAGTAACGAGCAAGCTTAAGGTATTGAGTACCGGAGGCGCAGCGAGAGCGAGTCTGAATAGGGCGCATGAAGTTCGTTGCCATAGACCCGAAACCGGGTGACCTATCCATGAGCAGGCTGAAGTGGAGGTAAAACTCCATGGAGGGCCGAACCGACCCCCGTTGCAATGGTGGCGGATGACTTGTGGATAGCGGAGAAATTCCAATCGAACTCGGAGATAGCTGGTTCTCCCCGAAATAGCTTTAGGGCTAGCGTTAGTTTAGATTACCGGAGGTAAAGCACTGAATGGGCTAGGGGGCGATAAGCTTACTGAACCCTATCAAACTCTGAATGCCGGATAATTGATGACTAGCAGTCAGACAGTGTGAGATAAGTTTCATTGTCAAAAGGGAAACAGCCCAGACCCACAGCTAAGGTCCCAAATGTGCGCTAAGTGGAAAACGATGTGGAGTTGCGAAAACAACCAGGATGTTGGCTTAGAAGCAGCCACTCATTAAAAGAGTGCGTAATAGCTCACTGGTCGAGTGACTCTGCGCGGAAAATATAACGGGGCTAAGCACACAACCGAAGCTTGGGATTGTCGAAAGACAGTGGTAGGGGAGCGTCGAATACGGGGTGAAGTCAGAGCGGAAGCACTGGTGGACTGTATTGGAGTGAGAATGCCGGAATGAGTAGCGAGAATTATGTGGGAATCATAATGGCCGAAAATCTAAGGTTTCTTGGGGAAGGTTCGTCCGCCCAAGGTAAGTCGGGAGCTAAGGCGAGGCCGAGAGGCGTAGTCGATGCACATACGGTAGAAATTCCGTAACCACCGAAACTTAAGTCAGAGGGACACTTCGAGATAGCGGAACCGCGGCGTTGGTAGACCGCGGCGTAAGGGACTGAAACATAGTAGGGAAGTCCGCGATGCTCGGAGGCGAGAAAAGCTCTGAGGGATGCTAAGGTGCCCGTACCGCAAACCGACACAGGTAGATGAGGAGAGAATCCTAAGGCCAACGGGAGAAGGGTTGTCAAGGAACTCGGCAAGTTGACCCCGTAACTTCGGGAGAAGGGGAGCCTCGAAAGAGGCCGCAGTGAAATGGCCCAGGCAACTGTTTACCAAAAACACAGGTCTATGCTAAATCGAAAGATGACGTATATGGGCTGACGCCTGCCCGGTGCCGGAAGGTTAAGAGGAGATGTCAGGCAACGAAGCATCGAATTGAAGCCCCGGTAAACGGCGGCCGTAACTATAACGGTCCTAAGGTAGCGAAATTCCTTGTCAGGTAAGTTCTGACCCGCACGAATGGCGTAATGATCTGGGCACTGTCTCGACAGCCCACCCGGCGAAATTGTAGTACTGGTGAAGATGCCAGTTACCCGCAACTAGACGGAAAGACCCCATGGAGCTTTACTGCAGCTTAATACTGGAAATCGGTAATTCATGTACAGGATAGGTGGGAGACGGAGAAGTACGGTCGTCAGGTCGTATGGAGTCGCCCTTGGGATACCACTCTTGGATTGCTGGTTTTCTAACCTGCGGCCGTGAATCCGGTCGGGGGACACTGTTAGGCGGGCAGTTTGACTGGGGCGGTCGCCTCCAAAAAGGTAACGGAGGCGCTCAAAGGTTCGTTCAGCACGGACGGAAATCGTGCATTGAGTGTAAACGCATAAACGAGCCTAACTGCGAGACCGACGGGTCGAGCAGTAACGAAAGTTGGAGTTAGTGATCCGGTGGTATGTGAGTGGAAATGCCATCGCTCAACGGATAAAAGCTACCCTGGGGATAACAGGCTGATCTCCCCCAAGCGTCCACAGCGACGGGGAGGTTTGGCACCTCGATGTCGGCTCGTCGCATCCTGGGGCTGAATTCGGTCCCAAGGGTTTGGCTGTTCGCCAATTAAAGCGGCACGCGAGCTGGGTTCAGAACGTCGTGAGACAGTTCGGTCCCTATCTGTTGCGGGCGTAAGAGATTTGAAGGGAGCTGTCCTTAGTACGAGAGGACCGGGATGGACGTACCTCTGGTGCACCAGTTGTCCTGCCAAGGGCATAGCTGGGTAGCTATGTACGGACGAGATAAACGCTGAAAGCATCTAAGCGTGAAACTCCCCCTAAGATGAGATCTCTCATTCGAAAGAAGTAAGGGCCCGGAGAGACGATCCGGTTGATAGGTCGGAGGTGGAAGTGCAGTAATGTATGGAGCTGACCGATACTAATAGCCCGAGGGCTTGACCTACGAATGAAGCAGGCAAAGGCCTTGAATGGCATGAGTAATCTTTCGTTGTTCGGTTTTCAGGGTATGAGGCAGCCATCCCTGGGATATGCACCTTTAGCTCAGTTGGTAGAGCACCTGACTCTTAATCAGGGTGTCCAGGGTTCGAGTCCCTGAAGGTGTACCAAACGGCCCGTTGGTCAAGTGGTTAAGACAGCGGCCTCTCACGCCGTTAACATCGGTTCGAATCCGGTACGGGTCACCATCCCAAAAAAGCGATGCTTTTTTGGGAACCCTTGAGGACAAAAATCCTCGGGCGAAATGAATTCGCCCTGCGGCAAGGTTTTGCTGCGCAAAACGCTTGAACGTGCCACTCGGCACGACTTGATAATTTGATAAAAGTTTGTTGCTGCGAGAGCAGTTGCAATAGAAGTTGGTGCTGATTAGGGCGAGGGTCCACCCGTTCCCATCCCGAACACGGAAGTTAAGCTCGCTTCTGCCGACAATACTTGGCTGGAGACGGCCCGGAAAGATAGGTAGCGCCAACAC
>NZ_JAFBIQ010000054.1 GCF_021531315.1 Oscillibacter valericigenes | reverse complement strand
TGCCCTAAGCTCTTTTGATTCCCGTTTCCCTTGTTTGTGGGCTGCTCCTTCTGCCTGTTTTGCTCATCACTTATGAATAATGTATTCCAAACAACTTCTCACGGGCCGATGCGGGCCGATGCGCGTCGGCCCCACGGGAAAGGCCGCATTTCGATCATTCAAAGAACCCATACCCCATTTTGATGTTATACAGCCCATAGCCTTCCAGCGTTTCCGGCATGGCGTCCGATCCATACTGTCCCGGCCACCAGCTCAAAAAGTCCTCGTTCAGAGCGTCCATGGGCGTGTCCGGCAGATACAGAATATACTCGTCTCCATCCTCCATGCCGTATGGCCTGGAGGATATTGCTATCATTTTTACCTCATTTTCGATCCATTCTTCTCCGACCTCATGCTTGCTGTTCAGCTCTGCCAGCGTCAGGGAATAGCTGTGCTCGTCCACCTTTTCAATGTCCGAAAACCGCCCGGAGAAATCACAGATGTACATGGTCCCGTTTGGGTAGTCCTCACCGCAGTCCCCTCTGTCCGCGCTGTAATAGAAGCCCGAAAATGATCCGTCCCGCTCCAGCGTCAGATAGCTTGCCCAGCCGCCCACGCCGCTGGCGAACTCAAGCTCTATCGGAAGATCCTCCGGCAAAGTAACCTCGTTCTTTTGGCCGCAGCCGGTCAATACCGCGATGCAGAGTAGCAGCAGCGCTGCCTTTTTTACCGAAAAAATTTTCATCGTTCTTTCCTCCTGCTGACAGTATATCGTGTTTCACAGTGCTTCCCCGTGCGGGCCCTTCCCGCAAAATAGCTCCGCTGTACGCAGCAGCGCCCATCGCGGGGCCGCCTCCCCGGTATCAGGGGCGAACGATCAGATCGGCCTGCATCAGCTTTTCCGCGATCACATACATATTGGTCACCTCACCGACGCGCAGCTTTTCGGTCAGGCCATAATAATTGAGGCAGGTCCCGCAGGTCAGGATCTCCACACCGCGCGAATCAAGAAGCTCCAGATCCTCCAGAGATACGGAACCCTCGCAGGAAACGCACGCGCCGCCATTGTAGAGCAGGATCGTTGCCGGAGCGGCGCAGGCAGCCGTCTCTTTCTTCAGCGGCGCATCTGCGGCTGTGATCGTTACACATTTATCGTACAGATACAGCCGGTCTTTGTCAAGCTATTCTGCATCCGACAGGAGAAAAACATATAGGACTGCAATATATTTTGGACAAGCGAATAACATTCTGCCCTGTAATCTTATTGTTGACATTTCAACTGTTCTGTGATAAAGTCCGCTTGTTGAGACTTCAACATTTGTAAGAGTGGAGGACAGCCATGCAGGAGAGATTTGAGACCTTTACTGTTTTGATCAACAGGATCAGCCGCGATATACGGAAAATCAAAAATCAGGAGATGGCTGCCTATCACCTCAGAAGCGCCCATGTATCCTGCCTGTACTACATTTATTCGTTGGGCAGCGTGACCTCAGCAGAACTGTGCGAGCATTGCGAGGAGGACAAGGCAACCATTTCCCGCGCGGTGGACTATCTGGAGACCAACGGCTTTCTTCTGCGCGACGCCGATGCCAAGCGGTATAAAAGCCCCTTGCTTTTGACCGAAAAAGGGCGGGAGGCAGGCAAAAGGATCGCAGAGAGGATCGACGGCATTCTGGAAACGGTCAGCCACGCTCTCACGGAGGAGGAAAGGCTCAAATTCTACCGCTGTCTTTCCGCCATCAGCAGAAGCCTTGAGGCTATCGTCCAAAGCAGCGAAGAATAAGGAGATGTGATGCAATTGAAAACAAGGATCATTATTGATTCCACCACGGATCTGACCCCCGAGGTCAAGGAGCGGGTCTATACGGTCCCTCTCACCGTTCACTTCGGCCAGGAGGAATACATCGACGGTGTGACCATCGACCACAAGACCTTCTATGAGAAGCTGGTCGAGAGCGATGTGCTGCCCACCACCAGTCAAGCGACGCCGAATGATTTTATCGGAGAATTTGAAAAGGCAAGGCAGGCGGGAGAGGCCGCCGTTGTCATCACCCTTGCGTCCAAGTTTTCCGGCACCTATCAAAGCGCCGTGATCGCGGCGGCGGATTATGAAAACATCTATGTCGTGGACGGCGCAAGCGCGGCGATGGGGACCGGCATCCTGGTGGAGCTTGCGTTCCGGCTCTTGGATGCGGGATCCTCCGCGGAGGAGATCGCAAGGGCTCTGGAGGAGGAGAAGAAAAAGATCGTCATTGTCGCCTTGGTGGATACCCTCGAGTATCTCAAGCGGGGCGGCCGCGTTTCAAAAACAGCCGCATTTGCCGGCGGGGTTTTGAACATCAAGCCAGTGCTTTCCGTCACCGACGGGGAGATCCACCTGCTCGGAAAAGCGCGCGGCTCCAAGATGGGGAACAATCTGCTCATTCAGGAGATCGACAAGGCGGGCGGCATTGATTTCAGCAAGCCGGTGCTGCTTGGCTACAGCGGGCTTTCCGATGCGCTTTTATTGAAGTACATCGAGGACAGCCGCCACATCTGGGAGGGCAATCTGAGGGAGGTCCGCTACACAACGGTGGGAAGCGTGATCGGAACGCACCTCGGACCCGGCGCCGTTGTGGTGGCATTCTTCAAGAACAAATGATGCGCCAAATATGCCGGAGGGCAAGCACAGTCTGTGCTTGCCCTCCTTATCTTACTTGAAAGCGCCGTTTTTCGCTCAGCCGGAATAGTTTCGACCTCCATAAGAAAATCCTCAAGGACGCGGGACTGGAGCATATCCGCTTTCATGATCTCCGACACCCGTATGTCAAGCACACGACAAAAATTTTTAGCTTGCGCTTGATGGGTTTTCAAGCACAGGCTTATCCTGATGCTCGGCGAAAAACTCGCGGAGCTTGTCAGCTTCATCGGGGAGGACAAAGCCGAAGCCCTGTCCGTCCACTCTGCAATAGAAAGCGATTTTCATGTCTGCCACCTCAAGCGAAAATGTCTTGGATTTTATATGCAATCTCAATGCGCTTATCGGGGTACACCAGCACCCGGTCGATCAGCAGCTCGGCCAGCTCGGTGGTCAGTGCGTCCGCATCAAAAATCGCCTTGGACGCTTCCTTTCGGCTGTCCTGCCGTGCCTGTTCGTCCTGCTTCTGCTTCGCCTGTGCCAATACTGCGGCATAGGCGTTTTTTGTTTTCAGTAGCAGCTCGTCACACGCGGCCTTTTCTGCCTTGTAGGTGTTCAGGTCGATCTCACCCATAAGATAGCGTTCATACAAAGTGCGCTTGCCGTCTTGAAGCGTCTCGATCTGCTGCTCATATTCGGTGCGTTCCGGTACGGAAGCACCTACCCGAAGCGTACCATCCGGGGCAAGCGGTGCGGCGGCTTCCATCTGCTTT
>NZ_JAFBIQ010000053.1 GCF_021531315.1 Oscillibacter valericigenes | reverse complement strand
GCGGAAAGATACAGAAAAATAACTCTGTGCCGTGCCTACTTTTGATTTTATCTCTCTACTCTATCCAAAACTACTATCCCTTGCAAACAAGGACATTACAAGGCTTCGAATCATCGTGTCCACTTTTGAAAAAGGATTTCGGCAAAAATTATTGTCCGTGTCCACTTTTGAAAAAACAACTTCCGCAAAAATGTTTCTCTTGTCTACTTTTGAAAAAGTAAATTAAAAATAAATATTTTTCGTGTCTACTTTTCTTGACTACTACAAAATCGCGAGACGAGCTGGTGGCGGAAGCTCGGAAAGCCATGCTGGAATTGGCGAAGGCCATGCGGGAGATGACCTGCATCCACCCGGAGGCGGAGCAGATGATTTGGGATCTGTCGCGGCAGCTCGGTCAAGTCGGTGGCAGGAAAACCTACGGCTATCTGCCGAAGCCGATGAAAAAGCTGGTGGACGAGATCGTCGACCAAATGGCGCGTCTGCCTACGGTAGATCAATGCTATCAGACGTGGTGGAAGCTACAATGTCAGGTGGAGGATTACTACTCCGAAGAGGAAAAGAGGATACGCCCGCCGCTGTCTCAGCAGAAGGAATTCCGCCAGATCAAGAACGCCGTCATTCGTGAGGCAGAGCATATCCGCATGAACAGGTTTTCCTTCGAGGACGAGGAAATGCAGGATGACGGCGAACAGATCAGCGTCTACGCCATGAGCTATGAATGTCAGGATCTGCAAAGCATAGCGAATGATGACAGTTTCCCTCTGGAGGAACGGGATGAAGCGGCGGAGCAGCTGGAACAGCTTGCGGAGGACGGTGACGCCTACGCCCAGTACATCATCGGCACGGCGTACCGCGACGGTGGACTGCTGATACCAGACACAGCCAAAGCGCAAAAGTTCTTGGAGTGCGCGGCAAAACAGGAAATCGATGCGGCGCAGTACGCCCTCGGCAAGCTGTATCTCTCCGATGATGCCGACGTTCACGATCCCGCCAAGGGCATCTATTGGCTGAAACGCTCTGCTGACAACGGCAACGATTACGCCGCCTACCGGTTGGGAAAGGAATATCTCAGTGACAAAAATGTGCCAAAGGACGCTTCGACTGCGGCGGAATACCTGCGGCAGGCCGCGGATAACGGCAGCGCCTACGCACAGTACCTCTTGGGAAAGCTGACCCTCATGGGCGAGGGTATTCCCAAAGATATGGGCGCCGCCTACGAATGGTTTGCGGCGGCGCGGGATAACGGTCACACCTACGCGGAATTTTTCATGAAACGCATGGAGTGCGGCGAACAGGAGCCGCCCTCCGTCCTGCTGGCCTCTACCCGGCTGCTCTACCACATGGGCAATATCTTCCGGGACAACGCCCCGGCTCCCGCTGCCAACGGCGTTCAAATCGACCGCAAGCGGCTGCAAGAGCTCCAACGCAAACGCATCGCCCTTGGTCACAAACCGGACGATCATGAGTTGGAACAGCAGCAAGGATTTTCAATGAAATTCCATATGTAAAGCGGGTCGAGGTATTCAGTTTTTGCGCCGCAATAGTCAAAGAAACATTTCAGAAAACAGTAGCTTTGTGCGCCGGGTTGTGGTATGTGTTGTGGTTGCCAAAAGGAGGTGCCGCAATGTACGACTACATGAAAGCCCTGCAAAATCGCTTCGACCGGCAGCCGCATCCAGAACTGTACACACAGGTCGAATACGCTCGAGAGGAACTGCGACGGGACATGGGCGCCGTGGGGCGCAGAAAGCTGCTGCGGCTGCTGGACGCGCAGAATGCGTTGCTGGTTGAAGCCACGCTGATGAGTTTCACGGCGGGTTTCAAGCTGGCGTGGGGCATGGCGAAAGAGCTGGAGGCAGATGGGCTCTACTCCTTCGAACGATAGAAAGAAGAACACATCTGCCATCCGGCGGAACAGGAGGACTAAATGGCGAAAAAACGTGCAAATGGCGAAGGCAACATTCGGAAACGCTCAGACGGGCGTTGGGAGGGGCGCTACACAGCAGGCTATCACCCCGAGACAGGAAAGCGCATCATCAAAAATGTGCTGGGTAAGACACAGGCGGAATGCAAGGCGAAACTCAGTGCCGCAATGGAGGCTACCAGAGGAATCGATGCCAGCCGCGCTGATGAGTACACGGTAGCAACTTGGCTGCGGAGCTGGTATGAGATCTACGCAAAGCCGAATATCCGCATCTCAACAGCAAACCGCTATCAACTGATGGTCGAGCAATACACGATTCCCCGCATCGGCAGCATCAAACTGACAAAGTTGACTGCCCATGACTTACAAAAGCTCTACAAGGATCTGATGGAAAACGGTCGCATCGACCGCAAGAGCGGTCACGGCAATCCCGGTCTCAGCAGCACCACAGTTCGGAGTCTGCATCTCATGCTGCATAGCGCCTTCGAGCGGGCGGTCAAGGAGCGCCTGATCCTGCGGAACCCGACCGAGGACTGCATCGCGCCGAAAGTACAAAAAATCGAAATGCAGATCCTTTCGCCTGAGCACATCAAGGACTATCTCGAGGCCGCTGACAGGAGAGGACTGCTCCCGATGTTCTACCTGGAATTGGTCACGGGCTTGCGGAAGGGCGAGATCACGGCGCTTCTCTGGAGTGACCTCGACATCCAAAACAAAACCATCTCCGTCAGCAAACAGTATGTAAAGAATCCCAATGGTGAACTGACGCTCTCCCGTCCCAAAACGGAGACTTCGGTCAGAAAAGTCAGTATTCCACAGGAGGCCGTCGATCTGCTGATAGCGGAACATGGCAAGCATACTGAGAATCCCTACATGTTCCCCTCGCCGGCAACCGGCGAGATGTACTACCCAGACTCCGTCGTAAATCTGCACAAGAAGATCCTGAAGGATGCTGGGCTGCCGCACATCAGATTTCATGATCTTCGACATACCTTCGCAACGCTGGCACTGCAAAATGGCGTGGACGTCAAAACCGTCAGCAGTATGCTCGGCCACTATGACGCCGGATTCACTCTCCGCACCTACACCCACGCTACAAGGCAGAAGCAAGACGAGGCAGCACAAACGATGGGCAGCTTCATGGCGCAGGTCATGTAAGCAGAAAAATGGTGCAAAAATACCGGAGAGAAGGCAAAGCCTCCTCTCCGGTGCTCTTTGGCTCTTTCCGCACATTTCGTTGTGTGGGTCACGGTGTGGGTCAGGCGGTTGACCCACATTTTGGCTCGCACCATTTTCTGCGTTTTTGCAACAAAAAAGCATCGAAAACCGAAGTTTTCGATGCTTTTTGGAGCTGCTGGGCAGATTCGAACTGCCGACCTCATCCTTACCAAGGATGCGCTCTACCTACTGAGCTACAGCAGCGTATGGCGACCACGAAGGGACTCGAACCCTCGACCTCCGGCGTGACAGGCCGGCGTTCTAACCAACTGAACTACA
>NZ_JAFBIQ010000052.1 GCF_021531315.1 Oscillibacter valericigenes | reverse complement strand
GCAGGTCCTGGCCTATGCGATGAGCGAATCGCTGGAAGTGGATTTTGTTTTGGAAACGGTCCAGCTGCTGGTAAAGCACCATGGGATCTCGCTGAGCAAGGAGACCGTGATCCACAGCGACCAGGGTACCCACTACACCAGTCTGAAGTTCATCCAGCTGGTGGAGAACAGCGCGCTGCGGCGGTCCATGTCCCGCAGAGGGAACTGCTGGGACAACGCGCCCCAAGAGAGCTTCTTCGGGCACATGAAGGACGAGCTGGCCAGTGAGATCCCGGGGTGGACGTCTTTTGAGGCCGCCAAAGCCTCCATTGACCGCTGGATGGATTACTACAACAACGACCGCTGCCAGTGGGATCTGGCGAAGCTATCCCCTAACGAATATTACCACTACATCACCACAGGTGAGTACCCCGCCGGTATGCTGCCGCTATGGGTCAAATGAAAATGTCCTTGACTTGGGGAGCACTTTATTCCCCGTGTGGGTCACGGTGTGGGTCAAGCGGAAACTTCTGCATCAAAGAAACCGCGGACAGGCTTCGCCGTCAAATTTCGTTTTGCCGTTTCTCTCTCATAATTGATTCGGGTGATCTCCTCAATGAAAGCCTTCTGCTCCTCGCTGGCTTTCGGCCACGACACGCCGAACTTTCGACACATCGCAAAAAAGGTGCGATACCATAGTCTGTCTTCTTCTGTTTCATGCGTGAAATACCACTTCGCGTCTTCCATTGTCAGCCCTCCTCCAAATAAGATACAAAAATGTCTCTGGCAGCCTCATCACAAATCAAATACCGTGGTGCTGCACCTCTCTCGCCCAGGGATCAGCAATGCCCCGAAATCCCGTTCATAATGCCTTGCCAACTCCGGTGTCTTCGCATCCAAGGTCACATCGCCGTTGAATCCGGCATCCACAGACAGCTTGATGCCATAGGCGATCAAAGCCCGTCCGATGCCGCGATACTTCGGACGCTCGCAAAGCGTCGGATTGCTTTGTGCCTGACTCTCCATATAGACAATATGGACGGTAACTACATCTTCGCTGATCTCATAAGCTCCCAAAGCCACCAATTCGCCAATCTGCGTTTTTAGTCCATAGACATCGAATTTGCCTTTTGAGATATATTCGCTGGTCCAATCCGTCTGCCACCGCGGCTCCTTTGTCGTTGTCGCGGCATCCTGCGGTGTCATCGGCTCAATAGCCACTGGCACCTGCTGATTCATTGCATCATAAACAAACGGTCGAAACTGCACAGTTCTCACCTCATAAGCAGTATACCACCAGGGTTGAGCAAAACGCGAGTTTTGCAAAGACGAGTCACAATATATAGCTTCGAGCAAGTCGGATGGCACTATTTATTGTATAGTCTCATGAGAAAATCGGAGTTTTGCTCATCCCTAGTATACCACGGTTTTTACGAAAAATGAAGTAGGAAATTGAAGTTACAGCATCCTCATTTTCGTTCCAAAAACGCACCGCTGTAAACAAAGAGTACGACCACAGATATTCCACTTCATAGGGGAACAAACTCCCACCCAAAGGCACTATCGAACGGGACGAGTGAAATAGTAGCAAGCCATCGAGTGACGATTTGCTACTATTTCCGTTATAGACTGTCTACGATTGTTTTTAGGGCGTAGGGTTTTGCATATTTCAAATACACATCACTCACGAAAATAGTGTTCTCTTCTACCGGTTTTGTCCACATGGCTGGATACACTATTACTTTCTTTTTGCCATAGCACCCCTCAGCCCAAACCGTTTCATGACTAACATCGATACGCACACCAGAAAGCTGGAGTATCTGTTTTAAAGATTTCAAAAGATGCTGTTGATTTTCGCGCGAAATTGCCGATGCTCTGGTACCCGTTTCTCCCCAATTCAACAGATCAAGCGCAGCCTTACGATCGAGGACATTATGGATGCGTTGATTCCGATAGTGCTTTAAACACCTATGGCAAGCGCTGTCACAAGTACAGCCATCGAGAAGTTCTCGGGTTTTGGTAAGTAGTTGCCGAATAGAGGATTCAATGCTAACAGCATAGCCCGCACCACTCGAAAGGCTATCATACAAGTAAAGCGTGGCCAACGATGAGAGTTACCCTCTGGAGGAACGGGATGAAGCGGCAGAGCAGTTGGAGCAGCTTGCGGAGGACGGTGACGCCTACGCCCAGTACATCATCGGCACGGCGTACCGTGACGGCGGACTGCTGATACCCGACACGGTCAAAGCAAAAAAGCTGTTGGAACGCGCCGCCGAGCAGGACTTGGACGCGGCGCAGTACGCCCTCGGCAAGCTGTATCTCTCCGACGATGCTGACGTGCGCGATCCTGCCAAGGGCATCTATTGGCTGAAACGCTCTGCTGACAACGGCAACGACTTCGCCGCCTACCGGCTGGGCAAGGAATATCTCAGCGGCAAAAATACGGTAAAAGATGCCGAAACAGCAGTGTCATATTTGCGGCAGGCCGCGAACAATGGAAACGCCTATGCGCAATATCTGTTGGGAAAGCTGACCCTCATGGGGGAGGGCGTTCCGAAGGACATGGACGCCGCCTACGAATGGTTTGCGGCGGCGCGGGATAACGGCCACGCCTACGCGGAATTTTTCTTGAAACGCATGGAGCGTGGCGAACAGGAGCCGCCCTCCGTCCTGTTGTCAGCCACCCGGCTGCTCTACCACATGGGCAATATCTTTCGGGACAACGCCCCTGCTCCCGCTGCCAACGGCGTCCAAATCGACCGCAAGCGGCTGGCGCGGCTGCGGCAAAAGCGCGTCGCCCTCGGCCACAAGCCGGACGATCATGAGTTGGAACAGCAACAGGGGTATTCGATGCAGTTCCGTTGATTCACTAAGGCACAAAGCGCGCATATTTTGCGCTGCTGAAATCAATAAAACTTTTCCAAAAACGCACCGCTGTAACCAAAGAAGATGTCCGAAAAAGTAATAGCTTTCTTCGTGGATTTGTGGTATGTGTTGTGGCTACCAAGAAAGGAGTGATTCCGTATGGCTAAGAAACGTGCCAACGGTGAGGGCAGCATCCGCAAACGGTCCGATGGACGCTGGGAGGGTCGCTACACCGCAGGCTATCACCCCGAAACCGGAAAGCGCATCATCAAAAATATCGTGTCCAGTCATACAATATCCTCCCCACGTTTTTACGCCTATGTGGTACTCTTTCTACTCTTTCTTGTAACCGCCTGCAGCCATCTACTATTTTTTAGTCTCATACTCTCTGTCGTTTTTGTCTATAATCCGCAAATTTTTTTTAGATTATAATATTGTCCTATCCATTTTGTCAACACAGCATAGTTTGACTCTTAAAGAGAAAAAGAGGCACTGTGTCTTAATATTCCAGATCTCTTTTTCACAAACTCACTATGGAAAAACTCCAACTATACAGCCCTCGAAGGCTCTGCTACAATAGCCTTGTATTAGGAGTCTCGCGGTGCACTGGGCAGGAAATATCTGCTTGCCGCGACGCTTCCTTTGGGCGAAGTAAGTGAGGGCGAAGTAAGTTAGGGCGGAACGGCGAAAACATAGGGCGTAGTGCGCCCTATCGTTCCGAAAAAAACGTAGAATATTTAGAAGAACACTCAAATTAACAGGCGAAGAATGAATAAAGTGACAGGGCGTTCCTTTGCGCCCTGCCGAAATGTCAAGAGACGAAGCAGACATCCAGTCTGCCGCGTCTCTTTTTGCGTTTTTGTATGGAGCCTCGCTCGTTGGAGCAGCCGCCGGTCCTGCCAGCCGGAGGCCACGAGGCCGCAGGAAGGTCAAGCAGTTAAAAGAAAGAACGGATTCCTCTCAGATCGGGGCGGTTTGAGATGCAGGAGAAACGCCCCCGAGACCGCGGCAAAGGTCTCTCCCCTGCGCCCGGGCAGTGTGTCCGAACCGGCGGCGCAGGAACAGCACACCACCGATCCGCAGCCGGTGCGGATCAAAGAACACCGGCAGCTGCTTCCGATTTGTCAGCAGCTGCAGCCGAGTTCAGCGGCCTGGTGTTCACCGCCGCCATCGCAGATGGCAGGGCGCACGCCCCACGCGGTATCGTACTGACCGAGGCAAAAGGAAAAAGAGACAGGTTCTTGGC
>NZ_JAFBIQ010000051.1 GCF_021531315.1 Oscillibacter valericigenes | reverse complement strand
AAAGCAGATGGAAGCCGCCGCACCGCTTGCCCCGGATGGTACGCTTCGGGTAGGTGCTTCCGTACCGGAACGCGCCGAATATGAGCAGCAGATCGAGACGCTGCAAGACGGCAAGCGCACACTTTACGAACGCTATCTCATGGGCGAGATCGACCTGAACACCTACAAGGCGGAAAAGGCCGCGTGTGACGAGCTGCTTTTGAAAACGAAAAATGCCTATGCCGCAGTATTGGCACAGGCGAAGCAGAAGCAGGATGAACAGGCACGGCAGGACAGCCGCAAGGAAGCATCCAAGGCGATTTTCGATGCGGACACGCTGACCACCGAGCTGGCCGAGCTGCTGATCGACCGGGTGCTGGTGTACCCCGATAAGCGCATTGAGATCGCATATAAAATCCAAGACATTTTCGCTTGAGGTGGCAGATATAAAAGTAGGTGTTTTTACGAATTTGATTGGCTTTTCTATTTCGATGTGGTAGAATGTAATATATTAATAGATGAAATGAGGTGCGCAGATATGGACTATTCATCGAGACAACGTTTTGATGAAATTAGTAAGTTGAGATTCGATGGTAATTTAGCTGGAGCAATTGAGCTTTGTCAAAACGCCATATCTGCATATCCGAATGACAATTTCTTCTACAAAGTATTAGGTGATCTGCTTTTTCAAGAGAAAAACTATGCGGACGCTTCACGTGCATATATTGAGCAATTAAAGCGTCTTTCAGAGAAACCCGAACATTTCAAAGCATTTGCTCGTTTTTATAGGCAGTTCAACGCCGAGGCTCCAGATGATTTCTGCATTCAATTTCACAAGGAAATCATCAATGCCATTGATAAGGGTGAAATCGCGCCCAATATCCAGCAGCTTTTAGTCGAAACATTTGGAGATGCTTTTATTGTTGATGATGATTTGAAATCTATACTGTTAAAAAGCGACAATGATCGATATCTTAACGAAGTGAAAAGATTTATTGATGCGGCCTCCTCTGACGATGTTCGCGCAATTATCTTTCATCAAATCAGGCAAAAGGATTCTTATACAAACACCAAAACCAAAGAGTTCCTCATTTCCGTAGCAGAAAGAAAAGAACTTTTTAGGGAAGCACAGCAGCTTGTTGAAGCACTAATCTCAAAACAAGAAACACCAAACCCAACACTTATTCGTGCACTCTTAAGAATGAGTCGCAAGCAACAAGATTATCATTATGCGGAGCAACTCCTTACAATTGATGAGAGTCTAATTGAAAAAAGTGACTTTAATGTTCAGTATGAACTCGTATACTATTTTAACAGTATTGGTAATAGTGAATTATTAGATAGAACTCTTAAACGGATGCGCAATAGTGCAGAGCGTAGCATACCCATAGCCCGAACCCTTTACAATTTCTATCTCACATTTGACCGTTTTGAGGATGCACAAGTTCTATCTGAGCACATCCAAAAACTCACTGATTGGAAACGTTCTGAAGCAAAAAAAGATCAACATCAAGATCGCAGTGAGGAGCAGCTTGAATCTGAACAGGTTGTTTGGCAACGAGTAAAAGACTTGGTTTCTGAAAAAGAGCACAACAGACAGATGTTGGCAATCAGAGATTTACTTAAAGGTTTTTCGCATGAGTTAGGGCAGCCAATCACAAATATTCGTTACCAAATACAGTTGCAGCAAATTCGCATGAAGCGCGGGATAGGGACTATGGATGAGATTCAAGATCTATTTGTTACTATTCTTGCACAAACTGAGCGTATCGGTTTTATGCTTGATCGTTTTAGACCTATTGTATCAAGCAAAAGTCTACAAGAGTGTTTTTGCGTCAATGATTGTATCAAACAGGTATTTGCAGATTTATCAGAGCGCTTGACACAGAATAGGATTATATATAGGCTTCGGGAAACTTCACAAGTCAACTTGTTTGGTGATCGGATACAGTTCTCACAAGTCTTTTATAATTTGGTGTTAAATTCTATGCAGGCTATTTCAAACGACGGAGAAATAGTGGTCAATATTTCAAAAAAATCAAACTATATACAAATTTTCTTTTCTGATAACGGGCCTGGAATACCAGAAGAAAACAGGAAGAAAATATTTGAACCTTTTTTCTCCACAAAAGATCCTACTTCTGGAAATGGAGGAGAAGGGCTCGGTCTATTTGTTGTATGGAATATTTTGAAAATGTATAATGGTACAATACAGGTTAATCATAAGTTTGAAAAAGGGGCTCAATTCGTAATCAAAATACCAGTTGAGGAGGAAAGACATGAACAGAGTTCTAATAATTGAAGATGAAAATTTTACAGCGCAAGCTGTAAAAGATGCGTTGGCTTTGGATGACATTTCCGCAGATATCGCATCCGATGGGAAGGATGGGTTAGAGAAATTCACTTCCAACAGCTATGACCTAATTCTACTTGATTTGAAAATGCCAGGGCTTTCCGGGGACGAAGTTCTTAGTGAAATCCGAAAGCAAGATCCATTCATTGATGTAATTATCTACACAAACTATACTGACTTTGCCGATATCAAGAAACTGGCAAATATAGGTATTGATGGTTATATTAACAAGGGCCCTAAAGCGGACTTATCGGAGTTAGTTGCTGTGATCAAAGAAAAGCTTGCGCCGCTAAGTGAGGATACAATTACTACGCTCTTAAAGGATGTCCCCAATTTGGAGGAATAAATAACACAGATAACACAGAGGTAGACTATGGAACGTGAGTTTTTGTTAGATACCAATGCCTTTTACAATTTGCTGAGGGCAATGAATCCAGAATCAAAAGAGTGCGGCACATTACCTGCCTCGGTTACCGCCTTAACAAGTGAAAAGCTGATTGTATCGTCGATTACCGAGGTTGAAATTGTTTCAGTTTTGGGAAAGTACGCCAGGGGGTCTCAGGGGGGAGTTTCTAAGTGTAATTGTAAGATATCCCCTGATGGCCATATTTGCCAAAATAGTAGATATACTGAGTCTCGCAAAAAATGGAATAACAAGCGTATTAAGGCTTGGATGCACCTTATTGATGAAATATTTGCGGGGACATCACAACTTTTTTCGGTAAATATTGAGCCATTCGATTCTACGACTATTAAAGAAGCAAAGGATGTGATTAAGCTGGCATTAGTACATAATTTTGCCTCTATGGATGCGATGATAGCCGCTACTGCAAAATTGGCGCAAAATAACTGCCGAGATATTACGGTTGTAACTTCGGATAAAGGGTTAAAAGCTTGCCTTTCAAAAATAGGCATACCTTGTAATGATATTTTTGCTGCAAGCTAAAGCAAAAATCCCAGACTATCGGACTCGATTGATAGTCTGGGATTTCTGCTTTTGCAGAGATTTATTTTTTGTCGTGTGCTTGACATACGGGTGACGAAGATCGTGTATCCTCGCGTCGGGAAGGCCAATGCGTTTCACGATACGCTTGAAGCTGTCGAAGATCGCGCGATAGGAGACATAGCGTCCAAACTCATTGGTGAACACCAAGCCGCTGTCCTCCCATGCCGGGCCTGCCAGTAACCGCTGCTTGGCCTGCTGCACCTTCTGCGCTTGCAGCAGCTTCATCACATACGGTGCAGGTGTGATGGTGCGGCTCTTGTTGTTCTTCGGCGGGGAGAAGTAATAAGTACCACCCTTTCGCTGACTTCTACGGAGCTGCTTATTGACGAGAATCGTACCCTTTTCAAAATCAACGCAGTCCCACATCAGACCGAGTAATTCACCCTCACGCAAGCCGGTGAAGAGATCAACGGTGAGCGGAATTTCATACTTGCTGCCTTTTAGGAGATTCAAAAGCTGAGCGGTCTGTTGGACGGTCAGCGGATGGATCTCTTTTTTGACGATTTTGGGCAGAATACATGCGGTCGTTGGATTGTAGCGGATGTAGTTAAGAAGCACCGCTTGCTGGAGCGCCTTGTGCAGTACGCCGTGAATGTTCTTGATGGTTTTAGCACTCAGCGCAGGCTGCCCATCATGTTCCTGTGAGAGCGAGTTATAAAGACGCTGGATCGTATGAGCCTTTAGTATTTCAAGCGGAATATTGCCGAGCGCAGGCCGCAGATACAGCTTAGCCTGCCGTTCGTAGAGATATGCTGTGGAATCCTTGACACCGATTTGATAGTCTTTCAGCCAAATATCAAGCCATTCGTTCACGGTCATTTTGCAAGGCTCCTGGTATATTCCGCTGTCGATCTCCGCGGTGATTGCGGTAAGCTTTTGTCTTACCTCCTTCTGCGTCTTGCCGTAGACGGATTTTTGAATCTGCTTTCCCGTTCCGGGATCAATGCCGAGGGTATAGCGCGCCTCCCAGC
>NZ_JAFBIQ010000050.1 GCF_021531315.1 Oscillibacter valericigenes | reverse complement strand
ACAAGGATGCGGTTGGTGGAAAGCGTTGCTTTCAGCGATTCCACCGCCTGCGCCGCAGGAGCACTCAGCGAAAGCCCCAGCGCAAGGCCGCAGAGGACAAGTCCGGTATTCTTCAATCTGTTCATTGTTCTACCTCCAGTCTAATGTGTATGTGGAAATCCTTCTCGCAGCTTCACCATATCACAGGCGATGGGCAGAAGTCGAACAGAACCGATCCGGCAAAACGGAGAAAGAATCAAGCCTCCACCGCGGTGACGCACCAGCGCTGATCCCGCTGATTGCGGACGCAGGTGTAAAGCGTGAGCATATTCTCAGCAGAGTCCGCAAGACCGCTGCGGTCTGTCTCGCTGACCTTGCTGACGTCCGTCACCTGATAGGTGCGCGTCCCCAGCTTGGTAGTCAGGGTAATCTTGTCCCCGATGTTCAGCGTGTGGATCTGCCCGAAGTAGCTGTTGGCACCGCGGTTATGGGCGGCGAGGCAGACATTGCCCTCCCAGATGGAGGTGTCCTCGAAATGCCCGACGCCCTTGACGAGCGTCTTGCTGTCCGTGCCCTGATAGATCCACACGCTCAGCCCCAGTGCGGGGATCTCGATCTTGCCGAGGGAACCATTTTTGTAGTAAAGATCGCTCGTCACATCCGTGAACAGCACAGAGGGCTGATAGCCGTTGCCGCCGCTTACCGTACTCCCTGGGGTAACCACATCACCGTTGCCGCTGATCACGGTGCCAGCCGTGGGAAGGGTGCGCGGCGCAAGATTTGGCGTCAGGTATTCGCCGGTATGGAGCGCATTCATGCTCTCCGAGCCAAAGACGGGCGGAATGAGCGCTGCATTTTTGCTCACATCCTCGTTGCGCATGGCACCGCCATCCGCCGTGTGGATGACCTCAATAGATGTATCCCCGCCAAAGTCAAAGTCCTTCGGAGGGGCAATGCTGTATTCCAGCGCATACGCCGGAGCCGCCAGAGCTGCTGTCATGCAAAGGCTCAGGCAAAGGGTGATGATTTTTTTCATTCTTCTGTTTCCTCCTCATCTGCGTTTTCTTTTCTGTGCTTCACCAGCAGCGCACCGCCGATACCGGCACCTGCCGCAGCTACGACACCGATGGGGATGAGCACATAGGACCAGCGGAGCGAGGACATTGCGCCGGCAGTTTTTGCAGGCTCTGCGGACTGGATAGGCACGCCTTCGAAAATGGCAACATAGCGAACGCGATTTAATGCGATGCGGCTCACCGTGCCGGTATAATCCGCCGTAACCGTATAGCCTTTCACATAGCTGCTGGTGGCGCTGCCGGTGTAGGTGGCGACGGCGGTATAGCGGTCCGCCACGGCATAACCATCCATATTGGCGGTATTGTCCGTCTGCCACTGAATGTCCGAGAGCGTCAGGGTCCTGCCGCCGTCCTCAATGCTCTTGGGGATGTACTGTGTATCCTGCTCGGCAAGATTGGGATAGCTGCGCTTGACGGAAAGCTGCTTTGTAGAACTGCTGTAGCCGGACGGCTCGACCTGCACGGTGTCGAGCTTCAGCGTGAGCGTGCCCATAAGCCCATCGTCCGTGATGAACTCACGCTCCTGCGGCAGCAGCGCCAGCACGGATTCCATATCCTTTTTAGCGCTCTCGATAGAAACATGCTCTGTGTGCTGGCGGCTCTCGTTTTCAGGAAGCTCCTGCTTCAGAAGATCCGTCAGGGTGTACTGAAAGCCGTCCTGCCGAAAGTCCGATCGGGGAATGCCCGCGGGATCGTCTTCCGGACTCAGATCATAGATTTTCTTCAGTTCTGTGCCATCGTCGTTTCGGACGATGGAAGTGGGATAGCAGACCTTGGCGTCCGGCACCGCGGGTTCAAAGTCTGCCGCCAGCGCAGTGGGCGTCAGTGCCAAGGTCAGGCACAACGCCGCAGCGCAGAGAGATACCATTCGTTTCATTTTGTGTTCCTCTTTTCTTTATTTTTATAGTGATTTTTCGTCTGCTCCAGCAGAAGGTCATATTCCCAAGGCTCCAGCTCTAAGGAAAGGTAGGCGCCGTCTTTCGACATACCGTCTACCCGGTAGCTCAGCACAAGTGGAAGATGCCGCTGCTTTTTCACGTCCTGGGGTGAGATCCAACCAACGCCGCACACAAAAACGGAACGGATGGCGGAATCGTAGTTTTCTTCATAACCCTGCCAGAGAAGCGCCTCCCGCAGTTCTTCCCGCAGCTTTCTGCTTCGAGGAACGGGAACCAGACGCTCCGGCTCCAACAGGAAACGGGGATGCAGGGCTTCTAAGCAAACGTTCAGCGCAGTTTTCAAAGCAGCATTCTTTTTCAGCAAGCCGCTGCGCCAGTAATCTGCCGCCAGAACATCCTCACCCTGGGCATCGCCGGGGAAAAGGCGCACACAGCGGATGAGTTCATAGGCGTGGGCATCATCCATCATACCAAGGACACGGGTCCCATCCATGGGGAGCGTCCGGTAATGGTCGATGGCCTCCGCCAGTGCGGAGAACTGTCTCACATCCCAGCCGGGTCTTCCGGGGCGGAGATCGTCCACGGTGTAATAGGTCATGCACATTCAGATGTCCTCCTCACTTCATATTCATGCCGCCCATAGTGGGGGCGTCCGTCTGTTCCTGTGTCATCAGCTCTTCCAGCTTTTCCCGCGCCCAATCCGGCAGGAACTTGTCATCCAGTACGCCGACAAAATCCTCCCGATTCCATCTGGCAGTTTCATCGTCCGCAAGGCTGGTGGCAAAAACCGCTCGACCGCTGGAATGGGGCTTGCAACCAAAGCCGCTTTGGGCATATAGAAGCTGGTATTTCTGTCCCCAATACTGTTCTCGCAGTACATCCGGTGACAGTACCAGCACCTTGCCGGTATAGTCCTGCTCGGCGCGGTCACCGACACAATGCTCCGCGCCAAAGAGATTTAACGCCTGCACCGCCTTGCGGTAAAAACTGACAAAACCATCCAGCACAGCCGGATGGCTTCGGGCAACAAAATCGCTGTTGTGGTTGAGATCTGTGGGAATATATATCTTCTCTGCCCAATGCTTGTTGGCGTAGCTAAAACGCCCATCCCACTTGAGTTCGTGCAGCGTATTGGCGAGCACCCATGCGGTGCGCTTGTAGCCGTATTCGTCCAGCACGGCCTTTAAACAATCTGTCTGAAGGTTCATGCCATCAAAGTTCTGGCGAATGGCGTCCTCGATAGCATTTCGGCAGGCAATGTTTGCCTTGTGGCTCTCCCGCCAAAGGGAAAGCTCATTCCGCTCGCGGGCTTCAGCAGCGGAATACGGGTAGAGGTAGGTATCATTCATCCCGAGACCTCCTCCTTTTCCAGCAGACGGCACACGCCTTCCATCTGCACACCGGAATCCTCCAGCATGGTGCGAACATCATCGTCCAGCTCGTCGATGAGCACATCTGCGGCGGTTTTCTCCGCTGCCTGCACGATGACTCTGCCCTTCTCTACAAAGGACTCCAGCGCGGCGTTGGGCGAGATCCCTGCCTCCGCCAACTGGCAGGGCGGAATTTCAAGGCCGGAGCAGTGAGGTTCGTGTTCACAGGCGCCGCACGCCGTTTCCGTCATTCCGGCTTCCATTGCCATCTGGCTTCTCTCCGCCAGACGGGAGATCAGCTGCGGTGCAACGGCGGAGATGAGAGAAATGGTTTTCAGCAGTTCCGCTACGGTAGGATCTCCCGGCAGCAGCAGAATACAGCCGCTGTCGGTATGGAGGATCAGGTCGCTGACGCCTGCAAGGCCGGAGAGCTGCAAAGCGGCGCGGGGGATGGCAAGAGTTTTATTGTTAGGATCATGGTTCAAATTGAATTTCATGCTGTTTTCCTCCTTGGTGGATGATTTGGGATATGGACCAGCTTCAGCTCCCATTCGCCCAACGGCTCGTCGAAGAGGTTCATCTGGCTGGTCATGTAGGGGCGGGGATCGTAGTTGGTGATGATGAGTTCGCCGAAGGACGAGCCCTTTTTCTGGGAGAGCGGGTTGCTGCGCTGGAAAGATGAAATGTACCAATCCTGATAGAGCTTGCGGATAAAGGGACAGTCGTTGTAGGACAGTACCACATAACTGTCACGGCCAGTTAGTACCTGCCAGAGCCGGACATGGAATCTGCGGAAACGTCCCAGCTTCCCAGCGACTCGGTAGAGCCGCTCTGTTTTGACATAGGGCGGATCGGCATAGATAAGACTGCCTTTTTTATCTCGTTCCCGAATGAGCTGCAAGGCGTTTTTGTTCTCCAACGGCACGTCCTTCAGTCGTGCGGACACCGGTGGAAACAGCTTTAGGAAGCGTTCGACATCCAACCCTTTGACACCGAAAGAGTTGATCGTCCCGCTGAAGCTGCCGCGGATGGCGAGGTAATACGCCGCTGCCCGCTTTACATCGTAAAGCGCCAGCCGCTCCTGAAAGATGGGGAGCAGTTCTCCGGCTTGTTCCTCCGTAAAGCAGGAGCGATCTCCGAGGCATTCGATCTCCGCCTGCACATTTTGAAAGTAGACCTCCTTGTGGGCGACAAAGTCCCGGTAATACTCGAAGAGCTTGCGGCCGTGGATGGGCAGGAATCTCAGTTCCCGCAGCAAAACATTGGAGCATTCTTTGATGCAAGAGAACAGGTTCACCAGCTCGGCATCCAAGTCGTTATAAATGTCCAATCGGTTTGGGTCCGGCGGCAGAGCCAGCAGCACTGCGCCGCTGCCGCCGAACGGTTCCACATACTGCGTAAGCTTGGGCGGGAAAAGCTGCAGGATGTACGGTGCGATCTTCTCCTTGCT
>NZ_JAFBIQ010000004.1 GCF_021531315.1 Oscillibacter valericigenes | reverse complement strand
CACGGAAGTTAAGCTCGCTTCTGCCGACAATACTTGGCTGGAGACGGCCCGGAAAGATAGGTAGCGCCAACACAAAAGCGGCGGTCATTCGACCGCCGCTTTTGGCTTTTACGGAGATGGACAAGCAGAAAGAGGGCGGAGGCGTAAAATTTACGCTTCTGCCCTCTTTGCGTATGATATGCTTTGATGCGAGACAGCCTATCCGACAAAGGCACCGTCTACGGTCAGCACTTGACCGGTGATAAATGATGCCTTGTCTGACGCAAGAAAGGCGACCGCGTTCGCAATGTCCTGCGGTGTGCCGAGTCGGCCGAGAGGCGTCTGCTCCACGAGCTCATCCAAGACCTCGCCCCCCAGCTCGCGCGCCATATCGGTGTCAATGACACCGGGCGCGACACAGTTGACGCGGATGCCGCTCGGGGCAAGCTCCAGCGCAAGCGAGCGTGTGAGGCCGATGAGCGCGTGCTTGGTGCAGGAATAGGTCACCTCGCAGCTCGCGCCGTGCTGCCCCCAGATGGAGGAAATATTGACGATCACGCCACTCTTTTCATGCAGCATCTGCGGCAGCACGGCTTGAATGGTGTTGCGCGCGCCGTTGAGATTAACGGCGAAGTAGCGATCCCACAGCTCGTCCGTGACATCCTGAAAGAGCGCCTGACCGGCGACGCCGGCGTTGTTGATCAGAACAGAGATTGGCCCGAAGGCGTCCTCGACGGTTTTGACCATTGCGTCCACCTCACCGCGTTTGGAGACATCGGCCTGCACGGCAAGGGCGCGGCAGCCCTCCTGCGTGAGCTGCGATACCAGCTCGTCGGCCTTATCCCTGCGTTCATAGTAGTTTACGCCGACAGCATAGCCTTCGCGGGCGAGCTGCGCGGCGATGGCGCGGCCAATGCCGCGCGAGGAGCCCGTGACGAGCGCGACCTTGCGTTTGTCCATCGCTGTGCTCATCTTCCCGTGGAGCCGAAGCCGCCCTCGCCGCGCGCGGTCTCAGGCAGGTCGGCGACCTCGTCGAACTCGACGGGCAGGTAGGGCAGCAGCACGAGCTGTGCAATGCGATCGCCTGTGCGGACGGTGCGCGGCTCCTCCGTGTCGTTATGGAGGGCGATGAAGCACTCGCCGCGGTAGTCGCTGTCGACCACGCCGACGCAGTTCGCAGGGCGCAGGCCCTCGCGGCTGGCAAGGCCGCTGCGGGCGAACACGCCGCCGAAGGTGCCCTCGGGCAGCGCCACGGCAATGCCGGTCGGCACCATGACTGTGTGATGCGCAGGGATGATCACCTCGCCGTCATCAGGCAGACAGGCATAGAGGTCGCAGCCCGCGGCAAAGGCGGAGCCGCGGGTGGGAATGGTGGCCTTGGGGTTTAATTTCTTGATCTGAACGTGTGCCATGCTTTATTGATCCTCCCAAAGTGTGATGCCGCCGCTTGCCAGCGTGCGCGGCACATCGATGACGCGCTGGTTGCTCGAGCCGCGGAAGCGCAGGGAAATGTCATGCAGTTCCTCTTCAAAGCGTCCGTCCACGAGCACATCAATAAGCGAGAGCAGTTCATCCGTAACCTCGCAGCGGGGGTAGGAGCCGTCGGTATGGAGCTCCTCCCAGGTGAAGCCGGAGAAGGCCCAGACGGTCTTGCTCGGCAGCCGCTCGCGCACAAGGCGCAGAAAGGGCAGCAGCGCGCGCTGGTTTTCCGGCTCAAACGGCTCGCCGCCGAGCAGCGTCAAACCGTTGATGTAGGCGGGCGTGAGCATTTGAAGCAGGGCCTCCTCGGTCTCAACAGTGAAGGGGCGGCCGTAGTCAAAGGCCCAGGTTTGAGGCTGGAAGCAATTTTTGCAATGATTGGTGCAGCCTGAGACGAAAAGCGTCACGCGGACGCCCTCGCCGTTGGCGATGTCGCAGTTTTTGATCTCTCCGTAATACATCGCGGACCTCCTGTTGGACAAAATGAGCGGAAACGGCAGAGAGAGCCTGCCGTGTGCGGTCTGTGTCAATCGCTGAGCTGCGCGAGCGCGGTGAGCACGCGGTCATATTCGCGGCGCACGGCCGTGTAGAGCGCGGGGGCGGAGGCGGGCAGTATGTCGCTGCCGCGCAGCGCCTCGGTCAGCTCGGAGCAGGCATTTGCAAATGCGGTCAAGCCCAGATTGAGCGCGACACCCTTGAGCGTGTGGGCCGCACGGAACGCGCTCGGCGCGTCCGCGGAGTCCATTGCGGCGTCAAGCAGGGCCATGTTGCCGTCACGCGGGAGCATACGCAGAAATTTCAATACAAGCGCTTCGCTTGAAAGACGGCCCATTACATCGTCGTAGCTGCCGCCGACAGAGTCGTAGAATGCACGAATGGGCATCAGATGGCATCTCCTTTCAAATGGCTGAGCGATCAGCCTTACTTGACCTCGCAGCCCGCCGCGCGGATCGCTCCGAGCGCCAGCTCGAGCGTGGGGTCGATGTTGGGATAGTCAAGGCGATAAAGCTCGAACGCAGGCGGCAGCTCGGTGCAGCCGAGTACCAGCACTTCCGCTCCGCGCGCGAGCAGATGCTCGCAGGCCGTACGGAACGCGGAAGCGTCGTGTGTCAGGTCACCCGCCTTGACACCGTTGTAGATAATATCCATCACGGCGGCCTGATCGGCGGCGCTGCTTGGTGTGAGCAGCTCCACGCCGCTTCCGGCGAAGGTGCGCTGATAGATGCCGGTCTGCACCGTGCCGTCGGTCGCGAGCAGGCCCGCACACTTCACCCCACGCGCACGCAGGGCGTCGCGCGTGAGTGCGATCATGTGCAGCACGGGGATATGCACCGCCTCGCAGATCTTCTCATAATAGTTGTGCGCGGTGTTGCAGGGCATGATGAGGAAGTCCGCGCCGATGCTCTCGAGCCGCTTCGCGCTCTTGACCATCTCCGGCACAGGGTCTGCGCCACCGCGGAGCAGTGCCGCCGTACGGTCGGCGATTGCCGTGTTAGAGTCGATGCACACGCGCGGGTGCTCCTGATCGCACGCGGCGGCGGTGTGCAGGGTGATCTTCTGAAACAGGTCGGCGGTCGCCAAGGGGCCCATGCCGCCGAGGATGCCGATGACTTTTTTACTCATAATTCGCTCCGTCGGAATGATTTATTTGTCCAGCAGCTTTTGCTCGCGGTTCGGCAGCGCAGCAAGCTCGTGGTCGCGGCGGATGATGCGCTTGAGCGCCTCGACCGCGACCTTGACGGAAGAGGAGGTATCCTCGCTCATGTCCTGATCGAGACCCGCCTTCTCGCGCTCCTGATTCCATACCACATGGAAACAGGAGCCGCAGCGGCAGCCGAGCGCGTCGGCGACCACGAAGAGCGCGGCGCTCTCCATCTCGCTGGCCTTGACGCCGAGGCGTTTCCAACTCTCCCAGCGCTGCAAAAGCTCATAGTAGACGGGGCTTTTCTCGGGCGAGTGCTGGCCGTAAAAGCTGTCCTTGCACTGCACGACGCCGGTGTGTGTGCGGTAGCCGAGGTCCTCCGACGCCTGACGCAGCGCGAGCGTCACATCGAAATTCGCTACGGCGGGGTACTCGATGGGTGCGTACTCGAGCGAGGTGTGCTCAAAGCGGATGGCACCGGTGGCGACGACCACATCACCGGACTTCACATTGATGTCGATGCCGCCGCAGGTGCCGGTGCGGATAAAGGTGTCCGCGCCGAGCCGGTGCAGCTCCTCCATGGCGATGGAGGCGGACGGCCCGCCGATGCCGGTGGAGCAGACCGAGACCTTCTCGCCGAGCAGCGTGCCGGTGTAGGTGGTGTATTCGCGGTTCTGCGCAACCTTGACGGCGTTGTCGAACAGCGCCGCGATGGACGGGCAGCGGCCCGGGTCACCGGGCAGGATCACATAGCGGCCGACCTCGCCCTGCGCACAGTGGATGTGATATTGACGCTCCAGTTCATGCATGGAAAACACCTCAAATAAAAATGTAGGCGTTCCCCCAAAAGGGAACGCCTACATTATAGCAAAGACGAAAGAGCAATGCAAGCCTTGCGCTCACAGCAGCTTTACCGTGTACCACACAGCCAGCAGGAACAGCGCGACGGACGCGCCCCAGATCACATAATAGGCAAAGCCGGCGAACAGCGCCGCCGCGATGGCGACAATGCACAGCGCAAGCACCGCGCAGGTAAGCGTATAGTTCGCCTGCGGCGGGAAGACGATCGTTTCTTTATACTGGCCGTCCTTCCTGCGCAGCAACAGCGTGACGACGAGCAGCGCGATGACCGCAAGCAGGGCGACGACGCTCAGGGTGCTCACAAGACCGGCCTTGGTGGCGCTGCCGTGATTGAGCAGCACGGCGGCGGCGATTGTCAGCGTCAGACCGGCGGTCTGCACGGCAAACTCGCGCTGATAGAGCAGGAACACCACGCTCAAGAGCATAATCACAGGTACGAGAATGCACATGGCCGTCGTGCCGAGGGGATAGACCCTGCGCATGAGCAGGGACGAGAAGGCGAAGAACAGGCCGAGGCCCAGCAGCCATTTGCCAAGAGCGGCATAGCGTGTCCATTTGCTGCGCATGACCGTGAGCACGACGCCCGCGGCGAGCACAGCCGCGCCGACCCAGATCATGGCGTCGAGATAGTAGGACACGGCGACGACCTGACCGACCGTCCCCTTGATGAAATACTGATGAATGAGCAGAAGATAGAATTCCGCGACAAAGCCGGCGGTAAAAAGCGTCAGGGCGCTGTTCAGGTTGCGGTTGTTCTTTGCGATGCGCGCCTCGCGCTTGGGATCGTTCTTTTTTGCTGCCATCTATCATGACCTCCGAAAGGCTTCTTTCATTTTTGCGGGACTGCACAAAGACCCGCAGATTGATATAATAACAGAAATCTTCGCCTTTTGCAAGGCATTTTTTCATATTTATAGGGGCGCTCCCGCGCGGCGCGGCGGGGAAGACAGGAGCCGAGTGTTGTCAATATGGCACAAAAAGCACAATATTTAGATGATGTGACCAAAATAAAGCAATAGATATTGTGCCTATTTTTTGCATTCCCTCCTTGCAATGAGGGAAAGGTTCTGCTATACTTAGAAGGCAACGCGGCGCGACGACACAAGATATAGTGTGTGCCGGCGCCACCAACGGAAAAATCGGGAGAGGAGAGCTGCCAGCCATGAAGGTCATCAAGAGAAACGGCGCGGAGGTTGATTTTGATATCGTCAAGATCATTGCTGCCGTCACCAAGGCAAACGCCGCCACAGAGGAGGACGCGCGCATGACGCCCGTTCAGATCCAGCGCATCGCCGAGAGCGTGGAGCTGGCCTGCCAAGGGCTGGGCCGCGCCCCCACCGTCGAGGAGATCCAGGATTTTGTCGAGCATCAGATCATGGCGCACGGTGCATTCGAGGTCGCCAAGCGCTACATCACCTACCGCTACACCCGCTCGCTCGTGCGCAGGAGCAACACGACGGACGACAAGATCCTCACCCTCATCGAGTGCAACAACGAGGAAGCCAAGCAGGAAAACAGCAACAAAAACCCCGTCGTCAACTCCACGCAGCGCGACTACATGGCGGGCGAGGTCAGCCGCGACCTGACGAACCGCATCCTCCTGCCCGAGGACATCGTCAAGGCGCATGAGGAGGGCATCATTCACTTCCACGATACGGATTATTATGCCCAGCACATGCACAACTGCGACCTCGTGAATTTGGAGGATATGCTGCAAAACGGCACGGTCATCACCGGCACGCTCATCGAGCGCCCGCATTCCTTCGCCACCGCCTGCAACATTGCCACGCAGATCGTCGCGCAGGTGGCGAGCAACCAGTACGGCGGGCAGAGCATCTCGCTCACGCACCTCGCGCCCTTTGTGGACGTTTCCCGTCAGAAGATCCGCAAGCAGGTGCTTGCCGAGGTCGAGGAGCTGGGCGTCGCGCAGGACGAGGCGAAGATCAGCCGCATCGTGGAAAAGCGGCTGCGCGAGGAGATCCGCCGCGGCGTGCAGACGATCCAGTATCAGGTCGTCACGCTCCTCACGACGAACGGACAGGCCCCCTTCATCACCGTCTTCATGTACCTCAACGAGGCGCGCAGCGAGCAGGAGAAGCGCGATCTCGCGCTCATTATCGAGGAGATGCTGCTCCAGCGCTACGAGGGCGTGAAGAACGAGCAGGGCGTGTGGGTCACGCCCGCCTTCCCCAAGCTCATCTACACGCTTGAGGAGGACAACATCCACGAGGATTCGCCCTACTATTATCTCACCAAGCTTGCCGCAAAATGCACGGCGCGGCGCATGGTGCCCGATTATATCAGCGAGAAGAAGATGCTCGAGCTCAAGGGCGATGTGTATCCCTGCATGGGCTGCCGCAGCTTTTTGACGCCCGACCGCTTCACCGACGCGGGTGTCGGCAACATCGCCAACGCCGGCAACTACGAGCCGGGCAAGCACAAGTACTACGGCCGCTTCAATCAGGGCGTCGTGACCATCAACCTGCCCGATGTCGCGCTGTCCTCCGGCGGCAACATCGAAAAATTCTGGGATATTTTTGAAGATCGGCTGGAGCTGTGCCACCGTGCGCTCCGCTGCCGCCACGACCGCCTGCGCGGTACGCTCTCGGACGCCGCGCCTATCCTCTGGCAGTACGGTGCCTGCGCCCGTCTTAAAAAGGGCGAGCCGATCGACCGCCTGCTCTACGACGGCTACTCCACCATCTCCCTCGGCTACGCGGGGCTTTATGAGTGCGTGAAGTATATGACGGGCAAGAGCCACACCGACGCGAGCGCCACGCCCTTCGCCCTCTCGATCATGCAGAAGATGAACGACAAGTGCAAGGAGTGGAAAACCGCCGAGAATATCGACTACTCCCTCTACGGAACGCCCCTTGAGTCCACGACCTACAAGTTCGCCAAGTGCCTGCAAAAGCGTTTCGGCATCATCGAGAGTGTGACCGACAAGGGCTACATCACCAACTCCTACCATGTCCATGTCACCGAGCAGATCGACGCCTTCACCAAGCTCAAATTCGAGGCGCAGTTCCAGCACCTCTCGCCCGGCGGCGCGATCAGCTACGTCGAGGTGCCCAATATGCAGCAGAACCTTGAGGCCGTGCTGCAGGTGATGAAGTTCATCTACGACAACATCATCTATGCCGAGCTGAACACCAAGAGCGACTACTGCCAGGTCTGCGGCTGGGACGGCGAGATCGAGATCGTCGAGGAGGGCGGCAAGCTCATCTGGCGCTGCCCCAAGTGCGGCAACACCGATCAGGACAAGATGAATGTCGCCCGCCGCACCTGCGGCTACATCGGCACGCAGTTTTGGAATCAGGGACGCACGCAGGAGATCCGCGAGCGCGTGCTGCACCTGTAAGCCACCGAAATATGCAAAAGAAAACAAAGCGCAGACCTGAGGGTCTGCGCTTTTGCGTGCCTGTTCACTTTTCCAGCAGCGCTTTGAGCTCGCCCGCGTCGGCGGCGATCTCCGCTGCGCCCGCCTCAACGAGCTGCTCGCGGTCGCGGAAGCCCCAGCACACCGAGATGCAGGGGATACCTGCATTTCGCGCCGTTTCGACGTCCACCTCGCTGTCGCCGACATAGACCGCGCGGGACTTATCCGCCCCGAGCGCGGCGAGCGCGTCGTTCACCATGTCGGGCGCGGGCTTGCGGCGGCGCTGCGCCGTTTCGCCCATGGCGGCGTCGGCGAGCGCACCGAAGTGCTGTGCGACCAGCAGCTTTACAGCATCGTCCAGCTTGTTGGACACCACCGCGAGGCGGAAGCCCTCCGCCTTCAGCGCCGCCATCAGCTCCACCACGCCCGCGTAGGGCTTCGTCTTGATCTGACAGTGCGCGGCATAGTAGGGTTTGTAGAGCGCAAGCGCCTTTTGGACCGTCTCCTCGCTCGCGCCCGCGCCGAGGGCGCGGCGCAGCTGCGTCTCGGCGCCGTTGCCGAGGAAGCTGCGTATCTCCGCGCGCGTCCGCTCGGGATAGCCCAGCTCCCGCAGGGTGTGGTTCGCCGCGTCGAGAAGGTCGTCGAGCGTGTCGAGCAGCGTACCGTCGAGGTCGAATAAAACCGTATCAAATCTCCGCATGGCTATTTCCCTTCCTTCTCCGCCTGCACGCGCTGCGCGATCTCCTGCGTAAAGCGCGCGGTCGCCGCACTCGGCGGCACATCGCGCAGCGTACACATATCGACGGAGCGCGGCGGAATGTCGAAATCCGTCTTCAGCTCGCGGATCGCGCCGCTCTCCAGCTCCGCGGTCACAAATTCCCGCGTCACGCCAGCCACGCCGAAGCCGATGCGGGCGAGGTCCACGAGCAGGCTCCGCGCACCCAGCTCGATCTCCGGTGCGAGGGACACGCCGTGCGCAAGGAAATATTTCTCTAAGTACACGCGCGAGCTGGCCTTGCGCTCGAGCAGAATGAGCGGCAGCGCCGCGATCTCCTGCATCGAATAGGCACGGTCAAAGTCGCAGGGATAGTCCGCCGCGGCGACAAAGCAGCTGTGCGTGGCAAAGCAGGGCACACAGCTGAGCCCTTCGCCCTCGCTCGGAGACGAGGCAAACGCCACATCGACCTTGCCCGAGCGCAGGAGCCCCAGCACCTTATGGCTGCGCCCGCTGATGATCTGAATGTGAATGTTCGGATACTTGCGGTGGAACGAGTCGAGGTGCGGCAGCAGGAATTGGCTCGTCACCGTATCGCTCGCGCCGATGACCAGCTTGCCCATTTGCAGGGCGCGGGTCTGCGCGAGCTTTTCCTCGCCTGTTTCCAACAGCCCCATCGCGCTGCGCACATGCTCGAAGAGCATCTGCCCGTCGTCGGTGAGCGTCACGCCGCGCGGCGAGCGGACGAACAGCCGTGTTTGCAGCGCGTTTTCGAGCTGCTTGACGCTCTGGCTCACCGCGGACTGGGAAATATACAGGTTCTGCGCCGCGGCGGAAATGTTGCCCGTTTCCGCGACCTCGCGGAACACGCGGTACAGCTCCAGCTTAGCCGTCATTGTCCTGCCCTCCTCAAATTTCGCGCCGACCCTCAAGCGCGCGCATGAGCGTCGCATCGTCGGCAAATTCCAAATGCCCGCCCACGGGGATGCCGTAGGCAAGGCGCGTGACCTTCACATCAAAGGGGCGCAGCAGCCGCGCGAGATACATCGCCGTGGCCTCGCCCTCGGTGTCGGGGTTGGTCGCCATGATGACCTCGTCGATGCCGCCTGCCGCCACGCGCTCGACAAGGGAGGTGATCTCCAGATCGTCGGGGCCAATGTGGTTCATCGGGGAAATGACGCCATGGAGCACATGGTAGCGCCCCGTGTACTCGCGCGAGCGCTCAATGGCCGCCACATCGCGGGCATCCGCCACCACGCACACCACGCGCTCGTCACGCTTGGGCGAGGCGCAGATGGGGCAGAGTCCCCCGTCTGTCAGGTTGCGGCAGACGGGACAGCAGGTCACCTTTTTCTTCGCCTCCACGATGGCGTCGGCAAATTCCTGCGCCTCGGCGTCCGTCAAGCTCAGCACATGGAAAGCAAGGCGCTGCGCGCTCTTGCCGCCGATGCCGGGCAGCCGCGCGAACTGCTCGACCAGCTTTTCCAGCGCCGCGGGAAAATATTCCATACCGTTTAACCCTCTCTCAGCGCCTTGATCTTCGCGGGAATGTCCGCTGCCTTGTAGACCGCGCTGCCCGCGACCAGCACATTCGCGCCCGCCTGCACGCAGGCGTCGCGCGTCGCGGTGTCGACGCCGCCGTCGACCTCCAGCTCGCAGGCGGGATTGACCTCGTCGAGCCACGCGCGCAGCTGCGCGACCTTGGGCATCATGTCCGCCATGAATTTCTGCCCGCCGAAGCCCGGCTCGACCGTCATCACCAGCACGATGTCACATTCCTTGAGGTAGGGCAGCGCCGCCTCGGCGCGGGTGTTGGGCTTCAAAACGACACCCGCGCGCTTGCCCTTTTCGTGAATGACGCGCAGCGCGGCGTGGATATTTTCGGGGAAGTCGGCCTCAACATGGATCGTCACGAGGTCCGCGCCCGCGTCGCAGAAGTCCGCGACATAGCGCAGGGGCTTGGTGATCATCAGATGCACATCCAGCGGCAGCTCGGTCACGGGCCGGATGGCCTTGACCGCCGGGATGCCGATGGAAATATTGGGCACAAATTCGCCGTCCATGATGTCCACATGGACATAGTCGGCGGTGGCGATCTTATGAATGTCCCGCTCGAGGTTGGCGAAGTCGGCGGAGAGGATGGACGGTGCGATCTTGATGTTCATGGCAAGGAGCCTCCCGTATCAAAGCATATTGAAATCATTGTAGCAAAGGCCGCGGCTAAAATCAATCGCAAAATAAAAATGTAAAAGACGCTTGACATTTTAGGCGTGCTGTGCTATCCTTGCGGATGTAAAGCAAGCTTGACTTTTTGGGAAACGGAGCAGAGCATGAAAAACATGATCGAACAAAGGCGGCGCGAGCGGGGCATGACGCAGCAGCAGCTTGCCGCCGCGCTCGGCGTCTCGCGCCAGACCATCATCTCGCTCGAGGGCGGGAGGTACAACCCCTCCCTTCTGCTCGCCCACGCCATCGCGCGGCTCTTCGGCGCGCAGATCGAGGAGATCTTTCTATTTGAGGAGGACGACAAATGAAACTCAGGGAACAGAAAAAATGCGGACTGCTGTGGCTCGGCATCGGCGCGGCGCTTTTCCTTGCGGGACTGGCGCTGCAGGCGCGGGATACAGCCTCGGCAGGCTATGTGAGCGGCTTCGGCGGGGGACTCGCGGGCGTCAGCATTGCGCGTCTGCTGCGGGTGCGCCGCCTCAGCCGCGATCCGGAGCGGGCAGCGGACTACGACGCCTCGCTCACGGACGAGCGCACGGTCTACATTTCAAACAAGGCGCGCAGCATGACATTTTTCATCTGTGTCTTTGTTCAGCTCGCCGCGTCGATGCTGGCGATCCTGGTGTTCGAGCAGGTGCTCGTGGGGCAGGTGCTCTGCGGCCTGACCTGCTTGCAGGGGCTGCTCTACACGATCCTTTACTGGCACTACGGGCGGAAATATTGATCGGCGAAGCGGCTGAAAATGAGCTGCAAAAATTGTGGATAACATACAGAAAAATTCTTAAAAAAGTGTGAAATGAAAGCGCGGCGCTTGTCAACGCCGCGCTTTTGTGCTACGATACAAAGTCGTATGATTTCCCAAAAAGAGAAAGAGAGAACCCCCATGAAGCTCGACAACCGCCGCACGATCCTCGTCGGCCTTGCGTTTTTATCCATCTGTGCCTTCTGGCAGATGTACGACAGCATCATCCCCAAGATACTGACCGAGACCTTTCATCTGAATGAAACGCTCTCCGGCGCGATCATGGCGCTGGACAACATTCTGGCGCTGTTTTTGCTGCCGCTGTTCGGCGCGCTCTCCGACCGCACGAGCACACGCATCGGCCGGCGGATGCCTTTCATCCTCTGCGGCACGGCCTGCGCGGCGCTGCTGATGAACCTGCTGCCGCTGCTCGATAACGGCTACGCCGCCGCGCCCTCGGCGGGCGGGCTCGTGGGCTTCATTGTGGTGCTGGGGCTGCTGCTCGTGGCGATGGGGACCTACCGCTCGCCCGCTGTGGCGCTGATGCCCGATGTGACGCCCAACCCGCTGCGCTCGCGCGCGAACGCCATCATCAACCTTATGGGCGCTGTCGGCGGCATCCTCTATCTCGCCGTCGCGGCGGCGCTCTACCCGAACGCCAAGACCGCGGGGCTTGCCCATGTGAACTATCAGCCGCTCTTCCTCATCGTCTCTGCCGTCATGCTCGTGAGCGTCGCGGTGCTGTTTTTGACGGTGAAGGAGCCGCAGCTCGCCGCGGAAACGCGCGCGCTTGAGGCGCGGCATCCCGAGTGGAGCCTCACCGAGGACGACGGCAGCGGCAACGAGGTGCTGCCGAAGCCCGTCAAGCGCTCGCTTGCCTTTCTGCTCGTTTCCATCGCGCTGTGGTACATCGGCTACAACGGCGTGACGACCTGGTGGTCCACCTATGTCGGCGTGGTCATGGGGCAGGGGCTTGGCGGCGCGTCCACCTGCCTGCTCATCGCCACCGCGGGCGCGGTCGTCAGCTACATTCCCATCGGCCGCCTTGCCTCGCGCATCGGGCGTAAAAAGACCATTCTCTCAGGCTGCGCCCTGCTCGCCGCGATGTTTTTGACCTTCTACTTCCTCACCACGCTCTACGCGGCCATCCACCCCGTCATGTATGTCTGCTTCGCGCTGGTGGGCTTTGCGTGGGCGGCCATCAATGTCAACTCGCTCCCGATGGTGCTGGAGATGTGCCGCGGCAGTGACATCGGCAAATTTACAGGCTGCTACTACACCTTCTCCATGGCGGCGCAGGTCATCACCCCCATGCTTGCCGGTACGCTGATGCGGAGCGTCAGCTACCGCGTGCTCTTTCCCTATGCCGCCCTCTTCGTCGGCGCGTCGTTTGTTACGATGTGCTTTGTGCGGCACGGCGATGTGAAGGCAGCGGCCAAGAGCGGCCTCGCCGCCTTTGAAGATATGGACGACTGATTTCGATGATTTCTGATAACAAGAAGTGATATTTCGTGCAGACTCTACAATTAGTTATTCTTTTCGTGCTTTTTATCTTCACGGTCTGGCTGTTTTTTCTCGACAGCCGCGCCAATCACCCGCTTTGGGCCATGCTGGAGCATCGGCGCTATGCCCACCGCGGGCTGCATGACAGCGCAGGCGGCGTGCCCGAGAACTCCCTTGCGGCCTTCCGCCGCGCCGTGCGCCGCGGCTACGGCGCGGAGCTGGATGTGCATTTGCTGCGCGACGGCACGCTTGCCGTCTTTCACGACAGTGACCTCAGGCGCATGACGGGTCACGACGGCGTGATCGAGGACTGTGCCGCCGCCGACCTCGCCGCGCTCCGCCTTGCCGGTACGGCGGAGACGATCCCTCAGCTTTGTGAAGTGCTTTCCCTTTACGAGGGTACAGGGCTCTCGCTTGTCATCGAGCTCAAGAGCCATCACGGCAACCACCGCGCGCTTGCCGAGCGCACGGCGAAGGAGTTGGATAAATTTCATGTCCCCTACTGCATCGAGAGCTTTGACCCGCGCTGCCTGATGTGGCTTCGCGCCTTCCGACCCGAGATCATTCGCGGCCAGCTCTCCGAAAATTTCCGCAAGGACGCGCGCGGCTGGGAGCATTTTGCGGGCTTCCTGCTCTCCAATCTCCTCCTCAACGCCTCCACCGCGCCCGACTTCATCTCCTATAAATTTGAGGACCGACGCCGCTTTGCGCCGCGCATCTGCCGCGCGTTTTACGGCGCGCACATGTTTTACTGGACCGTCCGCTCCCGCGCGGACATGGAGGCCGCCGAGCGCGAGGGCGCACAGGTGATCTTCGAGGGCTTTGACCCGAGCGAGGCAGAGAAAAAATCAGAGAGAAAAGAGGACAGGCCATGAGCGAAACACCGAAGAGACGACGGGGCGACCGAAGGGACGCGGCGCTTTTGCGCGAGACCGACGCGCTGCACTTCATCATGGGCATCATCTATCCCAACCGCGCCGACAACGAGGCCTACATCGCCGAGCGCATCGACCTTGAGCCGATCAAGACCTATCTTGCTGAGAAAAATGTCGAGGGCATCGCGTTCAAATATACCTTCTTCCATGTCATCGTGGCGGCGCTCGTCAAGACCATCACGCTGCGCCCCAAGCTCAACCGCTTCTACGCGAACGAGAATTACTACCAGCGCAACAAGGTCACGGCGGGCTTTATCATCAAAAAGGAATTTTCCGACGGCAGCGAGGAGGCGGTCGCTCTGCTCGACGCCGCGCCGACCGACACGATAGAGACCATCCATGACGAGATCTTCAGGCGCGTCCATGCCGCGCGCGACGAGCAAAGGCTCAACACCACGGACAACAGCATGGACATTCTCAACAAAATGCCGCGCTTTCTCTCCAAGGCGGCGATCCGCTTCATCCGCTGGCTCGACCGCCACGGCTGGTGCCCGGACTTTCTCGTCGGGGAGGACCCGAACTACGCCTCGGTGTTCCTCTCCAACCTCGGCTCCATCCGGCTCAAGAGCGGCTACCACCATCTGACCAACTGGGGCACCTGCTCGTTCTTCTGCGTCATCGGAGAAAAGAAGTGGACGCCGCTTTACGATCAAAGCGGACTTGTCGCCATGCGCGAGACCGTCGACCTCGGCTTTACGGTCGATGAGCGCATCGCCGACGGCTACTACTTTTCCAAGAGCGTCCGGCTCTTCAAGCATCTGCTCGCGCACCCCGAGCTGCTCGAGCTGCCATTTGAACAGGAGGTCGATTATGACTGAGATCACTGCCAAAACGCCGTGGGCGGGGCATACCGGCGATGTGCCGCTGCACCTCGACTACTTCGACGGCTCGATGTTTGAGGCGCTGGAGCGGATCGCCCAAAAATATCCGAAAAATATCGCCTTCGACTTCATGGGCAAGTCCACCGGCTACCCCAAGATGATCGAGGAGATCAAAAGCTGCGCCCGCTCGCTCAAGACCATCGGTGTGCGCGCGGGGGACAAGGTGACCATCGCCATGCCCAACTGCCCGCAGGCCATCTATATGTTCTACGCGGTCAACCTCGTCGGCGGCATCGCCAACATGATCCACCCGCTCTCGGCGGAGAAGGAGATCGAGTTTTATCTCAACGAGTCCGAGAGCGTCACCGCCATCACGCTTGACCAGTTTTACCACAAGTTTGAAAATGTGCGGCAGAACACCAAGGTCGTCAACATCATCATCGCGAGCGTCAAGGACGAGTTGAGCAAGCCCGTGCGCGCGGGCTATATGCTCACCGAGGGGCGCAAGATCGCGAAGATCCCGAAGGACGCGCCGGTCATCCGCTGGAAGGAATTTATGAATATGGGCCGCGCCTGCTTTTGGAATTACTCCGTCAAGCGCACGGGCGACGACCCCGCCGTCATCCTCTACTCCGGCGGCACGACCGGCACGACCAAGGGCATCGTGCTGACAAACAAAAATTTCAACGCCCTCGGCCAGCAGGTCATCGCGGCGAACCCGATGTTCAATCCCGGCGACAGGATGCTCGCCGCCATGCCGCTCTTCCACGGCTTCGGGCTGGGTGTGTGCATCCACACGATGCTCTCGCAGGGCGGGCGCTGCATCCTCGTGCCGCGCTTCACCGCCAAGAGCTACGCCAAGCTCATCACCAAATACCGCTGCAACTTCATCGCGGGCGTGCCCACGCTCTACGAGGCGCTGCTGCGTCTGCCGAGCATGGAGAATGCGGACCTTCGGTCTCTCAAGGGTGTGTTCTCCGGCGGCGACAGCCTGTCGATCGAGCTGAAGAAAAAGCTGGATAAATTCCTCTACGCCCACGGCGCGCCCGTGCAGGTGCGCGAGGGCTACGGTACGACCGAGACCGTCACCGCCTGCTGCCTGACCCCACCGCATATGTTCAAGGCGGGCTCGATCGGCGTACCCTTCCCCGATACTTATATTAAGATCGTCGAGCCGGATACCGACCGCGAGCTGCCCTACGGCGAGGAGGGCGAAATTTTGCTCGCAGGGCCCACCGTGATGAAGGAATATATGAAGCACCCCGAGGAGACCGCTCAGACGCTGCGCCGCCACGACGACGGCCTGACATGGGTCTACACGGGCGATCTCGGCACGATGGATGCCGAGGGCTTCGTCTATTTCCGCGGCCGCGCCAAGCGCATGATCATCTCCTCGGGATACAATGTCTATCCGGGGCAGATCGAGAATATCCTCGACGCAAACGAGCTGGTGCAGATGAGCTGCGTCATCGGCATCCCCGACGCCTACCGGATGCAGAGGGTCAAGGCCTTCGTCAAGCTTGCCGCGGGCGTGCCCGCAAACGACGCGACGCGGCAGGCGCTGATGAGCTACTGCGCCAAGCACATCGCGAAGTATGCCATGCCCTGCGACATCGAGTTCCGCGACGAGCTGCCCAAGACGCTCGTCGGCAAGGTCGCCTACCGCGTGCTCGAGGAAGAGGAGCTGGCAAGACAGGCTGCGGGAGGTACGACATGAGCTATGCCGATCGGGTCTTTCGCCGCAACTGCGAGGAAATTTTGAGCAGCGGCGTGTGGGATACGGAGCTTGCCGTCCGTCCGCGCTGGGAGGACGGGACGCCCGCTCACACGGTCAAGAAATTCGGCCTTGTCAACCGCTACGATCTGCAAGAGGAGTTTCCCATCCTCACGCTGCGCCGCACCTACTGGAAGAGCGCGGTGGACGAGCTTTTGTGGATCTGGCAGAAGAAGAGCAATAATGTCCGCGACCTCTCCACCCACATCTGGGATGCGTGGGCGGACGAGAGCGGGAGCATCGGCAAGGCCTACGGCTACCAGCTCGGCGTGAAGCACCAATACAAGGAGGGCATGTTCGACCAGGTCGACCGCGTGCTCTACGATCTCAAGCACAACCCCGCCTCGCGGCGCATTCTGACGAACCTCTACAACTTTGCCGATCTGCATGAAATGGCGCTTTACCCCTGCGCCTACTCCATGACCTTCAATGTGTCGGGCGATACGCTCAACGCCATTTTGAACCAGCGCAGTCAGGATATGCTGGCGGCGAACAACTGGAACGTGGTGCAGTACGCGGTGCTGGTCCACATGATGGCGCAGGTCAGCGGGCTCAAGGCTGGCGAGCTGGTGCATGTCATCGCGGACGCGCACATCTATGACCGCCACGTGCCGATCATCGAGCAGATGCTCGCGGAGCCGGAGCGTCCCGCGCCGCGGTTTTTCATCGACCCGAGCGTGACGGATTTCTACACCTTCACAAAGGACAGCTTTCGGCTCGAGGGCTATGAGCCCTGCCCGTTTGAGGCAAAAATTCCGATTGCGGTGTAAAGGAGAAGACCATGATCGCCATTGTTTGTGTGGATAGAAACTGGGCCATCGGGCGGGACAACGACCTGCTCTTTCATATTTCAGCCGACCTCAAGCGCTTTAAGGCGCTCACGACGGGAGGGACCGTCGTGATGGGAAAAAACACCCTGCTCTCGCTGCCCGGCGGGAGACCGCTGCCGAACCGACGCAATCTCGTGGTGAGCACGACGCTTTCTCCGCGCGAGGGCGTGGAGGTCGCGCGGAGCATCGAGGAGGCGATGGCGCTTGCGGGGGAGGACGCGGTGCTCATGGGCGGGGCGCGGCTCTATCGCGCGCTGCTGCCGCGCTGCGCGCGCGTGCTCGTGACGCAGGTGGACGCCGCGGCGGAGGGGGCCGACACCTTTTTCCCAAACCTTGACGCCGCGCCCGACTGGGCGGCGGAAACGGTGGGGGAGTGGCAGGAGGAGAACGGCCTGCGCTTCCGCTATGTCGATTATGTCCGAAGAGGGTAAAGAACAGGGGCTTTCCGTGCGGCGCGGAAAGCCCTTTTCAAATACGGAGAAAACGAGTATAATAAAAAACACTTCAGAGAGGGGGACGGGGGCCGTGGCGGAGCTGAATACCGATGTGCGCTATATCAAGGGCGTGGGCGAGGCAAGGGCGAAGAGTCTGAAAAAGCTCGGCGTCACAGACCTCAAAAGCCTCATCGCCTATTTTCCCCGCGCCTATGAGGATCGGCGGGAGAGCCGCCGCATCGCCGAGCTGCAAATCGGCGAGCGCGCCTGCGTGACGGCGATGGTGGCGGGTACGCCGAAGCTCTCACGCATCCGCAAAGGCTTGGAGCTTGTCAAGCTGCGCGTGGTGGACGAGAGCGCCGCGCTGGAGCTGACATATTTTAACCAGTCCTACCTGAGAAACACCTTCCGCGTGGGCGAGAGCTACACCTTCTACGGCACGGTGGAGGGGACGCTGCTGCGGCGGGCAATGACAAATCCCGTCTTTGAGAAAGAGGGAAAGGGCGAGGTCACGGGCTGCATCGTGCCAGTCTATCCGCTGACTGCGGGCGTGGGGCAGAGCTTGCTCCACCGCGCGATCCGGCAGGGATTGGACGAGGCGGCGGAGCAGCTTGTTGATTTTTTGCCCGAGGAGCTGCGGCGGCAGCACGGGCTGTGCGGCGTGCGCTATGCCTATGAGAACATCCACTTTCCCGTAGACGACGCGGCGCTCGCCGAGGCGCGGCGGCGGCTTGCCTTCGAGGAGCTGTATCTGCTGACACTCGGGCTGCGGCTGCTGCGCGCGCGGCGGACGACCGTAAAGGGGAAAACCTGTGCAAGCGTTGATATGGCACAGTTTTACAGCGCGCTGCCCTTCTCGCTCACCGGCGCGCAGGAGCGCACGGCGGAGGACATCCTGCGCGATATGAGCGCGGCGCGGCCGATGAACCGGCTGGTGCAGGGCGATGTGGGCAGCGGCAAAACGATGGTCGCGGCAGCGGCTGTTTATTTCGTGGCGAAGAACGGCTTGCAGGCGGCGCTGATGGCGCCGACGGAGATTTTGGCCGAGCAGCACTATCACACGCTCGCGCCGCTGCTGGAGAGACTCGGCGTGCGCTGCGCGCTGCTGACGGCCTCGACTAAGGCAAAGACGCGGCGCTCGGTTTTGGAGCAGCTTGCCGCAGGCGAGCTCGACCTTGCCATCGGTACGCACGCACTGCTCTCGCCGGACATTGCCTATCAAAACCTTGGGCTGGTCGTGACCGATGAGCAGCATCGCTTCGGCGTGAACCAGCGCGCGGCGCTGGGGGCAAAGGGGGAGAACCCGCATTTGCTGGTCATGTCCGCGACGCCCATTCCGCGCACGCTGGCGCTGATGATCTACGGCGACCTCGATGTGTCGGTGATCGACGAGCTGCCGCCGGGGCGAAAAAGCATCGAGACCTACGCCGTGCCGTCGAGCTACCATGAGCGCATCTACGCCTTTTTGGAAAAGCAGCTCGCCGAGGGGCGGCAGGCCTACATCGTCTGCCCGATGGTGGAGGAGAACGGCGAGCTGCCCGATGAGCGCAAGGCGGTGACCGCCTACGCGGAAAGGCTGCAAAAGGAAGTGTTTCCGACAAGAGTCGTCCGCTTTCTGCACGGGAAAATGAAGCCGAAGGAGAAGGAGACGGTCATGCGCGCGTTTGCCGCGGGCGAGATCGACGTGCTGGTGTCGACCACGGTGGTCGAGGTCGGCGTCGATGTGCCGAACGCGGCGGTCATGCTGATCGAGAACGCGGAGTGCTTCGGGCTCTCGCAGCTCCATCAGCTGCGCGGGCGCGTGGGACGGGGCGCGTGGCAGTCGTACTGCATCCTCGTTTCCGACAACCGCGGCGAGGACAACCGCGCGCGGCTGGACGCGATGCGCCGCACGCAGAGCGGCTTCGCGCTGGCGGAGGAGGATCTGAGGCTGCGCGGGCCTGGCGACTTCTTCGGCGCGCGGCAGCACGGCCTGCCGACGCTGCGCGTGGCGGACTTCACCTGCGACATGGAGCTGCTCTACGAGGCGCAGGGAGCGGCGGAGGCGCTGCTTGCGCTTGACCCGACGCTCGAGGCGCATCCGGCGCTACACGCGCGCGTGCGGGAGCTGTTTGACCTCAACGCCGAGGCGCTGAACTGAATCGAAACGGGAAGAAAAAACGACCGCGTGGGCGGTCGTTTTTTTGATGAAGAGAAAAGGGAACGGGAAAGCCGAGGGGCTTTCCCGTTTCTTTTTTGGTGCGAATGACTGCTCAGGCGGGCTTTTTGGCGAAGTGCCTGCCGATGAGCATGATGACGGCGAAGACGAGAAGGTACCAGAAGTTGCCCATTTTGTGGCCGATGAGGCAGGCGGCGACCATGAAGAGCGAACCGCAGATGGCGAGCGTCGGGATGACATAGCGGCGCAGCGTAGATTCGTCGCTTGCCTTGCGCATCCAGTTGACGAAGATCGGGATGTAGAGGGCGTAGATGGTGATGATGGGAAGCTCCGTGGGGTCGAAGAAGAAAATGACGCTCTCAAACGGCGTGCCGGTGAAGACGACGGCATGGTTCCAAGTGCCGGCGAGGTTGGAGAGATAGAAGTAGAGCCCCCACGCGGCGCAGTAGAACAGGCCAAGAATGGCGGAGTTGGTAGGGAGGTTGGAGACCTTGTCCACCTGACCAAAGAGGGTGGGGTGCGGGCCCTCGCCGCGGGCGGCGAGGGAGTAGGGGCCGCGGCAGCAGCCGAGCATCAGCCCGTTCATCGTGCCCATGCAGGAGATGGCGATGAAGAGGTTGAGGACATTGCCGAGGACATTGCCGAAGACATTGATAAACGCGGCGGTCGCGCCGGCATCGCAAAGCTCCTGATTGGTGGCGCCGCCGGCGACGCCGATGTAGTAGAGAATGTAGGTGGCGACGATGATGAGGCCGCCGATGAGCAGAGCCCTGGGGAGATTGCGCTTGGAGTCCTTCAGCTCGGCGTTGATGGAGGTGGCGATGATCCAGCCCTCATAGGCGAAGGCGGTGGCGCAGACGGCGGCGAAGAGCGGGTTGCCAGCGACCTCGTAGCCGACGGCGGGGGTGGTGAAGTTGTTGGTCAGCATGCCGTTGAGAAGGCCGTAAATGATGCCGACGACCGCCATGAGCGCGAGGGGGATGAACTTGATGACGGTGGTGGCGACCTGAAACTTGCCCGCGAGCTTGGGGGAAAGGGCGTTGACGGCGTAGGCACAGACCATGTAGAAGAGCATGAGCGCAAGACACTCCGGCCCGATGACGCAGCCGCCCTGCGCGGCGGGAACGATGAGCGGGAAGTCGGGATTCACGGAGGTGAGGAACACCAGCGTGTAGCGCGCGCTCAGCCATGCGAGGGCGGAGGTGAGCGTGGGGTAGTAGGTGGTGGAAAGGAACCAGCCGATATAGTAGCCGTAGCGCTCGCCGACGATGGCCTCGGCATAGTCGACGATGCCGTTGACCTTTTCGTATTTTTGCGCCATGGCGGAGAAGGCGAGAATACAGACGATCATGATCGCGCCGCCGATGAGCCACGCGAGGATGCCCAGCGGCATATCGCCGCCGGTTTTTTGCAGAATGACCTGAGCCTTAAAGAATACGCCCGAACCTACGACGATGCCGACCACCATGCAGATCGCGGTGAAAAGGCCGTATTTCTTTTCGAGCTTGTTTTCCATTTTGCGTCACTCCTTTATTCCGACGGGGGATCTTATGGCCCGCCATATTGAAATTTCGGCGGGAGCCGCTGCGCCCGTCCGATACAAAAATGCCCGCCTATTTGAGAAACGGCGGGAAATTACAAAAATTATAATGTACAGGTTGAAAAAAATCAATCATATTATCGCTTTGAAGTGATAATATGTGGAATTTTTGCGAAGAGAGGGAAGAAGAGTGGAAAAAGTTGGATATTTTGATGAGGGAATTTTTGCCGAAGGGAGAAAAAAGAAAAAATTTCTACGCGAGGCGCACGGGGGTGTGCAACAAACCGGGGTCGGTCGGCTACGGGTGAAAACGGATGGCGGCCGAAGGCGCACACAGCCCGCGCGAAGGAGAAGGAAATGCGGGAAAGGGCGCTGACGGCCCGAAAAAGGGGTGTTATTGGAGAAATGAGAGCAAAGGCGACCCGTGAGCGGGTCATCCAGAGGCTGTATGAAACGGCGCTGGGACGCGCGAACGACGCGGTGAAGCTGGCTTATTGTCAGGAGCCGACGGAGGAGGAGATCAAAAAGCTCGACCTCGGCGCGGTGGCGGAGTTTCGCCGCAGCAACCTCGGAAGCGTGGAGATCCGATTCATCGACCGTGTGAAGGCCTTGCAGGCGCTGGCCGGGATGCTGGAGGGCGAGGGCGGCGAGGCCGAGGCGTTCTTCCGCGCGATGGTGCAGGCGGAGGAGGGGCCGTGAGAGAGATGATACCGCTCTCGCTCAAGCAGAGGAGGGCCTTCCTCTGGTGGGCGAAGAAGGAATACGACGGCTGCGAGGCACTCATCTGCGACGGCGCCGTCCGCTCGGGCAAGACGCTGGCGATGGGGCTGGGCTTTTTCTACTGGGCGACGGCCTGCTTTTCGGGGCAGCAGTTTGCCCTGTGCGGGCGCAGCGTGGGCGCGCTGCGGCGCAACCTGCTCTCGACGGTGCTGCCGCGGCTGCGTGAGCTGGGTTTTGTCTGCGAGGAAAAGCGGAGTGAGCGGCTGCTGATCGTGCGGCGGCGCGGGAGGGAGAACCGATTTTATCTCTTCGGCGGGGCGAACGAGGCGAGCGCCGCACTGATCCAGGGCATGACGCTGGCGGGGGCGCTGTTCGACGAGGCGGCGCTGATGCCGCGCTCGTTCATCGAGCAGGCCTGCGCGCGCTGCTCGGTCGAGGGAAGCAGGCTGTGGTTCTCCTGCAATCCCGAGGGGCCGAACCACTGGTTCTATCGCGAGTGGATCCAAAAGGCGGAGGAGAAAAGGGCGGTCTATCTCCGCTTTACGATGGTGGACAACCCCTCGCTGAGCGAGCGGGTGCGGGCGCGGTATGAGAACACTTACAGCGGTATCTTTTACCGACGCTTCGTGCTGGGCGAGTGGACGGCGGCCGAGGGGCGCATCTACGACTTTTACGACGAGAGGGAGTATGCGCGGGAGATCCCCGCGGAGCCGTGGGAAAAGCTGCGCGTTTCGGTGGACTACGGAACGGTGAACCCGACAAGCATGGGGCTGTGGGCGCTGCGCGAGGGCGTGTGGTACCGCGTGGGCGAGTACTACTACGATTCCCGTGCGGAGGGCCGACAGAAAACGGACGAGGAATATGTCGACGCGCTGGAGGCGCTGACGGCAGGCAGAGCGATCGAGCGCGTGATCGTCGACCCCTCGGCGGCAAGCTTCATCGAGACGCTGCGGCGCAGGGGCTTTCGCGTGATGCGGGCGAACAACGCCGTGGCGGACGGGCTGCGGGTGACGGCGGACCTGCTGAAGAAGGGAAAAATCGTGATCTGCCGAAGCTGCAGGGACTGCCTGCGGGAGATAGCGTGCTACGAATGGGCGAGCGACGGGAGCGGACACGATATGCCGCGCAAGGAGAACGACCATGCGATGGACGAGATGCGATACTTTGCGATGTCGCTGGCGGCGGGGCGCGGCGCGATGCCGGCGGCCTGCGCGGTGACGAGGAGGATCACGAGATGAGAGGAGCGGAGAAGCAGTGAAACGAAGGAAGAAGCAACACGAGGGAGCCGCGGCGGCGGTGCAGGTGCGCGAGGGGAGAGGGCATCCCTTTTCGGCGCTGAAGAGCTACGCGCCGCTCGGCGGAGCGGACACGGCGCTCTATCGCAGCATCCGCGAGGCGGTGCCGATCATCGACGCGGCGATCGGCAAGCTGGTGCGCCTGAGCGGAGGTATGTACGCGCTGTGCGAGGATGCGCAGGCACAGGAGGAGCTGAACGAATTTTTGCGCACGGTGGAGGTGGGCCACGCGCAGACGGGCTTCAGCACCTTTTTGGACAGCTATTTGGATTCGCTCCTCACGAGCGGGCGCGCTGTGGGCGAGATCGTGCCGGACGAGGAGGGGCGCGAGATCGCGGCGGTGCTGTGCCACCGTGTGGAGGATCTGATGCTGCGCGAGGGCGAAACGCCGCTGGACATGAGGTTCTGCGGCTATGACGCGGCGGGACGGCTGCGCGAGCTGCCGCGGCAGGAGCTGCTGCTCTTTACGCCGCTGCTGCCAGAGGCGGACAATCCCTACGGCGTGTCGATGCTGCGCTCGATGCCGTTTATGACAAATCTGCTCTCGCAGATCTACTACGCCATGGGGCAGAACTGGGAGCGCTGCGGGAATGTGCGCTTCGCGGTGGTCTACAAGCCCCAGGGCGAGGAGCCGGACAGCGGTCTTGCCAAGGAACGCGCAGAGCTGCTGGCGCAGGAATGGTCCGGCGCGATGCAGGAGACGCGCGGCGGGAGCGTGCGGGACTTTGTGAGCGTGGGCGATGTGAGCATCCGCGCCATCGGCGCGGACAATGTGATGCCCGAGTGCGAGGTGCCGGTGCGGCAGATTTTGGAGCAGCTTGTGGCCAAGACGGGCATCCCGCCGTTTTTGCTGGGGCTGAGCTGGTCGTCCACCGAGCGCATGAGCAGCCAGCAGGCGGATATGCTCACGAGCGAGATCACGGCGCTGCGGCGCACGCTCACGCCGATGGCGGAGCGCGTGTGCCGACTGTGGCTGCGGATGCACGGCTACGGCTGCCGTTTCCGCGTGGAGTGGGACGACATCAATTTGCAGGATCTGGTCGAGGAGGCCAAGGCCGAGCTGTATCGCGAGCAGGCGAGAAAGCTGCGGCTGGAAAACGACGAAAAGGAGGCGGAGAGGAAATGACGGCAAAGAAGGAGCAGGGCGCGGTGACGGCGGAGGAGCTGGCGCTCATCAACCGCTTTGCGAAAAAGGAGCTGAGCGCGGAGGAGGTCTATACCTTTTCGGTGAAGCTGTGCGACAACGAGGTGGACCGAGACTTTGAGCGATTCGACCGCGCGGCGCTGGACAGGCTTGCGGAGCTGTTTGTCGGCAAGACGGGCATCTTCGACCACACATGGTCGGCGGGCGGTCAGACGGCGCGCATCTACCGCGCCGAGGTGGCCGAGGAGGAGAGCCGCACCGAGGCGGGCGACCGCTATTGCTGGTGCAGGGCGTGGGCCTATATGCTGCGCACGGAGAAGAACGCGGAGCTGATCGCGGAGATCGAGGGCGGCATCAAAAAGGAGGTCAGCGTCGGGTGCAGCGCGGCGAGCAGCATTTGCTCGATCTGCGGCAAGAGCATGGGCGAATGTGAGCATGAGCGCGGGAAGCGCTACGGCGGGAGGCTGTGCTATGCGACGCTCAGCGACATCACGGATGCCTACGAGTGGAGCTTTGTGGCAGTTCCCGCGCAGAGAGAGGCGGGCGTGGTCAAGCGTTTCGGTCAGGGTGAGGGCTCGCTCAAGGCGATGGTGCGCGCGTGCGGCAGCCGCGCGCAGCTGCGCGAGTTGGAACGGCTGGAGGAGTTCTCCGCGCTGGGCAGGAGCTATCTTGCCGCGCTGCGAGGCGAGGTGAAGCGGCTGATGCTGGTATCCGATGAGGCGCTGGACGGCGCGGTGGCCGAGAGCGTGACCGAAAAGCTCGGCGAGCGCGAGCTGCTGGAGCTCAAGAAGGCCTTCGGCGCAAGAGCGGCGAAAAAGCTGGGCACAAGGGTGCAGGTCGTCAGCCCGCGCGAGAGGCGAGAGGAGAACGAGCGCGACTTTTGTGTGTGAGCAGGGAGACCAAAAAAGCGGGACGCTTTTTGGAATAAATGACAAAGGAAGAAGGAGGAAACGAAATGAGCATTTCTTATGAGGGCATCGGCGCGTGGTGCGCGACCTTTGCCGCCGACGCGGGCGCCGAGGAGGGTAAGGTCGTCAAGCTGGCGGCGGACGGCTCGGTGAGCAAGTGCAGCGCGAACGACCTCATCTGCGGCGTGGTGGCGGCGATGGGGCGCGACGGCAAGGCGTGCAGCGTGCAGCTCGGCGGCCTTGCGCGCGTGAGTTACAGCGGAGAGAACGCGCCGACAGTCGGCTGGAACACGCTGGCAGCGGACGGAAACGGCGGCGTGTGCGTTGTGACGAGCGGTGGGCGCAGCTATCTCGCCGTTGAGGTCGACACAGCTGCCAAGACCGCGACCATCATGCTTTAAGAGGAGGAGAAAAAATGACTTACGGTTACGAAAATCTGAAGCTTGAAAAGGGCATGTACGCCCAGAGCGGCAAGAGCTTTTCCAAGGTGCTCGAGAGCCTTGACCCGAGCGAAAATTACCGCGGCACGGCGATGGAGGGCATGGACGCCTTCCAGCGTCAGCTCAAGCGCTTTGATATCCATGTCAAGGGCGCGGGCAGCGACATGGTGGAGAAGTTCTTCCACACCACCGACAGCGCCGTGCTGTTCCCCGAGTTTGTTTCGCGCGTGGTGCGCCAGGGTATGGAGAGCGACATCCTGCCCGAGATCACCGCGACCACGACCAATTTCGACGGCATGGACTACCGCACGATCGCGTCGGTGCCGACCGACGACGACAAGGCGCTGCGCCGCGTGGAGGAGGGCGCGGTCATTCCGACGACCACCATCCGCACGCAGGAAAATCTGGTCAAGCTCCACAAGCGCGGGCGTATGCTCGTGGCGAGCTACGAGGCCATCCGTTTCCAGCGTCTGGACCTCTTTTCCGTGACGCTGCGACAGATCGGCGCGTACATCGCCCGTATGCATCTTGACGACGCCGTGCAGGTGCTGCTCAACGGCGACGGCAACAACAACGCCGCCGACGCCTATGAGATCGGCAGCGGCAGCGGCAAGATCAGCGGCACGGCGGGTACGCTGACCTACGGCGCGCTGATCGACTTTTGGGCGAAGTTTGACCCGTACAGCATGAACACGATGCTCGTGTCGAACGACGTGATGCTGCAGATGCTCAAGCTCTCGGAGTTCCAAAATCCGCTGACGGGGCTCAACTTCCAAGGGACCGGCACACTCTCAACGCCGCTCGGCGCGAAGCTGCTGCGCACCTCCGCTGTGCCCGCGGGCAAGCTGATCGGCCTGGACAAGAACTACGCGCTGGAGCATATCTGCGGCAGCGAGGTGATGGTGGAGTACGACAAGCTCATCGACCGACAGATCGAGCGCGCGGCCATCACGAGCATTTCCGGCTTTGCCAAGCCCTATCAGGAGGCATCCAAGGTGCTGACCGTCTAAGGACGGCAGGAGGCGAAAGGAGGGAGAGCGATGGACGAGGAGATCTTTGAGACCGCGAAGGCCATCTGCGCCTGCGAGAGCGGGGACGAGGCGCTGCTCCGCCGGCTGTGCACGGCGAGTGCACAGGAGATCAGATGTGGGCTGCGCGGGGGCATCGCGCCGGAGGACTGCGAGGGCGCGTTCATCTGCGCGAGCGCGTGGCTGGCGGCGGCCGCGCTGACGGAGGCAAGGCTCGGCGGGGCGGAGGAGCTTTCCTCTCTCCGCGCGGGCGATGTGACGATCGCCGTCAAGGGCGCGGCGCGCAGCGAGCGCGCCGCGGCGCTGCGGCGCAGCGCGCGGCAGCTCATGGCACCGTATACGGAGGGAGGCGGCTTCTTCTTTTGCGCAGTGAAGGGATGAAAAGCATGATCGAGCAGGCCTTCCGCCGCTACGGCATGGCCGTGACGGTGGAGCATGGAGATCAAACGAACGAGGCGCACGGCTTTGTGCAGCCCGTCACGGCGGTGAGCGGAGGCGAGCCGTTCTCCGTCGGACCGCTGGGTGCGAGCGACAGGCGCTGCTGGCGCTATCTCGGCGGCGCGGAGGTACGCGTGGCGCAGGGGGACCATATCCTCTGCGAGGGAAAGCGCTACCGCGTCCGCCGCGCGGAGGCAGTGAAATTCGGAGAGCTCGTGACGCATTACTGGGCGGTGCTCGACCGCGAGGAGGAGACGGTATGACGGCGGCGGGACAGGTGAGAGCGGAGATCGTGAACCGACTGAAGGCGGCGGGGCTCGATGCGCTGGAGGCCTACGGGGAGGAACGCTTTCGAGAGCGAAGCGAGAGCGTGGTTGCCGTAGGCGCGAAGCAGACGGAGCTGACGCACGCGGGGCTGATGGATTACCTCGGCGAGCGTTACGACGCGGAGAGCGGGCGCGCGGTCGAGGTGTACGGCAGAAGGCTCAAGATGGCGGCATCGCTGGAGGTCTACGCACCGCGGCGCAAGGGCGCGCGAGAGTGCGAGCGGACGGCGGAGGCGGTCAGCGAGGCGCTGCTGGATGGTCTTGCTGACGGGCTGACGCTCGACGAGCTTTGTTGGGAGAGGACGGAGTGGGACGAGGAGTACGGTATGTTCGTGCGGCGGGGCACCGCGCGCTGCACAGCCTACTTCGTGGCGACGGCAGACGAGGAGAGCGCGGTGCTGACGGATTTTATTTTGAAAGGTGTGATGCAGTAAGTGGGCAACACGGTGATACATGAGCATCCGGGCGTGTATTCGGCCTACGACGCCTCGAGCGTGATCAGCGGCAGCAGGGCCGCGAGGATCATCGGCGTGGCGGCGATGAGCACGAAGGGCACAGCCAATGAAGCGGTGACGCTCAGTTCCTACGCCGAGGGCGTGAACGCCTTCGGCGAGGATGCGGAGGGAGTGACCGGCATGGCGGCGCTGCTTGCGGCGCTCTATCGAAACGGTGCGGCGGTGGTCAAGGCGGTGAAGGTGAGCGCGGCGACGGCGGGCGGCTACGAGGCGGCGTTCGCCGCGCTGGAGAAGGAAAAGGCGGAGGTGATCGTGTGCGACAGCACGGGGGCGGACATCCACGCCAAGCTGCGCGCGAGCGTGGAGAAGGCGTCGGGCGCACAGAGTGAGCGCATCGGCGTGGTCGCGGGCGGCGCGGGCGAGACGGCGGCAAAGCTCGTCGAGCACGCGGGTAAGCTCAACAGTGAGCGCATGGTGCTCACGGCGCCGGGCGATGTGTGTACCGCGGCGGCGGCTGCCGCGGTCATCGCGGGCGGGAGCGACCCGTCTGTGCCTGTGAACGGCGCGGTGCTCAAGGGCTTTTCGAGCCTTGGTGCGAGCTATGACGACACGCAGATCGACACCCTCGTCACCGGCGGCGTGACGCCGCTGGAGATGGTGAACGGCGAGGTGAGCATCGTGCGCGGCATCACGACCCGCACGATGACCGGCGGCGCGGCGGACAAGACCTGGCGCGAGCTGACGACGGTGATGATCGTGGACGATGTGATCCCGTCGCTGCGCAACTCGCTCAGGGCGCGCTTTGTGCGCAGCAAGAACACCGCGCAGACGCGCGCGGCGATCCGCTCGCAGGTGATCGTGGAGCTGGAGAATAAGAGAGCGGCGGAGATCATCGACAGTTTCGGCGAGGTGAGCGTGAAGGCCATGGAGAACGACCCGACGGTGTGTCTGGTGGAGTTCAGTTTCGCGGTGGCGCACGGGCTCAACCGCATTTACCTCAGCGCGCACATCACAGTGTAAGGAGGCGGAGAGATGGCAAATATGACGATCCCGACGAGCCGGGACATCTACCTGGAGCTCAACGGAAAAAAGCTTGCGGTGGTGCAGGGCTATACCGCCAAGGCGGTGCGCACGAGCCGCGAGATCGAGGCCTTCGGCGAGAGCGAGCCGGTGGCGACTGTGGGCGGGCAGACGCGCTATACACTGGAGCTGAGCCGACTGTACGCGACGGACGAGGCCATCGGCGACGGCGTGAGCTTTTATGAGCTGGACGATTTTTCCGTGGTCGTGTGCCGACCGGGCAAGCGCATCATTTACAGTCACTGCCGCTGGAACAACATCGAGGAGCTGGGCAAGCTCGGCGATCCGGTGGCGGAGAAGGTGACGGTCATTTGCTCTAAGCGCATGGAGACGAACGCCTGATGAGAGAGGACGCGGTTTTTGCGGCGCGGAAAAAGCGCGTGACTGAGCAGCTCGGCGAGGCGGTGTTTGCGGCGGTAGGACTGGTGGTGCGGCAGTATCTGGGAGCGCCCACGACGGATAACGGGGGGCAGGACTCCGCTGACGCGGCATGGGAGGACCGGACGCAGACACTTGACGCCCCCGAGGCGGTGAACGACAGCTTTGACATGACGCGCTATCTGCGGCTCAGGCAGGAGGCATCGGCGGCGGAGCCGGAGAGAAGCGGGAGCCGCGCCGATGCGGAGAAACAGGAGGACGCCCCGTCTCTGACGCAGAGGACGGGAAAAAAGCGGGCATCCGCGCGCACGGCGGAGGGGGACGCCGAGGTGCGCACGGCGGAGAAAGCGGAGCGATCCGCCGCCGCGCCGGAAAACGGCGCGATACGGCATGCCGCGGCGGAGAGCACTGTCTGGACGGGGGGAGGGGATGCCTCCCTCCTCGCCGCCCGCGGCGTGAGCGGAGAGATCGAGCGCGACGCGCGGCGCTATGACGGCGGATTTTATCTTTACTGAGAGGAGGCGGGCGCATGAGACTGACGCCCATGCGGTTCAAGGACTATGTGTGGCCGAACAATCCAGAGAGCTATCGCATTTCCTACCGACGCACGGTGGCGGAGCACAAGCTGCCGTTTGGCGGAAGCGTGACGCAGGACCTGGGGACGGTCTGCCGCGTGCTTGAGGGCGAGGGGGAATTCGCCGGAGAGGGCGCGTATGAGGAATTCAAGCGGCTGGCGACGGTGTTTTACCGAGGTGGCGCGGGTGTGCTGGTGCATCCGGTGTGGATGACGACGAGCGCGTACTTTACCGAGCTGGAGGTCGTGCAGGAGCCGCTGCCGGACTATGTGCGTTATCGCTTTGCCTTCCGCGAGGCGGGCGGCACGGGCGCGGCGCTGAAGGAAGTGAGCACTTCGGCGGCGGGCACGGCTGCGGCGCAGGGGACGGCGCAGGCACGGTATCACACCGTGACGCAGGGCGACACGCTCTGGGCCATCGCGGCGCGGAATGGGACGACGGTGAGGGCGCTGTGCGCGCTCAACCCGCAGATCGCGAACCCGAACCTCATCTATCCCGGAGAGAGGGTGAGGCTTTCATGACGGGCAGAGTGGAAACGGCCGGCGGCAGGGGCTATGAGCTGCCCGCGCTGCTGGAATGGCGGCTGCGGCGCACCGGAGGCGTGCCCTGCGACAGCTTTCGGGCCAAATGCCTGTATCGCGCCGACATGGGGGAGACGCTGAAGACGGCCTGCCGCTTCACGGCGACGGAGAACGGGGCGACGGCATTTCACGGCGTGATCGACGAGTGGAGCGCCGTGTGCGGCGCGGAGGGCACGGTGCTGACGATCGAGGGGCGCGGCATGGCCGCGCTGCTGCTTGACAACGAGGCGGAGGCTGTGACCTATCAGCGCGCGTCGGCAGACGAGATATTGAGAGAGCACGCGGCGGCGTGCGGCGTGCGCTGGGAGCTGCATGGAGCGGCGCGCGGCGCGGGTGAGTACAGAGTGGCGAGCGGCGCGAGCCGATGGAAGGCCATCGAGGGCTTCGCGCGCCGCTGCGGCCTGACGCCATATTTCACGAGAGAGGGCGTGCTGAGCCTGCGCGGCGCGGAGACGGGGCGCAGGCACACGCTGGCGGAGCCGGCGGGGCTGCTGGAGGCGTCGTACCGCGACAGGCGCTATGGCGTGCTCTCCGAGGTGACGGCGGTGAACCGGTCGAAGAAGCTGCGGCAGAGCGTGCGGAACGAGGAGTTCATCGCGCGCGGCGGGTGCTGCCGCCGCGTGGTGTATGTCCCCTCGCGGAGCATCAATGAGCTGCGCTACACGGGACGCTATCAGATCGAAAGGAGCGCGGAGGACGCGCGGGAGCTGGTGATCGTGCTGGCGGGACGCGCGGACATCGAGCCGCTGGACCGCGTGGAGCTGGTGATCGCGCGGCTGGGCGTGCGGGGGAGCTTTCGCGTGAGCGAGCTGCTGCACACGATCTGCGCGCGCGGAGAAACGACGGAGCTGACGCTGTGGGAGGTATGAGAGGATGTGGATAGCAGGACGGCTTAACCGGACGGAGGAGCCGCAGGAAACGGCAGGCGCCGAGAGCGGCACCGTGACCATCGGGGGCATCGCGGCGGGCGTGCTCAGCCGCGGCGAGGAGCGGGATGTTCCGCTCGCCTCGCCGGGTGGGTATGCATGGAGGCCGAAAAACGGCGAGCGCGTGCTGGTGATCAAGGGCGGCACGCTCGGCGAGGAACGCTATGTGGCCGGTTCGATGGACCTTGCACAGGAGCAGGAAAAGCTCGAAGACGGAGAGGTGTGCCTGTTCGCAAGCGAGGGCGGGGCGCGCATCGTGCTGCGCAACAACGGCAGCGTGGAGATCGAGGGGGATCTTTTTATCAACGGCGGGCTGTACGTGCCGCCGGAGAGCTGAGAGGGGACGGATATGGAGCTGAAGATCCGAAACGGAGACTATATCCCAGACGGCATCGGCGGGGAGAAACGCGCGGCGGGTACGGAGGAGCTGCTGGCGAGGGCGCTCTTCCGGCTGAGCGTGCGGAGGGGGAGCTTCCCCTTCCTGCCGGAGCTGGGCAGCGAGCTGCATCGGCTCGGACGGGAGAGACCGTCGGCGCGATTGGCTGCGGCGAAGCAGTATGTCGCCGCGGCGCTGGCGGAGGAGCCGGCGCTGACGGTGGAGGAAGTGGAGCTGACAGAGTGTGGGGACGCGCTGACGGCGCTGCGCGTGCTGCTGAGGGCGGACGGTGAGCGTGCCGCGCTGGAGGTGACGGTGAGAGGAGCGTGAGGAACGATGAAGGAATTGACGGAGATCTATGAGGGGCTGCGCGACTGCTTTGCACAGAAGGCGGGCTTTGTGCCGAACGAGGGCTGCGACAGCGCGGTGCGCCTCTATGCGCTTGCGGCGGAGCTGGAGTCGCTGCTGCTGCAGGCGGATTGGGTGCTTGACCAAAGCTTTCCGCAGACGGCACAGGGGACATACCTTGACTATCACGCCGAAACGCGCGGCATCACACGCGCGGCGGCGGAAAGGGCGAGCGGCGTGATCCGCTTTGCAGCGGCGGACAAGGTGACCGCCGTATGCCCGATCGAGCAGGGCACAGTGTGCATGAGCGCGGAGGGCGTGCGCTTTGAAACGACGGAGGACGCGGCGATCGCCATGGGTGATCAGTGGGCCGATGTGCCGGCGCGGGCTGTGGAGGCGGGCGCCGGCGGCAATGTGATCGCGGGGGCGGTCACGCTGATGTCGGCGATGCCGGCGGGCGTGGTGCAGTGCAGCAACCCGGAGGCGTTTTCCGGTGGCAGCGACGCCGAGAGCGACGAGGCGCTGCGCGCACGTATTCTATCGAGCTACCGCCGCCTGCCGAACGGCGCGAACGCGGCCTACTACGAGCAGGAGGCGCTGCGCTATCCGGGCGTGGCGGCGGCGAAGGCCGTGGGGCGCGCGCGGGGGATCGGAACGGTGAGCGTGGTGATCGCAACGCACGCGGGCGTTCCCGACGCGGCACTGATCGGGGAGGTCGAGGCGGAATTGCAGGAAAAACGAGAGATCGCGGTGGATCTCAAGGTGCTTGCGCCGACGACCAAGCGCGTGAATGTGACGGCGGCGCTCAAGGCGGCGTCCGGCTATACCTTTGAGGAAGTAAAGGCCGGCGCGCAGAGTGCGCTGGAGGCGCTGTTCACCGGTGCTCTGCTGGGAAAGAGCGTGACGACGGCGCGTCTGCTGACGCTGCTTTGCGGCGTGGAGGGCATGGAGAATGTGCATCTGAGCGCGCCGACGGCGGATGTGTCGGTCAGCGCGACGGAGCTGCCGACGCTCGGCGCGGTGACGTTCAGCGAGCTGACGGAGGCGTGAGACGATGGGATATTATGAGCATCTATGCACGCTGCTGCGCCCGCTGGGCGTTTACCGGCTCGATGGAAGGAGCATCAGCGGCGCGGAGCTGAGCGCCGCGGGTATGGGACTGGACGAGGCGGCGTGCTCACTTGAAAGGGCGGTGCGCGAGGGCGTGCTGATGACGGCGGAGGATGAGGGGCTCTCCCGCCGCGAGCGGCTGTTCTCCCGTATCGGCGTGCGCGTGACGCCCGAGCTGCGCCGGCTGGCGATCGCATCGCTGATGCGCGTCGGCGGCGACGGCTTTACACTGGGAGCCATCAACCAGACCATCAGCGGCTGCGGGGTGCGCGCCGTGGCTGAGGAAACAGACCGGAAGGGCGTGGTGCGCGTGATCTTCCCGCAGGTGGTGGGTGAGCCGGAGGACTTCACGCGCATCCGTGACGTCATCCTGGAGATCATGCCCTGCCATCTGCTGGTGGAGTTTTACTTCCGCTATCTGACCTGGGGCGAGTGCGAGGCGGCCGCGTGGACCTGGCAGGGCATCGAGAACGCGCAGCACACCTGGGAGAGCTTTGAAAAGGCGGTGCCGACGGCATGACGGAGCAGGAGATCTCGGTCCGCCTGACGGAAAACGACGAGCGGCTGCACGCCTGCCGCAAGCGCCTGGAGGCTGTGGAACGCAGACAGGACGCTTTGGATAAACTGGTAACGGCGGTGGAGGTGCTGGCCGTGCGGCAGGAGAGCGTGGAGGGCAATGTGAAGGAGATCCGAAACGCGGTGCAGAGCATCACAGAAAAGCCGGGAAAGCGCTGGGAGGCGCTGGCCGACCGTGCGCTCTACCTGCTGCTTGGCGTGGCATTTTCCCTGCTGGCACAGGGGGTGGCGGCATGAGAAAGAGAAAACGCTGGGAGTTTTCCAAGCTGCTGCTCCTGCTCGAGAGCGCCGCGGTGCTCTACACGACCTATGAGGGCTTTGCGCTGGCGCACATGGCGGTGGTGTGCGGCTATCTCGGCACGCTGCCGTGGGTGGCGGCGACGGTGAGCGCCGCGTGGGGCGCCTACGGAGCGTCGGCGGGCTTTTACTACAACAAGGCAAAGGCGGAGAACACCGCGGGCGGCATCGTGTATGAAACAGCCTGCGGAGGCGCTGAGCGCGGCGGGCAGGACTGCGACGGATGGGAGGAGAGAACATGAAGGAGCTGGCGGTGAGGCGGCTGATGAACCTTTTTACGGTCAAGAGCATTGTGACCATCACGCTGACGATCACCTTTTGTGCGCTGGAGTGCTGCGGATCGCTTTCGCAGGACTATATGACCATCTATACGGCGGTGATCGGCTTCTATTTCGGTACGCAGAGCAAGAGGGACGAGGATGGTCAATAGTCGGGAGATCGGCGCGCTGCGCGCCGATGTGGCGGCGAACTGCCGCATACTGCTCGAGCGCGCGGCGGCGCGGGGGCTGCCTGTGCTGGTGGTGCAGACCGTGCGCGACGCGGAATATCAGCGCTATCTTGTCTCACAGGGCTATGCGGCGAAGACGGCGACGGTGCCGACCTTCCACGCCGAGGGCGTGGGACTGGCTTTTGACATCTGCAAGAATGTGAAGGGACACGAGTATGACGACCCGATGTTCTTCACGGCGATGGGAAGGCTCGGCAAGGAGATGGGCTTTACCTGGGGCGGCGACTGGCGGAGCTTTCCCGACCGACCCCATTTTCAATGGGACGCCGGTGGGCTTTACAGCTCCGCAATGGTGCGCGCGGGACGCTACCCGCCGCCGATGCCGCGCTTTTCAGAGGAGGAAACGATGACACAGGAGCAGTTCAACGCCCTTATGGAGGGCTACTGGCGCTCGCTGGCGCAGAGAGAGCCGGCGGACTGGAGCGCCGAGGCGCGCGCGTGGGCCGAGAAAAACGGACTGATCGTGGGCGACGGAAACGGCAACAAGCAGTATAAGTCGTTCGTCACGCGCGAGCAGCTGGCGGTATTTCTCAAGCGCCTGCGGGAGCTGGAACGATAGAAAAACAAAAAGGGAAGGGACGGACCGAGCGGTCTGCCCCTTCCCTTTTTCGTTATGCTGTTCAGTCCTTGATCATGTGGACATTGAGGTGGTCGTAGGTCATCTCGACGCCATGGGCGGCGAAGGTCTCGCGGACGGTTTCGTTCATGCCGTAATAGACCGTCCAGTAATCGGCGGCGGGGACCCAGAGCCTGACGAGGTAGGAGATGCTGCTCGCGCCGTATTGGCTGATCACGACGGAGGGAGCGGCCGGCTCGTCGAGCACCTGCGGGAAGGCGGCGACGGCCTCTAAAATGGCGGCGCGGACGGCCTCGGTGGGCGCGTTGTAGGAGGCGGTGTAGGTCAGGTCGACGCGGCGCTGGCCGAGGGTGTTGTAGTTTGTGATCTTGGCGGAAACGATCTGGCTGTTGGGGACGAAGATCTCCTTGTTGTCGATGGTGGTGAAGGTGGTGTAGGCGAGGTCAACGGCGCGGACCGTGCCCTCGATGCCGTCGCAGGAGACATAGTCGCCGACCGTGAAGGGGTGGGAAACGAGCAGCATGACGCCGCCGGCGACATTGGAGAGCGTATTTTGCAGTGACAGCGAAACAGCGAGGCCGGCGACGCTCAAAAGGGCGATGAAGGAGGTGATCTCCACGCCGAGCGAGCCGAGAATGGCCAGCGCGAGGAGAATGTAGAGCACCGTGCGCAGCGTGGAGCGCAGATAGGTGCGGAAGGGGGCGAGACGCTCGGAGCGGCCGAGCATACGGTCGCACAGGCGCAGGATAACGCGGATCATAAGAATGCCGAGCAGCAGCAGGATGAGGGCGGTCGCGCCGAGGTTGAGCGTCTTATCCAGCGCGGGGATGCCGAAGTGAAATAGCTCCATGGGGAGGCTCCTTCCTGATGAAAGATCACGGCGGAAATGCCGCCATGTGTCATGGGCATGATACCAGCTTTTTTGCGCGGACGCAACACTCACACGCAAAAAACAGGGGCAAAAAGAGTGTAAAAGCACTGTTAAATAATTAACGAATGCAAGTTTCCTTGCAAAAACAGGGCGAAAGGGAAAGAAAGAGGAAATCGTCCCTTCGCGGAAACGACAAAAAGGAAGCAAAATTTTTGGCTATAATTTTCCGATTTTCTTTACATTTTTCATTGATTAAATGCGCGCTTTCCTCTATAATCTACAATGAAGCCTGTATGAGCACCTATTGGCCGATTTTGAAAGGTTTCATGCAAATAGGGGCTCATTGGCAATAACATACCGTAACCAAAAAAACAGGGAGGGTTTTATCTTGAATAAGGTCATGTCACTGCACGATGCCGTTGCGAAGTATGTTGAAAACGGCGATGTACTCGCTACCGGCGGTTTCACCACCAACCGCAAGCCCTATGCGGCGGTCTCCGAGATCCTGCGCCAGGGGCAGAAGGACTTCATCGTTTACGCCGGTCCCGGCGGCGGCGAGGTCGATATGCTCATCGGCGAGGGCCGCGTGGCGGCGTATATCAACTGCTACACCGCCAACTCCGGCTACACCAATGTTTCCCGCCGCTTCCGCGCTTTTATTGAGCAGGGCAAGCTCACCTACGAGGATTATTCGCAGGATGTTCTGATGCTCATGCTGCACGCGTCCTCCCTCGGTCTTCCGTTCCTGCCCGTGCGCCTGATGCAGGGCAGCGGCCTGATGAAGTATTGGGGCATCAGCGAGGAAAAGCGCAAGAGCATGCCCAAGATGGAGGATCTCAAGTGCGTTGAGATCGAGAACCCGCTGGTCCCCGGCCAGAAGGTCGTCGCCGTTCCTGTTCCCCGAATCGACACTGCGCTCATCCATGTTCAGCAGGCCAGCCCCGACGGCACCTGCATCATCTGCGGCGATGAGTTCCACGACATCGACATCGCGGTCGCCGCGCGCAAGACCATCGTCACCTGCGAGGAGATCGTCTCCGACGAGTACATCCGCCGCGATCCTACCAAGACCCGCATCTTCGGCGAGTGTGTGCAGGCCGTTGTCCGCGCACCCTACGGCGCGTGGCCCTCTCAGTGCTACGCCTACTATGACGACGACGACAAGGGCCTGAAGGAGTACGACAAGGCCTCCAAGTATCAGGATGCCGCGGACGCCGTCACCCAGCTCGCCAAGGCTGCCGCCAAGGCGGAGAAGGCCGCTGCCGCCAAGCCCGACGACGAGAAGCTTGCCGAGGCAGCCGCCAAGGCCGCCAAGGCTGCCAAGGACGCCGCGGACGGCACCGCCATTCCCGAGACCTTCCAGGATTACCTCAAGAAGTACGTTTATGACTGCGCGGATCAGGATGCCCTGCTGAATGTGCTCGGCGGCGCGCGCCTGATGAACCTCAAGAATGAGCCGCACCTCGGCTATTCGACCAGACACTAAGCAAGGGGAGGTACGAAAAAATGTCTGATTATACGAAGTACACCAAGCAGGAAATGCAGGCTTATGCCATTGCAAAGAACATCAAGGAAAACCAGATCGTCATCGTCGGCACGGGACTTCCCCTGATCGGCGCATCCCTCGCCAAGCGTGCGATCTGCCCGAGCTGCCACCCCATCGTCGAGTCCGGCCTGATGGACTGCGACCCCGTTGAGGTCCCCCGCTCTGTAGGCGACAACCGCTTCATGGCGCACTGCGCCGTGCAGTGGCCCAATATCCGCTTTGTCGGCTTCGAGGCCAACGAGTGGCTGCACGACGAGGATCGTCTGGTCGCCTTCATCGGCGGCGCGCAGATCGACCCCTACGGCAACGTGAACTCCACCTGCATCTTCGGCAAGGGCGACTATCTCCAGCCCACCACGCGCTTCACCGGCTCCGGCGGCGCGAACGGCATCGCCACCTACTGCAACACCATCATCATGATGCAGCACCAGAAGCGCCGCTTCATCGACAAGGTCGACTACATCACCTCCTGCGGCTGGATGGACGGCCCCGGCGGCCGTGAGCGCGCGGGCCTGCCCGGCAACCGCGGCCCGCAGATGGTCGTCACCGACCTCGGCATCATGAAGTTCGACGAAGAGACCAAGCGTATGTACTGCGCCTATATGTTCCCCGGCGTCACGCCCGAGATCATTCAGGAGAACACCGGCTTTGAGATCGACTGTTCCCGCGCCGAGATGTTCGAGGCGCCGCCCGCCGAGATCATCCGCCTCATCCGCGAGGAGATCGACCCCGGCCAGGCCTTCATCAAGGTCCCCAAGGAAAAGTAAGCCCGTTATCACTAAATAAGAAGGAGAACAGAACATGAGCGAATATTCTATGCCCTCTTATTTCCAGACCATGCCCGTCATCGGCAAGGAGATTGCCAGCTTCAATGAAGAGAACGCGGCGCAGATCCAGGAAGCAGAGCAGGAGATCCATGAGATCCGCGAGGCCGCGCTGGAAGCCGGCCGCAGCACCGAGTCTCTCAACGAGTCCGGCCAGTGGACCGCGATGCAGCGCATCGAGGAGCTGGTGGACGAGGGCACCTGGTGCCCGCTCAACAGTCTCTACAACCCCGAGGACAACGATAACGGCAGCGTCGGTATCGTCAAGGGTCTCGGCCGCATCGACGGCAAGTGGGCCGTCATCATCGCCAGCGACAACAAGAAGCTCGCCGGCGCGTGGGTTCCCGGTCAGGCGGATGCCCTGCTGCGCGGCAGCGACACGGCCAAGCGCCTGCGCATTCCTCTGGTCTACGTCCTCAACTGCTCCGGCGTGAAGCTCGACGAGCAGGAGAAGGTCTATCCCAACCGCCGCGGCGGCGGCACGCCCTTCTATCGCAACAGCGAGCTCAACCAGATGGGCATTCCCGTCATCGTCGGCATCTACGGTACCAACCCCGCGGGCGGCGGCTATCACTCCATCAGCCCCACCATCCTCATCGCGCATGAGGACGCCAACATGGCGGTCGGCGGCGCGGGCATCGTCGGCGGCATGAACCCCAAGGGCTATGTCGATAAGGAGGCTGCGGAGGCGCTCATCGAGGCGCAGAAGAACCTCAAGGCCGACATCCCCGGCACCGTCTCCATCCACTACGATGAGACCGGCTTCTTCCGCGAGGTCTACTGCGACGAGGAGGGTGTGCTCAGCGGCATCCGCAAGTATATGGATATGCTGCCCGCCTACGATCCTGAGTTCTTCCGCGTGGACGATCCCAAGGAGCCTCTGTTCGACGCGAACGACCTCTACTCCATCGTGCCCTTCAACCAGAAGCGCAGCTATGATATGTACGACGTCATGGCCCGACTGCTCGACGGCTCCGAGTTCATGGAGTTCAAGCACGGCTACGGCCCCGAGATGATCACCGGCCTTGCCAAGATCGACGGTCTGCTCGTCGGCGTGGTCGCCAACGCGCAGGGTATGCTGATGAATTATCCCGAGTACAAGATGGCGACCTACGGCTCCGCGATGGGCGTCGGCGGCAAGCTGTACCGCCAGGGCCTCATCAAGATGAACGAGTTCGTCACCCTCTGCGCCCGCGACCGCATTCCGATGCTGTGGATCCAGGACACCACCGGCATCGACGTCGGCAACGACGCCGAGCGCGCGGAGCTCCTCGGCCTCGGCCAGAGCCTCATCTATTCCATCCAGTCCAGCGACCTGCCCATGATGGAGATCACTCTCCGCAAGGGCACCGCCGCGGCGCACTATGTCCTCGGCGGCCCGCAGGGCAACGACACCAACGCCTTCTCCATCGGCACCGCCACCACCGAGATCTATGTCATGCACGGCGAGACCGCCGCTGCCGCGATGTATGCCCGCCGCCTCGTCAAGGACGAGAAGGCCGGCAAGGATCTCCAGCCCACCATCGACAAGATGAACGAGCTGATCCAGGATTACGCCCACAAGTCCAGCCCGAAGTTCTGCGCCAAGGCGGGCCTGACGGACGAGATCGTCGACATGAACGATATGCGTCCTTATGTTCAGGCCTTCGCCAATGCCTGCTATCAGAACCCCGAGAGCATCTGCCCGTTCCATCAGATGCTGCTCCCGCGCGTGATCCGCGACTACGACAACCTCAACCAGCAGTAAAATACAGCCTGCGCGCGGCTTATGCCGCGCGCAGGAGCAATGGAGTTTTAAGCAGCTATGAGCATTTACACCATGGGCATCGACGTGGGCTCCACCGCGTCGAAATGCGTGATCATGAAGGACGGTAAGGATATCGTCGCCAAGTCCCTTGTCGCCGTCGGCACAGGGACCTCCGGCCCCGCCCGCGCCATCGCGGAGGTGCTGGAGAACGCCAAGATGTCGCGCGAGCAGATGGATTTCGTCCTCGCCACGGGCTACGGGCGCAATTCGCTCGACGGTCTTGCCGATATGCAGATGAGCGAGCTGAGCTGCCACGCCAAGGGCGCGACCTATCTCTTCCCCGACGTCCGCACGGTCATTGATATTGGCGGACAGGATGTGAAGGTCATCGAGATCGAGAACGGCATGATGAAGAATTTCGTCATGAACGACAAGTGCGCCGCCGGTACGGGGCGCTTCCTCGACGTCATGGCCCGCGTGCTGGAGGTGAGGGTCGAGGACCTCGGCGATCTCGGTGACAAGTCGACCAAGGAGATCGGCATCAGCTCGACCTGCACGGTCTTTGCCGAGAGCGAGGTCATCTCGCAGCTCGCTGTCGGCACGGACAAGTGTGACATCATCGCCGGCATCCACCGCTCGGTGGCCGGCCGCGTGAGCGGACTGTGCAACCGTGTGGGCGTGCGCGACCGCGTGGTGATGACCGGCGGCGTGGCACAGAACCACGGCATCGTCAAGGCGCTGGTGGATCAGCTTCAGCATGAGATCTTCACCTCCCCCCTCACGCAGTACAACGGCGCTCTCGGCGCATCGCTCTTTGCCTATCAGAAGGCACTCAAAAAGCAGCAGTGAGCTGTAAAATTTTCCGAGAATAAGAACAAGAAAAATAGGAGGAATCAAAAAATGGCTAAACAGGTCAGTCCCGGCGTCCTCGCGCTGCGCAAGGTCGTCGACGACGTGTACGCCGACGCCCGCGAGGCAAAAAAGCAGGGCAAGCTCGTCGGCTGGTCCAGCTCCAAGTTCCCCTGCGAGCTGGCAGAGGCCTTTGACCTCAATGTGATGTATCCCGAAAATCAGGCCGCCGGCATCGCCGCCCAGCGCGACGGCGAGATCATGTGCCAGGCCGCCGAGGATCTCGGCTTCGACAACGATATTTGCGGCTACGCCCGCATCTCCCTCGCTTATGCCGCCGGCAAGCGCGCCAGCCGTAAGTTTGACCCCGAGACGCTTGAGTTCATCATCGATCCCAAGAGCGGCAAGCCCCTCAAGGACGAGAACGGCAATGTCGTCATCGACCCCGAGACCGGCAAGCCCAAGAAGGACCCCAAGACGCAGGTGCCCTACACCGTGCTGGACGATATTCACGAGATCGAGGCACTGCCCGAGACCACCGAGAAGGAGATCGCCTACAAGAATTTCCGCCGCGAGGCCATCAAGCCCTACAAGCAGATGCGTATTCCCCAGCCCGACTTCGTGCTGTGCTGCAACAACATCTGCAACTGCATGACCAAGTGGTACGAGAACATCGCCCGTATGTGCAACATTCCGCTCATCATGGTCGATATTCCCTACAACAACACCATCGAGGTCAGCGATTCTGCGGTGAAGTATGTCCGCGCCCAGTTTGACGCCGCCATCCATCAGCTCGAGGAGCTGACCGGCAAGAAGTTCGACGAGGAGAAGTTCGAGCTTGCCTGCAAGCATGCGAACCGCACCGCTCAGAACTGGCTGAAGGTCTGCGACTACCTGCAGTACAAGCCCGCCCCGATGAGCGGCTTCGACCTCTTCAACCACATGGCCGACGTCGTCACCGCCCGCGGCAAGGAGGCCGCCGCCGATGCCTTCGATCTGCTCGCGCACGACCTTGAGCAGAACATCAAGGAGGGTACCTCCACGCTGCCCTTCCCCGAGAAGTACCGCGTCATGTTCGAGGGCATTCCCTGCTGGCCGAAGCTCCCGAACCTCTTCAAGCCCCTCAAGGAAAACGGCGTGAATGTCACCGCCGTTGTGTACGCGCCCGCCTTCGGCTTCGTCTACAACAACATGGACGAGATGGCCCGCGCCTACTACAAGGCCCCCAACAGCGTCTGCATCGAGCAGGGCGTTGCCTGGCGTGAGGGCATCTGCCGCGACAACAAGGTCGACGGCGTGCTCGTTCACTACAACCGCTCCTGCAAGCCCTGGAGCGGCTATATGGCCGAGATGCAGCGCCGCTTCACCAAGGACCTCGGCGTGCCGTGCGCCGGCTTCGATGGCGACCAGGCCGACCCGCGCAACTTCAATGAAGCGCAGTACACCACCCGTGTGCAGGGCCTCGTCGAAGCGATGGACGCCAACAAGAAAGACTAAGGAGGGCGTGAGAAAATGAGTATCGAAACGATCGTAAAAGAATTTTCCGCCGTCGCCGCGAACCCCAAGGGCCAGCTCAAGGCCTATAAGGACGCCGGCAAGAAGTGCATCGGCGTGATGCCCTACTATGCTCCCGAGGAGCTGGTCTACGCCGCCGGCATGATGCCGTTCGGTATGTGGGGCAGCAACAGCAAGACCATTCAGCGCGCCAAGGAATACTGCGCGACCTTCTACTGCACCATCGCCCAGCTCGACCTCGAGATGCTGCTCGACGGCACGATGGACCTGCTCGACGGCGTCATCACCCCGACCATCTGTGATACGCTGCGCCCCATGAGCCAGAACATCCGCGTCGCCATGAGCGAGAAGCTGCCCTGCATCTTCCTCGCCCATCCCCAGAACCGCTTCGCCGACTTCGGCAAGCAGTTCTGCATGGATCAGTATGACCATGTCAAGGGCGAGCTGGAGAAGATCGCCGGCCACGAGATCAAGAGCGAGGACATTGCCAAGGCCATCAAGGTCTACAACAAGTCCCGCGCCGCCCGCCGCGAATTTGTCAAGCTCGCGAGCGAGCACTGCGACGTCATCGACCCGATCATGCGCTCGGCCGTTCTCAAGGCCGCGTGGTTCATGGACAAGGCTGAGTACACCGAGAAGCTCGAAGCCCTCAATGCCGAGCTCAAGGCGCTGCCCGCCGCCAAGTGGAACGGCGTGAAGGTCGTTACCTCCGGCATCATCTGCGATAACCCCGTGCTGCTCAAGGTCTTCAAGGACAACAACGTTGCCATCGCCGCCGACGACGTGGCGCATGAGTCCCGCGCCTTCCGCACCGACGCGAGCGAGGAGGGCGACCCGATGATGGCGCTCGTCGAGCAGTTCACCAACACCGATTATGACATACTGCTCTACGATCCGCAGTCGAGCAAGAACCGCCGCGGTGAGTTCGTGGCGAACCTTGTCAAGGAGTCCGGCGCGCAGGGCCTCGTGCTCTTCATGCAGCAGTTCTGCGACCCCGAGGAGATGGAGTTCCCCTACCTCAAGCGCGCGCTCGACGCTGCCGGCATCCCCTTCATCAAGCTCGGTGTTGACCAGCAGATGCGCGACTTCGGCCAGGCCGCGACCGCCATTCAGGCCTTCGCTGACGTTCTGTCCGTTCAGTAAAATATCCCGACGGCGACGGGGAGAGAGGGAGAAGCTCTCCCCGCGCCGGATCGTCCGTTCAGACGGCGTAAAAATTGCAGGACCGCTGTTGCAATCCGGCAGCGATTTGCTTATAATCCACACTAACGAAAGGGATAAGGAGAATCTATGTACAGCCCGCTTTTCGTCACCCTCATGGGCATCGGTACGGTGTTCTTCGGTCTGATCTGCATCATCGTCCTCACGACGGTCATGGGTTCGGTCCTCAAGAGCAAGTCCAAGCCCGCCCCGGCTGCGGCCCCCGTGGCTGCCGCTCCCGCTGCTCCCGCGGTCAACACCGCCAAGGAGCAGGAGATCCTTGCCGCCGTGATCGCGGCGGTGACCGAGGACCTCGGCCCCAGCGCCTCCCATATGCAGATCACCAGCATCAACAAAATCTAATTTAATTTTAGGAGAGAAAACATTATGACTAAGCAGTACACTGTCACCGTTAACGGCACCGCCTACGAAGTTACCGTCGAGTCCGCCGGCGGCGGCCGCATGGCCTCCGCTCCCGTTGCCCGCACCGCTGCCGCTCCCGTCGCGCGCGCTGCCGCTCCTGCTCCCGCCGCTGCTCCCGCTCCCGCCGCGGCCCCCAAGGCTGCTGCTCCCGCGGCTGCCGCTCCTGCCGGCGCCAACACCGTCACCAGCCCCATGCCCGGCACCATTCTCGATGTCAAGGTCGCTGCCGGCCAGTCTGTTAAGGCCAGCGATGTTCTGTTTGTCCTTGAGGCCATGAAGATGGAGAACGAGATCTTCGCCGGCGTGGACGGCGTTGTTTCCTCCGTCGCAGTCTCCAAGGGCGCTGCGGTCAACCCCGGCGACGTTCTGTGCGTCATCGGCTGAGAGATCCCCGCGCATCCTTGAAATAAACTGTGAAAGGAAACCAGAAATAAATGCCTGCTATTATCAATTTCATGCAGCAGACCGGCTTCTATATGTTTGGCCAGGGCGATAATGTGAAGAGCCTCATTATGATCGCCATTTCCTTTATTCTCATGTATCTGGCCATCGTGAAGGGCTTTGAGCCGCTGCTGCTCCTGCCCATCTCCTTCGGTATGCTGTGTACCAACCTGCCCGGCGCGGATATGTTCCATGAGATTTTCTTCGCCGGCGGCCATGTCCATTGGGATCTGTTCGGCGGTAACCCCGTTACCGCAAGCTTCCTTGCGGAAATGAGCGAGTCCGGCGTTTCGGATGTCGTGCTCAAGCCCTACTTCCCGCAGCTGCTTGCCAGCGCGCAGGAGGCTTTCGGTGCGGATACCATCCAGCAGGTCGCCAGCGAGATCATGGCTGCGGCCGCTGAGCCGATGAGCGAGTTTGCCGCGCAGGTGCAGGCGGTCGCGCAGGCGGAACAGGCTGCCGCGATGTATGGCATGACCATCGCCGGCCCGAGCGTCACGCTCGGTCTGCTCGACGTGCTCTACCTCGGCGTCAAGCTGGGCATCTACCCCTGCCTGATCTTCATGGGCGTCGGCTCCATGACCGACTTCGGCCCCCTGATCGCCAACCCCAAGAGCCTGCTGCTCGGCGCTGCCGCCCAGCTCGGTATCTTCATGACTTATGTTGGCACCCAGCTCCTCGGCTTCACCTCGCAGGAGTCCTCCTCCATCGGTATCATCGGCGGCGCGGACGGCCCGACGGCGATCTTTGTCACCACCCGTCTTGCTCCCCATCTGCTCGGCCCCATCGCCGTTGCCGCGTATTCCTACATGGCGCTCGTTCCGGTCATCCAGCCGCCCATTATGAAGGCGCTGACCACCAAGGCGGAGCGTCAGATCGTGATGAAGCCGCTGCGTCAGGTTTCGCAGAAGGAAAAGATCATCTTCCCCATCATGATCACCGTGTTCGTGGCGCTGCTCGTTCCCTCTGCCGCTCCTCTGATCGCCTGCCTCATGCTCGGCAACCTCTTCAAGGAGTCCGGTGTGGTTGAGCGTCTGACCAAGACCGCCGGCAACGAGCTGATGAACATCGTCACCATCTTCCTCGGCTTCACCGTCGGCGCGACGGCGACTGCCACCACCTTCCTGTCTCTCCAGACCATCGAGATCATGTGCATGGGTGTCGTGGCCTTCGGCTTCGGTACCGCAGGCGGTGTGCTGCTTGCCAAGCTCATGAACCTCTTCCTGAAGGAGAAGATCAACCCGCTGATCGGTTCCGCCGGCGTTTCTGCCGTCCCGATGGCGGCGCGTGTCTCTCAGGTCGTGGGCCAGAAGGAGAATCCCGCGAACTTCCTGCTGATGCACGCCATGGGCCCGAATGTGGCCGGCGTTATCGGCTCTGCGATTGCCGCCGGCGTCCTGATGGCGCTGTTCGGCTAAGAGAACAAGCAAAAGAAAAAGAGGGCTTTGCCCTCTTTTTCTTTTGCGCATTGTGTTTTGAAGAAGTGTGTGCTATAATTTCACCAAACTTTGAAATGGGAGGTCCGTTCCGATGAAATATAAGGAAATGTCCGCCGAGCAGCGCAAGACCGAATTTGACAAGGTCTCTGCCGAGCTTGAGGCGTGGAAGGCCAAGGGGCTGAAGCTCAACATGGCGCGCGGCAAGCCGGGTCGTGCGCAGCTCGAGCTGGTGAGCGACCTGCTTACCGTGCTGAGCGATCCTGCCGAGTGTGTGGACGAGGGCGTGGAGGCGCGCAACTACGGCGAGCTGAGCGGTGTGCCGAGCGCGAAGGCGCTCTTCGCCGAGATCCTTGGCTGCAGGAGCGAGCAGGTATTTATCGGTGGAAACTCCAGCCTGCAGCTCATGTACGACACCATCGCCAAGGCATACACCAACGGTCTGCTGCACAGCGAAAGACCGTGGTGCCGAGAGGAGCACATCAAGTGGCTCTGCCCCGCGCCGGGCTATGATCGCCATTTTAAGGTCACGCAGAATTTTGGCTTTGAGATGATTACCATTCCCATGACCGAGACCGGCCCGAACATGGACCTTGTCGAGCAGCTCATTGCCGACCCGACCGTCAAGGGTATGTGGAATGTGCCGAAGTATTCCAACCCCGACGGCATCATCTACTCCGCCGAGACGATCGAACGCATCGCAAAGATGAAGCCTGCTGCCCCTGACTTCCTGCTCATGTGGGACAATGCCTATTGCGTTCACGAGTTCGAAGGCGACTACATGCCTTTCCCCGACATTCTCAGTGAGTGCGCGAAGTACGGCAACGCCGACATGGTGTTTGAGTTCGCCTCCACCAGCAAGATCACCTTCCCCGGCGCGGGTGTGGCGGTGTTTGCGTGCAGCGAGGCGAACATGGCGCACATGGAAAAGCTCATCGGCATCCAGGCCATCAGCTTTGATAAGATCAACCAGCTGCGCCATGTGAAGTATCTCAAGGACAAGGCCACGACGCTCGCGCTGATGAAAAAGCACGCGGCGATCCTCGCCCCCAAGTTCAAGATGGTCACCGGGATGCTCGAGCGCGAGATCGCGCCACTGGGGCTTGCCACCTGGCATGAGCCGAAGGGCGGCTATTTCGTGTCGGTCAACACGCTGCCGGGGCTTGCCAAGCGCACCTTAGCGCTGTGCAAGGAGGCGGGCGTCGTCATGACGGGCGCGGGCGCGACCTTCCCCTATGGCGTCGATCCGAAGGACTGCAACATCCGCGTCGCGCCGTCCCTGCCGCCGGTGGAGGAGCTGGAGCAGGCGATGGAAGTGTTCTGTTGCTGCCTGAAGCTCGCAGCACTCGAGCAGCTGAAGTAAATAGCAAAAGGAAAGAGGCGGAGCAAAGCTCCGCCTCTTTTTTATGGAAGAAAACAAGATCGCTGTGGGCCGCTCAGGTGAGTGTTTTCACCCACGCGCTGTATTTTTCGATGTTTGCGTCGCGCTGCGCGGCATCCGCGCCCTTTGTGAGAATATAGACCTTGATCTTCGGCTCCGTGCCGCTCGGGCGCACGAGGATGTGCGTGCCGTCGGAGAGCTCAAAGCGCAGGACATTCGAGCCGGAGAGGGGCATCCTCGTGACCGCGCCGCTCGCAGCGTCGCGCACCGTGCCGTCGGCATAGTCCTTATAGACCGCGACCTTCACACCGCCGATCTCGGCGGGCGGCTGCGCGCGCAGAGACTGCATCAGCGCCGCCATCTTTTCAAGCCCGTCAAGGCCGGGCATGACAAGGTTGTGCGTCTTTTCACCGTACCAGCCGTACTTTTCATAGAGGGCTTGCAGCGCGTCGAAGAGCGTCATGCCCTGCGCGTGATACCACGCCGCCATCTCGGTGAGGAGCAGCGAGGCGGTCACGGCGTCCTTGTCGCGGACGTAGTGGCCGATCATGTAGCCGTAGCTCTCCTCATAGGAGAAGATGACGGTGTTTTTGCCCGCGTTTTCCAGCTCGTTCATCTTCTCTGCCATGAACTTAAAGCCGGTGAAGGTGTCGTAGCAGTCGAGGCCGTTGGCCTCGGCGACGGCGCGCGCCATCTCAGTCGTCACAATGGTCTTGAGTGCGGCGGGCTTTTCGGGGAGCTTTCCGGCACGCTTCATCGCGCCGATGAGGTAGTCGAGCAGGAGAACGCCTGTCTGATTGCCGGTGACAGGCTCAAATTCCCCCGCTTTGTTGCGCACCATGATGCCCACGCGGTCGCTGTCGGGGTCGGTGCCGAGGATAAAATCGACATTCTTTTCCTTGGCGAGGTCGATGGCGAGATAGAAGCCCTCGGGATTTTCGGGGTTCGGGGAGGCGACGGTGGGGAAGTTGCCGTCAATGACCATCTGCTGCGGCTCGCAGTAGAGGTGCTTGATGCCGAGCCCCGTGAGCGCCTCGGGCACCAGCTTATAGCCGCAGCCGTGGAAGGGCGTATAGACCATGCCGAAGTCGTCCGCAACCTTTTTGACGGTCTCGTAGTCGTTCACCATGTCCATGATGTTCGCCATAAAGCGGCGGTCACAGTCCTCGCCGAGCAGCTCGATTTTCCCCTCGGCAAGGGCAGTGTCATAATCCATCGACTTTACGCCCGTGAAGATGTCGATCTTCTCAAGCGCCGCGGCGATGGCCGCGGCGTGCTGCGGCGGGAGCTGCGCGCCGTCCGCCCAGTAGACCTTGTAGCCGTTATACTCCTTGGGGTTGTGGCTGGCGGTGACATTCACGCCCGCCTGACAGCCGTACTCGCGCACGGCGAAGGAAAGCTCTGGCGTGGGGCGCAGGGACTCAAAGAGCCGAACATGGATGCCGTTGGCGGCCATGACGCAGGCGGTCTCGCGCGCGAACTCGGCGGAGTGGTTGCGGCAGTCCATGCACACGGCGACGCCCTTTTTCATTGCCGCCTCGCCCTCGGCGCGGATGACGTTGGCGAAGCCCTGCGTCGCCCAGCGGATGACATGGCGGTTCATGTTGTGAAGCCCCGTGAACATCGTGCCGCGCAGGCCCGCCGTGCCGAACTCAAGCGGGCCATAGAAGCGGGATTTGATCTCTTTTTCATCGTTTGCGATGGCCTTGAGCTCCTTGCGCTCGTCCTCGCTCAGCGCGGGGGAGGCGAGCCACTTTTCGTATTCCTTGCGATAGTCCATAAGAAACCTCCTTGAAAAAAGTTGGCGTTACTTGTGGTATTTTGTTCCGGCGTCGATCTGGTACGCGCGGTAGATCTGCTCGAGCAGCATCACCCGCGCGAGGTGATGCGGAAAGGTCATCGGCGACATCGAAAGGCGCAGGTCGGCGCGCGCCTTCACGCGCTCGTGCAGACCAAAGCTGCCGCCGATCAGAAAGGTCAGCTGTGAGGCCCCCGCCGCGGTGAGCTGAGAGAGCTTTTTCGAGAGCGCTTCGCTGCTCAGCTCCGTGCCCTCAATGCACAGCGCGATGAGCGCGCCGCCCCTGGGGAGCCTTTCTTCAAGCGTCGCGGCCTCGCGCGCGAGCGCCTGATCGATCTCGGCGGGGGAGGGGGTGTCCGGCAGCTTTTGCTCGGGCAGCTCGACGATCTCTAACTTACAGTGGCGCTGCAGGCGCTTTTGATACTCCGCGACCGCCGCAGCGTAAAAGGTTTCCTTCAGTTTGCCGCCGCAAAGGATGGTGACCTTCTGCATAGGTGTACCTCACTCATGGTGTCGCGTGGCGCGACGCCGAGCCGCACGGGAAAGCCGGCGGACTGGAGCGCGCGGGCGACGGCGTATTCCGCCAGCTCGGGCGTGTTGTTCTCTTTGGAGAGGTGTGCGAGCAGGATGTCGCGCGTACCGCTCCGCACGGCGCACAGCGCGAACTCTGCTGCCGCGTCGTTGGAGAGATGCCCCTCGCTGCTGAGAACGCGGCGCTTGAGAAAGTAGGGATAGGGGCCGTTTTGCAGCGCAGCGATGTCGTGATTGGCCTCAAGCAAAAGCGCGTCAACGCCCAGAAGCGCCTCGCGCGCCGCATCTGTGACAAAGCCGGTGTCGGTTAGAAAGCCGAGCGAGCCGTCGGGCGCGTCGATGCGGTAGCCGACCGGATCGATCGCATCGTGCGAGATGGAAAACGAGCGCACCGTGCAGCTGGAAAGCTCCAGCGCGTCGCCCGCGGTAAAGGCGACGACGGGGCAGGTGAGGACATGCGACACGCCGCGTGTGACATAGACCGGAGCGGTGCATTTTTTCGTGAGCGTCGCAAGGCCGCCGACATGGTCGGCGTGCTCGTGCGTGATGAAAACGGCGCTCAGGTCGCCGAGCGCCAGTCCCAGCGCCTTGAGAGACTGCTCGATACGCCGGCAGGAGATGCCCGCGTCGATGAGCAGCAACGAGTTGCCCGCGCACACGAGCGTGCAGTTGCCGCTCGAACCGCTGGCAAGGGTGTAGAATTCCATGAAATGCATCCTTTGTGTGATCTTATTTCAAGGATACCACAGTGCAGGTCAATAGTCAAAAGAAAAAGTCGTGCAAGTTGCACAGAAGCAAGTGCTAAAAATCCGTTAAAATTTTGCACAGAATTTTCTTAACGGCATCTTTACAAATAGATTATCTTTTGGTATACTTAAAACAACAAAAAGGAATGACTGATCTGCAAAATAAAAGAAAGGAGAACACACCATGCAGAACGAATATCAGAAAATTGAAAATGCCGTTGAGGGCTTTTTCGGAGACGAGGACCTTTTGATCGGCCACGGCAAAAGTGTGCCGGCGCAGATCGCTCTGCGCATCCGCAACACGATGGTCGTGCTGGCGGTGCTGCTGTTCATCCTTTCCATCCGGTTGAACGGATACCAGGTGCTGCGTGCGGTGGGCTACCTTCTCGGCGCGATCGCCTATGTCTGCGAGATTTTGGTTCTGACGGACTGCTTCAAGGTCAGGATCCCGCACAACGAGCTGTTTATGCCATACTGCTTTGGCCCGCTCTATCTCATTATGGGCTTTGGCTATCTGATGAACTGAAAAGCATGAAACGAAAACAGGAAAAGCACCGACAAAAGTCGGTGCTTTTTATCATGGCCTCAGCCAAGCTGCCGGACAGGCGGCTCGTCGTTTTCCTCTACACATTCGATCCGTGCGCCGAGCGCATGGAGCTTGCCGATGATGTCCTCATACCCGCGCTCGATATACTGCACATTCGAGATCTCGCTCACACCGTCGGCGGCGAGCGCGGCGATGAGCATGGCGGCTCCCGCGCGGAGATCATAAGCCTGAATATTGGCCGGCGTGAGCTTTTCTACACCCTCGACAACGGCGGTGCGGCCCTCGACGCGAATCTGTGCGCCCATGCGCGTCAGCTCGCCGACATAGCGGTAGCGGCTGTCCCACACGCCCTCGGTCACGGTGCTGGTGCCCTCTGCGAGCGTGAGCACGGTGGTGATCTGCGGCTGCATATCGGTCGGAAAGCCGGGGTAGGGCAGCGTCTTGACATTTGCGTGGCGCAGCGCGCCGCTGCGGCGGACGATCAGGTCGTCATCTTGCTCCTCGACCTCCACGCCCATCTCCTGCAGCTTTGCGGTGATGCAGTCCATGTGCTTGGGAATGATGCCGCGCACACGGATCTGCCCGCCGACAGCGGCGACGGCGGCCATGTAGGTGCCCGCCTCGATTTGGTCGGGAATGATGGCATAGGTGCCGCCATGCAGCCGCTCCACGCCCGTGATGCGGATGGTGTCGGTGCCGGCACCCTTGACATCGGCGCCCATGGAGTTGAGAAAGTTGGCAAGGTCGACGATGTGCGGCTCCTTCGCCGCGTTTTCAATGACTGTCGTGCCATCGGCCAGTGCGGCGGCCATCATGATGTTCATGGTAGCGCCCACGGAGATGACATCGAGATAGATGTTCGCGCCCTTCATACGCCCGCCCTCGGCGTCCGCGCGGATGTAGTCGCCCTCGCGCACCGTCGCGCCCATCGCAGCAAAGCCCTTGACATGCTGGTCGATGGGGCGGGTGCCGCCAAAGTTGCAGCCGCCGGGCATGGAGACCTCGGCGGTGCCGAAGCGGCCCAGCAGCGCGCCGATGAGGTAGTAACTCGCGCGCAGCTTGTGCGCCAACTCCTGCGGGGCGCGGGTGGTGGCGATATGGCGGCAGTCCAGCTCCACATCGCTCTTGTTGAGTACGCGTACCTTCGCGCCAAGCTGCTCCAAGATTTTCAGCAGCACGGTCACATCGCTGATCTGGGGGATATTTTCAATGCGGCACACACCGTCCACCAGCAGTGCGGCAGGCAGGATGGCGACGGCGGCGTTCTTCGCGCCGCTGATATGGACCTCACCGAAGAGCGGCGAGCCGCCCTGAACGATATATTTTGTCAAAAAAGCACCTCATTTCAGATAGAGGACGATACGCCCGACGGCAGAGCGCAAGAAACCCCTGCCGCCGAATGGCGATAGTATTCACATAATACAACCTCAGTATACCAAAAAATCCCCAAAATGCAATCCCTAAAATGCGAAAGAAAGCACTGTTCAGGCTGATACGCGCGTGACCTCGCCGGAAATGACATTGACATAATAACTGTAAACATCGGTGTCCACGCGCAGCACAGGCACGAGACGGAGCGGCGCAGAGGTCGTGCTCTGCATCAGATAGCCCGCGGAAAGGCCTGTGATCTGCGTACACACCGCGCCGGAGGTGCTGCGGTAGTCGAGAAAGCGTACCAGCGCAGTCATGGCATCAAGGGTGATTTTTCCGCTCTCGCTCGTGTCGATGAGCGGGAGAAAGCTGCCGCTGACCGTGGTGAGCGTGCTGCCGGAGAAGGTGAAGGTCAGCGAGGAGTTGTAGACCTCCAGCTCGTCCACGCTGCGCTTGGCGGTGACGATCGTGCGCACGCCGTCATTGAGGACATGGAAGTCGCGGTAGCCGAGCGGGATGCAGAGCTCGGAGCAGAATTTGGCGGGATCGTCCACCGCGCGGCTGAGCGTGGCCTCCAGCGCGCCGCCGGAGCGGATGAGGCATACGGCGCTGCCGAGGCCGTCGGAGCTGTAATAACGGTAGATGCCGCCGCCGGAGTCGATCGAGGCGACCGCGCCGATGATGCCCTCGGCAAGCGCCTGCTCGGCGGCGAGGTCGCGTGAGGGCTGGACATTCAGCACGGAATCGGGCAGATCGTTCAAAAGAGCGCCGTCAAGGGTGATGCCGTTGGAGTCATAGAGCGCGGTGAGCTGCGCAAGGGAACGCTCCTGCGCGGCATATTCCTCCGCGCGGCGCGAGAGCAGGAGGACAAGCAGAAAGGCGTTGGCGAGCAGCAGAATGATGATGACGATATTTTTGAGCCGTGCGGTATTCAAGGCGCGTCCTCCTTTCCGATGGGCTCAGTCGGCGACCCAGCTCGCGCTGACACGGTCGCCGAAGGGATCAATATAAGCCACGCTCAGCTCGCAGCCTGGATAGCGCTGCGCGATGGCGCGTGAGAGCGCGAGCGGCAGCAGCAGGGAATCCTGCTCGGTGAGCACATAGCGCCGCAGCTTCAGGGAAAAGGCGGTGATGCTCTGCCCCTCGATGCGGACCTCGGCGGCATGGGCGCCGTTGGCGAAGCGGACGGGCGTGCCGTCCACCATGTAATCGAAGGTGACGACCGCACTGTTTTCCTTGGCCTCAATGCCGCTGAGATAGAGCGCGGCGTCGCCGATGCGGCCCTGCGTGAGCGCGCCGATCAGGCTGCGCGCGGCGGCGCAGAGCTCTGCGCGGGAGATGTGCGCGGCGTCCGCCGCGGCGACAGCAAAAAGAGAGGGCTCCTCCGCCGCGCCGCCGCTGTAAGAGAGCGTTCCGTCAGGGTGGAGGTAGAGCTTGCGCTGGCCCTCGATGACGACCTCTGTGCCGGAGGATTCCACATAGCGGTCCTTGGTGTGGGGATTGAACTCGGCGCGGCGCAGCAGTTCGTCCGAAGGGTAATCGCTCAGGGCGTTCGCCGCGGAGAGCGCGGCGCGCGTGCTCACGCTGTCGAACACGAGCGTGTAGGGGGAGAGAGAGGCGTACTCCTCGCCGAGCGAGCGGACAAAATCGACGCCGCTGCCGTCCTGCGTTTCCAAATGTTCCTTCAGCGACGAGGCGCTCACCGCAGTTGAGAAGCGGTAGATACCCTGCTTCTCGCTTTGCAGAAACAGCACGGCGGTGTCCTCGCCGTTCACACTGAGCAGGCAGCGGTGCACATCAAGCTGGCGCGTGGTGGGCGGCTGTATGCCCAGCCGCGCCGAAAGCACCTCGAGCGGTACGCCGCAGGGAAAGGCAAAGTAAAGCCCCGAGCCGTCCAGTGCAGAGAGGAAGCTATTCTCGGAAACGGATGAAATGCTGTGGGCAGAGCCGATGGCTTCGCCGAGAAACGAGCCGGCGGTCTCAAAGTCAGCATCCGCGGTCGTCAGCGCGTCCGCGCCGCTGCGGATGAAGTCATTGGTCTGCACGATGCGCACCGGAACCGCAAGCGCGGTGAGAGAGTCCGGTTCCTCCGCGCCGGCAGCCGTCTGACCGGTGAGCCAGCTGCGCACAGCGGAGGAAATGGCCGCGCCGCCCGCGTTACCGAACAGCGGCGTCTGCACCAGCAGCAGAATGAAGGAGAGCGCCAGCACGAAGATGGTGAGGTTTTGCAGGCGGTCGAAGCGTTTGGCCCTCTTATCCATGGATGGCCTCCTGCCCCTCGGCCTGCTGAACGGGCAGCTCAAGCCGGACCGTCGTGCCGGGGCCGTCACGGTCTACGAGCGAGAGCGTGCCATGGTGGCGCTGCACGATCTCGGTGGCGATGGAAAGGCCGAGGCCCGTGCCGCCGGACTCGCGCGAGCGCGCCTTGTCCACGCGGTAAAAGCGCTCGAAAATGCGGCTGCGGTCCTCCTTCGGGATGCCGATGCCGTCGTCCGCGACCTCCATCCATACCTTCTCGCCCTCCGCTCCCGCGGTGACGCGGATGTGGCCGCCGTCGGGCGTATACTTCACGGCGTTGCCGAGCACATTGAGCATGACCTGCTCGATGCGCCCGCGGTCACCCATGATCATCGGCAGGTCGCGGTACTCATGCGTCAGCTCATGGCCGTGGCGGCGCGCCTCCAGCGCGATGGAGCGCAGCACGGCGTCGATGGCCGCGCCGAAGTCGAAGCGCGCCATATTCATCTCGCTCCTGCCGTTGTCGAGCCGCGAGAGCGTGAGCAGATCCTGCACGATGTGCGTCATGCGGTCGGATTCGTTGATGACGATGTCGAGGAAGTTGTTTTCCAGCTCACGCGGCAGCTCGACACCCGCGTCGCGGATCGTTTCGGCATAGGAGCGGATATTGGTCAGCGGGGTGCGCAGCTCGTGGGAGACGTTCGCCACAAACTCGCGGCGGCGGTCCTCGGCCTTGCGCTGCTGCGTGACATCGTGCAGCACGACCAGCACGCCGCCGCGCTCCTCGTCGGAAAAGGGCGCGAAGTACAGCTCGACCGTGCGCTCGCCGACCGTCAGCTCGGAGGAGACGAAGTCGCTGCGCTGCATCGTCATGACGGTTTCAAAGGGGCACAGCGGCTCGAAGAGCTCGGAATACACGCACTCGTCCGCGCTGCGGCCCAAAAGCTCGCTCGCGGCGGGATTGCAGTGAATGAGTACGCCGTCGCGGTCGTAGGCGACCACGCCGTCGGTCATGTGCAGAAAGAGCGTGTCGAGCTTGTTGCGCTCGGCCTCGACGGTCTCGAGCGTGGTGTGCAGCACGCTTGCCATGTCGTTGAAGGTAGTGGTGAGAATACCGATCTCGTCGGTGGAATCGACCTCCAGCTTTTCGCTGAAGTCGCCGCTCGCCACGCGCTCGGCGCCCTCGGTCAGCTTTTCGATGGGGTTGATCATTGTTTTCGAGAGCAGAAAACTCAGCAGCACGGAGATCAGAAGGCCGACCAGCAGCGCCTGCAAAATAATGATCATCAGCTCGCTGTTCAGACTCGAGACCGTGTTGCGGTTGTCGCGGATATAGATGATATAATGGTTGTCACCGCCCGAGATGGGAATGGCGACATCCATATAGCTTGCGGCGATGTCGCTCTCGTCGCCGACTGCGCCGTTGCGGGCGGTGAGAAGGTTCGCGGTCTGCTCCAGATGCTCGCCGCCAGGTTCGTCGCTCGCAGCGAGACATTCGCCCGTCGCGGCATCGAGGATATAGTAATTGCGGTTGCGCGAGTCGATGCCGAGCGTACCCGAATAGGTCTCGAGCATGGACTGCATCACCGCCGCACCGCCCTCCTGCGCGGCCTCAGCGCGCAGGGAATTGACAAAGGCGGCGTTGCTCTCGCCGAAGGTGCTGGCCATCTGCGAGTAGAAGTCGTCGATGTAGAAATTGGTCACGCTGGTCATCAGAAACGCGCCCACCACCGCCATGAGCGAGGTGATGAGCAGCAGCATGATGAGCACCAGCTTCATGTGCAGCGAGCGAAACACAAGGACGCCTCCCTTCGTGCGGTCTCAGAAGAAATCAGAGCGAGGAATAGTAGTAGCCCACGCCGCGCCGGGTGAGGATGTAGCGCGGCGAGGCGGGATCGTCCTCGATCTTCTCGCGCAGGCGGCGGACCGTCACATCCACGGTGCGCACATCGTCGCCGACATAGCCGTAGTTCCACACCTGCTCCATCAGATCGACGCGGGAGAAGACCTTGTCTGGGTGGCTGGCGAGGAAGGTCAAAAGCTCATACTCGCGCTGTGTTAGCTCGATGGGGCGGCCGCTTTTGTAGACCTGAAAGTTCTCGGTATTGATCGTCAGTGCGCCGCCGGCGCTCATGCTGCTCTCGGCGGAGGAGGAGACCATCGCCGTGCGGCGGATATTCGCCTTCACGCGCGCCATCAGCTCGCGCATGGAAAAGGGCTTGGTGATGTAATCGTCCGCGCCGATCTCAAGGCCGAGGATCTTGTCCTCCTCCTCTTCGCGGGCGGTGAGGATGATGACGGGCACATTGTCGCCCTCGCTTCGAAGGGCGCGGCAGACGTCGAAGCCCATCAGCTTCGGCATCATCACATCGAGGAGGATGAGGTCGGGCTTCCTCTCGCGCGCAAGCACAAGGCCCGCCTCGCCGTCATAGGCTTCCAGCGTATCATAGCCCTCGCGCTGGAGGTTAAAGCGCACGATGTCCACGATGTTCTTCTCGTCCTCCACGATGAGGACGGTCTTTTTCGGTTCCATTCCTTATTGCTCCTCCTTGTGCAGTGTCCGCAGGGCATAGACCTTCAAAACGCCCGCGACGGTCTTGCCGTCGCGGATGTCGCCGGAGAGACAGCGGCGCAGCAGCGTGTCGAACGGCACGCGCTCGAAATCGATGAACTCGTCCTCGTCCGGGTGCTGGGAGCCGAAGGTCAGTCCCGTTGCCATATAGAGGTGCAGCACCTCCGTGAAGCCGCCGGGGGAGGCGAGGATCTCGCCGAGCGATGTGAGCGTTTCACAGCTTGCACCCGTCTCCTCGCTCAGCTCGCGCCGCGCGGCAGCGGCAGGGTCCTCCCCGCGCTCGAGCTTGCCGGCGGGAAGCTCCTCAAGCACCGTGCCGAAGGCGTAGCGATACTGCTTCACGGTCAGCACATTGTCATCCTCGTCGATGGCGACGATCGCCACGCCGCCGGGGTGGTCGATCACCTCGCGCGTGGTAAGGTGGCCGTTGGGCAGGCGCACGGTGTCCACGCGCAGGTCGACGATGCGCCCGTGAAAAATTTCCTCGCGGCTGATAAATTCTTCGGATAAAGTCATTCCTTCGCCCTCTTTCGATCGCATACCTTATCACACTAAGTATAGCATAAGGGGGCGGTGATTGCTACCCTTATTTTGCAACATTACATTTTCGTTACAGCCCTTGTATGCAAAGGAAAATCGTGCTATACTGTCAAACGACTCCGGCGGAGAGGAGGTGCTGTGCCGTGGAGAAAAAGGGCATCAAGATCGCGGCGCAGAACCGCAAGGCCCATCATGATTACTTCGTCGAGGACCGCCTTGAGGCCGGCATCGAGCTGCGCGGCACGGAGGTCAAGTCCATCCGCGCGGGCACGCTCAACCTCAAGGACAGTTATTGCATCGTCAAAAACGGCGAGGCGATGGTCTACTCCATGCACATCTCGCCCTACGACAAGGGCAATATCTTCAACCACGATCCCGACCGCCCCAAGCGGCTGCTGCTGCACAAGCGCGAGATCAACAAGCTCCACGCGCTCGTCAAGCAGGACGGCTATGCCCTCATTCCGCTCTCCGTCTATTTTAAGGACGCGCGGGTGAAGGTCGAGCTGGGCGTGTGCAAGGGCAAGAAAAATTACGATAAGCGCGAGGCGAGCGCGCAGCGCGACGCGAAGCGCGAGATCGACCGCCACATGAAAAACTACCGATAAAGGAGAAAACCGATATGTCCAACCCTATCGTCACCATTGAAATGGAGGGCGGCGCGGTGATGAGCGGCGAGCTCTACCCCGAGCTGGCCCCCAACACCGTCAACAACTTCATCGCGCTGGCCAATTCCGGCTTTTATGACGGCCTCATCTTCCATCGCGTCATCCCCGGCTTTATGATCCAGGGCGGCTGCCCGCAGGGCAGCGGCATGGGCGGTCCCGGCTACGAGATCGACGGAGAGTTCAGCTCCAACGGCCACAAGAACGACCTCAAGCACACGCTCGGCGTGCTCTCCATGGCGCGCACGATGGCGCCCAACAGCGCCGGCAGCCAGTTCTTCGTCATGGTCGCGGACGCGCCGCACCTTGACGGGCAGTATGCCGCCTTCGGCAAGATCACCGAGAACGCGCAGGCGGCGGTGGACATCTCCCGCGTTGACCGCGATATGTTCACCGACAAGCCGAAAAAGCCGCAGACCATCAAGTCTATCCGCGTGGATACGCAGGGCGTGGACTATCCCGAACCCAACAAGCACTAAAGATTTTTCATCTGCTTTCGCAGCGCCAAAAATCGAGAGCCCATTCGCGGCGCGTCCGACGCGCCGCTCATACGGGGGCGTACCGGTTTCGACGGGGGTGTGGAGGCAGGATAAGCGGGCGGAGGCGCCTGACCTCCATAAAACGGGCAACTTATAAATTAAAGAACAACAACACTGTTGCTGTCGCTGCCTAAGTAAAGGCAGCCGTCTGAACCGGAGCGGCCGCGGGCCGGGGAAGGCGTCGTGAACGCGGCGTCCGTGAGGCGCGAAAGAGTTGACACGCCCACGCATCATGACTCTACTAAAGCGTAAGGTCTGTCAAGTGTCCTTGCGTGGAGGGAATGTTCAAATCTTGACTGCGCCCGGAGAAGGTCCTGTTTAAGCGCTTTCGGACGCGGGTTCGACTCCCGCCGCCTCCACCAATGATAGAAAATCCCGCAAACGCAAGTTTGCGGGATTTCCTTTGTTTTCAAGGCTTGCGCGCATTTTTACGCTTGCACAAATTTGTGCATTATGCGCGTTTCTGCGCGCTGTGCGTCAGATTTAAAACGCCATTTTACATACAGATTTACATACGCACGGCGCCATGATGCAATATTCCCCCAAAAAAGCAATTACTTAATGCAAGCTTTATGGTTCACGGGGTATGATAAACACATTGATGCTTGTCAGCAAAAGAAAGGATGAACCGAAGCCATGAAAATACAGCGGAGGGGCGCGGCACTGCTGCTCTGCGCCGCGCTTGTCGCTTCCGCGCTCGTGGGCTGCGGCGGGAAGGACGGCCCGGCCGAGCAGCGTCCGGCGGCAGACACGGTCGAATATACGAACCTGAGTGACGACGCATCGCGGCAGCTTTTGGAAAGGCTGCTCTCCGACGCGGGGGTGTCGGAGGAGCGCGCAGAGGGCTTTTTCAGCCGCGTGGACCGCTTCAACGACAGCGTGAGCGCGGAGTGGCTCACGCAGGGCTTTGAAGCAGCGGGGATAACGGAGACAAAGTACGACCCGTATGAGATGCAGGATCTGTGGACGGCGAAGAACGGAGCCTTTCCGGGGTATAACTGCCGCATCACCGCCATGAGCCTGTTCGGGGACTTCCTCTCTTTTGGGGAGGACGCCGGCCTCGACGCGGGCGAGGATGTGCTGTTCGTGGACGAGGAAACGCTGAAGGCCGATCCGGGGGCGCTGGGCGGGAGCAGTCTGAACGATTTCCGCGCGCTGTATGCCTCCATGAAAGCGGAGGACAGCACGGAGGTCAGGCGCCATGTGCGGACCGTGCAGGCGCAGTGGAAAAAGCGCGGCGTGAGCTTCCGCGACAGCGAGAGGATACGCCTCATCACGGTGTTCTTCCACGATAAGCCGAGCGAGGAGGAGTCCCTGCTCTTTGTCGGGCATGTGGGCGTGCTGCTGTGCGCGGAGGACGGGACGCTCTATTTCATCGAAAAGGTGGCGTTCCAGGAGCCGTACCGACTGCTGCGCTTTACTGACCGGACGGCGCTGAGCGACTACCTCATGGGCAAGTATGACATCTCGTGGGGGCAGGACACCGCCCGGCCCTTTATCATGGAGAACGACGCGCTGATGGAGGGATGGCGTCCGGGCGCGGAGAACAACGGCTCCGCGCCCGGCTGATGAGGGCTTAGCGCTCCTCTGACAGATATTCCTCTGCGTAGTGGACAGCCACCGCGCCGTCCGATACGGCGGTGACCACCTGCCGCAGCGCCTTGGTGCGCACGTCGCCCACGGCGAACACGCCGGGGATGCTGGTGCGGGTGGATTCGTCCGCGATGATGTAGCCGGATTTGTCCAGCGCCAGCTCCCCTTGGAACAGCTCCGTGGCCGGAGCGCGTCCCACGCTGATGAACACGCCGTCGCAGGGGAGCTCCCGCTCCGCGCCGGTTTGGACATCCCGCAGGCGAAGGCCGGTGAGGCGGTCGCCGTGCAGCAGCGCGGAGACTGTGCTGTTCCAGCAGAATTCTACATTGGGCGCTGCCATCAGTGGCGCATGATAGACCTTCGTTGCACGTAGGCTGTCGCGGCGGTGGATGAGATAGACCTTTTTTGCAATACGGGAGAGGGTGAGGGCGTCCGCCGCGGCGGAGTTACCGCCGCCCACCACCGCCACGGTTTTGCCGCGATAGGGCGCGCCGTCGCAAGCGGCGCAATAGTGAACGCCCTTTCCTGTGAGCGCTTCTTCGCCGGGAACGCCCAAGGGACGAGGCGACGCGCCGGTGGCGATAACCACCGTGCGGCTCTGAAAAACGCCCTCGCTGGTCTCCAGCGTCTTGATTCTTTCGGAAAGGCTTGCCTTGTAGACCTCCACCAGCTCCGTCACCGCGCCGAAGCGTTCCGCGCTCTGCTGCATTTTTTCGCCCAGCGTAAAGCCGTCGATGCCGTCCTCAAAGCCGGGGTAGTTGTCGATCTGCTCGGTCAGCGCCATCTGTCCGCCGGCAGAGAGCTTTTCCAGCACCAGCACGGAAAGCCCCGCGCGGGCGGCATAGAGGGCGGCAGTGTATCCGGCGGGGCCGCCGCCGATGACGATCATATCATATATTTGTTCCATAATCGTGTCCTCACTGCGCCAGCGTTTCCCGGATAAATGTCTCAATGGCCGCCTTGGAGGCAGGCGCGACAATGGAGCCGAGCACCTCGCCGTTCTTAAAGAGCATCAGCGTGGGGATGGTGTCGATGCCGAAACTCTCGATGAGCTGCGGCTCCTCGTCGTAGTTGATCTTCCCGGCGACGAGCGTATCGGCATACTGCTCGCCCACCTTGTCAAAGGCAGGGGCGATGCGGCGGCAGTAGGGGCACCACTGCGCCCAGAAGTCCACCAGCACGGGCTTGTCCGCGTGCAGGACGGTGCTTTCAAAGTTATCGGTCGTGATGGTAAGCATAGTCATATCCTCCTATTTGTGTTCAAAAAGTTCTTTCTCAATGTCCGCGACGGTGAGGCGCGAGAGATAGGCGGCGCACTGCTCGTTCATGTTCCGGTACAGCGTGTCCATCACGCCCGCCATGCCGGAGCAGATGGCGCAGTCCCGGTCAATGTCGCCGCTGTGCCACGCGCAGTCCACAAAGCGGGTATTCACTGCCTCCGCCACCTGCCGTAGGGTAAGGCTCGCCGGGTCTGACATCAGGCGGTAGCCGCCGTCCAAGCCCTCCCGGGTCTCCACCATTCCTGCCTTTTTCAGCCCCGCCAGCACCCGGCGAACGCGGGTGGGGTTGGTGCAGATGTTCTCCGCCAGCGCTTCGCTGCTGAGGGAGCGTCCGCTGTGACTCAGGCAGACCAACGCATGGACCGCCAAATTAAATGAACTGTCCATGTTCATCCCTCCTTTGCGAGCGAGCTTTCCGAGGGCAGGGGCTCGCTTTTGAGAAACTGTGCTTTCTGTGAATACAGTTTATACTGTGATAATAGCAGATACAGTTTGTGCTGTCAAGTGTTTTTTATGCGCCCACCGTTTTTTCGCCGCCGCGCGATCTCCCCTTCGGCGATAGAAGAGCCGCGGCCTTCGGCGCAAAAACCGCTCACCCCGCAGCGCGGAGTGAGCGGTTTTTTATGTGCTATTTTTCTGCCGCGGCGCTCAGAACAGGTGGAAGCCCGCGATCACGCCCGAGAACATGATGGAGACCATCGAGAGGAGCTTGATGAGGATGTTGATGGACGGGCCGGCGGTATCCTTAAAGGGGTCACCCACGGTGTCGCCGACCACGGCAGCCTTGTGCTGCTCGCTGCCCTTGCCGCCGTGATGGCCGGACTCGATATACTTCTTGGCATTGTCCCACGCGCCGCCGGAGTTCGCCATGAAGATGGCGAGGATAAAGCCCGTGACCAGCGCGCAGCAGAGCATACCGACCACGCCGCTGCCGCCGAGCACAAGGCCGACGACGATGGGGGAGATGATGGCCAGCAGTGTCGGCGCGACCATTTCCTTCAGGCTCGCGCGGGAGCAGAGGTCCACGCAGCGGGCATAGTCGGGATCGGCGTGGCCCTCCATGATGCCCGCGATCTCGCGGAACTGGCGGCGCACCTCGACCACGACGCTCTGCGCGGCGCGACCGACGGCGTTCATCGTCATCGCGGAGAACACGAACGGCAGGCAGGCGCCGACGAAGATGCCGACAAGCACGGTCGGCTCCATGAGGGAGAGGCTGTAATCGCCGCCTACGGCGTCGAGCTTTTCAATGAAGTTGGCGATGAAGGCGAGCGCGGTCAGCGCGGCGGAGCCGATGGCAAAGCCCTTGCCGGTCGCGGCGGTGGTGTTGCCGAGGGAGTCGAGCGCGTCGGTGCGCTCGCGCACCTCCTCGGGAAGGCCCGCCATCTGCGCGATGCCGCCCGCGTTGTCGGCCACGGGGCCGTAGGCGTCGGTGGAGAGCGTGATGCCGAGGGTGGAGAGCATACCGACCGCGGCGAGGGAGATGCCGTAGAGACCCAGCTCCGTGTTGCCTGCATATCCAAGCGTGGAGCAGAAGTAGGCAACGAGAATGGCGATGCCCACAATGATGATCGGCAGTGCGGTGGAGAGCATTCCAAGCCCCACGCCGCTGATGATGATGGTGGCGGAGCCGGTTTCGCTGCTGGCTGCCAGCGCCTGCGTCGGCTTATAGGTGTCGGAGGTATAGTATTCCGTCACGCGTCCGATCAGCACGCCTGCAAGCAGGCCCGCCAAAATGGCGAGCCACAGCCCATAGAACGCACTGCCCAGCAGCGCGCGCACGACAAAGAAGCTGACGAGCGCCACGGTGACGGCGGAGAAGTTCGTGCCGCGGCCGAGGGCCTTGAGCAGATACTTCTGATCGGCGTCCTCCTTCGTTTTAACGAGGTAGGTGCCGACGATGGAGCACAACACGCCGACGGCGGCGATGATGAGAGGAATGGCGACCGCATACACGCGGTCGATCTGCGGGATCTGGTTAAAGGCCAGCACGCCCAGCGCGCAGGTGGAGGTGACGGAGCCGACATAGCTTTCGTAGAGGTCGGCGCCCATGCCTGCAACGTCGCCCACATTGTCGCCCACATTGTCGGCGATGGCGGCGGGGTTGCGCGGATCGTCCTCGGGGATGCCCGCTTCGACCTTGCCGACCAAGTCCGCGCCGACATCAGCAGCCTTGGTGAAGATGCCGCCGCCCACGCGGGCGAAGAGCGCCATCGAGGAGGCGCCCATACCGAAGGTGATCATCGCGGCGGTGATCTCCTCGAGCGAGGAGTGAAAGACGAGCTTCATCACCGCGTACCAGAGGGAAATATCAAGGAGCCCCAGACCGACAACGGTGAAGCCCATGACGCTGCCCGCGGAAAAAGCGATGCGCAATCCGCGGTTGAGCCCCTCCTGTGCGGCGGCGGCCGTGCGGCAGTTGGCGCGCGTGGCGATCGTCATGCCGATGAAACCGGACAGCCCGGAGAAAAATCCGCCGGTCACAAAGGCGAAGGGCACGAACCAGGTGACAAAGCCGCCCGCCGCCATGGCGCAGAGCACGACGAACATGCAGGCAAAGAAAATGGCGACCGTGCGGTACTGCCGCTTGAGGAATGCAGACGCACCCGTGCGGATGGCGCGGGATATTTTCTGCATCAGCGGCGTGCCCTCGGAAAAGGCGAGGACTTTTTTGCTTTGCAGCCACGCGAAAACCAGCGCGATCACGCTGGCGGCAAGGCTGACTACATACAGATTTTCCATCTTCGTTCTCTCTCCTCGGTCAAAAAATTCAGAAAAACCGTCATTTCAACGGCTGATTTAATTTTGCACGATAGCAAAAGAAAGCGCAATTCGCCGAATAGACAAAATGAATAGATGGATTTAAAATTTTATATAGATATTTACAATAAACGGAAATAAAAAACATCGGAAGCGCGGAAGAGAAAAGCGTTGGGACGCAGATGCTCCGCGCCCCAACGATACCATTATACGATAAAGCGATAAATCGGTCAAGTGAAAATTCGGGATCGTGCGGAATTTCATTAGCTCAAACAGTTTTTCGCTGCTTTTTTCTGCTGTTTTGCGAATTGCGGTCCCCGCAAAAAGATGCTATCCTTTAAGTACAAAAGAAAGGGTGAGTCCAATGTACAGTGAGGATACCCCCGAGCCATGGCGGCACGGGGAAGACGGCTGCAAGGGATCTGAGAAAAACGCTCCAATGTTTCCCGCATCATGAGAACCGCGCAACGGTGCATTGCATAGCAGAGAGCATCCCCAGCACAGGAAAGATCTTGTATGCCGTGAGTCCGCAGAAAGAGAGGTAGTCAATGATGTTAGATATTAAGAACCATGGATGACCCTTGGCCGTGAAACGCAGGAGATCGGCCAAGGGTCATCGCTGTTTTGATAAGCGTTATGGGCAGCGGCTTTCGAGCCGCCGTTTTTTTTTGCCCTGCCGCGTCCGCCGCCCCGCGCGGGCGGCGGACTTTCCGTTGAGGGCCTGCCCGCCTATGCTGCCATGGACATCAAAAAACAGGGAGACGGGCTTGCGCCCGTCTCCCTGTTTTGTGTTTTGCTGTTTGTGCCGTTCGGCGGCTTACTGCAGCAGCTGCAGCACGCCCTGGGGCACCTGATTGGCCTGGGCCAGCATGGCCTGGGCGGACTGGATCAGGATGTTGTTCTTGGTGTAAGCCATCATCTCGTCGGCAACGTCGGTGTCGCGGATGGTCGCCTCGGCGTCCTGGATGTTCTCGGTCATGACGGACAGGTTGTTCTGGGTGTGCTCCAGACGGTTCTGGATGGCGCCCAGATCGCCGCGGGTGGAGGACACGGTGTTGATGGCGTCCTTGATCTTCTGGATGGCGTTCGCGGCGCCGTCCTGTGTGCTGATGTCCAGAGCGCCGATGCCCAGAGCAGTAGAGCTCATTTTGCCGATCTTGACCTCCAGCTGCTCGTAGTCGGCGTTGGTATCGCCGATCTGAAGCTTCAGGCCGCCGCCCTCACCGTTAGCATTGTCAGGAGCCTTAAATTCCAAATTATCGGTATTGGCAGTGGGGGCATAGCCGGTGTACTGCTTGATCTCCTTGGCCATGTTGGTCATATCGCCAGCTACAACCGTGTTAGCCGTGGTCAGCTTCACGGCATGGATGCCCTCCTTGCCCAGCGCATCGACCTGATCCTGCGTGTTAGCGAAAGCAAACTTTTCGCCGCCAACCGTGAAGACAGCATCTTCCTTGTTGGTGCCGTCATAAGCGACTGCATCGGCGGCAGCCAGCTTCTGGAAAGGATCGGCGGCAGCAGCGACAGCAGTCGGGTTAATAAGGGAGGCGGGCTTATTAGCGCCAGTAGCGCCATAGTCCGCAACTACGCTGTTGATCTTCACATTGCCGTTGGCGACCTTAGAGTCGAACGTCATATTCCCGGTGGTACCTTCGCCAACCTTGAACGCCGCGCTCAAACCGGCGTCCTCCTTGGCGGCGGCAGCCAGCGCCTTTGCCATCTCGGCCTTAGTTGCGTGGGTATTAGCAGCAAGAGCGATCTTCTCGCCACCCTTTGTGACCAAGCTCTGCTTTGTTTTGTCAAACGTCAGCTCCAGCTTGGCAGTCTGGCTGTTGCCGTTGGCATCTGTATAGTTGATGGTAGTCGTTAATACATTGCCATCAGTGAGCGCGTTACCACCAGCGCCAGCATCTGTGACAGTGACAGTCTGCTTGCCCTTCACGCCAGCCACATCAGTCATGGTCAGATTGGTGATCTCGGGCACGGAAGCAGAAGGGCCGCCAGCCAGCTCACCATTGAGCAGCTTCTTGCCGTTGAAGTTGGCGGAGTCGGCGATACGATCGATCTCGCTCTTGAGGGACTTGACTTCCTTCTGGAGGTTGGCGCGGTCCACCTCGTTGTCGTAGGTGCCGTTGGCGGACTGGGTAGCCAGATAATCCATGCGGTTGAGCATATCGTGGACTTCCTGCAAAGCGCCCTCGGCGGTCTTCACCAGGGAGATGCCGTCCTTGACATTCTTGCTGGCGGCCTTCAGACCGGTGATCTGAGCGCGCATCTTCTCGGAAATGGCCAGACCGGCGGCGTCGTCGCCGGCGCGGTTGATCTTGTAGCCGGAGGACAGCTTCTCCAGGTTCTTGCTCAGAGCGGAGGTGTTGTTGTTGTAGTTGCGGTAGGCGTTCATCGCCATAATGTTGTGCTGAATACGCATAGTTCTTATCTCCTTATGATAATGTGAGCGCTTCCTTGCGCCCCATCCAAAATGTGGTGCGTCGCCCGCCCGACCATCCGGCCGGACTGTATCGGACGTTTGACGCGCGGTATATTTCCTGCGGTCTGCGCGGGCCGCGAGAAATCAAGGGTCAATCGGCGGCGGCTTCCTTTTTCCGCGCCAGCTCCTCCATGCGGCGGGCGTTCCGCACCCGCTCGGAGGGGGTCTTGGGCCGCTGACGGAGCAGGCCGTCGGGCCGCTGGCCGTCCCGCTCGTGGACCTCGCCGCGGAGGATCGGCAGCTCGCGCGGGGCCTTCACCGCCACGCGGATCGCGCCGCCCTGCTCAAACACCTGCACGACGATGTCGTCGCCGATGGTGAGGTATTCACCGGATTTTAATTGCAGCGAAAGCATGACGGACGCTCCTTTCCACGCTTGGCGGTTTGAAAAGGTACAGGTTTGCAAACCTGCTTTCCAAACTGCTTACACTTATATAGTCGGACGGTTTTACGCGAAATTAAGGGGAAAAGCGGAAAATTTTTTTATCTCGGGTAAATTTGCAAACCTGTACCTTTCCAAACTGCTTTTTCTATTTATAAGGTATCCTCCCGCTCGAGCCGCACCGCCTTGGCGTAAAAGGTGCCCTCGGGCATGGCGCACCGCTCCGCCGCCTGACGGAGCGTGACCTTTTTCGCCCGCCAGTCACGGTGGGCGTCGTGGAAGTTCTCGGGCAGAGGAAGGGGCGGTCTGCCGAATTTCACGCCCCGCGCCTTCGCCGCGGCGATGCCCTCCGCCTGCCGCTTTTTGATGCTCTCGCGCTCGCTCTGCGCCACAAAGGACAGGATCTGCAAAACCAGATCGGCGATGAAGGTCTCCATCAGGTCTTTGCCCTGCCGCGTGTCCAGCAGGGGCATATCGAGGACGCGGATGTCCACCCGCTTTTCCTTGGTCAGCACCCGCCACTGCTCCCGCACCTCCTCGTAGTTCCGGCCCAGCCGGTCAATGCTCTGCACGCAGAGCAGGTCGCCGGGGCGGAGCCGCCTCACCAGCCGCTGATACTGTGGGCGGTCAAAGTCCTTGCCCGATTGCTTGTCCATATAGATGTGGCTGCCGTCCAGTCCCGCCTCGCGCATGGCGATGACCTGCCGCGCCTCGTTCTGGTCCGCGCCGGATACCCGAATGTAGCCGTATTGTGCTGCCATAGCTCGCTCGCCGCCTTTCCTGTTATTGACGGAAACGGTATCACAAAAGCGGACAAAACCATACCCCGGCGGCGATTTTCGCCTCGCTTTTGATGCAGCCCCTAAAGCGCAGACCAGCGGAAAGAGCACGCGAAATATCGCACTTGCCGTGATGGCCAATAGATATTTCTCCAAAAAGATTGCGCATGGGACAATGAGGAAGTAAGCGCTCAGGCCTGCAAGCTTGTTCGCAATGGGAGCTGCCGCATCCCACGGCAGCACAGTGATTGCCGCTTATTTGTGTGAGCGGCAGCTCGTTGAGATGGCGGCCTTTATATACGCGGCTGCGTTTTACGCTTACGCTTGACCGTAGGTCGAGGGGGGATGTTAGAAACGCAAATCGTGAAAAAGCTGTCGGGGAGTTGCTCTCCCCGACAGCTTTCTTCGTCAACATTTTCTTGATTTTGCACTCAAATATCCTCGGCAGATATATCGGTCGTGACCTTGTTTCTGCCATTCTGCTTGCTTTGATACATGAGGGAGTCCGCTCTTTTGAGCATAATTTCAAGTGTGTCCTGCGGCCGTGATGTGGTGATGCCCACACTGATCGTGACCTTGAGCTCTTGACCATCCGTATTTGTGATCACTGTGTTTTCGACCAGATGTCGGATCCGTTCTGCGACGATGGCTGCCTCATACTCTCTGTTGATGGCAAAGACGCCTACAAATTCTTCCCCGCCCCATCTGCCAAACATATCATTCTTCTTAATGGTATGTGATATGCTCTTCGCAATATCGGTCAGGACCAAATCACCAATATCATGTCCGTAAGTATTATTAAAGACCCTAAAGTGGTCAATGTCGGCAAAAAGCAGAGCAAACTTCTTCCCAAAGCGCTGATACTCGGACAATTTATAGTTCAAAAAGCTCTCCAGATAAGACCGGTTGGGCAGATGGGTCAGCGAATCGTGCATCGCCTTCTCTGTCAGATTTTCAATGAGATCGTCTTCATAGGCTTTGGGCGAGTTGCGGGTGAACACTTCCACAGACCCTATGATCGTCCCATTTTCCTTAATTGGATATACCGTTGTCAAAATGGGGATCCGATATCCGTCTTTGTGTCTTACGAACACTTTCTCCGTGCGGACAATGCCGTCACTGTTCGTCGCAAACAGCGGGCACCCCGTGATGCACAGGTGATTGCCAAATTCATCAATATGATTCAGCTTCGACGACGGACAGTCTCGCCCCACGATCTCCTCTGCCTTATAACCGGTTATCTGTTCCGCGCCTTTGTTCCAGAATTTTATCTTCCGGTGTATATCCACATAATACACACCATCCTGAATGTGATTCAGTATGCTCAAATATAATTCTTCCCGCGTCATTTTTCCTTCACCCTCTATCGAATTGATATCCGTATGTACTTCAGCGTGTCGTTAAACCCGTCCCTCGTCATTGCGGTAATTTACATTCATAGTATACATGATATCATTTTGTTTTTCAAGGAAACGGAAAACTTGTATGTGCAGCAAAATCGTTACACAGGAAAACAGAAATAAAAACAATAGAAATGTCTCAGATTTCTCTTGAAAAAATTCGCAAACCATTGTCCCGCAAGGCTTTCACCCTCTGCCTGCATTTTTCAAGAAAATTCCGCATACAGGCGCCGTTCTCCAACATCACGCCGGACTGGATGGTGCCCACCGACCTCTCTTCCCAGCCCTGCATCGTGGGCGGCAAGTCCATGGACTTCACCTGCGGCGACTGTCAGGCGGAAATGGCATTCATCGAGGTTATGACCGAGGGCGACGCCGACGACCGCGGCTTTCGGTATCCCATCCCCACCCAGCCCCCTTTTTCTCTATTATAGCAGAAGAACCTCGTCGGTGTCGAGGTTCTTTGACAAGCTGAAGGGGCGCTGCATCTCACCCGAGATGCAGCGCCCCTTTGCGCTTTGTGCTGTCGATCGGTGCGCCCCTGCTCAGTCGTTCCCCTTGCCGGTGGAGCGGAGCATCACATCGTGATAGCCGCCCTCGACGATGCTGGTGGCGGAGACGAGCGTGAGCTTCGCGTTCTTTTGCAGATCGGGGATCGTGGTCACGCCGCAGTTGCACATGGTGGACTTGACCTTATAAAGGCTTCTTGCAACATTATCCTGCAAAGAGCCTGCGTAGGTGACATAGGAATCCACGCCCTCCTCAAAGGCAAGACCTGTCTTGCCGCCGAGGTCGTAGCGCTGCCAGTTGCGCGCGCGGTTCGAGCCCTCGCCCCAGTATTCCTTGACATACACGCCGTTGACAAGGAGCTTGTTCGTGGGCGATTCGTCAAAGCGGGCGAAGTAGCGGCCGAGCATGAGGAAGTCCGCGCCCATAGCGAGGGCGAGCGTCATGTGATAGTCGTGGACGATGCCGCCGTCGGAGCAGATGGGAACATAAACGCCCGTCTCGCGGAAATATTCGTCGCGCGCGGCGGAGACCTCGATGAGAGAGGTCGCCTGACCGCGGCCGATGCCCTTCGTCTCGCGCGTGATGCAGATGGAGCCGCCGCCGATGCCGACCTTGACAAAGTCCGCGCCGCACTCGGCGAGGAAGCGGAAACCGTCGCGGTCGACCACATTGCCCGCGCCGATCTTCACGGTATTGCCGTAGTTCTCGCGCACGAAGTCGATGACCTTCTTCTGCCAGACGGAATAGCCCTCGGACGAGTCGATGCAGAGAACATCCGCGCCCGCCTCAACGAGCGCGGGGATGCGCTCGTGATAGTCGCGGGAGTTGATGCCCGCGCCGACCAGATAGCGCTTCTGTGCGTCCTGCAGGGCAAGGGGGTGCTCCTTGTGCTCGGCGTAGTCCTTGCGGAAAACGAAGTAGCGCAGGCAGTCGTTCTCATCCACAATGGGCAGGGCGTTGAGCTTGTGCTCCCAGATGATGTCGTTGGCCTCCTTGAGCGTGGTGGAGGCGGGAGCGGTGATGAGCTTTTCGCGCGGCGTCATAAAATCGCGCACCTTGAGGTCCGTGCTCATGCGGCTGACGCGGTAGTCACGGCTTGTGACGATGCCGAGGAGCCTCCCGTTGGGCGTGGCGTCCTCGGTGATGGCGACGGTGGAAAAGCCGTTTTTCTCCTTGAGCGCGAGCACGTCAGCCAGTGTATGCTCCGGCGTGAGGTTCGAGGCGCTGACGACGAAGCCCGCCTTGCTGCTCTTCACGCGGCGCACCATCTCCGCCTCGCTCTCGATGGACTGCGAGCCGAAGATGAACGAAAGCCCGCCCTCCTTGGCCAGCGCGACGGCGAGCGTGTCGTTCGACACCGACTGCATGATCGCCGAGACCATCGGGATATTCAGACTGATGGGGCAGTCCTCCTGCCCCTTGCGGTATTTGACCAGCGGCGTTTTGAGCGAAACGCGGTCGGGCACGCAGTCCTCCGAGGTGTAGCCCGGTACGAGCAGGTACTCGCTGAAGGTATGAGACGGATCGGGATAGTAATAGGCCATGACTTGCCCTCCTATTTTTTAAAGTAACGCACCGCCGAGGCGAACAGGCGCATATCGTAATCGCCAGGCACATTTCGGTAAAGCGCGGGGCCGATGCGCTCGCTGTGCCCCATTTTACCGAGCACCCGCCCGTCGGGAGAGGTGATGCCCTCGATGGCACAGACGGAGCCGTTGGGATTGAAAGCAGTATCCATTGTAGCATATCCGTCAAGGCCTGCATACTGCGTGGCGATCTGACCGCTTGCGGCAAGCTGTTCGATCAGCTCCTGCGAGGCGAGAAAACGCCCCTCGCCGTGCGAGATGGGAACGGTGTAAATATCTCCCACCTCTGTTCCCGCGAGCCACGGGGAGCGCGTCGAGCAAACGCGCGTGCGCACGAGCTTGGACTGGTGGCGGCCGATGACATTGTAGGTGAGTGTCGGGAAGGACTCGTCGGTATCCATGATCCTTCCGTAGGGCACGAGGCCGAGCTTGATGAGCGCCTGGAAGCCGTTGCAGATGCCGAGCATCAAGCCGTCGCGCTGCTCGAGCAGCGCCGTCACCTGCTCGCGGACGGCGGCGCTGCGGAAAAACGCGGTGATGAGCTTGGCGCTGCCGTCCGGCTCGTCGCCGCCGGAGAAGCCGCCGGGAATGACGATCAGCTGCGCGGTTCTGACGGCAGCGGCAAAGCGCTCGACGCTGTCGGCGACATCGGCGCTCGTGAGGTTGCGGACGATGAATTGCTCGGCGTCCGCGCCCGCCTCCGAAAGCGCGCGCTGCGTGTCGTACTCGCAGTTCGTGCCGGGGAAAACGGGGATGAGCGCTTTGGGGCGCGCCTGCTTGACGGCGGGGGCGACACGCGCCTTCGTTTCATGGGAAAAGCTCTCGACCGTGCCGCTGTCCCGCGTCTTTGTCGGGTAGACGGCTTCGAGCACGGCGTCGTTCAGCGCGGCAAGCTCTTCGATGGAGGCGCTGTCCGCGCCGAGGGCAATGGTTTTTTCCGCTGTGGTGACGCCGATGCGCACGGCGTCGGAGGCCTCATCGGTCAGCTCGGCGACGATCGCGCCGGGCATGGGGGCGAACCAGTCAAGCGCCGTATTTTCCGCGGCGAAGCCGATCTCGTTGCCGAAGGACATCTTCATCACCGCCTCGGCAAGGCCGTTTTCGACCGCCCACGCGCTCGCGACCTTGCCCGCGCGCGCAAGCGCGGTGAAGCGCACCCACGCGGCGGTCTGCTGCTCGGGCGTTTTGCCCGCGAAGAGGTAGACGCCGCGGCCCGCCGCCTTGAGGTCGGTCGTCAGCAGCTCGCCTTCGAGCAGCGGCGCGATGGCGAAGGAGATGAGCGTCGGGGGCACATCGCGGTCAAGAAAGCTGCCGGACATGGAGTCCTTGCCGCCGATGGCGGCGGCGCTCAGCTCCAGCTGCGCGTCCAGCGCGCCGAGGAGCGCCGCGAAGGGCTTGCCCCAACGCGCGGGCTCATTGCGGAGCTTTTCAAAAAATTCCTGTAAGGAAAGGTACGCCTTATGATAGTCTGCGCCTGCGGCGACGAGCTTGGCGACCGAGGTGTAGACCGCGTCGTGCGCACCGCGATAGGGGTCGGCGCTCAGCGCGTCGGGGTCGCAGCCCCAGGCCATCACGCTGCCCTGCGCGGTCTTCTCGCCGGGGAGGACGGGCAGGAGCGCCGCCATCGCCTGCGCGGGGCTGCGCTGCGTCCTGCCGCCAAAGGGCATGAGGAGCGTCCCCGCGCCGACGGTGGAGTCGAAGCGCTCGACAAGGCCGCGGCGGGACGCGCTCTTGAGGCTGCCCGCCATACCGCGCAGGGTTTGAGGTGCGGCGGGAGCGGCACTTTCCCTCGTGGGGACGGCGGCGGAGGCGTGCTTTGTCGCGCCGTTGGTGTCGAGGAAGGCGCGGGAGAGGTCGGCGATCGTCTGTCCGCGCCAGCGCATGACCATGCGGGGGCTTTCGGTCACGACCGCCACGCGGTAGGCCTCTAAGTTTTCCGCCGCGGCAGCGGCGATGAATTTCGCCTCGTTCTCCGGCGCGACGACGACCGCCATGCGCTCCTGCGATTCGGAGATCGCCAGATCCGTGCCGTCGAGGCCCTCATACTTCTTGCGCACGGCGTCGAGGTCGATGATGAGTCCGTCCGCCAGCTCGCCGACCGCGACGGACACGCCGCCCGCACCGAAGTCGTTGCAGCGCTTGATGAGGCGCGTGACCGCGCCGTCGCGGAACAGACGCTGGAGCTTGCGCTCCTCGGGCGCATTGCCCTTTTGAACCTCGCTCGCCATCGTGGAAAGCGATTTCATATCGTGGCTCTTGGAGGAGCCGGTCGCGCCGCCGATGCCGTCGCGCCCCGTGCGCCCCCCGAGCAGGATGACCACATCACCCGGCGCGGGACGCTCGCGCACGACATTGCCCGCGGGCGCGGCGGCGACGACCGCGCCGCACTCAAGGCGCTTTGCGGCATAGCCCTCGTGGTACAGCTCTGCGACATGACCGGTGGCAAGGCCGATCTGGTTGCCGTAGGAGGAGTAGCCCGCCGCGGCGGTCTGCGCGAGCTTGCGCTGCGGGAGCTTGCCTGAAAGCGTTTCGGCAAGCGCCTTTCTCGGGTCGCCGCCGCCCGTCACACGCATTGCCTGATGAACATAGGCGCGGCCGGAGAGCGGGTCGCGGATGCAGCCGCCGATGCAGGTGGCCGCGCCGCCGAAGGGCTCGATCTCGGTGGGATGGTTATGCGTTTCATTCTTGAACATCAAAAGCCAGTCCTGCTCCTTGCCGTTCACCACGGCGGGCACATGGATGGAGCAGGCGTTGATCTCCTCGCTCTCGTCGAGCTCGGGGAGCAGACCGCGGACCTTGAGCGTCTTTGTGCCGATGGTCGCAATATCCATAAGCGTCTGCGGGCGCTGGGCGGCCTTCTCCGCGCCGTAGACCTCCTCGCGCGCGGCGAGATAGCGCGCATAGGCGTCCTTGACGGCGTCATCGTCGATGCGGATCTCGTCAAGGTGGGTGGAGAAGGTCGTGTGGCGGCAGTGGTCTGACCAGTAGGTATCGACCACGCGCAGCTCGGTCACGGTGGGGTCGCGGCGCTCGGTCTCGCGGAAATAGTCTTGCAGCGCCTTGAGGTCGGCGATATCCATGGCAAGCCCCATGGAGGAGAGCAGCGCGGAGAGCGCGGCCTCGTCCATGGCGGTAAAGCCCTCGACGGACGCAACGCGCTTCGGCTCGGCAAGCTCCTCGGCGAGCGTTTCGGGCTTTGCAAGGCTCGCCTCGCGGCTTTCGACGGGGTTGATGACATAGCGCTTGACCGCCTCGACATCGGCATCCGTCAGCGTGCCATAGAGCGCGTAGAGCTTTGCCGTGCGCACGGTCGGGCGAGCGCCTTGGCTCAGAAGCTGGATGCACTGCGCCGCGCTGTCCGCGCGCTGGTCGAACTGACCGGGCAGGGGCTCGACGGCAAAGACCGCGCAGGCGTCCTGCGTGTCCGCCGCGTCGGCCACAAGGTCCAGCGGCGGCTCGGAGAACACGCTCCTGCAGGCATTTTCAAAGAGAGGGGCCTCGATCCCCTCCACATCATAGCGGTTCCAGATACGCGCGGCGCGCAGGCCCTGCACGCCGAGAAAATCGCGGCAGTCCGTCAGCAGCGCCTCGCACTCGGGCGCGAGACCTTGCCGCTTTTCCACATAGGTCCGAAATACCATTTTATCCTCTCTCCTCCCGCGCCGCGAGCGCGGCGCTGCCGATGTCGCCGCGGCAGTATTTATTGGCGAAATCCACGCCCTCCGCCAGCCGGTACGCCTCCTCGACGGCGGCCCTCAGCGTGGGGGCGGCGGCGGTGATGCCGAGCACACGCCCGCCCGCGGTCAAGAGCGTATCGCCGTCCTTTTTCGCGCCCGCGACATAGCAGTGCGCGGCGGCCTCCTCGCTCATCGTGATGGGGAAGCCGCTCTCATACTTTTTGGGGTAGCCCTCGGACGCGAGCACGACGCAGCAGGCGGAATCGGTCGAAAATTCCACGCTCGCGTCCGCGAGCGTACCGTTCGTCGTCGCCTGCATGACGGTGAGCAGGTCGCTTTTGAGCAGCGGCAGCACCGCCTGCGTTTCGGGGTCGCCGAAGCGGCAGTTGTACTCCACGACCTTCGGGCCGCTCTTGGTGAGCATCAGCCCGAAATAGAGGCAGCCGCGGAAGGGACAGCCCTCCGCCTTCATCGCGCGGATCGTCGGCAGGAAGATGTTCTCCATGCACTCCGCCGCAAGCTCCTTTGTATAATACGGGTTCGGCGCGACCGCGCCCATGCCGCCGGTGTTGGGGCCCTTGTCGTCGTCGAGCGCGCGCTTGTGGTCCATGGAGGAGACCATCGGCACGAGCGCTTCGCCGTCGGTGAAGCTCAGCACCGAGACCTCGGGACCCTCCATATATTCCTCGATGACGACGCGCGCGCCGCTCTGACCGAAGGTCTTATCCTCGATCATCGCGCGCACGGCGGCCTTCGCCTCCTCGACTGTCTGCGCGACGACGACGCCCTTGCCGAGCGCGAGACCGTCCGCCTTGACGACGATGGGCGCGCCCTCGGCGTCGATGTAGGCGCAGGCGGAGGGCGCGTCGGTAAAGACGCGGTATTTTGCGGTGGGGATGCCGTATTTCTGCATCAGATCCTTTGCAAACGCCTTGCTCGCCTCGATGACGGCGGCCTTTTTGTCAGGGCCGAAGCAGGGGATGCCCGCCGCGCTCAGCGCGTCCACCGCGCCGAGGGCGAGGGGGTCGTCCGGCGCGACGATGGCGTAATCAATGCCGTGCGCCTTGGCAAATTCGACCTGCGCAGGGATGTCCTTCGCGCCGATCTCACTGACGCAGACCGCGTCGGCGGCGATGCCGCCGTTGCCGGGCAGACAGTAAATTACCTCGACCGCGGGATTTTCCTTCAGCTTTTTAATGATGGCGTGTTCGCGGCCTCCGCCGCCGATGACCATGAGCTTCATGGAGAAATTCCTCCTTGCTTAATGATGGAACAGGCGCATACCCGTGAACGCCATAGTGATGCCGTATTTGTTCGCCGTCTCGATGACATTGTCGTCGCGGATCGAGCCGCCCGGCTCGACAATGTAGGAAACGCCGCTCTTGCGCGCGCGCTCGACATTGTCGCCGAAGGGGAAAAAGGCGTCCGAGCCGACGGTCACGCCGCGCTGCTGCGCGAGCCAGGCGCGCTTTTCCTCGCCCGTGAGCGCCTCGGGGCGCTCCTGAAAGACGCGCTGCCACGCGCCGTCGGCAAGCACATCGTCGCACTCGTCGGAGAGGTAGACATCGATGGCGTTGTCGCGGTCGGGACGGCGGATGCCGTCCACGAACGAGAGAGCGAGCACCTTCGGATGGCGGCGGAGATACCAGTTGTCCGCCTTCTGTCCCGCCAGACGGGTGCAGTGGATGCGGCTCTGCTGTCCCGCACCCACGCCGACGGTCTGAGCGTCCTTCACATAGCAGACGGAGTTGGACTGGGTGTATTTGAGCGTGATGAGGGCAAGGAGCATATCGCGCTTCGCGCTCTCGGGCAGGTCTTTATTTTCGGTGACGATGTTTTGGAGCAGGCCCTCGTCGATTTTGCAGTCGTTGTGCCCCTGCTCGAAGGTGATGCCGAAAACATCCTTCTGCTCCAGCGGCGCGGGAACATAGGCGGGGTCGATCTGCACGACATTGTACCTGCCGCCCTTTTTCGTCTTTAAGATGGCAAGCGCCTCGTCGCTGTAAGCAGGGGCGATGATGCCGTCGGAGACCTCGTTTTTCAGATACGCGGCGGTGGCGGCGTCGCACTCGTCGGAGAGCGCCGCCCAGTCGCCGTAGGAGCAGAGGCGGTCCGCGCCGCGGGCGCGGATGTAGGCACAGGCGATGGGGGAGAGCGCCGCGTCGGGCGCGACGAAATAGACCCTTTTGTCCACCTCGTCGAGCGGCAGGCCGAGCGCCGCGCCCGCGGGAGAGACATGCTTGAAGCTCGCCGCGGCGGGAAGGCCCGTCGCCTCTTTCAGTTCGCGCACGAGCTGCCACGAGTTGAAGGCGTCGAGCAGGTTGATGTAGCCGGGCTTGCCGTTGAGAACCGTAAAGGGAAGGGCTGCGCCGTTTTTCATGAAAACGCGCGCGGGCTTCTGGTTGGGGTTGCAGCCGTATTTGAGTTCCAGCTCGTTCATATCGTCCTCCTCAGTCGCCTAAGTTTTTGTTGAACAGCTTCACTTCGCCGTTCACGTTCGCATAAAGGGATACCTTATTGTCTGTGTTGAGCGCCGCCCACACCTCCTCGGGCGAGGGGACGCTCACCTCTATCGGCTCGCCCGCGAAGGTCGGCAGGGGGTTTCCGTCCCCCTGATAGGTGCTGATGAAATAGCCCTTGCCCTCGTCGCAGCCTTCGTAGCAGAAGAACTCGCGCAGACAGCGCCCATCCTTACGCTTGAGGATGGACAGCTCGAAGGAGCCGTCCTCGTGCATGATGGCGGAGATGCGCGGCGTCCAGTTCGGCTCGTCCGGCTCGTATTCGCGTGTCATGAGGCCGCGGCGAAAGTCGCCGTGCTCGCAGATGGTGTCGGTCTGGTCGCCGTTCGTCACGACGAGGTCGCGCCCCATCGTGCGCACGGGATGATAGATGATGAGGCTGGGGTCAGAGAGCTTGGCGGGGTCGTGCGCCTCGGTGCGGATGCCGTCCTCGGTCTTGACAAAGACGCGGTTGCGGCTGTTCTCGCTGCGCCCCATGATGAAATAATACACACAGCGGCGTCCGACAAGGATGCCGCGGCCGGGATAAGAGGTCGCCTTCAAAAACTCCAGAAAATCAGTCATTTTTCTGCTCCTTCTCTCTTACGAGCTCCGCGCAGACGCGCTCTGCCGCAAGCGGAAGCAGCTGCCATTCCGCCTGCTCCATCACGCGCCGCTGTATCGTTTCGGGCGTGTCGTCCGGCGCGACCTCCACCGCCTTTTGCAGCAGGATCTCGCCGCCGTCGGGAATTTCGTTGACAAAGTGCACCGTCGCGCCCGTGACCTTCACGCCGCGCGCGAGCACGGCCTCGTGTACCCTCAAGCCATACATCCCCTTGCCGCAGAAGGCGGGGATCAGGGACGGATGGACATTCAGGATGCGCCGCGGCCACTGCTTTGTAAATTCCGCGCTGAGGATGACCGTAAAGCCTGCGAGGAGAATGAGGTCGATCTCCTGCTCGCGCAGCAGCGCGGAAAGCTCGTTTTCAAACGGCTCCTGCCCGCAGGCGGGCGAGAGCACGCGTGCCGCAACACCCGCGTTTTCCGCCCGCGTGAGCGCATAGGCCCCCGCGCGGGAGGAAACGACCAGCACGATCTCGCCGTGCGGCATTTTTCCGTCCCGCTGCGCGTCGAGCAGCGCCTGCAAATTCGTGCCGCCGCCGGAGACCAGCACGGCGATGCGGGCGGGTGTCAGCATAGCGCCACCTTTTCCTCGCCCGATACGATCTCACCGATAACGCCCGCCTCCTGACCGAGAGAATGCAGCGCGGCGAGCGCCTTATCGGCGCTGTCCTTCGCGGCGACGAGTACCATGCCCGCGCCCATGTTGAAGGTGTTGAACATATCGCGCTCCGAGATGCCGCCCATGCGCGAGAGCAAGGGGAAGATCGGCGGGATGCGCAGCGCTTTCTTTTCGATCTTCGCGCACAGGCCGTCGGGAATGCAGCGCGGAATGTTCTCATAGAAGCCGCCGCCGGTGATGTGACTGATGCCGCGGATATCGGCGGCTTCGATGGCCGCTAACACAGGACGGACATAGATCTTTGTCGGGCGCAGCAGCTCCTCGCCCAGCGCGCAGCCCAGCTCACCGTAATACTGCCCGAGGTCGGCGTTCTCCACATCGAACACCTTGCGCACGAGCGAGTAGCCGTTGGAGTGCAGCCCGCTGGAGGGCAGCGCGATGACCACGTCTCCCGGCTGCATTTTGTTCTTGTCCAGAATTTTGCCACGGTCCACGACGCCCACGGCAAAGCCCGCAAGGTCGTAATCGTCCGGCTTCATCGTGCCGGGGTGCTCGGCGGTCTCGCCGCCGATGAGCGCACAGCCCGCGCGTACGCAGCCCTCGGATACGCCCGAGACCAGCGACACGACCTTTTCCGGGATGTTCTTGCCGATGGCGATGTAGTCGAGGAAGAACAGCGGCTTCGCCCCGCAGCAGATGATGTCGTTGACGCACATCGCCACGCAGTCGATGCCGACGGTGTCGTGCCGATCCATGAGCTGCGCGATGCGCTGTTTGGTGCCCACACCGTCCGTGCCGGAGACCAGCACCGGCTTTTCAAGCCCGTGCAGGTCCAGCGAGAAAAGCCCGCCGAAGCCGCCGAGATCGGAGATCACATCGGCTGTGAGTGTGCGCTGCACATAGCGGTTCATCATTTTTACGCCCTGATAGCCCGCCTCGATGTCAACGCCGGCGGCTGCGTATGCTTCCGAGTGAGAGATGCCCATAATGTCATTCCTTTCCGGTCCAGCAGTAGGTGCAGACCTTGTCCCTGTCAATACCGATCGCCTCCAGCAGCCCGTCAAGGGACTGATAGGAGAGTGAATCAAAGCCGAACTGCGCGCAGATCTCATGCAGCAGGCATTTTCCGCGCTCGGTGCGGCTGTCGGCGTATTCCTCCAGATGCTTTTGGCCCTCGTTGCCCTCCAGCTCCTGCACCATGCGGCGCGCGAGCAGGTCCATGGCGCTGTTGCCGCGCGAAAAGTTCAGGTAGCGGCAGGGGTACATGATGGGCGGGCAGGCCGAGCGCATGTGGACCTCCGCTGCGCCGGTGCTGTATAAAAAATCCACGGTCTCGCGCAGCTGCGTGCCGCGCACGATGGAGTCATCCACAAACAGCAACTTCTTCCCCTCGATCAGCTCCGGCACGGGGATCTGCTTCATGCGCGCCACTCTGCTGCGCACCTGCTGATCCTCGGGCATGAAGGAGCGCGGCCAGGTGGGGGTGTATTTCACAAAGGGGCGCGCAAGGGGCTTGCCGCTGTGGTTGGCATAGCCCATGGCGTGCGGCACACCGGAATCCGGCACGCCGGCGACGAAATCCACCTCGGGCACACCGCCTCGCTCCGCCTCATCCCGCGCCATGATCGCACCGTTGCGATAGCGCATCAGCTCCACATTCACACCCTCGTAGTTGGAGTTCGGGTAGCCGTAATAGGTCCACAAAAAGGCGCAGATCTTCATCTGCTTTCCTGCGGGAGAGAGGGTTTGGAAGCCCTTGGCGTTCAGCCGGACGATCTCCCGCGGCCCCAGCTCATAGGCGTCCTGATAGTCGAGCTTATGATAGGCGAAGGACTCGAACGACACGCAGTAGCCGTCCTCGCGCTGCCCGATCAGCACAGGGAGGCGCCCCATGCTGTCACGCGCGGCAATGAGATCCCCCTCCTTGGTCAAAATCAGGATCGTCATGGAGCCGTCGATGACCTCCTGCGCGTGGAGGATGCCGGAGACAAGGTCGTTTTCCTGATTGATGAGCGCGGCGGTCAGCTCGGTGACATTCACGCGGCCGCTGCTCAGCGTCAGAAATTGCTGGCCCTTGTCGGAGAGATAAGCCTTCACCAGCTCGTCGGTGTTGTTGATGATGCCGACCGTCACGATGGCGTACAAGCCCAGATGGGAGCGCACGAGCAGCGGCTGGGGGTCGCTGTCGCTGATGCAGCCGAGCCCAGCGTGGCCGCGGAAGTCCGCGAGGTCCCGCTCAAACTTCGTCCGAAAGGGCGTATTTTCAATATTGTGTATCTGGCGCTGGAAGCCCTCCTTCTTGTCAAAGAGCACCATTCCGCCGCGGCGCGTGCCGAGGTGAGAATGATAGTCCGTGCCGAAGAAGACATCCAGCGCGACATCGCGGTCCGAGACCGCGCCGAAAAAGCCCCCCATTACGCAAAGAACAGCTCAGAGAGCGTCATGGGGTCGATGTACTTTCCGTCCCGATAGACGCGCATATTGCCGGAGGAGATCTCGTCGATCAGCATCACGCTGCCATCCGGCGCGTAGCCGTACTCAAACTTGATGTCGTAGAGGACAAGGCCCTTTTCGCGCAGGTCATCCGCGACGATCTCGGTGATCTTCTGCGTCATGGCCTTGATGTCGTCATACTGCTGCTCGGTCATCACGCCCAGCGCCACAAGGCCGTCCTTCGTCACCAGCGGATCGCCCAGCGCGTCATTTTTGAAGGTCGTCTCCACATAGGCGGGCAGGTCGGCGCCCTCTTCAATGTACTCACCGTAGCGGCGGCGGAAGCTCCCCACCGCCTTGAGGCGGCAGATGACCTCCAGCCCGTGACCGAAGACCTTCGCGGGCAGGACCTCCATCGCGGTCTCCTTCAGATCCGCGGAGACATAGTGCGTGCGGATGCCGGCGGCGTTGATCTTTTCAAAAAAGTGCTTGGTCATGCGCAGGTTGACATTGCCCACGCCCTCGATGGTCAGACCCACGCTGTTCTCGCCGGGGTCGAACACGCCGTCCTTGCCCGTGCAGTCATCCTTGAACCTGAGCAGGTAGTTACCGTTGTCCAGTGCGAATACATCCTTGGTCTTTCCGGTATATACGTGTTTCATTGCTTTCCGCTCTCCTTTTATTTCTTGAAGTGTATTCCTTATTTAATTTACTGATAAAGCGCCCGAACCTCTTCGTCCGCGCGCAGCACGGCGTCCCGTTCCCGCGCCCGCGCCTCGTCCAGCTTTTGGGCAAGCTCTGCGTCGGAGACCGCCATGATCTGCACCGCCAGCAGCGCGGCGTTCTTCCCGCCGTCCACCGCCACCGTCGCCACCGGGATGCCGCTCGGCATCTGCACGGTGGAGAGCAGCGCGTCCATGCCGTCAAGCTTCGTCCCGCTGCACGGCACGCCGATCACCGGCAGCGTGGTGTTTGCCGCCATCGCACCGGCAAGATGCGCCGCCATGCCGGCGAACGCGAGGATAACAGAAAATCCGCCCTCCCGAGCCGACGCGGCAAATTCCCTTGCCTCATTCGGACAGCGGTGAGCGGATAATACGCGCACTTCCATCTGGACGCCGTAGTCTCGCAATACGCCTACGGCCTTCTCCGCGACGGGCAGATCACTCTTGCTGCCCATAACGATCGCAACCTTTCTCATCTGCGTTCCCTCCCTCAAACATAAAAATAGGCGCTCCGCTGCCCTTTGCAGTTGGAGTGCCCAGACGGTCGGCCTCTGAAACGCGCCGCCTCAGAGCGATGCTCCCTGCTCCCCCGTGGTAGCCCACATTCCGTCAGTTACAAGGAGCTCAACTTGCCCTCAGTGTACCATACGTGAGCATCTTCGTCCATTCCGCAAAACGGAGAAAGAACGGAGGGTTTTCGTTTGAAATTATGGCACTATGACAATTCATAAGCGGCACTTATAATGCTTCTTCAAAAATCTTATCCTCACGGGAGCGAATTTTGTCTTGACAAGGCGAACGGCTCATGGTATTCTATCAAAAATTTGAGGAAAGAGAGGCGATAGTCGTGACCGTGGTTTTGAAGGGTGCGCAGGTGTTCCACCGAGGTGCTTTCAGCGGCGGTGATGTTTCCGTTTCCTTTGGGGATCGTGTTTTTTGCAAGGATGTTGTTTTTCCTTCGTCCCTGAATGTTTCTTCCTTTACCATATTACCCGGTTTCGTTGATGTGCATGTGCATCTTCGGGAGCCGGGTTTTTCTTATAAGGAGACCATCCGCACCGGCACGCTGGCGGCGGCCCACGGCGGCTATACCGCCGTATGCGCCATGCCGAATCTGAATCCGGTGCCGGACAGCATGGAGACCTTGCAGCCGGAGTTGGACGCCATTCAAAAAGACGCCGTGATCCGCGTTCTGCCCTACGGGGCCATCACGAAAGGCGAGCAGGGCAGGGAGCTGGCGGACTTGGACGCCATGGCCCCCTATGTGGTGGCCTTCTCCGACGACGGAAAGGGCGTTCAGAACCGCGACATGATGCGCCGGGCCATGCTGGAGGCCAAGCGCCTTGGCAAGCTGATCGTGGCCCACTGCGAGGACAATTCCCTCCTGTGGGGCGGCTACATCCATGACGGCGCCTACGCCCGCGCCCACGGCCACCGGGGCATCTGCTCCGAGAGCGAGTGGCGGCCCATCCAGCGGGATCTCGAGCTGGTGCGGGAGACGGGCTGCGGCTATCACATCTGCCACATCTCCACCAAGGAGAGCGTCGCGCTCATCCGCAAGGCCAAGGCCGAGGGCCTGAACGTCACCTGCGAGACCGGCCCCCACTACCTGCTGCTGGACGATTCCTGCTTGCAGGAGGATGGTCGTTTCAAGATGAACCCGCCCCTCCGGGATAAGGCCGACCGGGAGGCGCTGCTGGAGGGTCTGGCGGACGGCACCATCGACATGATCGCCACGGATCACGCCCCCCACAGCGCCGAGGAAAAGGGCAGGGGACTGGAAAAAAGCGCCATGGGCATCGTAGGGCTGGAAACGGCCTTCCCGCTGCTCTACACCTATCTTGTAAAGTCCGGCGTCATTTCCATGGAACGGCTCATGGAACTGCTCCACGACGCACCCTGCCGCCGCTTCAACATCCCAGCGGACACCGGCTTTACCGTGTTCGACCTGAACGACAGCTACCGCGTTGCCCCGGCAGACTTCCTCTCTATGGGCAAGGCGACGCCCTTTACAGACTGGGAGGTTCAAGGCCGCTGCCTGCTGACGGCGGTGGACGAAACGGCGGTCTGGTATGACGAAAACCGTCTGCTGAAAGGAGAATGACTGTGAAGCAAACAACCTTAACGGTAGTTGAAAACACAAGGCTGGCAGACGGCATCTACCGCCTGCGGCTGGCGGGGAACACCTCTGCCATCACCGCGCCGGGGCAGTTCGTGAATTTGAAGCTCTCCGGCTTTTTCCTCCGCCGCCCCATCTCCGTGTGCGACTGGTCCGATGAAGAATTGACGCTTATTTATAAAGTCTTGGGCCACGGCACCGAGGCCATGACGGGCATGGCTGTCGGCACGGAGCTGGATGTGCTGACGGGCCTTGGCAACGGCTACGATGTGTCCCGCAGCGGGGAACACCCCCTGCTGGTGGGCGGCGGCGTGGGCATCCCGCCGCTGTACGGCCTTGCCAAGCGGTTGGTTGCTCAGGGCAAGCGTGTCACCGCCGTGCTGGGCTTTAACCGAAAATCCGAGATCTTTTTGGCGGAGGAGTTCCGGGCACTGGGGGCGGAGGTCATCATCGCCACCGCCGACGGCAGCGCGGGCATCCACGGCCTTGTGACCGACGGCATGGCCGCCGTGTCCGACTACACCTATCTTTACACCTGCGGCCCGGAGCCGATGCTCAAAGCGGTGTACGCTGATTGCAAGACCTCCGCCCAGTTCAGCTTTGAGGAGCGGATGGGCTGCGGCTTCGGGGCCTGCATGGGCTGCTCCTGCGAGACGAAATACGGCAATAAGCGGATCTGCAAGGACGGCCCCGTGCTGGAAAAGGAGGAGATCGTATGGTGAACACAAAAGTGACCCTCTGCGGCATTGAGATGGACAACCCCATCATCCCCGCCAGCGGCACCTTCGGCTTTGGCTATGAGTTCGCGGAACTGTACGACATCAATATGCTTGGAACCTTCTCCTTCAAGGGCACGACCCGGGAGCCTCGCTTTGGAAACCCCACCCCCCGCATCGCGGAGTACGCCGGCGGTCTGCTGAACGCGGTGGGCCTGCAAAACCCCGGCGTGAACGCGGTGATCGAAACGGAGATGCCAAAGCTCAAGCAGGTATTTCACAAGCCGGTGATGGCGAATATCAGCGGCTTTTCCGTGGCGGAATACGCCGAGGTTTGCGAGAAGTTAGACGCCCAGGAGCAGGTGGGCTGGCTGGAGGTCAACATCTCCTGCCCCAACGTCCACGGCGGCGGGGCCGCCTTCGGCGCGGAGCCCAAGTCTGCCGCCGAGGTGACGAAGGCCGTCCGGGCGGTGACGAAAAAGCCCATCATTTTGAAGTTGTCCCCCACGGCGGCTGATATTGCCGCCGTTGCCAAGGCCTGTGAGGACGCGGGGGCCGACGGCGTGAGCCTTATCAACACCCTGCCGGGGATGAGGATCGACCTGAAACGCCGCCGTCCGCTGCTGGCCAACACCACCGGCGGTATGTCCGGCCCGGGGATGTTCCCGCTGGCGGTGCGGATGGTGTATCAGGTCTACGAGGCCGTTTCCATCCCCATCGTGGGCATGGGCGGCGTCACCACGGCGGAGGACGTCATCGAGCTGATGCTGGCGGGCGCCGCCGCCGTCGGCGTAGGCGCGGCGAACCTTGTGGAGCCGTATGCCTGCAAGACCATTATCGAAGATCTGCCTGCCGTGATGGAACGGTACGGCATGGATGATTTGACGAAGATCATAGGAGGAGCACATCATGGGTAAGGATGTTATCGTCGCGCTGGACTTTGACAGCAAGGAAAAGACACTGGCCTTTTTAGACCGTTTCACCGAGGAAAAGCCCTTTGTGAAGATCGGCATGGAGCTTTTTTACGCCGAAGGGCCCTCCATCGTCCGGGAAATTCGCTGTCGCGGACATAAAATCTTTTTGGATCTCAAGCTGCATGACATCCCCAACACCGTGAAAAAGGCCATGGCGGCCCTCTCCGCGCTGGATGTGGACATCGTGAACCTCCACGCCGCCGGTACCGCCGCCATGATGACCGCCGCGCTGGAAGGCCTCACCCGGCCCGACGGCACCCGTCCGCTGCTCATCGCCGTGACCCAGCTGACCTCTACCGATCAGGAGCGCATGGAGCGGGAGCTGTGGATCGAAAGGCCGCTTGCCGAGGTGGTGATGCACTATGCCGAAAACGCCGCGCAGGCGGGCCTGGACGGCGTGGTGTGCTCTCCGCTGGAGGCGGGCGCTGTCCATGAGCGCTGCGGCGAGAACTTCCTCACCGTGACCCCCGGCGTCCGCTTTGCTGACGGAGACGTGGGCGACCAGAAGCGGGTCACCACCCCGGCCAAGGCCAAGGAGCTTGGCTCCGACTACATCGTGGTGGGCCGTCCCATCACCCAGGCGGAGGACCCCGCGGCCGCCTACCGCCGCTGCCGAGAGGAGTTCATTGGCTGATGCGCTGGGATACAGTTCTCTTTGACATGGACGGAACGCTGACCGACTCGCAGGAGGGCATCGTAAAGTCGGTGATCTATGCGCTCGAGCGCCTTGGCCGCGAGCTGCCGCCGCGAGATACGCTGACTGCCTTCATCGGTCCGCCGCTCCACGAGAGCTTTTCGGCGATTTGCGGCATGGACGAGGCGGAGACGGAGCGGGCGGTCTGCGAATTTCGCGATTACTTCGCCCACCGCGGCTGGGCGGAGAATGTACCCTACGAGGGAATGGCAGAGTTCCTTGCTGCGCTCCGCGCGGCGGGGCTGCGCCTGATCGTCGCCACCTCGAAGCCGGAGACATCTGCACAGAAAATCTTAAAGCATTTTTCGCTGGAGCGTTATTTCGACCTCATTTGCGGCTCCCGCCCGGAGGACAGGGCCAGCGCGGACAAGGCGAGCGTCGTGCGCACGGCGCTCACGCGCGCCGGTGTGACGGGACGCGCTGTCATGGTCGGCGACCGCCGCCACGACATATACGGGGCGCACGCCAACGGCCTTGAGGCCATCGGCGTTCTCTACGGCTACGGAAGCCGCGGGGAGCTGAGCGCCGCCGGGGCGGACTTTCTGGCCACCAATCTCGATGAGCTGAAAACAGCATTGCTTCAACAATAAAAAAACAGGGAGGAAAATGGACATGGACATCAGCAGCAAAATCGCACAGGGCCTGCTCTCCATCGGCGCGGTCTTTCTGCGCCCGCAGGAGCCGTTCACTTGGGCAAGCGGCATCAAAAGCCCCATCTACTGCGATAACCGCCTCATTCTCACCGCTCCCGCCGTGCGAGACACGGTCGAGCGCGCCATCGCGGACACGGTGCGCCGCGAGTTTCCGCAGGCGGAGGTTTTGATGGGCACCGCCACGGCGGGCATCGCCCACGCCGCCATCGCCGCGCATCTGCTCGGCCTGCCCATGGGCTATGTGCGTTCGGGCAGCAAGGACCACGGCAGAAAAAATCAGATCGAGGGCAGGCTCGAGGCGGGGCAGAGGGTCGTCGTGATCGAGGACCTCATCTCCACCGGCGGCAGCGTGCTGGATACGGTCGCGGCGCTGCGCGAGGCCGGCGCCGAGGTGCTCGGCGTTGTGAGCATCTTCACCTACGGCATGAAAAAGGGCGTCGAGCGCATGGCCGAGGCAAAGGTCAAGAGCGTGAGCCTGACAAATCTGGATACCATCGCCCGCGTGGGCGCAGAGGAGCATTACATCACAGAGGCGGATGTCGCGCGGCTGCTGGCTTTCCGCGACGACCCCGCCGACGAAAGCTGGATCACAAAAGGAGGAACAAACTGATATGAAAAGCCTAATCGACATTCTGGAGCTCTCCGAGCAGGAGATCATGGAGCTGGTGAATACTGCCGGCGACATCATCGACCATCCCGCCGAATACGCACACAAGTGCGACGGCAAGATCCTCGCGACCCTCTTTTTCGAGCCCTCCACCCGCACCCGTCTGAGCTTTGAGAGCGCGATGCTCTCCCTCGGCGGCAAGGTGCTCGGCTTCTCGGAGGCGAAAAGCTCGTCCGCTGCCAAGGGCGAGAGCGTGGCGGACACCGTGCGCACCGTGAGCTGTTACAGCGACATCATCGCCATGCGCCATCCCAAGGAGGGTGCGCCGCTGGTGGCGTCCATGCACTCGCTCGTGCCCGTCATCAACGCAGGCGACGGCGGCCACAACCACCCCACGCAGACGCTCACTGACCTTCTGACCATTCACCGCGAGATGGGACGCTTTGAAAACCTCACCGTCGGTCTCTGCGGCGACCTCAAATTCGGCCGCACGGTGCACTCCCTTGTCTCTGCGATGAGCCGCTACCCCGGCGTCCGCTTTGTGCTCATCTCCCCCGAGGAGCTCAAGCTGCCGCGCTATGTCAAGGAGCAGTACATCAAGGCCAAGAACATCCCTTACACGCAGTCCACCGACCTCGAGGCCGTCATGCCGGAGCTGGACATCCTCTACATGACGCGCGTGCAGCGCGAGCGCTTCTTCAACGAGGAAGACTATCTGCGCCTCAAGGACAGCTACATCCTCACGCCCGACAAGCTCAGGGGCGCGAAGGAGTCTCTTCGCATCCTGCATCCGCTGCCGCGTGTGAACGAGATCTCCGTCGCCGTGGACAGCGACCCGCGCGCGTGCTACTTCAAGCAGGTACAGTACGGCAAGTATATCCGCATGGCGCTGATCCTCAAGCTGCTGGAACTCAAGTGAGAAAGGAAGTGCGACACAATGATCATTGACTCTATTCAAAACGGCATCGTCATCGACCACATCACCGCGGGCAAATCCATGGAGCTCTATCAGATCCTCGGCCTCGATCAGCTTGACTGCACGGTGGCCATCCTCAAAAACGTTACGAGCGGCAAGCTCGGCTGCAAGGACATCATCAAGATCGACCGCGAAATGGACCTTGACTGGGACCTGATCGGCTATGTCGATCCGAGCATCACCGTCAACATCATCCGCGACGGGAAACTTGTGGAAAAGCGCACGCTCAAGCTGCCCGAGCGCATCCGCGGCGTGCTCAAGTGCAAGAACCCGCGCTGCATCACCTCCGTTGAGCAGGAACTGCCGCAGGAGTTCGTGCTGACAGACCGCGAAAAGCGCGTTTACCGCTGCCGCTACTGTGAAACGCAGGCCGGCAAGTAAGCGCAAAAGGAATACGATAAGCTGAGGGAGCGGCTTGATGCCGCTCCCTCAGCTTGCCGTAAAGCACGAAATACGGCGGAGAAGGCAGGATGGCCCTTGACTTTTTCGCACAATTGCGCTAAAATCACCTCGCTGTGCCTCTAAAACTATAAAGCTTCAAAGTGAAAAAGTGCGCGCAGGAGAATACCGGCGGGGCTGGAAAGAAGGCTTCGCCGTCTACGGAGGGAAAAATGGAAGCGAATCGAGAACGGTTGGGAAGCCGCCTTGGCTTTATCCTGCTCAGCGCGGGCTGTGCCATCGGCTGCGGTAATGTGTGGAAATTCCCGTGGATGTGCGGCCAGTATGGCGGCGGCGGCTTTGTGCTGATCTATGTGATCTGCCTGCTGCTGCTTGGCCTGCCCGTTATGACGATGGAGTTTGCCGTGGGCCGCGCCGCACAGGCGAGCCCGCTGCACATGTATCAGAAATTGGAGAAGAAGGGTCAGAAGTGGCACCTTCACGGCTATGCCGCGCTGATCGGCAACATTGCCCTGATGGCGTTCTACACTGTTGTCACGGGCTGGATCATCTACTATTTTGTCCGCTACCTGACCGGTCGGACCGATGTTCCCGGCTTCATCAGCATGGCGACCACGGCCTCGATCAATGTGACCTACATGGGCATCGCCGTGTTTCTCTCCTTTGTCGTGCTCTGCTTCGGCCTGCAGGGCGGTCTTGAGCGCGTGACCAAGTACATGATGGTCGCGCTGCTTGTGCTGATGCTCGTTTTGTCGGTGCACAGCTTCACGATGTCCGGCGCGGCAGAGGGCCTCCGGTTCTACCTTGTGCCGGACTTCTCCAAGATCGACGGCAGCGTGATCGTGGGCGCGATGAACCAGGCATTCTTCACCCTCAGCATCGGCATGGGCAGCATGGCCATTTTCGGCAGCTATATGGGCAAGGATCGCTCTCTCCTCGGCGAGAGTGTCAACGTCATCGCTCTCGACACCTTTGTTGCTATTGTCGCGGGTCTCATCATGTTCCCCGCCTGCTTCACCTACGGTGTGGAGGTCAATGCCGGCCCCGGGCTGCTGTTCGACACGATGGCCACCGTGTTCAACCACATGAACGGCGGCCGCTGGTGGGGTACGCTGTTCTTCCTGTTCATGGTCTTTGCCGCCCTGTCCACGGTGCTTGCCGTGTGTGAGAACATTCTTGCCATGGTGCGCGAGATGACCGGCTGGAGCCGCCCCAAGGGCTGCCTGATCTGCGGCATCGGCGTGTTCTGCACTGCGCTCACCACGGCGCTCGGCTGGCCCGGCATCATTCCCTTCGAGCCCTTTGCCGAGGGCAGCAACTTCATGGACTTTTGGGATTTTGTGGTCTCCACCAACATCCTGCCGCTCGGCTCCTTCGTCTTCGCCCTGTTCTGCTCCAACAATTTCGGCTGGGGCTGGGACAACTTTGTGGCCGAGGCCAACGCCGGCGAGGGACTGAAGGTGCAGAGCTGGATGAAGCCCATCTTCCGCTATTTTGTCCCGACGGTCGTGCTGGCGCTGTATATCTACGGCATGGTGAGCTTTAACTGGTAAGCGACCCGGTGCCAACCTCATATATCCCGATCAACACAGGGGGAAGGACAGCCTTTGCTGTCCTTCCCCCTGTCGGTATAGATAAGAAATGGGGACGGCGCAGTCAGCGCAGATTTTTGCGGAAGAAGGTCTGCGCGTTTTGATACATCACGCCCTCTGCGTCCTCCTGCGAAACGCCGCGGGAGAGCAGATACTCATAGATCGCCGCGGCCTTGGCGGGCGTATTCAGGCACTCCGGCAGCACGGCGCCGTCGAAATCCGAGCCGAGGGCGAGGTTCTTTCGTCCGCCGAGCTCAAAAAAGTGCATGGCGTGGCGGTAGATGTCGTCAAGGCTCTGCACATCACCGTCGTCCCGTAGGAACTCTACGAAGTAATTCAGGCCGATCAGGCAGTCGCGGCGCACCATCTCGCGGATCTGCGCGTCCGTCAGGTTGCGCTTGTGGCTGCACAGGGCGCGGGCATTGGAGTGTGTGGCGATGAAGGGCCTGGTCGCCACCTCCAGCAGGTCCGCGAAGCCGGCGTCGTTGAGGTGAGAGACATCGACGAGGACATTCTCCTTTTCCATCTCGCGCACGGCGGCTCTGCCGAATTCGCTCATGCCGTGGTCGGTGACATGGCCGGAGCCGAGCTCATTCTCGCCGTTCCAGGTCAGCGTGATGGCGCGCACGCCCTGTTCGGCGAGCGTGTGGACGCGGCTGAGGTCGCCGGCGAGGGCGCTGCCGTTCTCCACGGTCAGGAAAGCGGCGGTCTTGCCCGCCGCCCACGCCTGCTCCATGTCGTCGGCATTGCGGCAGGGGGCGACGCGGTCGCTGAATTTTTCCATCTGGCGGTAGAAATTCGCACAGTTCTTTTCAAAGTAGTCGATGGCCGCCTGTCCGCGCTCCTCGTCGGGGATGAACACGGCGTAAAACTGTGCCCAGCGGACGTCCTTCGGCAGACCGGACAGCGACAGCACATGGCCGGGCTCGTCCAGCGTATCCGGGCAGCTGCCGCTGCTGTATTCATAATCCGTCAGGGTGTCGCAGTGGAGGTCGATCAATCCATGGCTGTTCATAGATCGGAATTCCTTTCTTTGCCGCGCTTCGGTGTTTAATGTGCTGCTCGCCGCCTGTAAAGGTCGGTTCTTATAGCTGAAGGTCACGGGGCGCGTTGCGGCCGTCAGCGGCGCGAAGGTGCAGCCGGCCTGCGTGTAGCTCTCAATGACGGCGGGCAGGGCCTCGACCGATTATTTTCCGGTTATGGGCCTATATGCGGAATTTTCTTGAAAAAAGTAGACAGAGGGTGAAAGCCTTGCGAGACAATGGTTTGCGAATTTTTTCAAGAGAAAGTAGAACTTTGAAAAAGTCTGGACTTGAAAAAAGTAACAGGGGGAGTTTTTTCAATGCGGAATCCAGAATCAGTCAGATACAGGTCGGATAGTTTTTTGAAGAAATATCGGGGAAACACAAATAAAAGAGCGCAGGTTTTTTTAAGTTGATGATAAGGAACAGCGAGCAATTATCAGTATAAAGATTGGTGATGATTTTGTCAATGGCAGTCAAACGCGCCCGTGCTTTCTGTATTTGGATTTGACGGAATTTAATGAGATTGTCGTCACCGGCCCTGCGCATCGCTTTACGAACCACTGCTTCCTTCTCTTCAGGACTAAGGCTGATCAGGGAGTTTAAGTCTTGGTGAACCACTTCGACAACATCGCTGCACTTGGGACTTTCTCCACTGTTAGGCGTACAAAAATGGTGCCCCAGAGGACAAGTAGTTATCCTCTAGGGCAGGTTTAATTACATATTTTTAGAGATTTGGAAACGTGATTCATTGTTTTCGCCGCCGTTCTTCAATCCTCCAGGGCTCGTTTCACGAGGGAGGCAATCAGCGGGCACATGTCGTCGGGAGGGCACATTATATCGCAGCGCATCTCAAACACCTGAGACTTGAACAAGCCTACGGCCTCGACGATTTGGCTGAAGGATGTAATCTCTTTGCAGAGTCTAAGAATTGTAGGTTATTTTTTCTGGATAGTGATCACTGTTTCCGGGTTCGCACTTTTAGACGGATACTCTCGGCACTTATGGCAATAAGTGTCTCCGGGCTGTGTCGGCGCACCGCAAATTTTGCAGGTGCCTGCATATGCCGCCCGGCAGCAGCAACAAAGGCCGCTGGGGTGCATGGTGCGCATCTTCCCGCAGTGCGTACACAGATCCGCATTTCTCAGTCCCATAATAAAAACCTCCTTAAATAGGTATATGATTAACCATATTAGCTAATAGTGATGTAACTGTTTCGTGTTGGAAACATAAATAATATCTAAAGCTTTTAGAATTGAGATAATCTACTGATCGATGCAACAGCTGGGATTTCAGGAGTCCAATGCCATTTAGATCGGTCGATCCCCACCGCCTAAAGCAGCATGGCGAGGATCCATCGTTTCTCACACCCGTCGAGTGCCTCTCCTTTGCGGAGGGCCACTTAAATGACGTGTTCTGATCACGAAACAGTCAATAAGCCAAGCTATCAGGCGTAACAAGCGAAAAATCACCGAGATCATTCAGACGTTTCTCGGTGATTTTTTTGCTTTTATCTGGTGGGCTGGCGTTCCTACTGTCGCTTTTCCATTCTAGGTCAAAAGTGGGTCAAAAACTGTCGGGAGGAAGGCCGCACTGCCAAGCGTGAGATGAAAAAATGTCAAAAAAATGAAAAAAGACTTGCTCGTACGTGGACGTACAGTGTATAATTCCATCATTCAGAAAATGGTCGAAAATGCAAGCGAAATGTTGAGCGGAGCCGCTCCGATTACATTTCAAGTCAAAAAAGTACGTTTCATGCAGACGGCCCCACAAATTGCGGAAAATATGCTACACTGAGCGTCTCAATCTGAAAAACTGTCCGGGGGCGCCCCCGGACCCGTAGGGAGAGCTCCCTACGGGATACCCCTCTGCCCGCGGGAGAACGACTGCGGGCGGAGCATGAAATGAAGGAGGACAAGGTTGAAATATTGTAATCCAAGAACCATCCCGAAAAGGGCGCATAAAACCAAGCCCCCTGAGAGCGGGCAAAAAAGAAGTTATGCTTAAAGTCTATGCAGTAGGTGGAGCAGTCACCACATAGCCCTGTCGTTGGAGAATATAGACGGCTTCTTCCGCAGAAACCTCACGGTGTGCAGGTGGCCGGTCGCCCTTTCGGTAGAGTTCGGGGTTGTACGGCTCGTTCTTCTTGAGCATATTGTAGATAACCGTAAGGAGCATTCTGGCAATGGCGATAATGGCTTTCTTGTGGCCACGACGCTTTTAAGGTTACAGGGTACAGAGCCCTACTCATTGGTGCTTGAAAGAGCGTCCGGCACACATACCTATTCAGTCCAGCACAAGGCTGAGCCTATTCACCTTCACGTGCTCTGTAGTGTGCCTGTTTCCTCAAGTATATTCTAACAAATTTTACGAGCTGCGATAGAGGCACTGCGTTTCATTTCCCTTTGGTGCCTTACAGCGCAGCGGAAAGGAATGGTCATACCTATGAAAAAACGAATTTTGAGCTGTCTTATGGCGCTGGCCCTGTGCCTGACACTGCTGCCCGCGGCGGCGCTGGCGGCGGAGCCGGACGCTTCGGAGACCCCGGACGCGGCGGTGGCCGACGTGCAGGCGATGATTGATGCCCTGCCTGACGTGGAGGCCCTGCCCAACATGGACAACGATGATGCCATGGCGGCCTATGACGCGGTTCAGGCGGCCTACGGCGCCTACGAGGCCCTGACGGAGGCCCAGCAGGCGGAGATCACCGGCGCGGATCGCTTCGAGGCCCTGTTCGGCTGGTTCAATGAGCAGGTGGCCCCGCTGGCGGGCGGAACAGAGGAAAATATCTATTACATTTACGATAGTGTTGACGCAAATGGTAACATCATACAGGGTACCGCTAGCCGAACTGGCCTTATCGTTGTAAACAGCCAGACAGATGTGACCTTTACCGGCGCCCAATTCCATATCGTTCAAAAAGATGCGACCATTCACGGAAATTTGACCATAAATAGTACTGAAGGTGGCCTGATTATTTGCCAAGGCAAAACGCTGACGGTCGAGGGCGCTTTGATATTCAATGGCAACAGCAAGTTTGGCATTTACGGGCAATCGAACAGGGGAGCCGATGCCGGAAAACTGGTCATCAACAACTCTAACGGCGATGGCGCGGCGATCCGGACTACAAGTACATCTACACCGCAGCTCAACATCTACAGCGGCGAGGTGACGATCAACGGCGGGAAGTCCGGGAAGCTGGTCGAAGGGGTCAAGCTGTACAGCACAAACAAGATACACGCAGCCACTCTTGATGCCAAGAAGGTATCACCCGCGAGGTGGAGCGATAACACCTCGATAGAGGGAACGTCACTCGTCCTTGCGTACTGCAAGCATGAACATGCAACCTATGTGCCCGAGGGCGCTGCACAGCATAAAAAGAACTGCAAGGACTGCGGATTTATCGGAACTGCTGTGAGCTGCACCTTTGATGGCAATGGCGGCTACGCCCAAGGCGGTGAAAACGGGCATTATGCGAAATGCGTCTGCGGCAACGCAGCCACCACCGCGACAGCGCACGACCTGAAAACAACTTGGACTGATGACGGTCTGTGGCACACTTTGATGTGTGGGATCTGCGGCTATATCCCTGCGGGCAGTGACAAGGGACAGCACAAGTATGATAGGGAAACCGGTGTATGCACCGTCTGTCAATTCAAGCCCGTTGCGATAGTTGATAAAGTCAATGCGGACTATTGCTACGCCGAGGTAAACGATGCTTTGGAAGAAGCGGTCACACATGACGATCCAACGGTCACGCTGAAAACCGAAGCAACAGACAGCACAGATAAAACGATCGATTCACATGTTTCGTTTGACTATGACGGTAAGAGCGTCGCGCTGGCAATGAACGGGTATAGCCTGAAAACCAGCACAGGCGGTGCAACGATCGCGGTTGAAAACGGTACGCTGACCGTCAAGGGCGATGCAACGCTCGTTCAAAACGGTAAGCTTGAACTGGCGGCGCCCGCCGTTCGCGTCACCGGCGGCACGCTGATCTTCGACGGCAATTTGACCGCCACCGGCGCAAGCGGCAAGCCCGCTGTCGAAGTCACCAACGGCACATTGCGGCTCAAGGCAGGCGATGTGCTCAACGGCGGCGTGTCTGTGGAGGGCAGCACCACCTATGCGAATGTCAACGCCCTGCTGGGCGAAAACCTCGCCTTTGCGAAAGTGGGTGAAACTTCCGCCATCGTCAAGGGCAATGTCAGGTCCATCACCGAGAATGTGACGGTGGTGGCGCATACGCACGCGATGAAAGGCAGCGAGTGTACCGAGTGCGGCTACACTTGCAGCCACAAATACGCTGACGGCAGCAGCGCGTTTGTAAACGGCAAGTGTACGATTTGCAACAGCGCTTGCGCACACACGAATGTGAACAATGACGGCGTTTGCGAAAACTGCAAGGCGCTGATGGCCGTGAAGATCACGGCGAGCGACAATACCGTGACCTACGGCACAGACTTTAAGTCAGCGATGCGCAATGCAACAAACGGCACAACTGTCACGCTGCTGGCGGATATTGAATTGGGCACGACTCCTCAAGACAGAGCGGCTATTACCGGAGATGGTAAATTTGTTACGCTGGATCTGAACGGGCATACGATCACCGGCGGATGGCTTGATGTTGGGGGCAAAGATACTAATGAGACTTATACGACCTGCACCTTGAAGATCATCGGCAAAGGCAGTTATGAACCTCTGACGTATGGCGGCATAATCACCGTTGATGTGAAAGCTACGCTGGATTTGAGCCAGTGGGAAGGCGGTACGATCAGCGCGATCCATATATCGGATGACCCGAACGTAGAAAAAGACAACCCTAATGTTCGGGAAGCCGCAGTGATCGTAGGGCCGAAGGCAGGTACGATCGGAAAACTGGCGTTCGGGAATAATCAACTTGACGAACTGAAAAAGACTAAATTGAGCGGCGGCAGCTTTAATAAGATTGAGGTAGCTAATTTTGGGCCGGTCAAGCTTGGCGAACTGCTTGCAGAGGGCTATGCATACCAATATACCGATGGAGTCGATAGATTTGTAGAATACACAAAAACACTCCAAGGCGAGTCTATCTACAACGTCAAGGTCGTAAAATGCCTGCATCCGAACATGAAACCGGATGCAACAACTAGCGTAGCGACATGCGAATACTGCGGCAAGAGCGGCAAATTCGTAGCCTCGGTGGATGGCAGTCTCTATACCGATATGGATGAAGCCATCTCCTATTGGCTGGCAAACGGCGGCACATTGAAGCTGTATACCGATTATACCGCCGCCACTGAAAAAGCTACATGGACTATTGTCTCCGGAGCGCACTCCATCGACCTGAACGGACATAGTATGTTTGTTCAAGATGATGGCGCATTCAAGCTCACTAACAATATGCATTTGACGGGTACCGACGGCAAGGAAATCGGTCAGATTACGAATATCCTCCTTGATGGGAGTCAGGGCGGGAGCTTTACGCTGGAGAGCGGTTATGTCGGCAATCTGGTGATGACCGGCGGCGCTGTCGTTGCGCTGAAGGGCGGCAGCGTTGACACGGTGGATGTAAAGAATTGCTCCGCAAACACAGAGCTTTCCATTCAGGGCGGCAGCATTAAGATTCTTCTGAATATAGAGGATTGGGTTGAGGGCATGCATGTTTCCGCCACGAGCGGCAGCCTTCACGCGTATACACTGCCAAACGGCAAGATTCTCGCGGATGTGCTGGATCACCAATATTACGCTACAGGCACAAGCCTTGATAGACAGATGGATACGGCGCAACCTACGGAAAAATTCGTTATCCAGCAAGCCCCTTGCGACTTTGGATCGACTTCTAAAACGGCAAAGGTTCCCATTAACGGCAGCATCCCCTTTACGGTTGACTCGCCCAGTGGAAATGTGGGCGTGTACGATGTGAAGTGGTATCGCAGAACGGACAGTGGCGCAAAACATATGACGGAGAATAGAGTGGCTGGCGTGAATGTCGATGATAGGCTGGATGTATTCTGCGTGATCACAGGGCTGAATCAACCCAATAACGGCACTGTTCTCTGGCAGGTGGCAGTCAAGGGCTATACGATAAAGGTCGTGCCTGCCAGGCTGAACGGCGATAAGACGGAAATTGTGATTACCAATAAAGATACGCTTGTATATGATGGCAAAAAGCTTACAGCGGGTGTCAAGGTGACATATAATGGCAAAGAATTGACACAGGGTACGGATTATACCGTTAGCGGCAATACTGAGACGAATGCAGGGACATACACCCTGACCGTCAACGGCCAGGGCAATTACGACGGTTCAAAGAAGGCGGATTGGACAATCAAGCCCGCACCGCTGACGGTTGATAGTACCGGTACCGCTTCCGGAACCTACGGTGCCAAGCTGAGTGAACTCACCGTCTCCGGCTTGACCGCAAAGATGGGCGAAAAGACAGTGGATGGCACATGGAGCCTTACCGGCGACGCAGTTCCCAATGTGGGTGACAATAAGACCTACACCGCGACCTTTACGCCCTCCACCGGCGCAGGCAACTATCTCCCGCTGACGAAGGATGGCATTGCACTGAGCATTACCAAGGCCGCCGCACCTGACAGCACAGAGCAGACAGTTACCGTCACGAATCGCCGCACTCATACCTATACGGTCGATCTATCCGCGCTGCTGCCGAAACTGGCAAGCCCCAAGGAATACGGCGAGGTGACGTATGCGCTGGATGCGAACACGCTTGATAGCCGCTATTACAACGCGGACACAGCAAGCATCGAAAACGGCAAGCTGATTTTGCCCATTCAGGCCGTGGTGACAGAAACGACGGGCAACATCGGCACGATTAAGGTTGCGGTAAACTCCCAAAACTACGCAACTATCGACCTGACCATCAAGGTCGATGCCACCAACAAGATCATCCCCACCGGTGCGCCCACCCTGAGCAAAACCACGCTGGCTTGGGGCGAACAGCTTAGCACCATCACCCTTTCCGGCACGATGACCGACCCCACGGACAGTACAAAGACGGTCAAGGGCAAGTTTGAGTGGGTCACGCCTGGTGCAGCGAAGGAGAAGATAGGCGAGTATCAGGCGGAGTGGAAGTTTACGCCGACAGATACGGCTGTCTATGCGGAGACCTCCGGCAAGGTGACGATCAAGGTCATTAAGGCCACCCCCAAGGGCGCGCCGGGCTACACCAAGATCACCACTACCGGCAAGATGCTGAAGGACGCAAACCTGACTGTCGGCACCATTCAGCCCGAGGGCACAATTCAGTGGGAACTGGGCGATACGACGGTTGTGACGGCGAACACGGCCTACAAGTGGGTATTTACGCCGAAGGACAAAGAACATTACGATGTGCTGACCGGTTTCATCACGCCATACAGCGTGAGCAGCAATACCGGTGGCTCTTCCTCCGGCGGCGGTTCCTCCTCCGATCGGGACAGCTACGACAGCAACCCGGTCATCAAGGCGGAGACGAAGAACCATACCGACGGCTCCACCACCAAGACCGAGACCAAGAAGGACGGCACGGTGATCGAGACCACCACCGGCAAGGACGGCAGCACCTCCAAGACTGAGACCAAGAAGGACGGCAGCTCCGTCACCGAGAACAAGGCCGCTGACGGCTCCACCGGTACGGTGAAAACCGACAAGAACGGCCAGACCGAGGCGAAAACTGCCCTGAGCAACAAGGCCATTGAGAACGCCAAGAAGAACGGCGAGGCGGTCAAGGCCCCCGTTGAGGTGGAGGCTGCCCGCAATTCCAACGCCGCGCCCACCGTTAAGGTGGAGCTGCCGAAGAACGCGGGCAAGACCGAGGTGGAGATCCCCGTTTCCAACGCGAAGCCCGGCACCGTGGCGGTCCTCGTCCATCCCGACGGCACGGAGGAGATTTTGAAGGCTTCCGTTCCCACCGAGAACGGCATCCGGCTCACCGTGGACGGCAGCGCGACGGTGAAGATCGTTGACAACTCCAAGGATTTCATCGACACCCGGAACCACTGGGCCAAGGACGCCATCGACTTCGTCAGCGCCCGCGAGCTGGTCAACGGCATGAGCGATTCCATCTACGCCCCCAACAACTCCGCCACCCGCGCCCAGCTGTGGACGATTTTGGCGCGGCAGAACGACGCAGATCTGAACGGCGGCAATACTTGGTACGAAAAGGCGCAGCTGTGGTCCAAGGATAAGGGTATTTCCGACGGCACGGAGCCCAACGCCGCCATCAACCGCGCCCAGATGGTCACGATGCTGTGGCGGGCCGTGGGTCAGCCCGCGGCGGGCAGTGCGGCGAACTTTACCGACGTCCCCGCCAACAGCTACTACGCGCAGGCCGTGGCCTGGGCCGTGGAAAGCGGCATCACCACCGGCATCGGCGGTGGCCGCTTCGACCCCAACTCCACCTGCACGAGAGCGCAGATCGCCGCGTTTCTGGCACGCTCCATGAAGTGACGCAAAAAACAGCTCCGGTTCCTTTCGCAGGGAACCGGGGCTGTTTGGGTGTGGCAATCTATTCCGGCAGGAAATGGGACATATTTTGCGCCGCTGGAATCAATGAAGGATATCCGACCTCAGAAAACGGCAAGTTATCTTGACTTTTTTAAGCAGAATAGCAGATCCCATATCATCGTTGACGGCCATGCCTACACGATTGACCAATTTTTAAAACTGTACTGATTTGAGCACTATCCGGGCATAGCCCGGATAATGCTCTTTGGCTACGGGCGATTATTGAGCGGATACTTCTCTGAGCCGATTTCCCGCAGTGGAGACCGATTGAAAGAAGGTCAACATTCCGCTATCCTGACAGCCGTAAAAAAGTACACGAGCGTAAAAATCGTTCATGATATTGAGAAACGGCGCGAAATCATTCTCGGCCTGATTGGCGCTGTCCACGCCATTGTTGACGGCAGTGAAGCGAACGCCGTTCTGCGGGAAGGTGACCTCCGTATAGAAGCCCACACGGAGGTAATCTCGACCTACCCGGCTGAGGTCTTTTACAAGGACAATGCCCACCTTACCGGCTTCAATGTCGGCAATCAGGCGTTTCCAGTCTGGACGCTCAAATATCAGGGTGGGATAACGATACTCCCACAAAGTCAGTAAAATCAATGGTTTGCGACAGCAGACGAGCGAATATGCAACGGGAAAAGCTGAATATGGCACAGCTCAGAAGGGCGCTGATACGAAAAATCAGCGCCTCTTTCCTGTACCCACCCGAAAAATGTATCAATTAGGGTGCGAAAGCCTCTGTTTTTTCTTCTCAGAGCTCCGCTTAAAGGGCGGCGTGGGTGTTTTCCCATGGGAAGCGTCCGGGAGGCAGGACAGGGGCTTTTTTGCGCCAAAATCAACACTTTTCAAAACCAGAGAAAGGAGGCGCCGGATATGGCAGTTTTCCGCATCGAAAAGACCAGAGATTACACGGTCATGTCCAACTACCACCTGCGGGACAGGTCGCTGTCCCTGAAAGCGAAGGGGCTGCTGTCCCTCATGCTGTCGCTGCCGGAGGACTGGGACTACACCATGAAGGGGCTTGCCCGCATCTGCAAGGACGGCATCGACAGCTATGAGCCGCTTTTCCTCCTCTGTCACATAGAATTTCATCTGGATGTTCCGCTTTCGGTTTGCCATGGGCAGCCTCCGTTTCTCATAAGGGTCTGGGATATCCCAGCAAGCAATTTTGACTGTTCGGGCAGGGGACCTAAACAGCGCAAAATCCGCAAGCGGGTACTCGCTTGCTGTGCTTGCTGACTACTTCGTACCCCGTTTTTCTCCCTCTATCTATATTACAATCTGAACAGGGCGTTTTGGTCAGTTTCGGAGGACTTTTTCAAAAAATGTCGCTCCTATCCGTACCTTTTCGCTGCCCACTTCGCCGGATGTCTTGTGTTTCTTCGGATATTCGTGTATAATGTATTATCTTGAGTATTATCCATGCGGAGGTGCAGGATGAACAGGATCAAAGGCTATATCTCCATTTGGGAGGCGTCCTACCGTTGGGGCGTGTCAGAGCGGCGGGTCAACCAATATTGCGCCGAGGGGCGGGTTCCCAGCGCGTCCCGGTTCGGGCGCTCATGGGCGATCCCGGAGGACGCAGAAAAGCCGTCCGATCCGCGCTTTCAGGAACAGCACCGCGATTCCGGCAGGACAAGCACCTGACGGATACCTCCTCTGCATTTGAAGCATCCGCAAAAAGGAAGTGAACGGCATGGCGTGCGACGAAACCCTATACCGCCAATATCTGAGCGGCGACGACGCGGGGCTGGAGGCCCTGATGAAAAAATACGGCGATCCATTGACACTGTATATCGACGGCTATCTGCACGACGTTCACGAGGCGGAGGAGCTGATGCTGGATGTTTTCGCCTATCTATTCACCAAAAAGCCGAAGATACGGGACGGCGGCTTCAAGGCGTATCTCTTTAAGGCGGCGCGCCACATGGCGCTGCGCCATAAGAGCAGGCGGAAGCCCCTGTTCAACCTTGATGCGCTGACCGATGAGCCGGACGAACGGCTGCTGGCGGAGGAGGTTATCCGGACAGAGGAGCGAAACCGCGTTCTGCATTTCTGCATGAGCGAAATGAACCCGGACTATTGGGAAGTCCTGTATCTCACCTATTTTGAGGATATGAGCTACGCGCAGGCGGCGGAGGTCACGGGGAAAACGGTGAAGCAGATCACCAACATGGTGTACCGGGGAAAAGAGAGCCTGCGAAGGCTCTTAGAACGGGAGGGAATCACAGATGCGGAGTCATGAGGAACGTGTTGCGGAGACAAAGCGGCGCATCGCCAAAATTGAACGAGAGAACCGGCTGCGGCGCAATACGATCACCATGGCTTCCGCTGTGGCGGCGTGCCTTACGCTGCTGGTGGGCGTTTGTCTCGCCATGCCCGGCATTGCCGCAAACATCCAGACCGGCGATTATTCCGGCTTTGAAACGGCGGCAAGCATCTTTCACAGCGGCGCGGCTTTGGGATACATCGTCATCGGGCTGCTGGCGTTTTTACTCGGCGTGTGCGTGACCGTTCTATGCTTCCGGCTGCATCAGATGAACCGGGAGGACGATCAAAACAAAGAAAGCGAGGGGATTCATGGAGCTGATTGAGAACCTGCTGCAACTGCTGACCACATTCATCGGCGCTGTGCTTTCCGGTATCTCCTATCGAAAAAGCGGTAGACAGGCGTATTTCCTGCTGCTGTGCTTTTACGGCTGCTTCGCCCTCGGCGCGCTCTACTGGACGCTGTATCTGCTGCTGTTTGATACCACGCCGCGGGTCTTTTATGTGTCGGAGTTCGGCTGGGTGGCGAGCGTAATTTTCCTACGCATTTTGCAGGCCACGCTCACCAGTCAGGACGAGCGCGCCTTCCGCTGCCGCAGGGCTTGGCTTGCGCCTGCGTTCGGCATACCGCTGCTGGCGTTCTACTGCATCTTTGGGGATATTCTCTCCAACCTAGTCTGGTGCGGCATGATGATCGTTCTCTCTTACTGCGCCATTCGGGGGCTTGCCTATGCGAAAACGCAGACGGACGCGGCGCGGAATATGCGGTGGTTTCACATCGGCGTGCTGTGCTTTGCGTTTGTAGAGTATCTGTTCTGGACGGTGGGCTGCTTTTGGCCGGATACTTCTCCCGCAAGCCCCACTTTCTGGTGCGATATGCTGCTGACACTTGCGATTCTGGGGCTGCTGCCCGCCACGAGAAAGGCGGTAGCGGCATGACCTATATCGAAAACATCTTCCTCTGCATGGTGTCGCCGCTGCTGGTGGCCGCTTTGTGCATGGGCAGGCGGCAGCTCCGCTTCTTCCTGTTCTGCATTGCCGGGATGGGCGTGTGTCTGCTTTCGGCCTACATCAACACCTTCCTCGCGGCGGTGTGTCAGGCGGACGCCCTTGCCGCCACGGCGGAGATCGCGCCGGTGGTGGAGGAAATGATGAAGCTGCTGCCGCTGGTGTTCTATCTTCTGGTGTTCGAGCCGGAGGGGGATAAGATCAAGGCCGCCGCCATCACGATTGCCCTGAGCTTTGCCACCTTCGAAAATGTGTGCTATCTGATCCAGAACGGCGCAGACCGTTTCTCCTTCATCTTCTTCCGTGGCTTCGGCACGGGCGCGATGCATGTTCTCTGCGGACTGATCGTGGGCGGCGGGCTGGTCTATGCAGGGCAGCGGACATGGCTGAAGATCGCAGGCACCTGCGGCCTGCTGGGCGCGGCCATTACCCTCCACGCCATCTATAATCTGCTCATCGCCCACGGCGGCGCGGCGCAGTACATCGCCTATGCCCTTCCGGTGCTGCTGGTGGCGGCGGGAAAGCTGTCCGCTTTTCGCCTCGGGCAGAGGAAATAACCGAATAACCACTCCCTGAGAGCTGCTTTTTGGCAGCTCTCAAATTTTTTTGAAAAATTTTGCGTTTTGGGTGAGAGTTTTTTCGATTTTTTGTACCTATATAAGTGAAAGGGTTTTTATCACGGTTCCAGACAAACCGGAAAGGGGGTTCAAACGATATGTACGATACCGCAAGACGGGCCGCACTCGTCAAGCAGCGGGTGCGGGAAAACACCCGCCGGAGGCAGCGGCGCGAGGCAATCAGCCTCTCCGCAGCGTGTTTGCTGCTGTTCGCGGTGCTGATGCAGACGGCGAGCACGGTCGTCGGGCCGGGGCAGACCGCCGCGTGGGGCGTGTTCGGCGCGATGCTGCTGCGGGAGGACGCGGGCGGCTATGTGCTGGTGGCCGTCGTCTCCTTTGCCGCGGCGGCAGCGATCACCGCGCTGTGCTTTCGGCTCAGAATCAGAGAAAACCAGAAAAAAGACGGGGCGGACAATACCAAACCGCAGAAACAGGAGGGAAAGACGACATGATGAAACGTTTTTTGGCGCTGGTGCTGTGCCTGTGCATGACGCTCACGCTGCTGCCAACTACGGCGTTTGCAGCGCTGAGCGATTTGCTGGGCAACACACCCAAGGAAAATCAGGCGATTTTGGAGCAGCTCTCCGCCTTGACCGGCGGCAGCAGCGACCAGGTGCTTTCCATGCTGAACGCTTTGGGGCTGCTGGATGAAGACGGCAATTTCAAGGTGGATCAAACCATCACGCTGGACGGCCAGGTGTTGACACTGGCGGCTGTCATGGAGCTGCTGGAAAATCCCGCCACGGATCTCACCCGCATAGCCGACGTGGATGGGACTCCGGTGGCGCTGGGCGATTTGAAGACCATGATCCAAATCGAACAGGAGCTGCAGCGGATCAAGGACACCTATTTCTCCGGCAGGGAGTTTACCGGGGAAGCTCTGGAGAATCTCAACAGCCTGATGGAGCAGCTGGAGCTGCAGGGCATCAGCTTGCAGTATTCCGCCTCTGCCACAGCGCCTGAGGGCGTTGAGACGGTGGATATGAGCGGCATGATGAGCAAAATGCTGGGGGAAGAAGTAAACAACAGATGGAGCTCCGGGGAGTTTACTGTATACGGCGGAAAACCGGTCAGCTTTTCCTACCGCATTCAAAAAGGCCAGCTCAGCGAGTATATCACCGATGTGACGGTCTCGGTAGGCGGGGAGAGTGGGGTCCGCCAAGGCGACGGGTCCTACAAGCTGACCTATGACGTAGGCTCGACTTTCAGTTTAAGTAATCAAAAAATCACTGTCAAGGTTAAAACCAAAGGAGCAAACCCAGACTGGCTCAAGGATTCTTATTCCTATGGCGACCTGCTGGGGATGATCGAATTTTACGATGCGGAAAATCTGGTGTTCTATGACGGCGCCAGCTATGCCGACCACCATCAGCTCAAGCTAATAAAGACGGTTGGCGACCCTGCGATAAAAACAGAAATGACCGCGCCGTCCTACGAATACAAAAATGAAAACACAATACAACCGGAACTGTACATTCCTTTGCTGGCAGATAAATACACTGTCGCCAACGGTGCCGAAAATCCGGACTTCGTTGCGCTAAGCGATACCATCAGAATTTTGGAGGGCGCCCGCAACTCGGTGCTTTCCGGCGACCCCTCCACAAAATTTTATCAGCCATACCAAATCAGCGCCAGCATCGAGTTTAACTGGACTGCCAGCGAAGAGGCCTATACTGGCCCTGCGCCGTATGGCAATGCCCGAGACTGTGCCCCGTTCTATCTGACGGAGTACAAGTTCAATGAAACATCTCTGCAGCAGTTCAGCAACAACAATACGAGAGCGCTGGGCTGTACGATTAACAATGGCAATACGGTCAACATCTCCCTGCAGTCTACCACGCAAAACAGAGCGGGTCAGAAGTACTGGCTGCCCTTCGAACTGTATCTGAACTTTGATACGGTATTTAGCAGAGACCAAAATCCCTCCGCCAAAACCGAGACCAGCAACGTCCACGCCGAGCTGTTGGACACGGACAGCCCCACCATTCAAAGCGTCACGGCCCCGGCGGGAACCTATGCCAGCGGGCAGCACGTGCCCATCACAGTTACCTTTAACGAGTTCGTGGATCTTAGAAACGCCCGCGTGACCATCAATGGCAAAGAGTATACCGCCGATGCGCTTTCCATGAACAAATACGGCGTCACGGCAATGCTCTGGTACCCAGTGCAGGATGCGGATGCCACCACGGTCATCGTCAGTGGTATGACCGGCGTGGAAGATGTTTTCGGCCATGGGCTGGATACCGCATATCAAGGCGCCCCGATTAACGGCGTTACGCTGAGGAGCGTCTTGATGCGCAACGCTCCCAGCGAGCTGACGGCCACCTACGCCAACGGCAAGGCATCGTTCACGATGCAGGCCAACATGGCGGAGGTCTACAAGAACGCATACAGCAGTTATCACACCCCGGGAGGAACAGAGAAGAAGGAAGCCCCCTTCCGCCTCGAGCTGAGGGACAACACCACGGATGAAACAATCCATCAGCAGGTCTATCTGGACGCAGAGAACGAAGGCTTCACCATTGGCGACTACGCAATCGCACCCGATACTGTCACCCGCACCTACACGGTGACGCTGCAGGCCAACGAGGGCGAGCGAGACGAGTCTAACTCTAACTGGGTGAATGTTCTTCCCCTGACCCGGCAGTTCAAGGTGCCAAAGAATGTTCCCGTGCACACGGTGAAGGTCACCCCGGAAGCGAATGACGCCGACTATACGATCTCCCTCGGCGCAACCACCCGCCCCCAGCTTAAGGCCGAGGTTTTGGGGGCAGACGGTGGGCAGGCCAGCTACACCACCGGCAAATGGAGCAGCAATGCCCCGGACATTGCCACCATCGACGCGGATACCGGCGATGTTGCCACCACAGGAAAAAAGGTGGGAGCCGTCACCTTTACCTTTACGGCGGACAACGGGACTGTGGAAACTGCCGATGATGTGACGGGCGAGTCAAAGCCCTATACCGTGACGGCAGGCAAGTCCCTGGCACTGGTGATCCCCGGCGGCGCGTCCATCGTGACGCGGGTAAATCAGCCCGCCACCGTGCTGTGGAGCTCCAACGCCACGCTGATGGCGCCGGGCAAAGAGTTCAATTACCAGATTGACCTGTATGCGGGCAACTACACGAATGAGGCGCAGCTGAGCGGCCACAATCCCGTTGCGACTTATACCGCCGGCAAGGATAAAAACAGCGTGCGGATCCCGGAGAATGTGCTCTCCCAGCACTTCACCGGAAATACCCCGGCCTACACGGTGCGGGTCTCCATGCCGCACCCCACCGGGGGTGCGGGCGCCCGCCTGTCGGCACTTGCATGGATCATCGTGCAGGCGCCGCCTGCCACGGCCAAGCTGACACCGCCCCGGAGCATTTACCTCAAGGATACCGACGGCCCCGTCAATATCGGCTGGTCGGTGGAAAACGCCACTGACGGCGCCCTTCAACAGCCCACGCTGACCATTACCCGGGTCACAGAGGACAACAGCACCCAAGAGGTGGCCCGTGAGCGCCTATCCGGCACCTCCGGGAGTTTCCCCCTGCTGTTACAGAGGGTGAAAGACGGCAATCTGAAGGACACCTATCAGGTGGTTTTGAGCGTGGAGAACCATGGTGAATCTCCCAGCACCGACTCCTTCCCCCTGTATGTCTACGATGCCGACGCACTGAAGGTGCAGGACGGCGAAGGAAAGACGATTTCTGCGCTGACCATGGACAATACCTCCAAGGTCAGCGGCAGCCTGCCCACCGATACAGCTAAAATTTTGCAGCTGCGCCAGGAGTTGGGGCTGATCGAGTACATCGGCATCAACTATAACGAGTGCGGTTGGAACTCCTTTAAAGACGGCATCCAGTGGGTCTCCAGCAACAACAATGCCATTTCCGTCAACTACAAGCAGGGCGGACTGTATGAGGACATCAGAAACTTCTCCTTTGCTTCCTACCTTCCCGAAACCAAAATGGCGCTGTCCGGCCGGGCCAACGGCACCGCAATCGTCACGGCTACCCATGCCGCCACGGGCATGAGCGCCGCCGTACAGGTGACAGCGGAGACGCTGCAAAATAAGTTCTATCTCTTCCAGCTGACGCCTGCGATGGAAACTACGCTGCAATACACCGACGGCACAGGTGTGCCCAAAACGGTCACGACCAACAGTGATGGCGTGCTGGCGCTTTACGAACCCAACGGAATCGCCAGTGAGGTGTCTCTGCGGTCCGGTTCCGACGCGGATATTTATCTGGGCACCATCTATAAAGAAAATCTGCGTTCCGGCGAGCGGGATGCCACAAAGCTGCAGCTTTATCCCATGAATACCTTCAGCCTTCGGCGAGTCGCCCGGGCATCTGTGACGCTCATCACGCCGGGCGGCGATCCGCTGGCGAAAAAGACGGTGACCGTTCGCGGCGGCGTTTATAAAAACGGAGGCTACTGCCAGACAGCTCAGCTGGGCTCCAGTGCAGGAGCACTTGCCGACGGCACCACTGGTAAGACCTATACCACGGATGAGGCGGGAAATATAACCGTCTATCTGGATTCCACCCAGTTCTGGTCGGCCGAAAAGAGCGAGAGCACCACCACGGCGCTTTCCGCTCTGGATCAGCTGGAGTACATTCTGGAGATCAGCGAAATTGACGGCGACAAGTACTATCCGCTGCTGCTGACCGTCAACGGCAAGCTGGGCGTGGACGATGTAATGCGCACCGCAGAGGGCGTTGTCTCTTTGGAGCGCGTGCCGGCAGGGGAGGCAAACAAACCCTTCATTGTGACGCAAAGCGTTGATTACGGTCTTGCCAGCGGTCAGAAAATGGATGTCCGCAGCTCGACCGGGAAGATTGGCCCTAACAGCAGCTTTAAAACAGCAAGCCTGCACACCACCATGTTCCTCTGGGGCGAGGATATTGCCGACGCGCAGAATTACAGTCTCAATCTGGCGGACGAATACGGCGTTCTTCCTGCCGCCCAGAGCAGCAGTACCAAGCAGTATCCCTTCTCATCCATCCCCGTAGCGGAAAACGATCTGACCCTCACCGAGGCCACCATGACCACCTCTGGATGGATCGCCGACGGCAAGGATGTGGGTATGAAAACGCAGCTGAGCCTGAACGGCAGCCTGCTGCAGGAGAAGATAATGCCCTTCCGGGTCGTTGATCTGACCCGAGTGCCCAAGGTGACAGAGGATGACCGCGTCACCGGTATTCTGACGACGATGACAGCCTCCAGTATAGTGAAGGAAGTCGGCTTTGGCGAAGTGGGCGACAGTGACATTCTCAAGGTGCTGACCGGACGGCTGGATGATCTGAGCGGTCCGGTGAACAGTTCCGTGTTCAAAATGATCATCACCCCCAGCGAAGATCCCTCCGTGTTCCGTGCCATGATTTGGGCCGGGTACAATACGCTGGAGATGGAGGACATGGACTATTCCAAGGAAGGCGTGGCGTTGGGTGCGAATGTGCTGACGCAGAACCTGGAGGTGGGCGTGCCCGGTACCGGGGACCTGAGCCAGATGGCCAAGGGCACCTATGATCCCAAGGGGGAATACAAAGCCAACTCCTTGGCCGACAATGTCACCAGCACGGATCTCAACTTGCAGTTGGAGGGCTTTTACGAAGCGGAGATCCGCTATAACACCGAAAAAAAGAAGTGGGAGGTTTTCACCGTAGGCGGCGGCTTTACCGCCGGCGTTGGCGTGGGCTTCTCCTTCAGCGTGAACGCCATGGCTGGCCCCGTGCCGTTGACAGCAACCTTTGAGCTGGGCGGTGCCATTCAGCTGGATTTCCGTACCGCAGTGCGCTACGGCCAGCAGGGACAGGGTACAGAGCTTGCCTGGAGCGATCCCACGGCCACGGCAGTGAATGACTTTTTGACCACGCTGCGTATCAACGCCTATGTCCACGCGTTTGGCGGCATTGGCTTTGACTATTCGATCGTGGCGCTGAAGATCGGCCTATTCGGCAATTTGGATGTGGACAGTCAGAATAAGTTCCTCTCCCGCACCTATCTTGCCGACGAGACAAAGCGCCAGCTCAAGGGTCAGGCCCTGGGGATCGAAAGCGAAGTGGGAATCAAATTTGTGGCCAAATTCCTGTTTATCTCCTACGAGGCGGTGATCGCCTCCGGAACCTTTGGAGCCACCAGGACTTTTAATGACTGGCAAACAATCGAAGACTACTGGAATAACGCCACCAGTGGGCTGAGCCTTGCCTCGCTGCGGATGGCGGCGGCTCAGAGCGGAATGCAGGTGGCTTCTGCCAGTGCAACGCTCCAAAGCCGGGACTATCTGGAGCAATATGCCCGTACCTGGGGCCAGCCCCAGCAGCGGATGATGCTGCGCTCTCTGAACTCCCCCAGTGGGCTGCAAAACATCCAGACCAATGCCAACCCCACATCCTATCCACAGCTCAGCGATGACGGGAAGGTATTGGCCTACATCAACGACGGCAACAGCAGAAGTATTTACGACAGCCGGGTACATTTCTCCACCCTCAATAGCGGCGTCTATTCTACCTCCAGCAAAATTGACGATCCCACAGAGTTCTCCGGCTACGGCGACACGAGCGTTTCTCTGTCCGGCACTGAAAGCTTCGCGGCGGCGGCTTGGGTTCGCATGGGCACCGAGCTACCGGGTAAAAATGCCGCTGATGCCGTGACATTGGAAGAGCAAAACCTGCTGATGAACAGCACGGAGATCGTAGCGTCCGTCTATAACGGCTCAACCTGGACCTCCACCCGCCTAACCGAAGACGGCACGCCGGATCTGGCCCCAGTCACGGCAGTGGGCGGCGACGGCAAGGCCATCGTGTTCTGGCGCAGCGTCTACACCCCCGATCCCGGTACGCAGGGCAGCAACAGCCTGCTGAACTTTACTACCAGAGATTGTATCATGTACCGTTGTTATGACAGCACTAACCGCACCTGGAGAAAGGCCCAAATGCTTTATAACGGTGCTACTGGCAGCGTGAAGGCGCTGCAGGCGGCCATGCTGCCCGACGGAACCGCTATGGCGGTTTACTCGCTGGACCGCAGCGGAACCGGAAAAATCTCCGACTACGAGATCGCCTATTGTACCGTGGATGCTGACGGAAAACCCGGTACAGCCATGCTGGCGACCTCTGACAGCAATCTTGACGAAAACCCCCAGGTCGTTGCAGCCAACTTCGGCAGCGGGGATGACCGATTTGTCATCGGTTGGCATAGTGTCCGAGGCGGCAGCAGCGATATCCAGCTGTTGGCTGTGGACGGCAGCGGCACCATGTCCAACAGCTTCCCCGGCTCTCTGTCTGCCCTGACCAGCAGCGGCAGCGCCGCCGTGGGCGGAGACTTCCGCTTCGCTTCCCTCAGCGGGAATTATCGCAGCATCAATGATGCTTACCATCATCTGGAATGAGACTGTCAATGGCGCCAAGGGCGCGGTAGATCACGGCATTTTGAAGGCGGCCAAGCTGCGCTATGCCGCAAATACCTACACGCTCTCCGCACCGTTGGAACTGGCAGAGCTGCCGCAGCGCACGCTGGCTGACCACTTTGATGCCTATGTCAGCGGCCCCAATCAGGTGCAGGCTGCCATTCAGGCCACCCGGTATGACGATAAAAAAACGCAGAAAATCGGCGGCGTGACCGTTCCGAGTGAGGAAACGATCCTCTATACCGCTACCTCTAATTTTATCACCGATGCGGTGGCAGTGGAACAGATCGGTGTGGATTATGCAACGCTGGCGCTGAACAGCCTGACACCCATTCGCTTTACCATCCGCAACACCGGGCTGAACGATGTGACAGGCCTAACGGTCCGCCTTGACGGCGGGGAAGCCGCCACCCTTACGGAAACACTGCTGCCCAATGAAAGCACCACCCTTACCGTCTGGCACCATGTGGAGGACCACGTGACCGACCCGAGCTATACCATCACCGCCGCCGGCGGCAGCATCAGCGAAACAGGCACAGTGTATCTGGATTATCCCGACATTGGCATCTCGCAAATGGAAGTGATTGCGGAGAGTGCCGGCGAGCGCACGGTGCGCATGACCCTCTATAATTCCTCTGCCGCCACGCTGGCCGGCGGAAAGGGCCGCGAGGTGAAGCTTGCGTTCTATGCGGATGATCTGCATACCAAACCTGCAGAGGTAGACTGCACCACAAACGGCGTATCGGTTAGCGGTAATGAAATCACCATTTCCGAAGACAGCGCCCTCGCCCGCATCGATCAGGGAAGCTTTACACTGGACCTGACCTATGATCTGGGCAAGTATATGACATCCATTGGCAAAACCGAGATCCCCAATGTGGGTACCTATCTGTACGCCGAGGCGTGGGCGGAAGGCAAGATCGGTGGAACGGGAAGCAATCAGCGCCTGCCGGAGTATGACGGCAGTGACAGTGAGGCCAGCGTCCATATGACCGGCGCACTGGCCCGCACCGGAGAGCAGCTGACGATGGATGTGGCACAGGGGAACGACGGCAACGGTCGCAGCACCGCCGCCATTACCCTGCGCAACAACTCCCTGCAGTCTCAGAATAGCGCAGAGCTGGTGGCCACGCTGCTGGATGCTGCCGGGACCGTTCTGGAAACGAAAAAGACCAGTATTGGCGGTGCCATCTCCGGGGAAACCTTCCGGGCGGAAACCGTCACCTTCTCCAAGCTTGGCACCCGCGTAGTGGTACGAGCCGCAGCGGCCGGTGATGACATGCTGACCTTTGAAGGTCTGGCGGTGGGGCTCGGCGATTTTACCGCCAACGGAACGAACTATACCTATACGCTGCAAAATGATAGCGGAGCAACATCTACGATAGTCACAGCGGTGTCTGGAAACAGCGATCCCGTGAGCATCAACGGACAGGATCTGTCCACCGGCGGCAGCGCAACCGTTGCCATCCCCAACAGCGGCACAACCGACATTGTCGTGAAGATCGGCGCTAAAACCTACACGCTGACGATTCTGCGCAATAGCGGCACAGGCGGCAATCAAGGCGGCGGCGGCACAGGCGGCAATCAAGGCGGCGGCTCCTCCTCCGGCGGCGGTGGCGGCAGCAGCTACTCGCCGAGCTACTCCATTACACCGGGTAAGAGCGAGAACGGCAGCATTACTGTTTCTCCCAAGTCCGCACGCAAGGGCGATACCGTAACCATCACCGTGACGCCCGACAAGGGCTATGAGCTTGAGGACCTTACCGTTCTCGACAGCAAGGGCAAGGAGTTGGCGCTGACCGAGAAGAACGGCAAGTACAGCTTCAAGATGCCCGCCGGAAAGGTCGAGGTCAAGGCAACCTTTATCAAGGAAGCCGAGATCAGCCCGTTCGATGATGTGTCCACCAACGCCTATTACTATGAGGCGGTCAAGTGGGCGCAGGAGAAGGGCATCACCGGCGGCATCGGCAACAAGCTGTTCGGGCCCAACGATCCCTGCACCCGCGCGCAGATCGTCACCTTCCTGTGGCGTGCGGCGGGCAGCCCCGCACCCAAGAACACCGGCACCGCCTTTGGCGATGTGAAGCCCGGCAGCTTCTATGAGCAGGCCGTGGCGTGGGCCGTGGAGAACGGCATCACCGGCGGCACCGGCGACGGCAAGTTCAGCCCTGACGCCACCTGCACCCGTGCACAGAGCGTGACCTTCCTGTACCGCGCGGCGGGCAGCCCCGCGGTCAGCGGCAGCGCCGAGTTCGGCGATGTGGCGACCAGCGCCTATTACGCCGACGCGGTGGCATGGGCCGCCAAGAACGGCGTGACCACCGGCATCGGCGGCGGTCAGTTCGGCTCCGGCAGCGACTGCACACGCGGTCAGATCGTGACCTTCCTCTGGAGGGCCATGGCTGAGTAAATCAGGCAACTGCCAGATCATCCATACGCTGGCATAATTCCACAACAGGCAAAGGACAGCGCGGCGGACGGTCAATAGCACCGGCCTCCGCGCTGTTCCCTTTTCGCCACAGGAAACTCTGCATGCAATTCACAACCTATGAGCCATGCCGACTTCCCATGCGGCAGGAGAACACACTATGAAAAAGATCACTCGATTTCTGTTTTGCACCTTCGTCGCCATTATGCTGATGGGGACGGCGATCAGTGCCACCGCTTGCCATCAGAAAGAGGAATATCCCAGCGTACCCGAAGTGACCGAGCCACAGCCAACCGGCGAGATCATCCCCACCGTGGACCGGCAAAAGGAGCTGAAGGACGCAAGAAAGAAATACGCCGACACCGTGGCGTGGCTCTATATGCCCGGTGCCGAGGTGGACGACCCCGTGGTGCAGGCGGAGGACAACGGCTTTTACCTTAACCGGGACGAGCAGCGGGAGTACAGCACATGGGACTGCTACTACGCCGACTGCCGGAACCATCTCAGCGGGCGGGACGCGCTGGATACCAACACCGTCATCTACGGCCACTCCTCCAACGACTGCGACCCGGACGGTGTACGGTTTATCAAGCTGCACCGCTATATGGACGCAGACTTCGTGAAGGAGAACCCCTACATCTACCTTTCCGTGGACGGGGACGACCTGATCTTCCAGATCACCGCCCTGTTTATTACAGATACCGGCTTCGACTATATTGACCCCAATCCCATGGGGAGCAAGCTCACCGAGCTCTTCCAGACCGTGGAGAAGAAAAACTGGCTGGATATTGACGGTGTGACCTTCTCCGAGGAGGATACCTTCCTGACCCTCTCCACCTGCTGTCGGAAGTACGACAAGACCAACAGCGGCGATCAGCGGCTTGTGGTTATGGCAAAGCTGCTGCCGGAGGGCGCAGCGGCGCAGGAGTTTAGCCATCATTTCATGGATGTGCGCGCAGGTAAGTAAGGAAACAAACCGGAGTTGTTTTGCAGCGTTGACTGCTGTGTTGATCTGTTGAAGCCAACTGTACTTCTCGAAAAAGTCGGATTCATCTGCGCTATTGTTTTCTATCATATAGCGAATATAGCAGGTGTTGAGAATATTCCAAACAGTACTGCAGTACGATACCAGCTTTTGAACCATTGGATATCGAAAGCGTTGTCAGTATGCCTCTACTGTTTCGAGATATGACCAGAGGTAGCAGTCGTAAAGTCTGGTGGAAGTGTAAATTTGGACATGAGTGGTTGGCGAGGTTTTCTAACCGAGTGCAAGGAACGGAGTGTCCGTTCTGCCGAGGAAAACGCCTGTCTCCCAACTGGAATTTAGCTGTATGCTTTCCTAATATTGCCATGGAATGGCATCCTTCACTGAACGGAAATACTACGCCTGAGATGGTATTACCCCACAGCAACAAAAGTGCTTGGTGGCTCTGTAAGGAGGGCCATGAATGGCAAGCGAGGATCAACAACAGGACATCTGGTGAAACGGGTTGCCCCATTTGTAACGGAAACGGAGCTCCAAAGGGTGAACGGGACTTGAATACGGTGTTTCCGGAAATAGCGAAGCAATGGCATCCCGTCTTGAATGGGGAATTGAAACCAACCGATGTGTTTCCCATGAGTAATCGAAGAGTGTGGTGGATATGTGAGCATAAACATGTGTGGCAGTCAAAAGTCTATCATCGTGTAGAAGGCCGTGGTTGTCCCTACTGTTGTGGGAAAAAACCTATTGTTGGTCGTACTGACCTGGCAACACTTGATCCGGAATTGGCAGCGCAGTGGCATCCAACGAAAAACGAGCAACTGCAACCAAGTGATGTGACACTGAAGTCACATAAGCGTATTTGCTGGATCTGCGAAAAGGGACATGTATGGCAAGCAACTGTCACTGACCGAGCTGCCGGAAGAGGTTGCCCAGTATGTCACAATCATCAGATTTTGGAAGGTTATAATGATTTGCAGACGGTTGCACCTGAACTTGCGGCTCAATGGCATCCAAATAAAAATGGAGACCTCGGTCCCAGTATGGTCATGCCGCATCATAACGGCAGAGTTTGGTGGATGTGTGAAAAAGGACACGAATGGCAGGTTTCTCCTAACAACCGAATGGCTGGATGTGGATGTCCATTCTGCAATCAGCACAGACTTATTCTAGAGGAAACGAGCCTGGCGGCAGTGCGACCTGACATTGCAGCGCAGTGGGACTATGAAAAAAACGATCCTGATACTCCCGGTGATGTGACAGCATACAGCAACAAAAAATACTGGTGGCGTTGTGATGTGGGACATCGTTGGATGGCAACAGTTGCAAATAGAAGCTATGGAGAGGAGTGTCCGGATTGCTTGAACCGGAAGCGGCGAAAGCGCCGTTACCTTCCTTGAAAAAATACAGGCATGACCATGGATCAAAATGATCAGAGGTCATGCCTGTGTTTATTTTCAGAAAATTCGGTTTGAAAAAACCCGATCTATTTATAATTCCGGTTATGCGCTGTCACGCAGAGTTATTTAAAATAATTGCTATTTTTCAATTTCCTGCTACGCATCAATTTTCCCTTCAATTTAAAAAAAGTAAGGTTTCAAATTTTCCGGTTATGGGCCTAATTGAGGAAATCTTTGAGCTTCTTGCTGCGGCTGGGATGGCGGAGCTTACGCAGCGCCTTGGCCTCGATCTGGCGGATGCGCTCGCGTGTGACGTTGAACTCCTTGCCGACCTCTTCAAGCGTGCGCGGGCGGCCGTCCTCGATGCCGAAGCGGAGCTTTAGAACCTTTTCCTCGCGCGGCGTGAGGGTGGAGAGCACATCCACCAACTGCTCCTGGAGCAGCGTGAAGGACGCGGCCTCGCTCGGCTCGCTCGCGCCCTCGTCGGGAATGAAGTCGCCGAGGTGGCTGTCCTCCTCCTCGCCGATGGGCGTTTCAAGGGAGACCGGCTCCTGCGCGATCTTGAGGATCTCGCGCACCTTGTCCACAGGCATACCGATCTCTGCGGAGATCTCGTCCGGCGAGGGATCGTGGCCGAGGGACTGGAGCAGCTGGCGCGACACGCGGATGACCTTATTGATGGTCTCGACCATGTGGACGGGGATGCGGATGGTGCGCGCCTGGTCGGCGATGGCGCGGGTGATGGCCTGCCGGATCCACCAGGTCGCGTAGGTGGAGAACTTGTAGCCCTTGGTGTAGTCGAACTTCTCAACGGCCTTGATAAGGCCGAGGTTTCCCTCCTGAATGAGGTCGAGGAAGAGCATCCCGCGCCCGACATAGCGCTTGGCGATGGAAACCACCAGACGCAGGTTCGCCTCGGCCAACTTCTGCTTGGCGCGCTCGCCCTCGCGGATGGTCTTTTTGAGCGCAGCCATCTCCTCGTCGGAAATGGTCTCACCGGCCTCCACGGCGGTCTTGATGCGCGCCTCGGCCTCGTTTCTCTCGTTCATCTTCGTGGCCAGCGCGATCTCCTCGTCGGCCGAGAGCAGGGGTACCTTGCCGATCTCTTTGAGGTACATGCGCACGGGGTCGTCGATGGAAAAGCTGTCCACCAGCTCGTTGGGGTCGACCAGCTCCTCGTCCTCGATCTCGGCGATGGCCTCCAGCGGCGGCTCGTCAATGTCGTCCGGCTCGATGACGCCGCTGATGTAGTCGACGCCGAGGGCGTCGAGCGAGCCGTAAACACGCTCGCGGCTGTCGTCGTCAAGGTCCAGCTCGTCCAGCACCTCGGTGATCTCGTCGCTGTCGAGCTTGCTCTTCTGCTTGCCCTTGGCAAGCAGGTCGCGCAGCTTCTCGTGCTTTTGCAGCAGCTCGGCGGCGGGGAGACCGGCGATGAGCTTTTCATCCAGCGGGGGAGCCTTCTTTTCGGGCTGTTCCTCGCCCTCGGGCTTTTTGCGCTTTTTGCCCGTGTCCGCGGGCAGCAGCTCCTCCATCTCGTCGGCGGCGGCGAGCAGGGCGTCGGCCTGCGCTTCGAGATCCTGAATGGTGAGTTCCTTATCCATGTTGCTTTCCTCCGTGTCCCAGTTGGGCTTTGTATTTTTCAGTGGCGGCGGCGAGGGGATCGCTCTCCGCGCCGCTGCGCTTTCGGTATTCTTCCTGAATGATGCGGATGTAGTCGCGCAGGGCCTGCGGCGCATTTTTCAGCGACGCGGGCTTTTGCACAAGGTTGGTGAGGTGGCTGATCTCGTCGCTTGTGAAGCTCTCGGCCAGAAGGGGGAGGGAGATGTGCCCCATCTCCTGCCGCTGCTGCCACAGCCGCGCGAACAGCCGACCGAGCAGCGGCGAGGAAAATTCCTCCTCCCGCAGCGGCGGCGTGTCGCCGAACACGCTGTCGTCCGTGCACAGGAGCCGCAGCACGCCCTCCTCCGCCATCGCGGAGCGAAGGTTGTCGTAGCGGATCGCGCGCTCCTTCGGCTGGGCCTGCGCAGCCACATTGAGGTCGCGCCGCTCCTGCTCGCGCCGCTGGCGGTAGCCGCGCTTTTTGACGGCGCGCTGCACCTCCAGCTTCAGAGCGTCGGGTGAGATGCCGGCGCTCTGCGCCGCGCGGACGGTGTAGATCTCCCGCTCGACGGCGTTGGGCAGCTCGGAGAGCAGCCCCGCGGCGGCGGCGGCGTAGTCGATGCGGCCCTGATCGCTATTGAGGTCGAAGCCCGCCGCCAGCCGCCCCATGCGGAAGTCGATGCCGGTCTCGCTGCCGCTGAGCAGGCGCTCAAAGGCGTCCGCGCCCTGATTTTTGATGAAGTCGTCCGCGTCCTGCTTGACGCTCTGCCCGTCCACGATGCGGTTGGGAAGCTCCAGCACGCGCACAGAGAAATCCGTGTCGTTCAAAAGCTCCAGCGCCTTCTGCGTGGCGATGCGTCCTGCATTGTCGTTGTCGTAGCAGAGGATCAGCTCCTTCGTATAGCGCGAGAGCAGGCGGATCTGCTCGCCGGTGAGCGCCGTGCCCATCGAGGCGCAGGCATTGTCGAAGCCTGCCTGATGGAGCATCACCACATCGATGTTGCCCTCGACGAGGATGATGTTCTCGCGCTTGCTCTTTTTGGCAAGGTTCAGCCCGTAGAGCACGCGGCGCTTGCTGTAAACAATGGTCTCGGGCGAGTTCATATACTTCGCGCCCGGGTCGTTCTTATCCACGATGCGCCCGCCGAAGGCGACCACATCGCCGCGCACATCAATGACGGGGAAGATGAGGCGCTTGCGGAATTTGTCGTACACGCTGCCGCCCTTGCCCTGCACGACCAGCCCCGCGGCGAGCAGCTCGGCCTTTGTGTAGCCCTTTTTGCCCATCGCGGTGAGCAGGCAGTCCCACTCGTCGGCGCTTGCGCCGAGGCCGAAGTTCACCGCCGTTTTTCGCGTGATCCTGCGCTGCTCCAAATATGCCGCGCAGGCCTCGCCGCGCTTATCATGGAGCAGCTCGTAGTAAAAGCGCGCCGCGTCGCGGTTCAATTCCAGCAGCCGCGCGCGCAGGCGATTGCCCTCGCCGCGTTCTTCCTCGGGAACGGGCAGGTTGGCGCGCTTGGCGAGAAAGCGCACGGCGTCGGGGAAGGAGAGGTTCTCCTCCTCCATGATGAAGCTGATGACCCCGCCGCCCTTCTTACAGCCGAAGCAGTGGTAGATCTGCTTGTCCGGCGAAACGGAGAACGAGCCGGTCTTTTCGTTGTGGAAGGGGCAGAGCCCGAAGTAGTTCGCGCCCTTTTTCGTCAGCGCGACATAGCTGCCCACCACATCGACAATGTCGCTGCGGGCGACCAGCTCATCCAAAAAAGCCTGTGGAAACGCCATGGCTCGACCTCCTTTCCTTGCTTTCTTATACGCCGCCGCGGCGCGTTTTCCTTTTTTCGCGGCAAAAAACTTTGCGCACTTCGGTTTGACAGCGCGCGAGCGATGGGCTATACTGGGAAAAAACGGAGAAAAAGGGGGCGCGGCCATGAAAATACAGCTCATCTCGATCCGGCTCACGCGCCCTCTGAGCGACGACGAGGCCGCGCGGCTGCTGCCGCTCGTGCCGCCGGAGCGCCGACGGCGGCTGGCGAACCTCAAAGACCCCATGCTCGCCTACGAGCCGATCTGCGCCTATGCGGCGCTCTGGCTCGGGCTCAATGCGCTCTACGGCTGGCGCGAGCTGCCGGAGCTGAGCTATAATAAATACGGCAAGCCCGAGTTCGCCGCGCACCCCGAGGTGCAGTTCAACCTCAGCCACACGCGCGGCGCGGTGCTCGTGGGCATCCATGACCAGCCCGTCGGCGTGGACATCGAGCGCATCCGGCCGGTGAGCGAGCGGACGATGCAGCGCATTGCCGGAGCCGCGACGCAGCGCGAATTCTTCGAGAGCTGGACGCGGCGCGAGAGCCGCAGCAAATGGGGCGGCACCGGCCTTGCCGCGATCCGGCGTGAAGCCTCGCCCACGATGTTCGGCGAGCGCTTTGAGTATGTTGAGACCTTTCCCGACTATGTCGCCTGCGTCTGTACGCACTCGGACGATGCGCTCGACAAGGTGCGGCGCTTCACGCTGAGCGATCTGATGTGAACAGGAAAGCCGTCTGCTTTGGGCAGACGGCTTTTTCTTATTCCTCCGGCAGGTCCGCAACGATTGGCGTATGGCCGACATGGGGCAGGAATTTCTCCAAAAGGTCGCTCGTTCTGATCTTCATCGAGCCGCGGTTGTCGCAGGGGTGGCAGCAGAAATACTCCGCCTCGTAGACCGCGCGGTCCATCACGAGCTGCACCTGATGCTCTTGATCAAACAGCAGCCCCATCACCGAGGCGGAGCCGGGGCGTGTGTTCAAAAGCTCCTCCATCTTCTCCGGCGGGGCGAAGGACAGGCGCGACGAGCCGATCTGCGCGGAGAGGTCCTTGGTATGAAAGGGCTTGTCTCCGGGCATGGTGAGCAGGTAGAACGCCGTCTGCTGGCGGTTGCAGAGAAAGAGGTTTTTGCAGATGTCGCCGTGGAGCGCCTCGCCGACGGCAACGCAGTCCTCCATCGTGGCGGTGGCGTCGTGCTCAAAGCGGGTGTAGGGGATGCCGAGGGAGTCGAGCGCGGCATAGACCGCGCCGATGCGCTCGTCGGCCTCCGCGGGCGCGGTGGTGTAGGCGGGGGAGAGATACATGAAAAAGCCTTCCTTCTGTCTCTTTATTCTTCGCGCAGCAGCTTTTCGCCTGCCTTGTAGATGTCGCCCGCGCCGACGGTGATGATGAGGTCGCCGGGCTGCGCGGCGGCGCGCAGCGCCTCCGTGACCTTATCGAGCGTGGGACAGTAGACCGCGCCGGGGATCTGCGCGGCAAGGTCGCTCGAGGAGATGCCGACGTCGTTCTGCTCGCGCGCGGCATAAATTTCCGCGAGGATCACCACATCGGGGAGCTTCAGCTCTTGCACAAACTCGCTGAAAAGCGCCTTCGTGCGCGTGTAGGTGTGCGGCTGGAAGGCACAGACGATGCGCCGGTAGGGCAGTGTCTTCGCCATCGTCAGCAGGGCGTGCAGCTCAGCGGGATGGTGGGCGTAGTCGTCGTAGACCTCCGCACCGTGATAGCTGCCCTTTTTCTCAAAGCGGCGGCCCGCGCCTGTGAAGGTGATGAGCCCGCGCTCCACGGCCTCGCCGCGGATGCCGAGCACATAGGCGGCACTCGCCGCGGCGAGCGCATTCATCACATTGTGCTCCCCGCCGACGGAAAGCTCGACATGGGCGTATTTTTTACCCATGCAGACAACATCGAAGGAGGGCAGGCCGTTGGTGAAGACGATGTTCTCCGCGTGGCAGTGGGCGCTTTTGTCGCGCTCGCTGAAGGTGAAGAGAGAGCCGCGGTAGCCCGCGAGCGTTTCGCGCACGCCGGCATCGTCCCAGTTGGCGACGACATGGCCGCCGGCGGGGACCAGCTCCGCGAAGCGGCGGAAAGAGCGCTCGACATCGTGCAGGTCCTTGAAAAAGTCCAGATGGTCGGCCTCAATGTTCAAAATGACCGCGACGGTGGGGAAGAAGCTCAGAAATGAGTTGCGGTATTCGCAGCTCTCGGCGATGATCGTGTCGCCGTGGCCGACGCGGTAGCCGGAGTGGAGCAGCGGCAGCGTGCCGCCGATCATCACGGTGGGGTCGGCGTCCGCCGCCATGAAGATGTGCGTCGCCATGCTGGTGGTAGTCGTTTTGCCGTGCGTGCCGGAGATGCACAGAGCGTTGCGGTAGCCGTGCATGATCGCGCCCCAGGCCTGCGCCCGCTCAAAGACAGGGATGCCGCGCGTGACCGCACCGGAGATCTCGGGGTTATCGTCGTGGATCGCGGCGGTGCGGACGACAAAGTCCGCCTCGCCGAGATTGTCCGCCGCGTGGCCGATGGCCACGGGGATGCCCAGCGCGCGCAGGTGCTCCACGGCGGGGGAGTCGTTCATGTCGCTGCCCTGCACCGAAAGGCCCATGAAGTGCAGCACCTCTGCGAGCGGACTCATCGACACGCCGCCGATGCCTGCGAGGTGCGCCCGCTTGCCTGGGACGAGATAGGCGTTGATGTCCATACAGCTTCCTTCCCAAAAACACACATTCTGACCGCTTGCGGCATTGGCCGACAGCGGAACGCAATGCGAATTGCAAAAAAATTTCCCATATAGTATAATACAAAACACCGCAAAGTACAATGCTGATTTTCAAGCGGAAAAATTTTTTTACGAGAGGGGCGGGCGCATGACGGAGAAAATTCCACAGCCGGTGCGGGAAATGCTGGCGCTGCTGCGCGAAAACGGTCACGCGCCCTATCTCGTCGGCGGCTGCGTGCGCGACCTGCTGCGCGGCGCAGCGCCGGACGACTATGATATGACGAGCGGCGCGCTGCCCGAGGAGGTCATGGAGCTCTTCGGCGCGGCGGCGCACCCGACGGGATTGGCGCACGGCACGGTGACGCTCGTGCGCGGCGGCGTCGCGGTCGAGCATACGACCGAGCGGCGCGACGGCGCCTATCACGACAGCCGCCACCCCGAAAGCGTGACCTTCACCGACCGCATCGAGGACGATCTTGCCCGCCGCGACTTCACGGTGAACGCCATCGCGCTCTCGCCGACGGGGGAGCTCGTCGATCCCTTCGGTGGGCAGGCGGACCTGCGCGCAGGTGTCCTGCGCTGCGTGGGAGAGCCGGAGCGGCGCTTTGCCGAGGATGCGCTGCGCATCCTGCGGCTGCTGCGTTTCGCCTCCGTGCTGGGTTTCTCTGTCGAGAGGGAGACCGCCATCGCCGCGCGGGCGCGGAAGGACGGCCTGCGCGCCATCGCGCACGAGCGCGTGTACGCGGAGCTCAATAAGCTGCTGTGCGGGGAGTATGTGACGACGGTGCTGCTAAGCTATCCCGACATCCTCGGCGTGGTGCTGCCGGAGCTGCTGCCCTGCGTGGGCTTCGACCAGCGCAACCCGCATCACTGCTACGATGTGTGGGAGCACACGGCGCGCTCTGTCGGCGCGGCGCCGCCGACGCGAGTGCTGCGCTGGACGATGCTGCTGCATGACCTTGGCAAGCCGAGCTGCTTTACACAGGATGCCGACGGCATTGGACATTTTTACGGTCATACGGCGATTTCCGCACAGCTCGCGGAGGGCGTCATGGCGCGGCTGCACTTCGAGCACGCGCTCGCGCAGGGCGTGCGGGCGCAGCTTACCTGCTTTGACGAGATGTTCCCGCCCGAGCGCGCGGCGGTGCACCGTCTGATGGCACGCTATGGACGCGAGACGGTGTGGAGCCTTTTGCAGACCAAGCTCGCCGACAACGCCGCCAAAGCGCCCGCAGGACTGGAGCGGGCACAAAAGCCGTGGCGTGAAGCGCTTTTACTTTATGATGAATTAACGGCGGAGAACGCCTGCTGCTCGCTTGCGGAGCTGAATATCAGCGGGGACGACCTGCTGGCCATCGGCTTTTCGGGGCGTTCGGTCGGGCAGGCGAAGAAGCGGCTGCTCGACGAGGTGGCCGCGGAAAAATTGGAGAACGATCGTGACGCGCTCATGCACCGCGCAGAGCGGCTGTACCGCAGCGGCTGGCGCGGGGACGGAAAGGAGTAGGGGACATGGCAAACATCATGGATTATCTGGGCTGGCGCGGCGACCTGCCGTTTTCGGTCTCGCCCTTCAACGAGGTGGACGGCCTCATCTTGGCGGAGCTGAGCTTTCTCAACTTCGAGGGCATCGTGCCGCCGCCGGAGCTGGGGCGCGGCGTGCCGCTGCGCGACGCGGCGGAGGCTTACTTCAAGCGCCACAACGGCGGCGAGATCGACATGGGCGTGCTGGTGCCGGGGCGCATTCCTGACCTTCTGTGCGGCATGGCGAACACCGTGCGCTTTGGCGAAATGCGTCTCAACGGCTACTGCGAGCTGCTCGACGATGCGCATGAGCAGCAGTTCGCGGCGCTGACCGTTGAGGTCGGCGACGGCAGCGTCTACATTGCCTACCGCGGTACGGACGACACCATCGTCGGCTGGAAGGAGGACCTTAACATGAGCTATCTGGAGGTCATTCCTTCCCAGACGCGCTCGCTGGAGTACCTTGGCCGCATGGTGCGGCAGTATCCGGACGAGAAGCTGCGCATCGGCGGGCACTCCAAGGGTGGTAATCTCGCGGTCTACGCCGCGGTGAAGGCCCCCGCCGCCGTGCAGGACAGGATCCTTCAGGTCTACAACAACGACGGCCCCGGTTTCGTCAGGTCCTTCGCCGGAACGCCGGAGCACGCGCGCATCGCCGCGCGCATCCGCACCATCGTGCCGCAGTCAAGCGTGGTCGGGCAGCTTTTGGAGCATGAGCAGAGCGTGCAGGTCGTGCAGTCCGACGCCGAGGGCATGATGCAGCACAACGGTTTTTCCTGGCAGGTGCTGGGAGACCATTTTGTTCACCTCGACGGCTTTTCCCGCGAGGGAAAGGTCATCGACGAAACGCTGGAATCGTGGGAGGAGACGCTCAGCCCGAAGCAGCGCGAGGCCTTTGCCGACGCGCTCTACACGGTGATGACCGCTTCGGGCGCGAGGACGCTCTCCGACCTCAACGGCGACAGGCTCAAAAGTGCGGTGACGATGCTCAAGACCTACTCGAACCTCGACCGCGAAACGCGCCAGCTGCTCTCTGGTTCGCTGCGGGCGCTCGTAGGCTCGTATGCGAGGAATGTGGCGGACGACGTGCAGAAAAACGATCTCGAGCCGCTGCGCCGCAAGCTTGAGCAGCAGCTCAGGAAAAAAGGAAAGCGCGGCGAGAGGAAAAAGTGACAAAACAGCGGCGGCACGCCGCTGTTTTCATGTTTACAAACCCGCGCGCGCGTGCTATATTAAAAGTTATTCTGGTGCATTATGCGAACGGAAGGAAAAGCCTGCGGCCGCGCACAGGCTGTCCCCCCGAAAAAGCCGGGACGGAGCGCGCAGACGGCCGCATGAAGGAGAATCACAAATGAAGAGCCTACTGAAAAAAGACCGCGTGCTCGTGCTCGTGGCGCTGATCGGCCTGCTGGCCTCGCTCGTGCCGCTCACGGCGCGCATAAAGGCGGAGCAGAGCAACAAATATTACGACTATGTTCTCGATTATTCAAGCCTGCGCTATATGGCCGGTCAGTCCGCAAAGACGGAGGGCGAGTGGCTGGATCTCTTTGCCTCGCTCGGCATCCATAAGGCGCTGGTCGGTGAGGCCAACGCCGTCAGCCTGAGCGAGAGCGCGATGATCCCCATCCACGCCATGACGGTCAAAAAGGCGATGAACGCCGTCAACTGGGAGGCGAACTATCCCGACGAGGTCGTCGGCTGGATGCGCGCGAGCACCGATGTGAGCGACGCGATCCTCTGCACCGACACGGCGGCGGCCTTCGACTGGGTGCTGGACGCCTTCACCGCCCGCGTGGAGGATTTCACCGCCAAGACGCTGCGCGACGGCGAGAAGGGCTACCTCCTCATCGCCCAGCAGCCCAACGGCGAGAAGGGCGAAAAGCTGCTGGAGCTGCGCCTCGGCATCTGGCCGGAGACCGCGCGGCTGCTCGAGTCCCACGGCTATCAGATCGTACCGCGCACCGAAACGCAGAAGGGGACGAACGGCACGCGCTTCGCGCAGGCGTATATCAAGGTGCTTGAGCGCTATGGTTCCCCATATTTCATGAACAGCGGCGACGAGCTGGTCGGCTATGAGAGCGAGGAGGGCAGGGCGCTGCTCACACAGTATCTCCAGAGCAGCGGCGCGAGCGTCGCGATGGTCGAGCAGAACGACCAGAGCCTGAACAATGTCTGGCCCGGCATCGAGCAGCTGCTCGACGACATCGGCTATCACGGCATCCGCGTGTTCAACGAGTGGGGCTACATTCAAAACCGCTATGCCTACTGCGGCTACGAGGGGCCGGAGGAGATCACCAACTCCTTTTTCCGCGCCATCGTGGAGCGCAACTGCAAGGTGGTGCTGCTCAAGATGATCCTCGAGCCGGACAATGATGTGAGCTGGGACGCGGATCAGACGAAGTGGATCTACATCACCGAGCCCGCCGCCTATGAAAAGATGATCGGTGACCTCGACGCGCGGCTCGAACCGATGGGCTACACCCGCGCGACCGTGCCGCCGATGGAGCTGAAAACGCCCTCGATGGTGCTGCGCGTCGTGCAGGGCATCGGCACGGCGGCGCTGCTTGTGCTGCTCTTTGACCTCTTTTTCCTTGTCAGCCGCCGCACAAGGCTGCTCCTGCTGGCGCTCGGCGCACTCGGCGTTGTGACCCTCGCAGTCTTGAAGCCTGCCTCCTATCCGCTGCTGCTGTCGATGTCCGGCGGCATCGTGATGCCCTCGCTCGCGGCGGCAGGCCTCTGCCGCGTGCTGGCGGAGCAGCATCGGGCGCAGCCGCATCCCGCCTTCGGCAGGCTGCTCGGCAGCACGGTCACAACGGCGCTGGCCGCGATCGCAGCGGCGCTGTGCGGCTCGCTGCTCACCTCCGCTGCGCTCTCGCAGCTTTCCTACATCATCGAGATCGACCTGTACCGCGGCGTGAAGCTCATGCAGCTTATTCCCATCGGCGTATTCATGCTGGCCTATCTGCTGGTCTTCGCCTATGAGGAGACAGGTGCGCGCGACGCCGTGCTCGCCCATGTTGGACCGCGCGGAGAGAAGGGGCGCGTGGAGCGCTTTAACGCCTACTTTGCCGAGCTGATGAAAACACCGATGCAGCTCGGCTGGTTCCTCGCGGTGGTGGTCATCGCCGTCGCGGCGGTGTTCATGCTGCTGGTGTTCGTCTACTACATCTACCGCACCGGCAATTCCACCGGAACCTCCAGCACGGAGCTGGCGTTCCGCAACTTTTTGGAAAATACGCTTGTGATCCGCCCGCGCACCAAGGAGATGCTCATCGGCTGGCCGATGCTGCTGCTCTTCATCTGGTCGCTGCGACGCGGTCTGCGTTTTCTGCCGATGGTATTCGGCCTCGGCATGAGCATCGGCCTCGTGAGCGTCGTCAACACCTTCCTGCATATCCGCACGCCGTTTTTGATCAGCCTCCTGCGCACCGGCTGGGGCGTGCTGTTCGGGCTACTCATCGGCACGGTGCTCGTGCTGCTCGCCGAGCTGGTCTATCGCGCCGTGCGCAAGGTCTGCGGGGTGGAGAAGCATGTATAATATTCTCATTTCCGGCTACTATGGCTTTGACAACATCGGCGACGAGTCCATCCTGCGCACGCTCGTCACCTCGCTGCGCGAGCGTATTCCAGACTGCTCGCTGACCGTGCTCTCGCACGATCCTGCCGCCACGCGCGAAAAATACGGCGTGGAGGCTGTGGCGCGGATGTCGCCGACGGCGATTCTGCGCGCGGTGCGGCGCTGTGATATGCTCATCTCGGGCGGCGGCAGCCTGCTGCAGGATGTGACGAGCAGCAAGAGCCTGCACTATTACCTTGCCATCATCCGCTTTGCGCAGCTTCTCGGCAAAAAGGTCTTCATCTACTCGCAGGGCATTGGGCCGATCGACAAGGCGCTTGACCGCCTCGCTGCGGCGCGGGCGCTCAAGCGCGCGGACGGCATCGTCGTGCGCGACGAGCGTTCGGCGGTGCTGCTCGGAGAGATCGGCGTACCGCGTGAGCGGGTCGTCATCACGGCGGACCCTGTTATCCGCATGAAAAAGGCGGATCAGGCGGTGGGGGAGGACATCCTGCGCCGCGCGGGCGTGACGCGGGACGGCCGGCTCGTCGTCGGCTGGGCCATCCGCGAGAAGAACAAGAACAGCCGCTTTGTCGCCGAGGTCCTGCGCTCGATCCAATGGCTCAAGGAGCGGTATGACGCGCAGTCGGTGCTGATCCCCTTCCACTACGAAGAGGACGGCGAGGTCTGCCGCCACATCGCCTCGCAGCTTCCAGATGATACGGCGGTCTGCCTGGACGAGAAGTACCTCTCCGGAGATATGCTCTCGATCATCGGCTGCATGGACCTGCTCGTGGGCGTGCGGCTCCATTCGCTCATTTACGCTGCCATCATGGGTGTGCCGCTCATCGGCGTTTCCTACGACCCCAAGTGTACGGCCTTCCTCAACTCCGTGGGGCTCGATAAGCTCAGCACGCGGGAGGGGTACGACGCGGAGCTTTTTGAAGAAGAGGCCGTGCGCTTGCTATCCCACGGCGCGGAGCAGACCGCGTGTGTGCAAGAGCACATGGAGGAGCTTTCCCGCAAGCTTGACACGAACGAGGAGATGATCTGCGCCATTATGCGGGAGGATGGGAAAAAGAAAAAGAGGAAGGAGGTGCCGCAAAAGGGCGAAAAGTCCGGCGTGCGCACAGCGGGCGCGATCAGCATCGTCTTTCTGCTGACGCTCTTTGCCAAGCTCCTCGGCGTGGTGCGCGAGATGGTGCAGGCGAGCATCTTCGGCACCGGCGTGGATGCGAACCTCTACACCGCCGCCTACAATTCGACGCTTTATCTCTTCACCACCGTCTGCTACGCGCTGTGCATCGCGGCGGTGCCGATCCTCACCAAGGAATTTGCCGCAGACCGCAGGCGCGGCGAGCGCGCGGCGAACACGCTGATGACCGTGACGCTGCTCGGCGCCCTCGGAGCGGTCGCACTCTGGCAGATATTTGCCTCCACGCCGCTCGTCGGCGCGATCTGGGACATCGAGGCAGCTGAGCTTCCGCGGCTTGTGAGCTATATTCGCATCATGGCCTGCGCGCTGCCGGTCGTGGCAGCAGCGTATCTTAATGTCGCCATCTTCCAGGCGACCGACCACTATGAGCTGCAGGGCAGCATGAGCATTCCCTACAACGCCTTTCTTGCCGTGTTCCTGCTCACGCTCGGCGCGCGATGGGGCATCAAGGGCGTGGTCATCGCCAGCAGCTTCGCGTGGTTTTTCCAGCTCGGCATGAGCCTGCCCTACGCGAGGAAGGAACATTATCTCTACCGCCCGATGATCGACCGCAGGGCGGACTATGTCGGCACCTACTTCAAAACGGCGCTCGTTACGGTGCTTACGACCTCGGTGTTCCTCTTCTGCTATCTCATCGACACCTCGACCGCCACCGCCTTCAACGACAGCGCGGTCAGCGCCTTCTACTATGCCGACAAGCTCTTCACACCGCTCACCACGAGTGTGCTTTACAGCATCAGCGCGGTCATGTTCCCGCGCTTCAACCGCGAGTTCACGAAGGATGACGCAAAGGGCTACCTTGGCTATATCTGGAGCGTGACGGAGAACACACTGCTCTTTATTTTCCCCGTCTGCGCGATGATGTGCGCCTTCGGCACCGACATCATCCGCGTCATCTTTGAAAGCGGCAGCTTCACCGCCGAATCGACGGAGATGACAGGCAGCATCTTTGCCCGCTATGCGCTCGGCATGAGCGCCTTCGCTGTGCTCGATCTTCTCAACAAGGCGTATTACGCGATGAAGAAAACGCTCGTGCCGCTGCTCATCAACCTCGCTGTGCTGGCGGTGAATGTGGTGCTCAACCGTGTGTTCTACACGGATACGGGCGTCGCGGCGGCGACCTCCATCGCCCTGACGCTCGGGGCGCTCGCAATGATCTGCCAGCTCTTCCGCGGCGCGGGCATCGTGCGCCTTGTGCCGCTCGCCAAGGGGCTTGCCGCCACGGCGGCAATGTCGCTCGTGCTGCGCGGCGGACACGCGCTGCTCGTCACCGCGGACGAGAGCAAGCTGATGCTCGTCGTCAAGTGCGGGCTTACGGGCGCGGTCGGCTGCGCAGTCTACCTCGGCGTGAGCCTGCTGCTGCGCCAGACCATTATGGCGGACACACTGAAAAAGTTCAGAAGGTGAGAAAACGCTCCGCCCCTGCCGATAAGGCAGGAGCGGAGCGTTTTTGTTATGAAGGCATCTTAATACAGCTTTGCGCCGGCGGGGATCTTATCGTCCACCAGCAGCAGGTTCAGCCCCTCGCGGCCGTCCTCCTCGTGGACGGCGGAAATGAGCATACCCTCGGAATCAATGCCCATCATCTTTCTCGGCGGCAGGTTGACAATGGCGATGGCGGTCTTGCCGACCAGCTCCTCGGGCTCATAATACTCGTGGATGCCGCTGAGGATCACACGATCCTTGCGCTCGCCGTCGTCGAGGACGAACTTCAGCAGCTTCTTAGATTTCTTCACTGCCTCGCACTTCAGGATCTTCACAGCGCGGTAGTCGGACTTCGCGAAGGTGTCGAAATCGACCATATCCTTGAAGATCGGCTCGATCTTCACCTTGGAAAAGTCGATCTTTTCTTCGGCCGCAGGCGCAGCCTGCACGGGCGCAGCAGCTTCCTTGGAGGCCTTCCGATCGGCATCCGACGGCTTCATTGTCGGGAAGAGGATGACATCGCGGATGGAGTCCGTGCCGCAGAGCATCATCGTGCAGCGGTCGATGCCGAAGCCCAGACCGCCCGTCGGGGGCAGACCGTACTCCAGCGCCATCACATAGTCCTCGTCCATCATGTCGGCCTCGTCGTCGCCGTTGGCGCGCTTTTCGACCTGCGCCTTGAAGCGCTCATACTGATCCATCGGATCGTTGAGCTCGGTGAAGGCGTTGCCCATCTCGCAGCCGCACACGAACATCTCGTAGCGCTCGGTGAGGTGCGGGTCGGAGGGGCTGCGCTTGGCAAGCGGGCTGACCTCGACGGGGTACATGGTGATAAAGGTCGGCTGGATGAGGGTTTCCTCGACCTTCTGGTCGAAGGTCTCATAGAGGGCGTTGCCCCAGGTCTTGTCCACGCCGTCCATATCGACGCCGACGCTCTTGGCAAGCGCCGCAGCGGCCTCGGCGTCGCCCTCGATGGCCATGAAGTCCGCGCCGGTCACATTCTTGACGGCCTGCGCCATCGTGATGCGCGGCCACGCGGGCGTGAGGTCGATCTTGTGGCCGAGCCACTCGAGCTGATAGGTGCCGAGGATCTCCTTCGCGGCACCCGTGAGGATGCCCTCCAAAATGTCCATCATGCCGTCAAGGTTGGTGAAGGCCTGATAGAGCTCGCAGGTGGTGAACTCGGGGTTGTGCTTGGTGTCCATGCCCTCGTTGCGGAAGATGCGGCCCACCTCATACACACGCTCCATGCCGCCGACGATCAGACGCTTGAGGTGCAGCTCGGTGGCAATGCGCATATACATATCAATGTCGAGCGAGTTGTGGTGCGTGATGAAGGGGCGCGCGTTCGCGCCGCCCGCGATGGGGCTGAGCACGGGGGTCTCGACCTCCATAAAGCCGAGGGAATCGAGGTAGCGGCGCAGGAAGGCGACAAACTTCGAGCGGATCTCAAAATTCCGCTTGCTCTCGGGGTTGACGATGAGGTCGACATAGCGCTGGCGGTAGCGCAGCTCCTTGTCCGTGAGGCCGTGGAACTTCTCCGGCAGCGGGCGCAGGGACTTGGAGAGCAGCTTGATCTCCTTCACGCGCACGCTCATTTCGCCGCGCTGGGTGCGGAACACCTCGCCGCGCACGCCGACGATGTCGCCGATGTCATACTTTTTGAAGCGGTCGTATTCCGCCTCGTCCATCTCGTCCTTGCGGGCGTAGAGCTGGATGCGGCCGGACTTGTCCTGCAGGTCGCAGAAGCTGACCTTGCCCATGCCGCGCTTGCTCATCAAGCGGCCGCCGAGGGTGACCTCGCTGCCCTCGAGCGCGTCAAAGTTGTCCTTGATGTCCTGCGCATGGTGGCTGACATCGAAACGGGTCTCACAGAACGGATCGCGCCCCTCGGCGCGCAGCGCCGCAAGCTTTTCGCGGCGGACCTTGAGGATCTCGGAAAGGTCCTGCTCCTGCGCGGGAGCGTTGGTCTGGTTGTTCTCTGCCATGTTTTCCTTCTCCTTACTATCGTCTTCGAGCCTCAGCGCTCGATCTTTTCAATGCGGTAGCGAATGGTGCCGATGGGCGCCTCGACGCTGATCTCGTCGCCCTCCTTCGCCCCGACGAGAGCGCGGCCGAAGGGCGATTCCTCGCTGATGGCGCGGTGCATGGGATCGGCCTCCTGGCTGCCCACGACCTTGTAGGGCGGCATCTCGCGCCCGGTCTTGAGGTCTACGACCGTGACGGAGCAGCCGATGCTCACGGTATTGGCTGATCCCTCGCTCTCGTCCACGATGACGCAGTGGAGCAGAATGTCCTCGATCTCCGCAATGCGGGAGTAGAGCTTGCCCTGCTCGTTTTTCGCCTCGTCGTACTCGCTGTTTTCGCTCAGATCGCCGAAGCCGCGCGCTTCCTTGATCAGCTCCGCGACTTCTTTTTCGCGCACGGTCTTGAGGTAGGTCAGTTCGTCCTGCAGCTCCTGCCGGCGCGCCGCGCTCATCTTATACTCTTTTTTCATGGCCTTTCCTTTCTATGCGCCGACCCCCGAAACCCATTGACACCGGCGGCAGCGCATACTAACACATGATAAGTGAAAATATTATAGACGCTGACCCGCGGATTGTCAAGGCTCGGCTTTACAAAACGGGCGCGGCGGTGTAGGATAGAAAAACTACATGAGCGCAGGAGGAGACACACGATGACCACGACGGAAAAGCTCACGGCACTGCGCCGCGCGATGGCGCAGCGCGGTCTTGCCGCCTACCTTGTCCTGACCGACGATTTCCACGCCTCGGAGTATGTCGGCGGCTACTTCAAAGCGCGGGAATACCTCTCCGGCTTCACCGGCAGCGCGGGGACACTGCTCGTTCTGCCGAGCCGTGCGCTGCTGTGGACGGACGGACGCTATTTCCTACAAGCCGAAGAGCAGCTTGCCGGCAGCGGTATCGAGCTGATGCGCTCCGGCGAGCCGGGCGTGCCGACGCTCGCGGACTTCCTCTTTGCGCAGCTGGAGGAGGGGAGCCTGCTCGGCTTCGACGCGCGCACGGTCAGCACCGCGCTTGCGCGGCGGCTGGGGAAGAAGCTGAGCGCAAAAAAGATCCGCTTTTCCGGCGGCGAGGATCTCGTCGACGCCCTCTGGCCCGACCGGGCGCCGCTCTCCGCCGCGCCGGTGTGGGAGCTGGGCGTGGAATACGCCGGGGAAACGCGCGCGGACAAGCTCGTGCGCGTGCGCGCGGCGATGGAAAGGGAGGGCGCGGACGCCTTTATTGTCACCGCACTCGACGAGCTCGCGTGGCTTTTGAACCTGCGCGGGGACGATGTCGCGTGTACGCCCGTGTTCCTCGGCTTTCTGCTTTTGACAAAGGATGCCGCCACGCTCTGCGCCCGAGAGAGCGCGGTCGGTGCGCAGATAGAGACGGCGCTTGCTGCCGACGGCGTGCGCCTTGCCGATTATGCCGACATTTACGCGCTCGTTTCCGCACTGCCGCGCGGCACACGCGTCCTTTTAGACGGCGCGAGCGCGAACTATCGACTGACGCAGAGCTTGCCGGAGGGCGCGGAGGCGCTTGAGCGGCCCAGTCCCATCGCGGCGATGAAGGCGGTCAAGAACGAGGCGGAGCAGGAGAATTTCCGCCGCGCCCACCTGGATGACGGCGTCGCGCTCACACGCTTCCTTTGCTGGCTCAAGCGCTACGCCGTGCGCGAGGGAGCGAGCGAGTTGAGCGCTGCGGCAAAATTGGAGGAATACCGCCGCGAGAGCGCGGACTACCTCGGCCCCAGCTTTGCCCCCATCCTTGCCTACGGTCCCCACGGCGCAATCGTCCACTACGAGCCGACCACCGAGAGCGACGCGCCGCTCGAAGCACGCGGCTTGCTGCTCGCCGATACCGGCGGGCACTACCGCACAGGCACGACCGATGTGACGCGCACCGTCGCGCTCGGCCCCGTCACGGCGGAGGAAAAGCGCGCCTGTACCCTCGTCCTGCGCGGACATCTTGCCCTCGCCGCCGCGCGCTTTCGCACGGGCGTGACGGGGGAGAACCTCGATATTCTTGCCCGCGGCCCGCTTTGGGACGAGGGGCTGGACTATAATCACGGCACGGGGCACGGCGTGGGCTATCTTCTCAGTGTCCACGAGGGCCCGCAGCGCATCCATTGGAAGCTCGCACCCGACGCGCGGCCGATCGAGCTGAAGCCGGGCATGGTCTTCTCCGACGAGCCGGGGCTGTATTTCGCGGGCAAATTCGGCGTGCGGCTGGAAAATCTAGTCCTCGTGCGCACGGCGGAGGAGAACGGATACGGCTGCTTCCTCTCTCTTGAGCCGCTGACGCTCGCGCCCTTCGACCGCGACGAGCTCGAGCCTTCGCTTTTGAGCGACCGCGAGCTTTCACAGCTCAACGCCTATCACGCGCGCGTGTATGAAGTCCTTGCGCCGCAGCTCGACGCGCCGACGCGCGCGTGGCTGCGTGAGGCGACCGCGCCGATGAGAAAGTGAGCTTGCAATCTGCACGCTCTTTGCTATAATGGCAGACATCATCAGTACCGCGCAAAGGAGAACGAACGGTATGGATATTTTTGATATTTTAGGCCCCGTCATGGTCGGCCCCTCCAGCTCGCACACGGCGGGCGCCGCGCGCATCGGCGCGATGGCGCGCACGCTGCTCGGTGAAGAGGCTGCGGAAGCGAAGATCCACCTCTACGGCTCGTTTGCCGAAACGGGTCGGGGCCACGGCACCGACCGCGCGCTCGTGGCGGGATTGCTCGGCATGAGGCCGGACGACCTGCGCATCCCCAACGCCTTTAAAGAGGCGGAAAAGGCGGGGCTGCGCTATACCATCGACGAGATCGACCTGCGCGACGCGCACCCGAACAGCGCGGTTCTGGAGCTGATCGGCAAGAGCGGAAAGCGGCTCACCGTGCAGGCGAGCTCGCTCGGCGGCGGTCGCATTATGGTAAACCGACTCGACGGCATCGAGGTCAACTTCACCGGTGAGAGCAATACGCTCGTCGTGCGCAATCAGGACGAGTTCGGCTCGGTCGCCGCGGTGACGAGCATTTTGAACCAGCTGCGCGTGAATGTGGCGAACATGAGCGTCCACCGCCATAAGCGAGGCGGCGACGCGCTGATGGTCATCGAGACCGACCAGCACATCAGGCCACGGCAGGTGGAATTTATCTCCGAACTGCCCGGTATTCTGGGTGTGACCTATTATGATAAGGAGGACGACGAGGATGGCTCTGGCTTCGATGAAGGAGATCTTTGAGCGCATGGCGCAAAACGGGCAGGAGTTCTGGGAGGTCGTCCTCGCCGACGATATGGAGGAGCGGCAGGTCAGCCGCGAGGCGAGCATGGCGAAGATGCTCACGACCTGGCGGGCCATGCAGGAGTCGGCGGACAGCTACACGGGGCGCAAGCGCTCGGTGAGCGGGCTGGTCGGCGGCGACGGCATGAAAATGCGTCAATACAACTTCCGCGGCTGCGCTATGACAGGCGGCTATGTCAGCGAGGTCATTGCCGAGGCGCTTTCGATGGCGGAGTCCAACGCCTGTATGCGCCGCATCGTCGCGGCGCCCACAGCGGGCGCCTGCGGCGTGCTGCCTGCGGTGCTGCTGCCGCTTTGTAAATATGAGGAGCTGACGCAGCATCAGCTTTTGGAGGCGCTTTATGTCGCTGCGGGTATCGGCGAGGTCATCGCCCGCAAGGCGAGCATTGCAGGCGCGTCCGGCGGCTGTCAGGCCGAGATCGGCACGGCCTCCGCCATGGCGGCGGGGGCGCTCGTCGCTCTGCGCGGCGGCGAGAACGAGGGCGAGCAGATCGGCCACGCGGTGGCGATGGCGCTTAAAAACCTCATGGGCCTTGTCTGCGATCCCGTCGCGGGACTGGTCGAGGTGCCCTGCGTCAAGCGCAATGTCATCGGCGCGGTCAACGCCGTGAGCGCGGCGGACATGGCACTCGCGGGCATCGAGAGCCGCATCCCTGTCGATGAGGTCATCGACGCGATGGGTGAGGTCGGGCGGCGAATGCCAGTCGAATTCCGCGAAACGGCGCTCGGCGGCCTTGCCGCCACGCCGACGGGCGAGCGGCTCAAGCGCGAGCTGACCGCCCGGCACGGCAATTGACGAAGGACGAAAGGAGACTGCGGCGATGCAATATCTGTTGGTCGGCTTTACGGTATGGGTCCTCACCTTCGTTATCATCCGTCATACGCGCAGAAAATAGAAAAGCGGCGCTGCGCGGCGGTGAAAAGCATACGCATAGGGACTTCCCGACGAAACATAGGCTGAGGGGAGGAGTTGATGTGTATATGCTTTCCGCCGCCGTTTGGCTTTTGTGCAACAGCCTCTTTCTCTCCCTGCGCTTGAGCGGAGACCTCGGCTCGTTTCCGCGCCCGCTCACCGCCGCCGAGGAAAGGGACTGCCTCGAACGCTTCGCCGCAGGAGACCTCGAGGCCCGCAACACGCTCATCGAGCACAACCTGCGCCTTGTGGCGCACATCGTGAAGAAGTACTATGTGCAGTCCGAGGAGCAGGACGACCTCATTTCCATCGGCACCATCGGGCTCATCAAGGGCATCTCGACCTTCAAGCCCGAAAAGGGCGCCCGCCTGGCCACCTACGCCGCAAGGTGTATTGAAAATGCTATACTATCACAACGGAAGAAACGGCGGTTGAGGTAGCGGAACGGGTGTCTTTTGAGGCAAAATGGCGCCTGCTGGCGAGAGTGGGAGTCCGCTGCTATATTCTGATTTCCAATGTATCGGGTGCAGTAAAAGTAGCCCCGCTCCAGATTCTTCAATTTCCGGTGGTGCTGCCGCACAAGTTTCAGGACGCAGAAAAGTTCAATTTGCAGTTCTCGGACTTCTCAGAAATTACCGAAACAGCGGACAAGCTGCGCTGGCTTCGCTACCAGAAAGGACTGCGGCAGAGAGACGTTGCAGACTACGCCGGGATAGACCGGAGCACCTACGTCCACTATGAAGAATACGGCAAAGACCTCTATCCGCCGGAGCACATGGAGAAAATCGCGCAGCTTTTTGAAGTGTCGGTTGATACGCTTCTGGATGACTACAATCTATTTCTGAGGAATGGTCAGGGCAACCAGATCAAGTCAATCCGAATGAAGCTTGGCCTAACGCAAAGAGAGTATGCTGATAGGCTAGGCATCAGCCTTTGCAACCTCAAACAATGGGAGCAGAACAGAAAACAACTTTTCAAATCCACTTGGGAGAAGTACTTCAAATAGAGGGTAAATGCTCTTAACTGCGATGAGAATGTACTGCGTGACTGTCGTATACAGAATAACCGAGTAGACTGGTCTTGATAATCAGTCTGCTCGGTTTTCTATCAGGTCAGCGTTCATGAGAACCCTGTGGATTTATTATGCTTGTTCTTTCAAATGCTTCACTACTGCATCTACCAGCTCTAACTTTTGCTCCGTGGAACAGGGCAACTTCAAGATGTTCTTCAGTGCCTGCTCTGCATGAAATTTTGCAAGTTCATGGGCAAGTTCCTTTTGTGCTTGCTCTGACTTGGGATAGATTAGAAATACTTCCATTGTTGCCCTCCTTTCCAGAGCGTTTGATGCTTAACTCTATGTGCGTTTTCCATTGCATATGCCGTGTCTGAATATTCCCAGACTTCGAATTCAGCATGTAGACCTCCTTCTACATAAACTAAAGAGCTCTTCAGAATAAATGTAGAAAAAGAGGGCCTTTTGACCACCCTAACGGGATAAAAATCTTCCAACGATTGACTATGCAGGAAGATAGGAAGAAAAAGAAACAGCCCTGCTGCAGTTTACTCTGCAACAAGGCTGCTCTCTTTTAATAATCTCTGCGTCTTTGCAATGACCGACCAAATATCCTTTTCAAATTGGATACTCCCATGAAATAACGGAGCCAAAAAGAAAAGGGCCTCCTTTATGTTCCTCAAATCCACATAATCGGTTCGGTTGTCTTGGAGGTGTTGATGCGTTTCATAATATCGAACCCGCACACTTTCAGATACGGAATCTGCAACAAAGTAGGTGGCGATAAGGCCGTCAATAAGTGCTACCTCATCCATCGTAAAGAACATATAATTTCTCCCATCGTGAACAATAACAATATATAGTATCACACAGCGCTCTCAAGTACAAGATAATTCCTGTTCCGCAAAGCAGCCATGGAGCGTTTCATATTCTGCCAGCAGCTCCGATCCAGCGGCACGATGAATGCAGCCGTCCACACCGCCGCCACCCAGCAGCGACTCGTTGGCAGCGTTGACGATGGCGGCAACCATCATTTTTGTGATGTCATTTCTGACGATTTGAAGCGGCATGATCAAGCCCTCCCATTCGGTTACTTCGCGCCGGTCAGCAGCTTGTCCAGCGGGATTCGTTCCGGGTATTTTCCTTCGGTCAGAATGTCATATAAATACCTGTTATCCAAAATCATATCATCCCGGATAAGCTGCCAGTTTGCCTTTTTCCTGAAAAACACCTTGAAGATCAGGAAGTTCATGATCGCCCCAATTACCGGCGTTGTCATGCCGAAAGCCTCGGTGTGAGAGAAATGGCATCCTGTTTCGGTTCTTTTCCCCTCAAAGGTGATGAACGCCGTTTTCTTGTCGCTTTGGAGTACAATGCGAAAGTGGTTTTCATCCTGTTCGCATTCCGTAATCGTGCCGGTCACATCGTAGTCCAGCCCCATGACGATCTCGCGGAAGCGAACCTTGCTTCCTGCGTGATAGTTCCGGTTATAGAGATTGCATTCGATGTGGTAGGGACTCCATTTCACAAACTCTTCCTCAAAGTTAGCAGCCCATGCCTCCATTTTCTCATAGGAAGCCGGAATCTCTATCTGCTCGGTAAGTACAACCATCTTTCTATTTCCCCTGTCGAAGCTGTCATCCCAAAATGATTTTTCTAAGTCTTTCTAAATCGTCCTCATCCGGATGGGAAAGCGCACGGTCAAAGTTATCGATCAACGCATCAATATTTGCCGGATGCTCCGGCTGTGCCTTCATTTTCATATAGCGATCCCGTACAGACTGCGGCATTTTACCCTGACACATATATTCTCCGACCACAGTATTGCTTGAGTCAACAGACTGCTTGACGTGATCAAGGATCTTCTGGAAATATGCCGCACTGCCGCCGAAGCCCGCCGTCCCGAACAGAAAAATCTTTTTGTTTCTCAGCTTTGACAGCAGCCCCAAGGCGGCACTGTCCGCATTGCCCTTATCCGTCCAAAAGCCGACATAGAGCATTCCAGAGTGCAATTCCGCCGTTTCCGGCGCACCGAAATAGTCGCAGTCTTCTGCCGGAAGCACTACGCGAATTGTCTCGGCAAGTTGCCTCGTGTTACCAGTCAAACTGCTGAATATGATCGAATATCTTCCATTATCCATAGTAAAAGCCTCCTGTCTTATCAAAGCGGCATCGGCGTCCGGGCAATCAGAATAACCGATAGAATCGCGCCCACAAATGCCGCAGTCCCTATGACCGCCAACACCTTTTTGCCGAGTTTCTTCTTCGCTGCCTTGCAGATCAGCGCGGCGCAAGCCATGCAGATAGCCGCAGCAACAAGCGCAATGCCTAGCGTTTCCCATAGCCAAGATAGTTCATATAGGATTTTCATGCGATCATCATCTCCTGTTCGTTAAATTGGAAGTTATCTGGTTGATGCCATTTTATCGGTCGGCCATGATCTCCTGAGAGCCACATAGGAGATTAAAAAGTTCGCAAGCCAACCAGCTGGTACAGCAAGCCAGACAAAGGCAATGCCGAAACGCGGTGCACAGATCAGGGCAACGGACAGACGAATCGCAAGGTTCACCATGTTTGCAGCGAGGAACGGACGCATAATTCCGAGACCGCGAAGGACTCCATCGGTTGCCATCTTGATACCCATGAAGATAAAAAAGTAACCAATCCACCTCATATAATCACCAGACACCTGATAGGCCAACGCCGTTCCGTCTTTTCCTAAGAACAGCGAGGAGATCTGCGTGTGCAGCGTTTCAATGACGAGAAAGGCAAGAATGGCAAAGCACACATCCAGCACCAGCGCCGCATGGTAGCCTTTTTTGATACGAGCAATTTTCTTTGCGCCAAGATTCTGGAAAACATACGGCGAAACCGCATTGCCGATGGAGACAAAAATCAAAGAGAACACATTCTCTACTCGCATTGTCGCCGAATAGCCTGCCAGCGCCTGTGTACCAAAGGGATTCACAACTGCCTGTACAATCAGCATACCGATGGACACCGTAGACTGCTGAAGAATCGACGGCACGGCAATTTGCAGCATGGATTGCAGCCCCTGCCAGTCAAATCGTTGAAATGGGCTCTCGTATCGCCGCATCCGATGAAGAAAAATCAAAAGGGAAAATACGGCGGCAATGCCTTGGGCAATCAAGGTTGCAAGAGCGGCACCGAACACGCCCAGACCAAGCCCGGCAACCATCCAAAGGTCCATAAAAATATTCAGGACAGAAGAAAAAATCAGGAGTGCCAAGGGAATTCTTGATTCACCGATGGAGGTAAACATGGTGGAGAGAATGTTATACATAAATAAGAACGGAAATCCTGCAAAATAGACCCGCAGATACAGCACTGCCTCATCCAGAATGTCGGGAGGGGTTTGCAAGCCCCGCATCATCGGGCGGGAAAAGCATAAGCCAAAAACGCCAAGGACAATGCTTAGAATCAAAAAGCTGAGCAAGGACGTTGACACAATGGTTTTCATTTTGCCATACTCTTTGGCTCCAAAATAGCGGCTCACCAGCACACCGGCACCTACGCCGGCTCCCAGTGCCACACAAATGAACACATTGGTTAATGCTGCACAGGCACCGACAGCTGCAAGTGCAGAAGAACCAACAAACTGGCCGACAATAATGGAGTCGGCCATATTGTATATTTGCTGAAAAAAACTCCCAAGAATCATCGGCATTGCAAAAACCGTCAACGCTTTGAGGGGCGCATCGGTTATCAAATACTCATCTTTCGACATTCTCATATTCCTCCATGGTATCTTGTATCGTAGTATCCGATTCATTTGTAGTCACAACTTCCGATTTGTTGACATCTTATCACATCGGTATATCGGGCGCAAGGATTGGCATGTCCGTGGGAGGGATTTAATGGAGCCTACCTGAATAAATGAAATCATACATACAGAAGAAAAAAGAATTGATGGTTTGTAACAGTATCATTTGGCATAAGAGAAACTGCTAAACTGAAATAAATCTCCACTCACTTCTCTTTGTTGGTCTCTGATACCACGCCGGTATCAGAGACATTTTTGTTTTTTCAAATTCGTGGGTGGTCAAAAGGGTGCCATTTTCTACATTTATTACGAGAAGTGCAAGCGAGGTGTTTTATCTCTTGGCAACTGTATCTTCTCACTCAATTTTCCCAATACTGCACCTTGAAAACTGCATACGATTCCAAGACATCACCGTGTCCGAGCCACTATGAGCAAGTGAAAGAGGCGTGGTCAAACCTCATAGCGATGACAACACGGGAAAACAATGGTACACTCGTCCGGCTAGGCCTCAAACCGAGGGACGACGCACCCACAAGCATGGGCCGAGGCTGAAATGCCTGTGTCCCCCCTGACCAGGGGACTTGGAATCGATATCTTAAACCTATTACTTTGCTGGAAAGGGGGTGTATGAGATGAACTGCACACAAAAGCAACAATTAGTGAGCTTTCCGAAAGTCAGGATATGGAAACCGTGGTTCCGTCACTTTAATAACCACAAGGAATTCCGAAATGAAGGAACCGTCCATCTTTTCAGTCTCATGGCACTCTTTAGCTATGCGAACTTCCGCTCGAATGAGCGTATGATCAGTGGAGAGAGATACATGGAGGCACCTGGCCAATGGATCTGCAAGCTTGGATCGTTACCCAGGATTCTGCGTGTCCATTCCAAAAGACAAGCTCTTGAGCAATTGGACTATTACGAGAAATACGGGTTCCTGACCTATGAATGGCTGGATGCAGAGAATGAGGTCATTCGCTTTTCCATCACCAATTGGAAAGAGCATTGCACAAGCCTTCAGTACAACTATTATAGCTATAAGGGCTCCGGGTTCTTTTTCTTCCCATTACCTGTTGGCCGAATGCTCCTGCGTATCGCTCACAAAACAGAAGGAATCGTATTTAGTGAGTTGGATGCCATTATGGACATGTGGCTGCACACCATCTTAAACGATCCCAAAGTGCGAGGTTCGGAGTATATGCCGGTCGTGTATTACTCCAATATGCTGCACGATGCCCGTGTGCGTCGCCGCAAGTGCAAGAATGCAATCGCTTGGATCGATTATATTCTGGAGCAGGCCCCGGATCGATTCATAGAAAATGACCCATCTCCCAGAATTGTGGGAACGTGCTCCCGCGACTATGCGCCTCGCGCGCTTCCTGCACTATTTGAATGGGAAAACGAGGGGCAGACCCCAACGGCAAACCTTTGACCATAATTGAGCCTTTCAGACGATTAAACCAACAGTTCAATGACAACTGTTGCAGAGACAGATAGGTAAAGCTGTACTGTGCCTTGAGCTCAGCCAGAAGCGTCACGGCGGCGCGCATACCGGCGGAGAGGTTTTCTTCGTCCGGCACAGCCAGCACGATCAGGTTGCCCGGCAGCGCTTCGGGCGAGCGACGGACCAGCTCACTGTAGCGACGCAGCAGCGCCATCTGGATCGAGCCGCCGCCCTTCATGTCGCAGACACCGCGGCCGTAGAGGTACGCATCGGACGCCAGATCATTTCTGATTTCTTCCGAAAAGCTGTCGGCTCTCTTTTTAAGCTCGGCCACCAGCTCATCGGGGCTGAATGCTAACGGGCGAAGACGGTCATAATCCTCCACCGTGACCACATCGTTGTGGTGGACGAACACGATGGTCTTATCGCCCTTGCCGCGCACCATGGCAAAGGCTGCCGCACGATCGAAGGGATCGTCCTTGATCGGCTTTGTGCCGACGCATTCGGGATGCTCCTGCCAGTAAGGCTGGTTTTTGAAGTAGGACAGGAAGAACGATTCCGCCTGCTTTTCGCCGGAAGAATAGGTGATGCTTTCCGCTTTTACATACGAGTAGAGGATATCTTTGATCTCTTCACCGATCCCCTCCAGGGAGATTTCATTCCAATGCTGCATAAGCTTGAGACTTCTCTCCAAAGCGGCCTTTGGAAAAAAGCTGCCATCCTCCTTTTGCTATGAAATTCTGGGATTTCCCACCGGATGATGCAATTGTGGTTCCAAAGAAGCGAACTGCCGTCTCAAAACCGTTCTGAAAATCCGGAAAAGATAAACCTGATATGGCCCTTGTTGCTCGTTCCGTTTGCTGCTCCATAAAGTCAGAGGCTGTATGATATAATATTGCTTTACACGACCGATGCTCCGAAGGGCATTAGAGACAGCTTGGCCATTTTGAAGCATTGCTTTCCGATCGGAATGCCGAGAATCGTGATGCACCAGAGACAGCCGAGAATGCAGTATCCGATCGCCATCTCAAGGCCAAAGAAAATGATCCAGATCAGGTTGACGAGGAAGGAAAAGCCACCGCCGCCATACACAACTTCTTTCCCAAACGGGAAAAAGGCGAGGCTTGCAAATTTGAAGCATTGCAGGCCAACAGGTATGCCGATGATGGTGATGCACCAAAGGCAGCCGGCCAGCACCCACGCAAGACCGCCGATCAATCCTCCAAATAGGAACCATAGAATATTTCCAATCGTAGACATAGTCGTCACCTCAATTTCTCGCTATTTCGCACCCATTGCAAGCTGTCGCTCAATCCATGCCATCAGCAGCCGCACGATGCGTTCCTGCTCATCCTCCGTCAGCTCACGGCCTATCGGGACATGATACCACTTGTTTAGGCAGCCGCGACAGCAGCAGGCGCAGGCGTGCTGGGCGATAAACACCGGATGTCCGCGCATTGGTGTCTGTTTGCCGTCATTGGGGATGACCGCCGGCGCAAGCCTCGTTCGGATGAAGCCGGCGGCATGGCGTTGAATGGTGTCCATGCCCTTGTCCATTATGTACTGCCTGTCCTTTTCGCTCAAATAAAACTTTGCGCGGAAGGCAGATTCTTGTAGGCGCTTAAAGGCCTGATCAATAGTTGACATGATTGATGTAGAGAGTACTTTTTTCAGTCGTCCTGTTTTTGACGCGCCATGGGGTTCGCTTTTGTGATCGATTCATGGCTTGGTAGTGGGATGTTGATTCCGAAAATAAGCTTGACCAGCCAGGTAAAGAAGACGATTACAAGGATTGGAATCAGACAAGATGTTACCAGCATTACTGCAAGGGCCTCGATCATGTTGTTGAGCACACGCTTAAACTTATCAACGGTTTCCGTCGTCGCTTTGCTGATCCCTTCGGTGACTTTGGAAAAGAGCCCCGAAATCCCATAACTTTCCTCGGTGTTATTTGTACTGTCGTCCGTCTGTATCTCTTCAGTAACGCGCTTGGCATCTTCTATTGTTGTGCTGATTGAGGTGTTGTACGTCTCTTCAATCACATTAGAGACATAAACGCTGGTTGGTACTATAAGAACGATTGCAAGGCCGAAGCACACGATCTTCCAAGCCAGTTCACCAAAGAATCGCTTGGAGGAAAGAATATATGCAGCACATAAAGCGCAGGAGAGGGGAATAAGTACATAAAATGTCGCACTTGCTGTAATGGTCAGTAGATACTTCTCCAAAAAGATTGCGCAAAGAACGATTAGAAAATAACCACTCAGATCTGCCAGCTTATCTGCGATGGGGGTAGCCACGTCACCAGGTAGCACGGTTATTGCTGTTGATGCCGCTGCAGAAACAGCTGTCAGCTCAAGAACGGTTTCCTGCTTTCCTTGCAGAGTGTTGAGTGAATTCTGGTATGTACTTGGCTGAGTCATATGTGGGGCGATGCAGAAGAAGGATAAGACTGCAGCGACCAGAAGACCTATTAACCAGGTAACCTTACTGTGAAAAATGGATCTCATTGTTTCTCTCCCACCTTTATTTGTACTGCGCGGCGATCGACTTGACATGCTCTGCCATCTGCTTGACCACATCATCGGGGCCGAGAACCTTCGCCGACGTCTTAAATCCGCAGAGCCACGCAAAGAACTGCAGGCTGACGATCACTTCCGTCCGAAGCGTAAAGTGGTCCTTGCCATCCGAGATAAGAATCACATCTCGCCCGAGACGATCGAGTACGGCGCCCACCAGATGATTTTCGAAACGGAGATGGACCTTGACCTCCTCACCGGTGAACATGCCAAAGGTCTTGCGAGCATAGACAGCCATGTCGAGCGCCTCATAAGCTTCCTGACCATCTCGTTCTTCATCCAGAACGGTGATCTTCTCCATCTTATCGACGCGGTAGTGCTTGATGATCCCTGCAGCAGAATCAAAGGCAACCATGTAATAGTTCTCATCGTCCCATGTCATTGCAAAGGGACTGACAACATAATAAGCTCCATCGTGGCGGTACACGCGTTCCTTGGCGACATTATACTCGAAATACAGGAATCGGATCTTCCGATTGCTTGAGATGCCATTATGAATCTCATCGACATTATAGTAGATGGACTCATTCATCGTTTTGATCCTGTTCTTCACGAATACCTGTCGGTTGAGCAGCTGCGCGCTATGGATACTGACCAACTTCTCGATTTTCTTAATCAGAGACAGCGTCTTCTTATGGGTAATAAATTTCGAGGATTGGACGCTATCTACGAGGAGCTTGAGCTCCGGCAGTTCAAAGTCGCGGCTTGCTACATAGTAGCCGTGATTGTTCCCCTCAGATACCTGGATGATGTCCAAGCCGAAATCCCGCAGAGCTTCAATATCACTATAGATCGTCTTCCTCTCCGCAGTAATATCATGGGATTTCAGGTAGGCAATGATCTGGCTGGTGGTCACGGCATGCTCTTCATCCGAGTTTTTCAGCAGGTACTCCATGATGTAGATGATCTTCAGCTTCTGAAAAGAGGAGCGAGGCATACATTTATCATCCTTTCAACCTAGTCGAGCCAATTTCTGTAAAGCAATTATAGTATAGCATAAAGCCTGTCCAATAGAAAGGACAACCTTTGCCTAACGCGGTTAAGCCTCTGCTTCAAGTCTGACTTATACTACAGAACTCAATATCCCGTTTTAGAGCTATTGCATTTTGCGTGCAATAGCTCTTTTTCGTCCGTTCACAAAAAGTTTACAAATTTCTTTTCAAAGCGACGGGGGGGTCCCCCCTGTTTTTTGAGTGAACTCTAGTAGAACGCAAAAAAGGAGATGACTATTTTGAAAAAAAGAAAGACCCGAGCCCAGCGCAGCAGATCCTTCCGCTGCCCGCATTGCGGGGCGGCCATGATCCTGAGACCTGCATCTGAAATCTATCATGATGCGAAATCTGACCGAAAGCTCTATGTATGTCACAACTATCCCGCCTGCAACACCTATATTGCCGCACACCCGAATACCGACAAACCAATGGGTGTGCCGGCGAATGGGGATCTCCGGAATCTCCGTATTCAGGCGCATCGAAAGTTCGATCTTATCTGGAGAAGCGGGATCATGACTCGTGAAGAGGCTTATCGCTGGTTTGCAGATTCATTCGGACTTTGCCTGCGTGACGCTCACATCGGCATGTGCAGTGAGTATCGATGCCGTGAGCTGATCCGACTTTGTAATGAAGTACTTGCCAGAAACAACTGTGTCGCATAAAGGAGGTGCTCGACATGACTGATTACCGTCATTGTCGTTACGACAAACAGCGACTACTCCGGCTGTCGCGACATGAACCAGAGCGTGATCTCCCGAATGGATCTGATCTACGACATGGAGGTGCCTGATTTGAACACGATATAGGAGAAAAATATGAGTAGAGACAGATCCTTTGCAGCTGTCAAAAAAGCTATCGGCGGTGGCAGCTCATTTAGTGGTAAAAGAAATGTGCTTGTCAGTATGGGGGATAGAACATTCCTCTATAAAGATGTCTTCGTCAGTGCAATATACAATATTGCCTATATGCAAATGGATATTGATGTAGTTTGGGAAGATGATTCGTCTCAACCAGACTATCGTACCCTCGGACTGCATGGGAGATACAACAGTCATTTCCAAGAATTTCAATATGATGACGGATATCTCCGCTGGAATGATGGCACCGCTTCTATATCTATTTTGATCTATTTTGTTTTAACGCGGAACGAGAGAAAATGTGTCAGCAGGTCTATCCAATACAAAAGCCCCATGGCTATCCGACAGCTTACTCATAGATATCGAGGGAGTCATCTATATCGTAATCCCATACAGTTTCGCTTGACGGTTGCTTCCATCTCAAAATTCCTCAAATGAAAGTGGTACATATCAAAAGAAAATAACGGCTTTCTGACACACTTTTTATTCAGTTACTCGCTCTTAAACCGGTTCAACCAAAAAGTATGCCTTTTGGTGCATAGAGGGCCAGCTCTAATGGGGCTGGCCCTCTGTTGACTTACTGGAGTTGCATCCAAATAAGGAAGAAGTAGAAATTGGCAGTAAAAAAGTTGAGATTGCCATTTCATCCTGCGCTCGGTATAATAGTAATATGTCAGAGATATCCATGCATGAGAAGATGTTCGTTTATGGAGGAACGAGGAAATGGGAATCATAACTCTATATCACGGTACTCCCAATAAGCTCGTAGTTCCCCAATACGGTGGCGGGGATGAAAAGCACGACTATGGCAAAGGCTTTTATCTAACCGAGAGTATTGAACTTGCAAAAGAATGGGCGGTCTGCCGACCTAATAATACAAACGGATGGGTCCATAAGTACGAACTTGATACCGACGGACTAAGAATCTTAGATTTCCAGCAGCGGGATGTCCTGGCGTGGCTTGCAGAACTGATGAAGCATAGGGAGGCAGCTGATTCCAAACGATATCGTATGCTCGCAGAGAAGTTCATCGAGAAGTATGGCATTGACACAGGCGATTACGATGTCATTCGTGGCTGGAGAGCTAACGCTTCTTATTTCTATATTGCGAAAGAATTTGTTCGGGACAATATCGATATTGATATTCTTGAAGAGCTGCTCTCGTTGGGCGGGTTAGGTCTCCAGTACTGCATCAAATCCAAAGCAGCCTATGCGAATCTGAGAGAAAAAAGCGACGAGCTACTTGTTGTCCCTTATGCAGAGTTTAACGACAGATACAACCAGCGAGATGTGTCTGCAAGAAACAATATGCGTGAACTTGTTGATTCCGACGCAAACAAGGTCACAAAGGTGTTCAGCACTTTATTTGAGAGGTGATGATAGTGCGAGCGTATGCAGAGGCCTACTTAGACGATGTTGTAGAAAACCAGGGCAAGCTCTTTGACCTTGTTGCACAGCAGTATCCCGACAAAGATACTGAGGAGTTCATTAACACCTATATGGCAAGCAAAACGAGAAAGAGTATTGACGAGGCAAAAGCGTATGTCAATACAATGGATGCGAAGGAGCTTTGGACTTATTTCACCGAAACAGAAAGCTATTGTCTTAAAGAAGGCAAGGCGATGGGCGGGTTTATGCCAGCTTGGATTGGAGAGTTTTACGCCTATTATCAATGGTTTTACGGCTTGTCTAGTGCGGAACTGGTCAAGAAGATTCCTGTGTCCTTTTTGAAAAAAGCCTACGCTGGGCTCCATGACTTGGAACTTGATTTGGCAGTAAAAAAAGTAGGAGAAGTGTGATGACTGTTATCTGTTTTCACAACAATAACGAAGAGAATGGATACCTTAGCAACTGGTATCCTTCCACATTTACGCACAATGGTATCACCTTTTCCTCAATGGAGCAGTATATGATGTACCGCAAGGCACTTTCCTTTGGCGATGAAAAGGTTGCCACACAGATTCTTGCTACGGATAATGCTGCCGAGATAAAGGCTCTTGGACGGCTTGTATCCGGCTATGATGAGAGCCTATGGAACGGTATTCGACAAATCGTCGTCTATGAGGGGCTTTTCGCAAAGTTTACGCAGAACCCTGATCTAAGGGAGAGGCTGAAAGATACTGGAAATGCATTTCTTGCTGAGTGTGCTGTAAATGATCGGATTTGGGGCATTGGTTTATCCATGCGTGATCCAAGCAGACTTGACCGGGCAAAATGGCAAGGCCAAAATCTACTTGGTTATGCCCTTATGATGGTGCGTGAAAAACTCTAAGAGAGTCTTGTCATTTCATTCCATAGGCACCTAAACAATTATACAGAAAACAAAATAACATCAAGGAGAAAAACTATGAATAAAACCGAACTGATTGCCGCAATGGCTGAAGCGAGTGGCCTTTCCAAGAAGGATTGCGAGGCTGCTCTCGCTGCATTTATCACGACTACTGAGAGCGCTTTGAAGGCTGGCAACAAAGTGCAGCTGGTGGGCTTCGGCTCTTTCGAGGTCAAAGAACGTGCTGCCCGTACTGGCAAGAATCCTGCAACAGGTGAGCAGATTGATATCCCTGCATCTAAGGCACCTGCGTTCAAAGCAGGAAAGGCTTTCAAAGACGCCATCCAGTAATTTGAAAACCCATAGAGAGGCACTTACGGTATTGATCCGTAAGTGCTTCTTTTTTAGCTAATCTCATAACGCCCCAACGCAACTGTCGTTTAATTGCGGCAAATTCGCCACAAATATAATGCAGTTTCTGCTTTCTATTGCTGATAATTTGTACGAACCTGTTGTTGGTTACCAAACCTCCTCGTAAGTATTGATATAGATTACTTCACAGGAGGAATGCAAAATGAAAAGTTGCCAGTATAAGAGTTCCGATGAGCTCCCCCTTATCCTCAATGTTCAAGAGGTGTCCAATTTCCTCGGCCTCGGGCTGTCTCAGGTCTATGAGCTTGTGAAGCGCATCGACTTTCCTGCCTTCAAAGCTGGAAGTCGTATCTTCGTGCCGAAAGACAAATTCCTTACCTGGCTAAATGTGCAAACAGAAGAGAAGGACTCTCTCTTCTATACGGAGTGACAAGGATGGACGATAGTAAGATGCCGCGAATCCGGCGCAAAGAAGATCTTCCGGATGTGATGACGATGCCGCTCGTTGCAAAGACCCTCGGATGCAGTCTTACGGTTGCATATAGTGCCGCATTTACGCTGGACACTTACACGCATGTGACAGAACAAATGAAGCGAGGTGCGGCTGAAAAGATCGGCGTTTTTATGAACGCAAGTATCAATGTGCAGGTTAATGTCATTCACTCGCCGAGTGCGGTAGTGCGTGGTGATTATCAATCTGATCTGGCTAACTGCCTAAACCCGTCGAATTCGACGGATTTAGATCCAACCTCGGAGTAGACATAGAACAAGGAAAAGGGACTCTGAAATCAGTGATTTCAGAGTCCCTTTTTTCGTTGGTCCGAGTAGTGCGACTCGAACGCACGGTCTCCTAGTCCCAAACTTTTGAATAAAAATTTTCCTACTTTTTTCGGTGCTTTATAGCCGTTTTTGCTTTATTACGGACGCTCTTCGCAACTCTTACATCCGCTGTCTCCGCATACTCCACGTCTGTATGTAGTCAAACATGTGGTCAAAAACCGCTTTCTGAACACCCTCGTGACAGGGGACAGAAAGCGGTTTTTCATAGTTTGCCGGAGTGCCGCGGACGGATGGTTCGTCGCTCCGGTTTGCCGCATTGTACCTCTGCTGAGGAGGTTAAGCAAGTCCTTTATATAAGGAACGGCGGCGCAGAATTTGCATCGCT